>CACZBK010000012.1 GCA_902779395.1 uncultured Lachnospiraceae bacterium | reverse complement strand
ACCTGCACTCATTATACCTCAGGAGGTTTTCTTCTTGAAGCTAAAGCTCACTGGGAACACACCTGCATAGCAGGTGGTTTTATTGGATCTTTAATCCAACAAGAAAAGCACCAGCCGTTTCGACTGATGCTTTTAAATGGAATATCTTTTATTATCTCCCTTGCTGTGGGATACCGCTGAACCTCATCAAATATGATTAAGCTTTTCCTCTCCTTCAGTTCTACCCCATAAACATTCTGGAGCATCATAAAAAGCGTGTTCAGGTCATTATTGAACTTCACAAAATAGCTTTTTACATCCTCTGAAGTCCGGGCAAAATCCTCCTTGCAGTTGATTTCTCCTCAGTTTTCGCACTCTTCTCCACAAAACACAATGTATTCCGCAAATAATCTTTGGTGTATGCGCACTTTCAGATAATCATATTTTTTGGTGTATGCGCACTTTCAAAAATCTTGGGAGCCACAAAGACATATTACTGCTCTATATCATCTCAGAACCTGCCCCCAGTCGCTGATTCCTATCACAGATTTTGCCCAGGCATCATATTCCGCATCGTTAGGCCCGCCCATATTATTGTATACTTCCTGTGCTTTGGAACTGAAGCCTGCACCTGTCGATGCATCTTTTGAGTATATCATGATCTCCACATAGGGATTCCTAACACAGGCCTGATAGGAAGCATACATAGCCGCTCCCTGCACATCCTCCCCCTGACCGGAGGGTATCCCGGTCTCACTGGCTATCATCGGCCGCACCCCTCCTGAAGGAAGCCTCATAGCGCCTGATTGCATGTAGCCTGTAATTGTACCCATATTCTGAAAACTTACCATAGCATTGGTGTTTACCAGCTGGGCATAAATGGGATCAAGCGCAGACATATCCCAGAATTTTGCATATGTAAGAGGAACAGGGTGTGGATGGAAAGCCAACCCCCAGTTTATATTTCCTCCTGAGCTTACCATAGAATTAAACTTAGCTAAAAAGTCCTTGCCATCTAAATAGTAATAATATTCAGGATCGCTTGCCGGCTTGTTCCTGTCCCAGCATTGATCGATGCAGATAAATACACGTGCATTAGCATTTGTGCTCATTATCGCATTATATGCCACACGGAATGCCTGCATATACTCCCTTACATAGGTATCCCAGTCCATATAGGGAATGTAGCACCACTTACGAACATTAACTTCATTTCCGAAAATATAATCCTGTGTTCCATCCATTGAGGCCACACGCTTCATTGCGTCTGCCAGTGCATTTACTCCGGCCGCATTGTTTGCGTTAAACATATACTGAAACGGTCCCTCGTCAACCGGGTGAGGATCGGGATTACCGCTGTAAGGATGCTTCAAAGTACCATCCTCACCATAATTACATATCTGCATTATCGGCCTTGCAGCTCCTCCGCGTGCAGGATCCCAGTTAGTAAAATAATCATCGATCCCTTTTTTAGGATATCCTACTCTTCCTCTTGTATTCCCGGCAAGTATTTCCGGATTGGTTATATACTGGGGCTCCCCCTGGATCACAGGTGTACCATTCTGTATAGCCACGAAAGCATACTTACAATACAGGCCATCCACAGCTCCGTCTGTTCTGTTGAATTCAGCCACAGGTGATTGTGAAGAAGGAACGTTTCCCACATCCGCAGCGCCTTCCGGTCCATACTGATACGGAGCAAGCTGATACACATGAAGAAGCCCGTCATCCGAAGCAGGGGCTTTTGAAAAAGATGCACTAAGACAAATAGTGGAACCACTTGTCAAATGGCAGCCTGATCCGCTTGCCACAGCAGGTGCAGGTGGTTCGGGTTCCTGCGGTTTTTGCGTTGGTTCGGCTGCAGATGCAACAGTCGGTTCTGCCGCAGCTTCCTTTGTAGGTGTCGGGGCTTTAGTAGGCTTAGTATCCGATTTAGCTTCAGCTGCAGGTGTTACTGTCGGTGTAGACGCAGGAGTAGCGGTAGGATTAACTGTGGGGGTAGGAGTAGATGTGGGTTTAGGTGTAGGAGTTGACGTTACCGCTTCATTCGCAGCCTGCAGTTCCGTTTTTTCTTCATCAACTTCCGCCACCGCCGATGTAGGAGTATCTTCCTGCACTACCGCCTTCGATGATAAGTCTGCTTCACCATCTGCCTCGGCACCACATGCACTTAATCCTCCAAAAGAAATAAATAATATTGCCAGGGAAAAAAATATTACACCTTTACGCATATACCACCTCTCTCAAACAATTCTACTGAACTTATAATACCCGTAGGTTTCTGCATCGTCAACAGTTCCATATCCGATATCCTAAGCGGTCGTTTAACTGCCATTGCTAACCATACACCTCAAACTCGATCCCACTCCACCTGCAGTATGCACGAAAATTATGTTCTGCCGATTCTTCTGTAAAATTGCTTTCTATCCAGTTTAGGAGATCTCCTTTCTCTACTCCGGCACATCTGCAAAGTTTATCCACATTCTCGTCCTTCACATAAACCGAAGTCCCGTAACTGCCATCATATTCAACCGTAGTCGCTTCTACCACCAGCACTTTTCCATCAAACTCAGCTCCGATAAAAGTCTTTTCATATGGATTTTCTGTATCCTCAAACAGGATCACGCTTTGTTTCTTATCAATCTTATCCTCTTTAGGATTTACATTATGTACTTCAACTTTTTCCTTCTCAGAAAGTCTTACCAGATTAACGATCTCAAACGAATCTGCATCGTCCACGCTGCCATACCCGTCAATCCTGCTAAAACAGTATGACTTTCCGGTAATACAATCCGTCATATAGTCATAATTACTTTCATTCGCATACTTAAAAAGTTTTATCCGGTCTCCATCACATATCTGAAACAGCTCTTTATAAGAGGATGATCCCATTTCAGGTATCCGTTCTGCATCAACAGTAATAGCAGATCTTCCCCGATATCCTATCCCAAAATACTCTCCATCATCAGATCGTTCTGATACATGAGCACTAACCCGGCCATTTTTGTTTGTAAACCTTTCACACCACTTCATGATCTGATCCAGAAGCTTTACTGCCTCTGTCAGATCTGCTCCTTTCTTCAGAATATACCAGTCACGCCGAGTATTATCCTTTATCCCCGGGGCACAGATCCGGCTATCGAATGTGAGCATCGTTGTGATCTTTCTAAACTTCTTAATGACCTCCTCTTTATCCTTTTTATAAAATCCACAAGCATTAGATATACTTATTTTTCTGAGATCATCCATACAATATTTATTCCTCTCGCCTTACAAACCAGGTACAAATTCCTCTCTATAAATCAAACAATATTCCATTCTCATCCATTCCCAATGGAAACGAACACCTTTTGAGCCATTCCTCTGTGCATAGCTCCGGAATCGGTTCCTCTGAACATTTTTCCCGAAATCTGGAACGGCACTCATCAACCAGACCCTTTTCTATAGATATTTCAGTATTTATGAACAGCTTCCACCTTTCATCGTCTGGCAAATGCAACAATGTGATCTGGGTTTTTCCCTGATATTCATATACATCAAGAACCTTGAAATGCGCTCCGCTTTTTGCCATACATAAGCCCCAGTTGGTTCCATGCTCAAACATGCTTATATTCCCTATATGATTTGAAAGTATAGCAAATCTGTGAGTGGTGAACAATCCTCCCACCCTGCAACTGGCATCTGTAAAGCCTCTTTCATGTACTATCAACCCCTGAGTATACTTAACTGCACAGGCAGGTTGTAAATTAACATCCCTGACAAATATCGCGATTCCCGGAAAAACATCATTTATCAGATCCTGGAGTATCTTCAGATCAGCACCTGCCATTTGTTCTCCGCTCTCTGCTTCTTTCTTTTTATTCTTTTTAAAGAGTCCAAACACTATATCACCCCCTACGATATACTTGTAACCAGATTCTTTTTTGATAACATAGTTCATTGATATCGGTCTTTTGCTCACCTGAACACTTTAGCAGGATCAGTTATTGCCGGTTTTGAATAACTCTCTGCAACAGCAAATAATACATAATAATCCTTCTTCATTTCCATCAACTTATAATTATATCTATCTAACGCAGCCTCGATAATGAATCCTGCACTATCAACCTCGGTATCATCAGCCGGACATGTTATACCTGTTACGGACTTTAAGTCACCATTCTCAGACAGATAGTATTCATTAAATGCCACAGTTCCCATTCCCTGCCACATACCAAAAAACTCTTCTGCCAGATCCCATCCGTTATCACGCTCTATTATATACCAGTTAAATATCCCACCGGCATGCGAAAGTCCTCCGGTTTTTGTATATATTTCCTTTACTTTCCCTGATGATATGGTATAAACATGTCCGGAATAATCCTCTAATCCTTCCTGTCGGATAACTATCATATCATCGGTACCATCATGAGTAACATCTGCCAGAAATACTATATCTTTATCCGAGTAATTATCATAAAAGAATCTGGCATAATCTCCTTTTTCTCCTGTAATCGATATTTCTCTTTCAGGCATATGCCCGGCATCCATAAAGTATAAACTCCAATACTTTTCTTCACCTTCTTCTTTCCATTGAAGGACAGCATTATGCTTTACCCCATTGAGTCCGTAAAGATTTTCATTGTTCATCATATAATCAGCCGCATCATACTCTACATAACTGATATAATAATAGACTCCATCAAAAGCTATATTCATCATCTCATTTATTGTTCCCAGATATGCAGGTCTCCCCTGAGCCCCTGCATCAGCGGCCCATGAATCAACATCAAAATAATAATATTTTCCATTATCAGAATAAGGAATCGTACGATATGAAAATGTCTTAGTCGAATTACTGTCATGATCGTATCTATAATCATCAGCCTGTATTTGTGGATAAGCAAATGATTCATCTTTATTCCATTTTTCATTTATTACATCCAGGTCTTCCTGTGGGCAATTAAATACTTTACAGAAATATCTATCCTCAGCCTTTTTGTCGGCGCTGAAATAATATCCGTATGTATCAAACTCTCCCCGAGGATCACTTTTTTCAGCCGACTTAAAACACTCTTTATTAACTTTAAAATCAGGAATCTGATAGAAAGCAGATCCGGTATCTATGGCATCTATCAGCTTTATTTCCTGATCCCTGATATCTCTGTAATCAAACTTTACACTGTAGCCTTCAACCTTTAGCGATTCAATAAAAAAATCTATATTCCCCGGAAGTTCAGATTCATCCAGCCACTCTAGCGTCCGCTCTCCGTTACACTCATCATAAAAAACTTCCTTATACTTAGTTTCAGGTTCAACAGAATCATCAGTACTGCCTGTGTTACCCGCCCCACTTACATCATTGACGTTTTGTGCATTATCTTTATCTGTTTCAGTATTATCGTCCTGTTCAGAAAGTTCATTATCCGTATCATCATACTTGTCGCGCGTAGTATTATCATTATCCACAGTGTTTGTGCAAGCAGCTAACAAGCCTGCCATTATTACTGCAATAATATATCTCTTCTTCATTATGCAAGCCTCTCTTCTGTAACATACTATTCCTTACGTGGAGACGTTTCTGTTAACCTCCGGTGCGCTTCTATATTATTTACTATAGCACCATTATTTATCAAAGTTCTATACACATTAATAGAACTATGTTTTTCATCTTGTTCACCCAGATAGATTATAAAGATTTTCCCGCCGAAATTATCAATTCCTATTTTAACATAAAATCATCTCTCCCGTCATACTTTAAGAGTGTTATCGTTAATCTACCAGAATTTAAGATGGTCTTATGGCTTATGAGAATCGGCGGCTTCTTAGGCCGCCGATTCCACTATGTTACCCTTCAGACTATGTTATAAGCTAATTATTTACAGTTACATTTATCGTTACCGTCTTTCCGTTAAGCTTAGCAGTGAGCTTTGCTTTACCGGCTTTTCTGGCAATAAGATAACCTGTAGAGTCAATATATGCTATTTCAGACTTATTACTGATAAATACCACATCTTGCCGGATATCCATATATAATCCCCTATAATCATCTACATCCAGAGAAATCGTATATTTGTTCTTACCTTTCTTAACAATACCTCTTATATCCGGAGTAATATCTTCTACAGATACATAAACACGATAAATCTCATTTTCATAAGTAGTTGTAAGCATTGCCGATCCGGTAGAAACACCTGTTATCTTATTCTTTTCAACCGTAACAATGGATGTATCGTCGCTTTCCCACATGGGATTCTTGAGACCTTTAATCTTAAGTGTTTTTGTTGAACCTTCTGTCATATAAACATATCTATAGTTGAACGGCTCTGTCTCTACAACTTTTACTTTACACTTATATGCTTTGCTGTTAATAAATGCCGTTATAGTCGCCGTTCCATTTGCAATGGGTTCAACTTCTCCATACATGTTAACATCCGCTACATTTGGATCACTACTAAACCAGTATACATCAAGATGCTCGGCGTCATAAGTAAGATTTATCTTGTGTACCTCTCCATCAGTGATAGTCAGTTTCTTATCTATCGCAGGCTTTGTTACATATACTTTTATAGTACGATCACCTTTCGTAAGTGTAACGGGAGTCGTAGTAACCTTTTTAGCATTTACTACACCCTTCTTGCTGACAGTTACCTGTTTTTTATTGCTGCTTGTCCATCCTGCCTCAGGCATAGTGAACTTCTGGCCCTTAACAAGATAAAGCTCTGTTGTGTCAGCTGTAACATCAGGCGCTATGCAGAAAGGATCCTCTTTTTCAACTACCGGTGCAGGGGGATCAATCGTTCCTGATACTACCTTTACTTCTCCGGCAGTAAACTTAACCGGAACATTCTCAGAATCAATATTTGTAGCATTGGAAGGTTCATCATTCAGCAATCCTACAGTTACAGCATAAGCCCCTTCAGCAGCATTTGATCTAACCTCAAATCCAAGTGTAAAAATCACACCTGTATCTGTGGTGTTTTTATTCGAAGAAACATCATACCACTGGATCAGATTCTTATCCGTATCTCCGGTAAATGTTCCTGCAGTTAACACTTTACCTTTATTAATAGACTTAAGAGTAAGCGCAGCATTATTATAGCTTATTGATAATGACAGACCGGCAATACCAGGATTTGTCTTTATCTCTACCGGGATTTCTACAGTCTTTCCGGGGTTAGTCTGAGCTTTACCTGCTTCTATTTCCGCTGTTCCGGCAGGTACAGGTTCTGTTTTCGCACTCTCAACCTCTACTTCACCATCTACAAAATTAACACTTACAGATTCTGAATTTATATTCGTTACATTAGCTTCATTATCTTCAAGACATCCAAGCTTAACAGCATACTTACCAGCCTTTGCATCATCCTTTACCGAAAAGCCTAATGTAAACAGTGTACCCGTAGCGGTTGTATCTTTATTCGAGGAAACATCATACCACTGGATCAGATTCTTAGCTACATCACCTGTAAAAGTACCATTTGAGAATACATCGCCCTTCGTGATAGTATTCAATTCAAGCGCTGCTGCATCGTAGCTTACTGATAATGCCGCTGAAGCTATTCCGGGATTGGTCTTGATCTCTACAGGGATCTCTACGGTTTTTCCTGCTTCCGCCCTGGCTTTGCCCACCTCAACTTCAGCTATTCCTGCCGGTACAGGTTCCGGATCTTCATTTTCGCTTCCGCCTTCACCTTCTATTACAATAGCACCATCAGTAAATACAACCTTAACATTTTCAGAATTGATATTTGTGACATTAGCTTCATCATTATCAAGATAACCTACTTTAATGGCATAATTTCCTGCTTTAGCTGTACTCTTAACAGCAAACTCCATAGTGAAGATCTTTCCTGTAGCGGTCGTATCCTTATTAGTCGACACATCATACCACTGCACAAGATTCTTCTCCACGTCACCTGTAAAAGTACCTTCGCTAAACACCTCTCCCTTAGTGATAGACTTTAGCTCAAGCGAAGCCGCGTCATAGCTTACCGATAATGCAGCCGAGGCAATACCAGGATTGGTTTTGATCTCTACAGGGATTTCCACAGTATCCCCGGCCTTAGCTTTCTTTTCAGCCACAGTTACTGCAGCATCTTCGCCAGCCATAACGATCATATCTTCTCCATCAGATATGTCTACTGTAATACCGCTTACAGAGTAATTTAAGCTCTGGACGTTTGATGTAGTTATCAGGCTGTCAATATAGCCCGCAACAAATCTTGCAATCTTAACAACATCACCCATGGCAACTTTACCGTCACCGGTAACATCTGCAAGCGCTTCTTCCTCAGCAGAGAGAATTATATAGCCCGCAACCGCACGTGCCACTTTGACAACATCACCCATGGCAACATTGCCGTCACCGGTAAGATCGCCTTTCACTCCCATTCCTACAGAAACCTTACCTGCTGCAAAGCTTACAGGGATTGCCGTTCCGTTCTGGTCAGTAAAGTTAGCATTATCATCATTTAACAAGCCAACAGATACATCATAACTCCCCTTTGCCGCACTACTATTGATAGTAAATACTGCTCTGAACAGTTCACCGTTTGTCTTGATAACATCCTCTTCACCTGCATAGTACCACTGAACTACACCGGTGGATGTTTTAGCATCAAAAGTACCGCTGCTGAATACCTTACCCGCCTTTATTTCGCTTAAAGTAAGATCTGTCTTATCATAGCTTAAAACAAGCCCAGCTGCAGCTATACCCGGATTATTACTGATCGATACCGGAACTTCCACTTTTGATCCGGCAGTACCCGATACATTAGCTACAGACACTTTTGCAGAATCTGTTGACTCCGCATTAACAGTTACAGTGCATGATGCTTTATATCCACCATCAGCTGTTTCAACGGTTATAACTGACGTTCCTGCACTCTTAGCAGTAACTACACCGGTACTATCTACAATAGCAACACTTTCTTTACTGCTGCTCCAGCTTACACTCTTATTTGATGCATTGCCGGGAGTAACTGTAGCAGTAAGAGTTTCCGTTTTACCTATCTCCAGTGTAGTGCTTGTCTTATTAAGTGTAACACCTGTAACGGCTATAGTAGCATCTTTTACGGTAATCGTAGCTGTTGCACTCTTACCTCCGGCATCCTGTGCTTTAGCTGTTATTGTTGCTTTTCCTGCTTTTACACCGGTAACAACACCCTTCTGATCAACTGTAGCAACAGTCGTATCAGAAGATGACCAGGTAATAGCTTTATTAGTGGCATTTGTAGGTGCTATAGTTGCAGATAAAGTTACTGTCTTTCCTGCTGTCACTTCTGTTGATGAAGGACTAATTGTAATACCCGAAACATATACAGGATTATCAATCTTTATAGTTTTTGTATCGCTCCATGCCGCGCAAGTGTTAGCATAGTATGCCTTTAACGTATGATTTCCATTAGAATACTTAGTCGTATCAATTTCAAAGCTATATGACCCACCACTACCACTGTATAAAGCCTGGTCTAAAACATCATCTATATATATACGAAGATAATGATTTGTATCTGCTTCAAATCTTCTTGCAGAGAACTTAGCTTTCCCGGATACGGTCGCCCCGTTCGATATCCCAGTAAGCTCAATACCTTTGTCAGCAGGAATAAAATACCACATTTGATTATCTCTGCCATGGTATGTACACTGCTTAATAACCGCACCTTCAGATTTATTGGAATTATAAAGATCTATAGCCTTCCCAGAATTAACATTTATTATTCCACATTTTCCCTTAGTATCCCCATCTGTCAACGTGAAAATCTGAGCTGCTGAATTGTTAACCGGATATTGCCAAATAGTTACTGCATCATCTTTAGAACCATCAGCAATATCTATGGCCTGTCCCGTTGAAGCGTTTTCGAATAAATATCCATTTGATTTTTTTCGTACGATCCAGGATTGCCACCTGTCACCACCACCTGTAACAGACCATACACTAAGTGGCTGTCCCTGTTTAGTTGTTCCACTAGGCACCTCGATACAGTGTCCTGACAAGGCACTCCTGATGAAGTATCTTGTTCCGTCCACTAAGGGCCAAAAACTTGATGGTGTAGGTGTGGGTGTAGTTCCTCCACCAACACCTTTAATCCTTACTCCATATCTAAAAGAACCTCCGGTAAAATGACTAATAGTTGTGTATACAACTCCTTTTTCAGGATTGAGTGCATTAATCATTACCCCGTCACCTGAATATATTCCCACATGGCTTAAATTATTATCTGAGCTACCAAAAAAAACCAAATCTCCTTTTTGAAGACTCCCAGTCCCTGAAACCTTTGTACCATAGCTTGCATAACCATTCCCTGCAAAATAATCTGTTCCGTGTGGCAAATTTACCCCAAAATGAGCATATACATATTTTACTAGACCGGAACAATCAAAAGTATTAGGACCAGCTGTCCCCCATTTATATGGATAACCTATAAATCTCGCAGCATATTCGACTATTTCCTCACCAGTTACAGAATCATCAATTTCCTCATCGATTATTATATCTTCATCATTATTCAAATCATTTTCTGATAAATTACTATCTCTTTCATCAGTCCAATCTTCTGAAATTTCATCAACTGCCTCCGCCTCATTCTCCCCTTCCGCCAACGAAACAAACCCGCTCTGACTAAAGATCAGAACGAATGTCAGCAAAAATGATAGGATTCTTTTGCCTAATAATGTCTTTCTTTTCATTTTATTCCCTCCTTGGTCAATATTTTTACCGGATTCCCTCCGGATTTTATTAGACACATTTACTATTTTATCCCATATACTCGCCATAGTCAATGTGCACATTGTCTTTAGCGAGTATATTAACGCTGTTATTTATTACAATTATTAGCAATGTTGCATATCATATATACCAAAACAAAAAAACAAGAGGAGGATGTTTCATGTATACCGAACAGACACAGATTGAAATAGGTAACAGAGTAAGAAAAATCCGCACCAATAAAGATGAATCCCAGCAGCAATTTTCTGAAAAAGCATCAATAAGTGCGAATTTCCTCTCAGAGATTGAAAACGGTAAAAAGGGGATCTCCTGCGAAACCCTGTATAACATATGCGAATCGCAGGATATATCAGCTGACTATATACTGTTTGGAGATGTAAAAGAAAACAAACCTGCATCAGAAACTATAATGGAAACTGCCTCCGGTATGGACACCAGAGAGCTTTCGGTGACTATATCCTATCTGGACGCCTTAAAGAAAATGAAGGAACTGTAATCCTCCCGACATACTAATGCTTGTCAGGCATCCTTAAGTGCCAATTCTATGATAGCATTGCCTGTAAGCCCTTTCTCTCTCTTTTCAACATCAGCCTCCTAAAACATCACATGAAAATTCTATCACCAATCACATTCTTCAGCAATATTTTATTCGAATTTCAGACCTGCGTCCATTTTTGAGCGAGCCGGGACATCAAAAAGAAAGTGCTATTATAGTAGCAAATAGATGACAAAAATCATAAAAAGTGCTATAATACTAGCAAAGGAGGTTTGCTATGCAATATATATTCAATACACCGGTCGATATAGCGCTCGAAATGGCACATAAAATGAAGTCTATACGAAAAAGAAGAAAGATAACGCAGAAACAATTAGCAGCGAGGAGTAATGTAAGTTATGCAACTCTCAGAAAATTTGAGAAAACAGGGCAGATTTCTCTGGAATCTTTTATTAAACTCTCTATGGAACTTGGTTTGACGCATGAACTCAACAATTTATTTTCAACTCCTGTATATAACAGTATTGAGGAGGTCATAAATGAGCAAAGGTAAAACCTTGGATGTATATTACAAAAACAAACATGTGGGGACACTTGCAGAAATGGCTGACAGGAGAATCGCATTTCAGTATGATAGGGAATGGATTCAAACCGGTTTTTCGATAAGCCCTTTATCTCTGCCTCTATCAAACGATGTTTTTGTCCCTGACGAACGGTCACGTGATCGCTTTGGCGGTCTCTTTGGAGTGTTTGCAGACAGTCTTCCTGATAGTTGGGGAGAACTTCTCTTAGATAGATACTTAAATTCAATTGGGATAAGCAGAGAATCCGTTTCTACTTTGGATCGCCTCGCATATATTGGAACTTCAGGAATGGGAGCATTGGAATACGTGCCTGCAAAAAATACTGATTTTGACGTAATTGGTTCAAGATTAAACTTTGACGAAATAGCCAGGGAATGTAACGAACTTCTTTCATTAAGACCATCTAATCAGATTGATATATTGTACAGATTAGGTGGATCAAGTGGTGGCACTCGCCCCAAAGTGTTCTTAAGCGAACAGGGGAAAGAGTGGATAGTTAAATTTCCGGCTAAAAAAGACCCGAATATTAGCGGTAAACGTGAATATGATTATTCGCTATGTGCAAAAAAAAGTGGAATTATTATGACAGAAACCAAACTTGTTGACTCGACAATCTGTGAAGGATATTTTAAGACGGAACGATTTGACCGACAAAATGGCGTTAAGATCTTTACATCAACATTCGCAGGTATTCTCGAAGCAGATTTCAGATCGCCATCCTGTGATTATGAAACATTCATGAAACTAACAATGGCGTTAACAAAAGATAACTACGCAGATAAGGAGCAGATGTTTAAAATCATGTGTTTCAATGTATTTACACACAACAATGATGACCACACAAAGAACTTTTCATTCCAATATACAGAAGATTATGGATGGCGACTTGCTCCGGCGTATGATTTAACATATAGCGATACATATTGGGGAGAGCACACCACATCCGTCAACGGGAAAGGGAAAGCTATTCTTGATGACGATCTCATATACATAGGTACTACCTCCGGAATAAAAGAAAGCATCTGTAAAGAATATATACGTGAAATTAAAGCTAATACACAAGACTTGGCAAAATATATAAATGGAAAATATCCTAACAGGAAAGATTTGTCCGTAAAAGAACGAGTTCTTGAATTACATAACGAAAAACCCGGGCTTATCGTGAACTCACTCCCCCAGGATGCCAGATCGGTAAAGCCCCAGAAAGTAATCGCATCCCGGAAAAAATAGCACTTATTATGCTTCCCTTATTCATACATTTCCTCATCGGGATTTTTACTGATGCCGTATCGGCCTATGGTTATAAAGAACAGTGCAGAAGCTATGACAAGGAATGGTCCGGTACTGTTACTTATCGCTGAAGTCACAAGACCGTTCGCAACAAGCCTCTCCTGACCCTGACGGGCCATTACCATATTGGAAAGCATAGCCAGCCATTGCGTTGACATGTTGAAAAGGCAATAAAGTGCAGCCACAATGCCCGCTATCACCCTTCTGTTACGTCCTTCATATTTCAATGTAATGAACAGAAATATAAGCTGTATCAGAAAGCCTATACCGATTAAATACAGCGTCACCGGTACGATCGCAGGCCCGCTATATTGTATGGAACTCATCCCTGCCACTATACTCTGCTGAGACAGCACGCACAACACTGCGGCAGCCAAAGCCAGCCCCTGAAGTATCAGGGCTATTATCTGCGGTATCTTGATTTTATTATCGGTCATAAAAACCTCCTTAAATGAGATTTAACAGCAACTGATCCCTGATACAGAACTCCTTAGTATACCTAAGAACGGGAAAAGTGCTGTTAATGAAAATGCGGCTAACAGGACTCGAACCTGCACCCTCTCGGACCAGGACCTAAACCTGGCGCGTCTGCCAGTTCCGCCATAGCCGCATGCTGTATATATTACCCCTAAGCAGGATTTATGTCAAATCCGACAGGAGAGGGGCTGATCATTTGTCAGGTGAGGATTTTGTTAAGCGATATACTTTTTTCTGTAAACAACCACGAGGTCCGTCCAAGTCACAAGAAGGGGCCCACCTTTTGGCATTAGGAGGGACCCGCATCGCGGGAGGTACCTGATGCCGCTTAAAAGGTGGGAAGATCGTCTTGTGACCCGTGGTTTTTTGATTCAGAAGCCGGTAAGCTTTATGCTCTCACCGTCCCGGCCCAGAAATACGATACGGCCGCCTTCCGGCATAGGCAGAACATTGGTCATACCGATCACGTGGGTCGTATAGACTACCTCACCGAATTTGTTATATACATAAACCACGCTGTGTTCAGGCCTATCCGTGATCGCGATCTCTGCATTCGCCATTTCTTTTCCTATCTTAAACCATGCCGGTGCATCAGATGAAAGAGCGATCTCACTTAAGGAAGCATCAAAGTACGGTATGTTCTCTTCCGAAATAAATTCCAGACCGTTGCTTGTTACCAGCTTAAGTCCGCTCTCATCTTCTTTCAGCGTGACATCCAGCAGATCACGGTTTCTGCTGGAAGGGATAGTCGTAAAAGATACCGCATGCGTGGCATCCGCGATCTTTAACAGACGTGTTCCCAGCCCGCTGTTGGTAACAAAGACATACCCCGGATACTCTGCTGCCGGAACAACTCCCATAAAAGGCATATCATAAATGCTCGAAGAATTTCTTTCACTTACAAGAAGAAACTCCCTGCCGCCTGCCTTCTGTACGAAAGCCATCGCATCGGCACTCACAGGATCTTCATTCAGCTTTTCGCCTATATAAAAGTGCTGAGCCTGTTCTCCTATCCCGGGAAGTCGTGTATTCTGATCGGCAGCCAGAAAGTTCCTTCCGTCAGCATACGTTTGAAATGAAATATACACAGGATTTAAAGCAAACCTCATCTGATCGATCCCACTGTCTTCCACTTCATACGCCAGTTCCGCAAACCTGCCATCCTCTGTCAGCGCATAATCCATGTATGTAGTTTTATAAGGTCCTATGCTCTCCACATGCATATACTTATGCTCCGGAAATGTGATCTTATTGATCGCGGCTCCTTCCATTCCCGAAACAGCATAAGCTCCGGCCAGAGCATCATATTCTTCAGGGATATCGCATATATTTACTGCAGCCGGCCACTCGGGATCCGTTACCTGTATTCCCTCTTCCTCCAGACACGCATCCAGTATGGCCTCTGCCATAAGAGCGTTTAATGTACTGCTTCCGCCGTTTGAAAGCACGGATACACTTATCCTTTCTTCAGGTGCAACCATGAGAAATGCATGATTCATCAAAGAATCTCCGCCTTTTCCCAGCACCGTGATACCGGCGTCCTCATATCTGTTTATCGATACTAAGTCCCAGCCCAGTCCGTTCTCATCCATATACATATCTTTGTCTGACCAGCGCGCAGCCATTGCTTTCTTGGCGCTTTCCGAAAGAATACTGTTATTTCCTGCAAAAAATCCCGCGCCGAATCTTGCTGTATCGGAAGCCGTTGCATAGATACCTCCGGCTCCCAGCACCTGCGTGCCGCCCTCATCATAAAGACTGTGTCCCGCTGTATATGCCGGTGCAAGATCTTCCATCGAAAGATATGTTACACCGGATCCGGTCCGGTCCCCACCGGTAGGAGCACACAGATTCTTTTGCACATATTCCGTAAAATCCATACCGGATACACGCTCCGTTATGATCGCCAGCAGATCGAATCCGTCGTTACAGTATGCCGCATATTCTCCGGGATCCGCCTTCAGCCGCTGCTTCGCCAGATATTCCGGCAGACGGTCCAAAAACTCTTCATTCGTGTCTCCATACAGATGCGCTCCCGCATAGCAGGATCCCATCAGTCCGGAAGTATGATCCATCAGCATCCGCACAGTGATATCCTTATACCTCGGATCCGCCATGCGAAACTCCGGAATATAGTCCGTCACCGGCGCATCAAGCACCACCTTTCCTTCCTCTGCCAGGCGCATTACCGCAGCTGTTGAATAGATCTTGCTGACGGATCCCACACAGTAGACATACTCCGTATCCCTGTTCGCAGCTTCCCAGCCGTTTTCGCGCTGCTCTTTAGCACCGCTCTGTCCGCTTTCAGCGCCTTCCGCAAATGCTTTCCCGCTGTTTCCGGAAAGGGCGTTAAAGCCCAGGATGCCTGCAATGCCTATTGCTGCAGCACAGCCGAAAATACTGCTGCCGATTATTGTTTTTCTATCAGTTTTCTTTTTCATTTCCTTCTCCTTTATCAAGATTCCTCACATTCGTTCGGAATGACAACTGTGTTTACTATGTCAAAAGTTCGGAATGACATGGTTGCTTGATCCTTTTACGATCACTTTATTCCGTCATCAGCTCTGTCACTGATATCTTCCTTATCCTTCCCGCGTTCAGATAGGCTACTGCGAAGCAGAAGATCAGCATAAAGATATCTGTGATAACGACCGTCGAAATATTGACCTTGGCAAATGACGCAAAGAGCAGTCCCCAGAACATGTTATTTACCCAAAGCCCGCACAGCATTGCGATCACCGTACCTGCCAGAATCACCGGCATATATTTCAGCGCCAGCTGCAGCATCAGATCTTTTGATGAGTATCCCAGACCTTTCATGATACCCAGCGCATGCCTCTGTCTTCTCACATCATTTGAAGTGATGATCGTGATCAGTACCGCTACGATCCCCGAAACAAGGATCAATGCGTAAAAGCAGAAGTTTTTTGTCGTCTCCGCAATGGGCACCATCTGTGTTTTTATGATACCTTCGTAGGAGAAGAATTCTTTTATCACAAAGTTCCTGCTGTTTCCCGTTATCAGTTCATCCCCGATCTGCACGGCATAATCCACATCCGTAACACCATATTGGTTCAGCATTGCAGCTATCTTTTCCTCCGCAGCCGCGCGTATCCTCTCTTCCCTGCTTTGCCCGTTCGATCCGCCTTCCGCTGCCTGCTTTGCCGTGCCACCGAAATGTGCATCGATAGCAGCCTGAAGCTTTGATATGCTTACACCTTCTGCCGGATATATCTGCACAACGTTTTCAGCCGCAAAGATGTTTAAGCGTTTATATCCGTCATTTGTCAGATACACGACCGTTCCGCCATTCTGCATGGTTCCGACGATGCCGCTTACGATAAATGTTTTTTCCAGCCCGTTATATTCCAGCACGATGCTGTCACCGACTTTAATGTTTTCCGCCCTGCTCCTTCTCAGTCCTACCATCACTTCGTTATCATACTGCGGCAGCCTGCCCTCATATGGATGTATGTTTTCCGCATCCGCAAAATCCCCAAAGCTGATCACCTCTGCCGAATCTGAAGATCCTTTGACGGAAACATGTTCTCCGTGAAAGCCCTTGATCGCCTTTCTTACTTCCGGCAGAGTCAGCAGTTCCTGCCTGAATGCGTCGATATCTGTATCACTTAAGGTGTATACCATTAACACTTCCCAATCCGTTCCCATCGTTGCAGCAAATCCATAAGGACCGTTCCTGGAAAAATCATAGGTAAGCGCTCCAAACATGATCGCCGTCCCCGCAGTAACGATACAGATCAGGATCCCCGCAGATGCCTTCAGATTACCAAGGAAGCCCTTGAATGCAAGTCCCACATTGATATTCCCGCGTATCTTATCAAGGGGAAGGATATTTTTGCTGAAATGATGCGTCTTTATCCCTTTCCTCAATGCAACTACGGGAGGATAGTTTTTTACCTGCCTTGCCTTGATCAGCGCAAACATGACCACAAAGATCAGTACGGCAAATGCAGCCACAAGCGCCCCGCTCAATCCGCTGTTACCGGACACGGCCCGTCCCAGCAGCTTGCCGATCCCGATATTCACAAAGGGTGTGATCAGACAGGCGATCACTGCTCCCAGTACCGAGCCAATCCCACCCGCGATCACATATTCATACAGATAGGATAAGGATATCTCAGACGAACGGTATCCCAATGCTTCCAGCACACCGATCTGCTGCATCTGGTCCTCAATGTCGCCGCTGATCTTATGTCGTATCATAAATAAAGACGCAATGAGTGTTACCACAGATATCCCTATGATCATCATCATAAAGATCTCCAGGAAGCTTGTCTCATTAAGCTTTTCCCACCTGTAGCAATTATAATCCGTTGTAAAACTCAGATTCTCCGCTGCTACAGCATTACAGTCTTCAAGGTATTTATCAAAATTGATCTCCTCACCGTCAAAAAACAGACCTATGCACTCACGATCCGAAGATGAATCAAAGAGCATTGCAAAGAGCGCGTAATCATCCTCTGACAGGATCACTTTATGGGAATACCCGTCATTTGTGAACAGTCCTGTCTCATAAAAGCCGGCAATGGTGAAGGGATATTCCTTACCGTTCTTAAGGATCACAAAGTCATCACCGGCTTCATAGTCCTTCTTGATCCTGAACGATTCCGGAAGCCATATGGGATGCTCGATCGCCGCGATCTCTTCCTCCGGCAGCTGCTTAAGTTTGCGGAACGCTTCCATCTTGCGTTCCGTTTTTTCGGTCGCATAGATCAGATTATAGGCGACCGTATCTCCGCCCTTGCTCAAAACATCAACCATGGTGCAGTGGATCATACGTCCTTCGCTTACTTTTTCGATCCCGTACTCTTCCTTAAGGATGTCTGCAAAGGCATTACGGTATTTATCGACCTTAAATAAAACCGTCTGCTTTACACATCCAGATCTTTCAAAGCTCTCATCAAAAGACGTATCGATCTTCTTCTGGTTGATCAGAACAACGGACAGCATCAGCACCGTAACTAAGGTCATAAAGATGATGCCCAGGACTTCACGCCTGTTCTTTTTCAGATTAAACAGAGATAATCGAAGTATCTTGTTATTCATAGACTACCACCCCATTTCTTCCAGGAAAGCCGTGAGAGAAGCGCGTCTGTCCTTTTCATCATCTTCTCCAAATACCGGCATCCTGTGATCACCGACCACACCACCGTCACGAAGATACAATACTCTTGTTCCGCGCAGCGCAGTTTTAAGATCATGTGTCACCAGAACGATAGACTGTCCGTTTTTGTGGACCTCGGTAAAGACATCCAGCACATCCTTTCCCGAAGCACTGTTCAGCTGTCCTGTAGGTTCATCGGCAAATAATATCTTCGGATCATTGATGATGGCCCTCACGATACCGACACGCTGCGCTTCACCGCCGGAAAGCTGGTTGGGATATTTATTCCACAATCCTTCCCCGATCCCTACTTTCGTCAGCAACTCTTTTGCCTTTTTTACCAGCTCCGGTGAATTCTTCTGCACGATGAGCGCTCCGGTCAGAACATTATCCAGCACGGTCTGATTATCCAGAAGATAAACGCTCTGGAATACAAAGCCGCAATTGCCGCGACGGAATACCGCCAGCTCATCGTTGGAATAATCCTGGATCTCCTTCTCCCCAAAACGGATCTTTCCCATGCTGGGTTTATCCATTCCGGACAGCGCGTACAAAAGGGTCGACTTACCGGATCCGGATGCTCCCATGATCACGGTAAAGTCACCCTCTATGATCTCCAGATCGAGATTCTTTATGACGTGCTGCTGCACGCCGCCGTTTGAAAACGATTTACAGAGTTTTTCTGTTTTTAAAATAGAAGAAGCCATATATAATACATCCTTTCGTTCATGTTCACCATGTTACGATTTGTATTATATATGGCTTTTGTTATTTGTTCTTTGTTAAACTATTATCGAATTCTTATCAGATTCTTAACTGAGCGGGATCATCAAAGTGATCTTAAAACCCTTGTCTTCATTGGAAGGCACCAGCTCCCCGTCCATTTTTTCCATCAGGGTGCTCGCGATATAAAGTCCCAGTCCGCTGCCTTCTTCCTTACTTTCCGCCCATTTCTTTCCACGGTAGAATTTGCCCAGGATCATTCCCAGCTCTTCTTCAGGCACTCCCGGTCCGTGATCGCGTATGCTCATTTCAAGATATTCTTCCACTATGCGGTAGCTTACATCGATCGCAGTACCTGCATATTTATAGGAATTGGAAATGATATTGCCGATCACCTGATTCATGCGCTTTGGATCTATATGTATCAGCACTTCCGGCACATCCTGCGCCTTCACCAGTCCCTTATCATCATATCTATGTACAATATCTGTAAGGATAAGTGAACTCTCATCCGTACAGTTCACCTTAAACTCACCCAGTTCTTCCAGTGTTGCGGAAAAGAGATCACTTACCAGCACATCTATCTGGTCTGCCTTTTTATAGATATTGGCTATCTTTTCCTTATAATCCTCCATGGCGTCTAAAGCATCAAACTTTGCAGTCAGTAATTCGCATGTCACTTTGATCCCTGTAATGGGCGTTTTCAGATCATGGCTCAAGGATGCCACCAGTTCTTTTTCGCGCTTCTGCAGATCAGCTTCACGCAAACGGGATGAGCGGAGTTCTTCACGCATGATATCAAAGCTTTCGGAAAATGCCCCAAACATATTATTCCGGTCCATGGAAAGAGGCTCGTCAAGTTTTCCCTCTGCAACCCTTCCGGCAAAATCATTAAGCTCCCTGAAGGGACGATAGATCCGCTTTGTTACATACATTCCAAACACACCTGCAGCTATGAAAAGCGCCACACCGGTAATACAAAGTCCTATGATGATCCTTATACGCAGCTGCAAGGTCTGTCCCATGCCGTCATCCGGAATGATCACATAACCGGATGTTTGTCCGTTCACAAAGATATAGCGGTACGGATATCCTTTTTTGATCGCCGTTTCAACGGAAAGCCTGCCGTTCTCTACAGGCACGGTACTGAACAATACCTCTCCGATCGTATCTGTTACGATTATATCAACTCCGTACTGTGCATTGCTGATGCTGCCGGTATCTGTGAGATCTGCTTCGACCTTATGCGCTATCTCATTAAGTTTCAGCACCAGCGCCTCTTTGCCCGGGTCTTCCCTGACACACAAAGTAAAAACGGCAAAGATCAATACCGCCAGAAAATATAATGCACCGCATGCAATTACCACATTCCTGTATTTTTTCATAATATACGTTCAAGTATATAGCCTACGCCCCATATGGTTTTTATAAGGCGCGGGACCTTGGGATCTTCCTCTATCTTTTCGCGCAGATGTCTTATATGCACAGCCAGTGTGCCTTCACCGATGAATTCATCATCCCAGACTTCTTTTAAAAGTTCATCTTTGGTTACCACCCTGCCCGAATGATCATAAAGATACTTAAGCAGCTTATACTCCATGGCCTTTAAGCCGATCTCTTCTGTTCCTTTGCGAAGCTTATGTTTAGCGGTATCCATGATGATAGTTTCCGTAAGGGCGATCTGCGTGTTATCCACCCCCTTATTATCCGAATGAGCCACTTTTATATTATTTGCAGCTTCCGCCTGCAGCAGGGCCTCTTTCGCCTTTTCATAGCGCTCCAGTATCGCTTTGACTTTTGCCAGCAGAATACTCAGGGTAAAAGGCTTTTTTATATAATCGTCGCCGCCGATATTAAGAGCTATCAAAACATCATCATCACTGCTTCGCGCACTGATGAAAAGGATCGGCATGTCATAGTTCTCCCGCACCTTCCTGCACAGATCAAAACCCGAGCGTTCGCCCAGATTGATATCCAGCAGCAGAAGTGAGACCAGATTTTTCTCAAGGAAAGCGACCGCTTCATCATATCCCGTCACGTATGCGCTCTTAACATCAAACATATTAAAGTATTCCGCAGTTGACTGGGCGATCACTTCGTCGTCATCAATGATCAGTACTTTGTATTGTTCCATCTGCCTCCATGACCTCCGTTCCCATCGGTTTCAAAGCTGTTTTCATGCAGTTCATAATCCTTATCTTCGTCGATTATCTTCAGCATACATTTCGCAATATCCGCATCAAACTGTGTTCCGGTGTTCTTTTCGATCTCGCGCCGGACATCTTCCTGCTTCATATGTTTTCGGTAACTCCTGTTTGATGTCATGGCATCCTATCATTATATCAAAAAAATGGGATAGCGGCAAAAAAATGCTGTCCGGATGTCGCCGCTACTGAGGCGGTCACTCTTTCAGGGGCATGAGTATCTCAGCCTCCACCCGGTAGATATCCCCTTCTTCGCTGCAGTTTATATTAAACTCTCCGCCGTATTTTTTAACGGCGCGCCTGATGTTTAAGATACCAAAGCCGTGATCCGGAGAATTCTTGGAAGAAACTAAATTGCCCGGCGTCAGTCTGCTGACGCTTTTATTTTTCTCAGTGATAAGTATAAAATTAGCATTCTTCTTAAATTCCAGAATTATCTTCTTGTCTTCATCGGAAAGATCTCTTCCGTATGCCCTGCTTAATGCTTCTATGGCATTGTCCAATAAATTGGACAGTATCGTAACCAGATCGGCGCTCTCTATATCAAGTCCGGCCAGATCACCCGATATGCATAATTTAAGCCCGCGTTTTTCTGCCTTTGCATACTTATCTGCTATTATCACATCTGCTATGTCATTACCGCTCCTGTACGGAGGCGCTGCAGCCTCTATCTGCTCGGCTATGGAATCTATATAAGCAAGGAGTTCTTCGCTTCGTGACTGCGACGCCAGTTCTTTTAAAGCTATCAGATGATTCTTCATATCATGTCTTAAGCGTCTGGTTTCCATGCTGCTTTTTTTTACGGCTTCATAATGGGCATTGCGCGCTTCCGAAACCATATCATCTATCTTTTGAAGCTCCGCCCTGTAACGGTCCCGGGAGCGCAAAGGCGCAGAATATACTATTATGCTGCAGATAACTGCAGAAACCAGAAAGCTCAGCGCTCCGTACAGATCAGAATGATCACCTATCACGCAGAGACTCAAAAGATTGATCAGTACCATATAAAGGAAAGATAAAAAGACTGCTGTCACACCCGGTATGAGATTTTCTTTTTTATCATTTATCACACTTCCCGGGATCATTATCAAAAGAACGGTTAATGCGCTTACCGGAAAAAAAACCGCATTCAGTATTTCCTTTTCTCCGTATGATTCCAGATATACCAGCGCGCGTCTTACATCAAATGTCATGATAAGGCTCATAAGTATGCAAAGACCTGCAGATATGATATAGTCTGCTTTTACCGCCGCTACGTTAAGACTCTGTCTGCTAATGCCTCTTCTTCCCAATATAAAAAACCACATCAAAAATGCGGCTGCCGGTATCAATATCAAAGTAAGAGCATAACATAATACAGTCATTCCTATCTCACCGTTTTCTTAACATGTTCATAGAGCGCTTTTTTAAATTCGTTATAAGCGGACCGGCTTATACCTACTATGCTCCCGTCATCCAAAACAACCTCTTTATCCCTTAGCCTTGCAACATGATCAAGATTTACCGCGCTGCAACGATGAACTTTTCTGATAGTATCATTGATCTTATTAAATATATCTATGGCTTCCGTAAGTTTCATCCTGGTGGTAAACGAACCGGATCCGGTTATTATCCTTACATTATTATTATCCGATTCCAGGAATAAAACTTCCGACGGCACCACTACTATCTCTTCCCCGGCAGACTTGATCATCACTCCCTGCATACTGGCTTTCATAAGCTTTATATCCTGCAGGGTCTGCTTAAGCTTTTCATCCTCTACGGGCTTTTTCAGGAAACGGAAAGCCCCTACCTCATAACCGTCAATTGCCATCTCTGTATGACTGGTAAGGAATACTATCGGCGTGCCATTGTTTTTTGATCGCATCTGCCTGGCAGCGCTCATCCCATCCATGCCGCCCATCTCTATATCCAGAAAGATCAGATCAAATACATCTTTCGAAGCGAGCAGATCCTCCGCGCATGAAAACGAGATCACATCACAGTCAAGCCGTGATATGATCCCGTAGATCTTCTGCTCAAGGTCATTTAGAAATACTTTTTCATCATCGCATATGGCGATCCGCATGTTCTTCTCCACTCGATAAGGATCCTTCGCTTCCTGAGGTCGCTAAGCTCAAGCTGCGGCTATGCCTTGCTTTCGCTAAGCTTCGCAGGTAGGTGAGTACTATATTCGTGCTGCGCTATCGCTTGCACTCATTAAGTACTTCACCCACGCTCAGGATGACAGGGTAGTCTCTGCGCTCCTTATGATCACAGATCTGTTTCTATTTTATCAGACCAGCTTTCCGTTGTCGAGCTGTACGACGCGGCTGCCGTAACGGCTGTTATGCTCGGAGTGGGTTACCTGAAGTATCGTCATATTCCTCTCCTCATTGATCTTTTTAAACAGCTCCATTATGGTCTCGCCGGATTCCTTATCCAGATTTCCGGTAGGCTCATCCGCGAGTATTATCTCGGGCTCGCCCATCAAAGCTCTTGCTATAGCCACACGCTGCTGCTGTCCGCCGGAAAGCTTGGCCGGCATTACCTTGCGTTTATCCGCAATACCGGTTATATCCAGTATCTCCGTAAGCCTTTTTGCTGCGGCGCCATCATAACGCTTCGAAACCTTAAGCGGCAGAAGGATGTTATCTTCTACCGAAAGATTCTGGACCAGATTATAAAACTGGAAGATAAAACCTATCTTTGAAAGCCTCAGCTGCGAAAGCTTCTTTTCCTTTATCTTTCCGATATTCTCGCCGCATACCACTATATCGCCCGTATAGTTGCGGTCCAGCCCTCCGATCAGGTACAGCAGCGTTGATTTGCCGGAACCGGAGGGTCCCATGAGTGAAACAAATTCTCCTCTCTTTACCGTCATATCCGCGCCCTGCAACACTTTTACTTCCAACTCGTCTTTACCGAATGATTTGTATACATTATCTACCGTGATTATTGTGTCCATTTTATGACTCTCCTTTTATTCGTACTTTAATTCTTCCGCAATATTCATCTTCCTTAGATATCCTGAAGGTATCAGCGTGGTCAGCAGATATACGATAAGTATCACCGCCATATATGTCAGGCTGTTCGAAAAGCCTATGCCTCCGTTTGTCATGATGTCCATGTTCCCGTCACCGATCACATCAAACAGATGCGCCAATACCCGGTATAGAAAAGGTGCCGCAAGTCCCGCAACAACTGCGGATATGCCCATGGAAAAGAAACTTTCCAGAAAGATCAGTCTCTTTAATTTATGTCTGGGAAGCGCCACCGAATAAAGCAGCGCCGTTTCACGCTTGCGTGTTATAAAGCCCAGGGACTGGTTACCCGCTATACCTATCAGGGTAAGAGCCGTGCTTCCCGCTACGATCAGCCTGATGACAGTAGTCAGTCCGGATGCATTCTTCTTTTTTTCTTCCTCACGCTCTGCCATGGTCTCTACAGAAAGCGCCTCTGTCTCCGAACTCTTTTCGATCTTGTCCTTTAAGCCATCCGGATCGGAGGTTCTGATAAGTATATCCCCCAGCCTTCTGGCGTATGCATGATCATAAAGGTCTCTGCTTATAACTACCGTGGCGATGCCGCTAAACAAACTGTTCTTCAACTCCATGGTATCCCTTACAGTAAAATGTCTTTCCGTAGGAAAATCACCGTCAGGATTGAATACAAATCTGATCTCATCCCCCGCATTAAGCTTATAACGCTTTGCAAGCTCTTTGCTTATAACGATCTCGTCATCTTTAAGATCATATCCCTCTGCCGGAAGTTCGGTAATTATACTGTGCTCTGTATCTGAAAGGATCGTGAATTCTCTGCTCTTTTCATCATTTATTGCTCCCTGTACCACAGGAGTAACATATACATAATCCGTCTCCTCAACGCCTTCGATCGACCTGATATATCGGTATGTATGATCGTCATCGCTTCTTTGTATATTAACGATCACATCACAATCGTAATTCACCGAATCAAGATCGCTCAACATGGATGCCCCTACTCCGCCGATAAGCAGTGAAAGCGTAAGCGATGTAACACACAATACCGCTGTTCCCATTATGATCCTGTTCCTGGACATATTCTCTGCGGCCAGCTGTGCTACGGGAAGCGAAAACTTACGGCAAAGCCCGCTTATAAGCCGGGATATGATCCTGATGAAAAAGGGGATCAGTACTGCCGTAGCTACTACTCCGCATGCAAATGATACTGCCAGCGTAAAAAAGTTTTTAACCAGAAGCCCTGCAACTATAGCCACCACACCCAGAACGATGCCTGTATAGAGCCTGCTCCATTTATATCTGAATTCCGTATCCTTATTCTCAAATATAATATCCCTTATAGGCGTCTTTACGGCTTTGGTCAGCTCATACAGTGGATATGCGCACTCTATGATCACTGCTCCCAAAAGCACCAGCATATATACCCAGAAAGGTGTAGGCGTTATATAATGCGATATAGCTTTGCCGGTATATACGCTTACATTGAGCATCGATTCAAGGAATACAGGCTTTAAGACAGAATACAGCCATATTCCCAAAACTGTTCCCAAAACTGCATAGAGTATATTTTCTATCAGCAGCACAAATGCCGTTTTCCCCTGTGTAACACCAAGACTCCTTAAAGTACCTATCACCGACATCCTCTCATTAACGATCTTCTCTGCTATTGAGATCGTTACGAATATCACCAGAAGAAATGAGATAAGAAAGAGCAGATAAAACAGATTATAGAGCTGTTCGATATCCCCATCATCCTCCATCTCGCTTATGACCTCGAGCATAGCGCCGGGATCATTGCTTCTGATATGATCGGCTATCTCAGAGATACGGCTGTCATCTGCTACATCGATCAGCCATACATCATAGTCATTATCCGCCAGACAGCTTATCCTTCTCAGATTTTCGTTTGAAACGATGATATATTCTCCACTCCAGATGATATTTTTAATATCGATAAGCTTAATTACTTTAAGCTTAAGTATCTCTTCATCTCTTGTCTCAAGTTCGATCGTATCTCCCACCCCATAACCGTAATGCTCGGCATATTCTTTACTTATCACGGCAGTACCGTCGTCAATTTCCAACTCTTCGGTAATAAATGCCATATCGTATGCAGCCTTCATATCGGATATGGCTGTTACATCTATATATTTCTCAAATGAATACTCATATCCGGTGGTATCTCTTTCATACTCATACAGCCCGGCCTGACTGATACCGACCTTACGGATATCTGCGATATCCTCAACTTCCTCCAGCGCCTCAGGGGATGCATTCATGATGATGATATCCATCTTTCCGATCATATCCATCATATATCCCTTCATGAGGCCTTCTATATTGTTCCTCATATCCACTGCCAGCAATGCCGCAAAGGAGGCAAAGGTGATGCAGAAAACCAGAAGCAGAAGGCGCAAAGGTTTGGAAAATATGTTTTTTAGTGAGTGTTTAATGATCAGGTTCATTGTTATAATCTCCTTCCTACCAGCGCGTTACTCTGTCTTGAGGAGCGACATACATTGCGTCGCCTTCTTTGACATCATAAATCTCATAAAATTGGTCAAAGAGCGGTACCACTGCATTTACGCGGATGATCGCCGGTGAGTGCTCGTCCGAATAAAGCTGATTAAGCACACTGTCCTTAGGTGTAATGCTTGCCCATATCCTTGCATAGTTTTCGAACAGCTCTTTTCTCTGATCGTTGTTCTGTGTAAGCCGCAGTATACAGTCCACGCCGCTTATATCTGCCAGGTTTTCTCCAAGCGTAAGTTCTCCGTCCACAGGATGTACATCAAGTATCTTTTTTTCCGAATAATAATCCTTAATATGCTCAGCCATTTTTTCAAAAGCTTCGCGGTCCTCCTCCGGTATCCACTCCGGGTTATAATTTCCGTTCATGTCAAAGAGCATGCCGTGATCATCAAAAGCATGAGAGATCTCATGACCCACGACAGCACCTATCCCGCCCAGATTCTGCCAGTAGCTCTGCTCATGACTGTAGAAAGGTTCATTCATTATGGCTAATGTGATATTTATTGAATTGATATCAGGCGCATAGCAGGCATTTACAGCCTGCGGAGCCATATTATCAAATCCGTTCCGCTCCACTTTAGTGTTCAACATATCAACTCTGTCTTTATGATCCCTTATATTCAGCTTATGCTTTGTATCAAAGACCGAATGTCCGATAAGCGCAGCATCTTCCGGATCGACCGTATGCGGCTCATCTGCTCCTATGAAATAAAGCATATTATCAAGCTTCGTCTTTATCGCGCTTTTACCTTTATCGCTGAGCCATTCGCAGTCATCGATCATATATACATATTCATCTACGATGGCATCCGTGATCTGCTTTACTTCCTCTACCGCTTTTTCATCATAATAGCGCTTAGCGTATTCTTCACCCAGTTCCCTGCCGAAAGCGTATTTGAGTCCGTCTCTGGCATATTTATCATTTGAAAACAGAACCGGGCGTCCTCCGTATTCTTTCGGAAGATAATCGCCGATACTGCACATATAATCATAAACTGCGATATCCTTCCACTGCTTAAGGTATTCATCGGAAAGAACGGAATCAATGAAAGAAAGCTGCCCCTCATCCCAAAGGTAGATACCCTCTGCCTTAACCTGCCCAAGGCCCATGCTCCGCAGTATCCCGTCCATTCCTATATTGGGACACAAAGCATCTATCTCTTCTTTCGTTTTATATTTTGCCAGTTTCATGGATTCACCCCAGTCTTTGGATATCAGCTCCACCAGCTCGATGTCGGTGGCCGTAGCTATATCTATTACCAGTCGGGCATCATCTACGCTGCGCTGCTTACTCTCTTCGCCGTCCATGCCTGTGTCGTTCAATACCTTTTTAAAGCAGGAGGCAACAGCCTGTCCGTATTCTCCTGCCATACATACTTCCTTAAGCCTGTGTCCGGTAGGATCGGAAAAAGGTCTTATTGAAATGCTCGCGGATGATGCATCCTTAAGATCCGTACTGATATCAACACCCATGATGGGATCCGCTCCCCACTGCGTATACAGCTTTCCGCAGATGTCAATGTATTCGTCCATGGTTGCGGCGTTTTGTATCTCATCCACCATAGAGAGCATATCTTTTATGTCTTCCTCATTCATAAAGGCGCCGCCTGTGGATGCATCAAGCAGCTGGTAATAGGCATCATAGATCAGCTGCTCATTACTGCCAGCTTTATAAGATGCCCTGTCGCCTTCTGCTATCTCTTTTATGATCGCATCCAGCTCTTCGTCCACCTTCTTTTGGATCAGGGCAAAGGATCCGTAACTGCCTTTATACTCATCCAGATCCGCTTCGCAGAGATACGCCGCATTTACATAACCGTTAAAATCATCCTGTGCGCGGATGCTGTCCGGATCAAAGCTTGCTTCCTCTTTTTCCGCTGCAGGCTGATCCTCCGCTGGCTGGCTTACGCTTGCGCAGCCGTTAAGCAGCATCATAGGTATGAGCAGTGCTGCTATCGTTTTTTTCTTCATTGATCACAGGTCCTTTCTGTAATGATAAGATCCTTAGCTTAGGGTCATTGTAATTATATATCATGATAAAAGAAAACGGATAAAATGTGGTGAGCTGTCATTCTTTTGTGGCGAATTGCATATAAGTTCCGGTCCAAGGCTTACCAGCACAAAAAAAACCGCTTTCGCGGTATCTTTCCATCCCGGCCATTTCCATAGCAAAGGTTCTTATTATTTGTTATCCACAGTATCAGCTTTTGTTTTATTCCGGGATAGGTGCGATGATCCTTTTATATATACGTATGAGGAAAAAGCTGGTAACGGCGAGCGACATGAGTTCCGCTATCGGGAAACACCACCATATAAGTGACAGTCCGCCTATCTTAGAAAGGATATATGCAACAGGTACAAGCACCACAAGCTGTCTTGCAACAGATACTATCAGACTGTAAAGACCGTTTCCAAGCGCCTGGAATACTGTACCGCCTATTATACAAAACCATGCCAGAAGATAATGCCAGGCTATGATGCGCAGTGCGGGAACGCCGTAAGTGATCAGACTGTCATCTCCGGTATCAAATATCATGAGAAGCTGCTTGGGCATAAACTGGAACAGTATAAAACCTATTGCCATAAAACACAGAGCATAAACCATGGAAAGCCTTATGACCTGCATCATGCGCTTGCGCTTCCTTGCTCCGTAATTAAAAGCCAGTATAGGCACCATGCCGTTATTAAGCCCGAATATAGGCATGAAGAAGATGCTCTGTAATTTGAAATATACAGTAAATACAGCTACCGCTGCCTCATTCAATCCTCCGAGTATGCGGTTCATCGAATATGTCATTACAGAACCTATCGCCTGCATGATAATGGAAGGAAACCCTACCGAATATATCCTTTTAATGATGGTAAGATCCGGCTTGAATCCCTTAAGATCTACCTGTACATCCTCATTGAACCTGCGGTTAAGGATAAAGGCAAGTATACCGGCTACTATCTGTCCCGTTATGGTGGCAATGGCTGCACCGGCAACCCTCATCTGCGGGAAGCCCAAAAGTCCGAAGATCAGAATAGGATCCAGAATGATATTAACTATTGCGCCCACGCCCTGGGTTACCATTGTAAAGATCGTTTTTCCCGTAGACTGCAGCAGACGCTCAAATATAAATTCCATGTATATACCCAGAGAACCTATACATACGATGCGAAGATACTGGCTTCCGTATTCAAGAGTCAGTCCGGCTCCCTTTTGTGATGCTATCAGCACCGGCGCCAGGAATACACCTATAAAAAGAAAAAGCAGATAATTACAGAAGGAAAGGAACACTCCGTTATTCGCTGCTTTCTGCGCAGTTACTTTATCCTTTTCACCAAGTGCCTTTGAAAGTATGGCATTCACACCCACACATGTACCGGTCGCAAATGCGATCAGCAAAGTCTGAAATGGAAAAGCCATTCCAAGAGCCGAAAGAGCTGCAGTCCCCGCGGATGCCGCATCCCCTCCTTCATCAACTATACGTGCTACAAAGATAGAATCTACTATATTATAAAAAGCCGTCACCAGCATGGAAATGATCATTGGCGCGGCCATACCGATCAGCAGTCTGTTCATGGGCATATAGCCCATCTTATTTTCCTTAAAGTCTGCAGTTACTTCCTTATTACTCATCATTCTCCTCTTCCCCGGCGTCGTCATTTCCATCCTCCGGATGTTCCTCGCCACTCTCTATTTCTTTATAAGCATTATCCGATAAAAGCTTCATCAGTTTTTCAGATTCAAGCATATCCTCAGAGAAAGTCACAACCGTATCCGACCGCATCATATCCATCTCTTCCACAAGCAGGAGACGGTAGCAGGGTTCGGGTTCTCCGGGATGTACCACAAGCTGGTTTCTTCCGTTTTCCTTACCATAATACAGCTTGTCATCCGCTTCCTTCACCATATCTTCAAGAGTCTTATCAGCACTGCCTTCAACAAGACCGATGGTCATGGTTATCCTTATATCCTTCACTCCGTAAGCAATATGAGCTGCTCTTATCTTATCTATCAGTGTCTCTATAGAAGCCGCAGCCGATACAAGGCGCATATCTTCAAAGATAAGAAGAAATTCCTCACCGCCCCATCTGACCGCATGTCCGCGTCCGGCCATCAGGTCCTTAAGCTCTGCTGCCACATGTTTAAGTACAAGATCACCTGCATCATGCCCGTAAGTATCGTTTACTTTTTTAAAGAAATCGATATCAGCTATCGCTATGCAGAACGGTTCACCGGATTCCGCAGCTTTCTTCTGTATCGCCTTCATCTTGGCATCACCGCAGCGTCTGTTGTAAAGTGTCGTAAGCGGATCACACTCAACCAGTATCCTTACGGCATTCTGCATCCGTACTATACTGGCTCCCATGGCTCCAATTTCATCACCGCGCTTTAATATTTCCTGTGGCATCTCATTATTCAGCTTACCGGCTACCATCCTGGTAAGGAAGCTGTGCATACTTTCTACCGCAGCTACTACAGAGGTGGTGTAACTTCTGCTTATAAGGCTGGCAGCGATAAGTCCCGCAGCGGCTATAAGCAGTATGGGTGCAACCGCAACATCTTCCTCACGCCTTACTTCCCTGGCCGTAATAGCGGTACCGACCATTCCCACAAGACTTCCGTCACTGTTGATCAAAGGAACATAACAGACATAATACAGCTTTCCGGATTCTATTTCCGTCTTATAATGCAGCGGGCTCTTCTGCTTTTCCATAGCATCCATTATGGTAGTATGCACTCCGCTGCCTATATAACGCACGCCCTCGCTGTCCTTTAAAGTTGTGAGTATCCTGGCATCTTTATAAAAAAGAGTCAGATCCATACCACTGCCGACACGCACCTTATCAAGATAATCATGGTCTCCCGTAAGCTCCTTATCGCCTTTATACAGTGATACCACTTTATCACCGACGAGCTCATAATCCCCCGGGTACATGACATTATATGCATTAACAACAGAATTAGCCACCGCTTCAAGTGATCTGTATACTTCTTCCTCAAGAGAGCTTCTTGTACGAAGTATGATAGTGATCAGTATTACTACGCACATTAAGAGTTCCGGCAGTATCGTACGTATCAATACAGCCTTTTGAAGCTTTCCGGTATTTTCTTTCTTTTCAATTAAAGCCTTCTCTACACTCATAACATACATGCCCCATTACATATACGTTGCCTTCTCTTCAAGTCTGGCAGCCCCTTCAGTTATAAGTACTTCTTTTACCCCCATCATCGACGGTACTTCAAACATTACTTCGGATAATATCTCCCTTACGACGGAGTTCAATCCCCGTGCTCCTATGCTCATCTCCATGACCCTGTCCGTGATAACATCGAGTGCACCGTCAGAAAGATTCAGTCTTACTCCGTCCTCTATCATAAGTTCTCTTTCATAACGGGATATTATACTGTCTTCAGGCTCGGTAAGTATCCTTCTCATCATCTGGCGGTCGAGCTTCTTAAGCACCGTTACTGCCGAAAGCCGGCCTGCAAGCTCGGGTTTCATTCCATATTTCATAAGATGCTCGGTCTTAAGATGATAACCTTTCATCTCAAAACTCTCATCCTTTTCCACATCGCTTCCGAAACCTATACCGCTCTTCACATAATCTCTTTTTACTATGCGTTCCAGTCCCTCAAATGCTCCGGCGCAGATAAATAGGATGTTTGACGTATCCATGATCAGGCTGTCCGCACCGGATTTATCCTGAAGAGGAACATCTATCTCGGTACCTTCAAACATTCCCAGAAGCTGTCCCTGCAGTTCCTGATTAATATCGCCGCCTCTTGAATAAAGCTTTTCCGGAATGATCTTATCAAATTCGTCACAGAATACTATCCCGCACTCCGTAAGCTGAAGGTCCTTTCCCGCTTTTATATAAAGATTTAACAGGGACTCTTCCTTATTTCTTCCTTTCCATGGTGTGGCCACTATACCGCTGAAATCCGTTATCACTACTGGCAGCGGCAAAAGTTCGGAAAGGCGTCTTATCATCTCTGTCTTGCCGCAGCCTGAAGGACCGACCATCAGAACATTTGTCTTTAACAGTTTTTCCTCAGGATAAAGGATACGCAGCATATGATTATATATCGCTGTACTCAGAACCTCTTTAGAGTCATCCTGCCCAAGGACAAAACGGTCAAGATATTCCTTGATGCGTTCGGGGGTATATTCCTCCACAAACTTTCTGCAGTCTTCAAGAAACGGGGCCTGCTCTTTATCATGTATAAGCCTCCCGCTTTCCTTCATACGGATACTGCGCACCTTACTTTGCTGATATTTAACCCTGCATACGGCAAGAGTCCCGAGATTCTTCTCGTTTTCCTCATCATAGGGCTCTTTGAGGAGTTCATATTCCATAAAGGAAAACATCTCGTCAATATCTTCGTTTGTAACTATACTCTCCAGGGAGCGGGCTTTATAGAAGATCTCGTCATCCGGATGAGATGCTGCCGCATCCCTGATGATAGCCCAGAAAGGAGTACGGTACCCTCTTTCCTTATAACTGGCTCCCATAAGCTTCAATATACTGTCTATATTATGCTCGGGAAGCGGACGGATCACAGTGATATAATGTATCAAAACACGCAGATAATCATATACCGTGGCCGGAGATGAAAAACTGCCACCATATTCCTGATATTCAGCCATTTTCTGCTCTATATACACTGCAGTCTTCGCAGCACTTTTACATGTAAATACCCGGTACATCCTGCCCTTCTGCCTCTATAAGAGGTTCTTCTCCCTCTTTAACAACCGCTTCATTTATTATTACCCGCTTAAGCCCTTTTATTCCGGGCGCTTTATACATAACTCTTCCAAGTACTCTTCCCAGAACACTCTGTAATGCTCTGGCACCCACAGCCGACTTTAAAGCCTCTTCAGCTATTGCATTAAGCGCATCGTCAGTAATGATCAGTTCCGCGCCAGAAGAAAGCTTAAGCTCCCTTTCATACCTCTGTACCAGACTGTCTTCAGGCTCGGTCAGGATACGGATCATATCGTCAATATCCAGCTTCTCAAGCACTGCAATACTTGATATACGGCCTGCCAGTTCTCTTTTCATCCCGTACTTCATGAGCACTTCGTGATTGATATTATCCCTTATATAATCAAGATTCATATCCTTCTCAAGAACGGCCTTAAACCCTATACTTCCCGGTATATTGCTTTTTTCCCGTTTATCTGTCCTTATATACTCGTCAAGGCCCTGAAATGCCCCCGCCAGAACAAAAAGCATCCTTGAAGTATCCAGGAGCAGCTGCTGTCCATCACATTTAAGTTCTACCTCTGCCCCTTCCAGCATTGTGAGAAGCTGTGACTGTACATCATCATGAACATTAACCCCCCTTTCACTGACAGCAGGGAGCATCAGTTTGTCGAACTCGTCCATGAATATTATACCCTTTTCGGCAAGGTTCTTTTTCCTGCCTGATGCTTCGTACAGTTCCAGGAGTATATCCTCTTTATGCCGGCCCCTGTATTGGCTGGCCCCCAGAGATGAAACATCCGTAAAGACAATGGGATAATCCGTGATCTCTCTTATCCTGCGCATTATCTCTGTCTTTCCACATCCGGACGGCCCGATAAGAAGAACAACATCCGGAGCAAAACGCTCTTCGGGATGTCTCACCCTTTTCCCATGACCATATACGGCAGTACTCACGGCAAGTTTTGCGTCTCTCTGACCTATAACAAATCTGTCAAGATATTCCTTGATCTCCCTGGGCTTATACGCTGTTTTGCTTTTTTCTTCATCAGTATGTATATACAGATATCGAAGCCTTAAGATCCTGCCGAGAATAAGACGCTCCGGTTCATTTGCGCTTTTATCAACCGCGTGTCTGAGAGTATCAGCTTCCAGAAAGTCGAGTATATATGCCGCCCTCTGTCCGAATATCTCAACAGAGTACTCAAGATCTTCGTTAAGTTTATCCAGGATATGCATCAGGGATCTGCTCTGTACCGGAATACGGGTATCATCCTTCACTCTGAAAAACAGCATTTCAAGATACCCTAATGCATCCACATCTGCATTACGGATATCATCGTTCACAAGCATAAGCCTTGATAATATGTATTCGGATACCGTCATGGTCTCCTGCTCCGCCTGCTTCCATAACGGTGTCTGTACCGGCTGTTTCTTTTTGTCCATCTCCCTGAAAATATTGATCATAACATCTGTATTTTACTCTGTTTGACAGCAAGTTTCAAGTACAGCCGCCCTGTGTACAGGCAGGGTGACATAACCCTGCCTGTATTAAAAATATCATATATTTACATAGATTTCCCTGCCTATACGCTTCTCCTGAAGCTTTCCCCTGCTCTGTACTATAATGGCATGATCCTTATAACACAGGACAAACAGAAGAGGAAGCTTAAGCCTGATCCTGTCAGTCTCACACCGCTCCTGAACAGCCTTATCAAGCCTTATCATAAATGCCTTTCCTTTTTCTGACTGTATACTGAGCTTGCACAGTCTCTTTTTGCTTCCGTCCGGACGGATCGAATCTACCTCTGCCATAGCCATCAGATATACAAAACCGGCATAAATGGCAAGAACACTTCCGATTCCTCCCGCAGCAGCAACGCCTGCCTTAGCCGCTTTAGGAAGCCCCGGCTTAAGCTGAGGCATTTTGCTCTGAACTTTTCCCGGATCTTCACCTCTCCCGGATGAAAGGTTCATCACTGTCGCCACCTCATTTACTGATATGCTCGTTTCTTCTTCCGGCTCTGTTTCCTTATCATCTTCCCCGGCAGCTTCCAAAGCTTCTGTTACCGGCATCATATCGGCTTCATTATCTGTTTCGTTTTTTGATCCATCCGGTGATATGCCGCCATCATCTATCTTCGTTTCTCTAATGACGGTCTTTTTAACGGCAGTATTGTTACTCACCGAATTGTCACTTGCTGAATCGGCACTGACCGATCTGTCCTCCTCAGCCCCTTCGTCCGAAGATCCGTCTTCGGAAGACTCCTGTTCCTCATCGCCGCCGTTTTCTTCCTCACCCGGGGATTCTTCTTTGTTTTCCGGAGCTTTTTCTTCTTCAGTCTTTTTCTTTACCACAGCCTTCTTTTTTTCATTATCTTTCTTTTCCTCATCTTTTTTCTCTTCTTCGGGTGTCTCTTCCCCGCCTTCTTCCTCTTTCTCTTCTTCCGGCGTCTCTTCCCCGCCCTCTTCCTCTTTCTCTTCTTCGGGCGTCTCTTCCCCGCCCTCTTCCTCTTTCTCTTCTTCGGGCGTCTCTTCCCCGCCTTCTTCCTCTTTCTCTTCTTCCGGCGTCTCTTCCCCGTTTTCTTCCTTATTCTCCGGCTCCTTTTTTTCTTCATTTTCTTCCCTGCCGCTTACGGTATATGAAAGAGTCGTGCTATACCATGATTCCCGAAGATAATCATGATAATTCAATGTAAGCGTATACGTTCCTCCGGAACCGGCAGGAATAACAATATCCGCACCCGATCCGGATGTTCCCCACGACAGATCATATTCATCCATATAGATTGATCGTTCTTCCAGACCGGCAGAGAGGATGATATCATCACCCGTAAATGATCTTTCGATATACAGGATCCCGAGAATATCCGTAGTACAGACAAGCCTGAGTTCCTGACTGATACCATGGCAGGTTTCCCCTTCCATCAGCCAGGTCCTTCCGCATTTCTGGCATGTATAGACCTTTTTTCCTTTTTCATCATACGAAGGTATCAAACTACCCCCGCAGATAAACATCACATCGTTATAACAGAAACTGTTTTCATCCCCGTGAACATGACGGATCGCCTGCCTCGCCACCACTCCGCTCTGTTCCGTACCGGCTGCCGAAACAGACAGATGATCATAGGCATTCAACATCAGAATACAGATGGTCAGGATCAGACACAAAGACCCTTTTTTGATTTTTCCTTTCACAACAAATCCTCCTTTTACCGTTGATGGAGGATAGCCGCTCAGGTATTCCTTAAATATGTGTGTCTGCTTTATTTGTGTTGAGGAGTATATACCATATTCCAAAGGATGTCTATACCCTTTTTCGCAAAAACGGAAAACGGGATCAAAAAAAGAGGCCCGAAGGCCTCTTAAAAACACATAGTTTCTCCGGTGATCACAGAGTTCTCAATTCTATCTTGGGACCGCCTGTCTTCTCAAGGTACTCTCTGGTGATGGTCACGGTACCGATATTTTTATCCTTCGGTATCTCATACATTATATCCACCATATATTCATCCAGGATAGAGCGGAGTGCTCTGGCTCCGGTTTCTTTTTTCAGCGCTTTTTCGGCTATAAGCTCAAGAGCATCATCATCAAATATAAGCCTGACCTCATCAAGTTCAAGAAGCTTCTGATACTGTTTGAGGATCGCATTCTTAGGCTCCTTCAGGATACGTATCATCATATCCTTATCCAGCCCTTCAAGTGCAAATACCATTGGAAGGCGTCCCACAAATTCAGGTATCATACCGAATTTTCTGATATCCTCTGTTTCCACTTCCTTAAGGATGGTAAGGTCTTTTTCCTCCGGATCCCTCACTTCGCCGTGAAAACCTATTGAGCTGCTTCTGTTTAGTCTTTTCTTTATTATCTCTTCTATTCCGGGGAAAGCCCCTCCGCAGATAAAAAGGATATTCCTGGTATTGACGGAAGTAGTGGGGACCATCGCATTTTTTGAAGAAGATCCGACAGGTACTTCTATATCCGCTCCTTCCAGAAGCTTAAGCAGCCCCTGCTGTACGGATTCACCGCTCACATCCCTTGAATTGGTATTCTGCTTCTTGGCGATCTTATCAATTTCATCAATATAGACTATACCCTGTTCCGCTTTTTCTACATCATTATCGGCAGCAGCTAAAAGCTTGCTGAGGACACTTTCTATATCATCACCTATATAACCGGCTTCCGTAAGAGTAGTAGCATCCGTAACAGCCAGCGGAACCTTGAGTATCCTTGCCAGTGTCCTCACCAGGTAAGTCTTTCCGCAGCCGGTAGGTCCCAGCATGAGCATATTGGATTTCTCTATCTCTATCTCATCCATTGTCCTGGTCGCTACACGTTTATAATGATTGTAAACGGCAACGCTCATTACCTTCTTCGCCTGCTCCTGCCCCACCACATATTCGTCCAGCATCTCCTTTATCTTATGCGGTGCAGGTATATCTTTCAGCTTAAGCAGAGGCGTGTACTCTCCTTCTTTTTTCTTTTTGACCTTAGGTCTTCCGCCAAATCCGAAATCGAAAGGCAGGCCGGTCAGATCGATAAAATTCACCTTGGGGCCGGTCTGTGAAGCTTTTTTATTCTCTTCCTTCTCATCTCCGGATTCTTTCAGATCCTTATCTGACTTTTCCGCATCACCTCTGTTGTTATCATCCTCAGGCTTTATTAATTCCTGATTTGTTTTTTCTGCATTTGCCATAGGGCCGCCGTACATCCCCATAACCTTTTTCCAGTCTATGGCACCCGCCCCGTTCATATTACCCATCTGTGATTCTATCATATCTGCTGTCTTATCCATACATTCCGGACAAAGGTACATATTCATAGGCAGCCTCATCAGCTTTCCGGCTACGCTTTCCGGCCGTCCGCATACGCTGCAGATTTTCTCATAAGCATCCTGATCCATTTATGCTCCTCCTTAAGATAATGGGTACATTTTAACATAAAAGGGCCTGTCTGTATAGGGTACACAGGCAGGCCCGGTGTTCATCTCTTCCACCCCTCAGGGGCGGCTATCCTCAAGCCGATCGTTTCAGTTCGTCCTTCCAAGCACACTCTTATCTGCAAGGGTTATACTAAGCGTCAGCTGCGTATAACCGGATTCCGTAGGTCTCATGACCTCTACTTCGATCTCGTCACCGACACTGTAGTACATTAGCAGTCTCTGCAATCCTTCCATTGAAGTGACGCTCTCTCCGTCAAAAGCCGTGATGTAATCACCTCTCTGAAGTCCTGCCTGATCAGCCGCAGATCCGTCGTTCACATTAGCCACATAAACCCCTTCGGGATATCCGTATACCATTATCTCCTGCTGTGTTACCGTAGCTCCCGTGATCCCGAGATATCCTCTCTCATCTTCATCAACAAGGGTGCGGGTAGTCTTTAACATAAGTTCTTCTATTATAGGCTTTGCTGCGGAGATGGGGATCGCATATCCCATGCCTTCTACTGTAGATCCGCCTATCTTGTTGGAATTGATACCTACCACTTCACCGCTGATGTTCAAAAGCGCACCACCTGAATTTCCGGGGTTGATAGCTGCATCGGTCTGGATAAAGGTACCGCTTGTATTTTCCATATCCATCTGACGGTTTAATGCGCTTATCACACCTGTCGTTACCGACTGGCCGTATCCAAGGGCATTTCCTATGGCTATCGCAGGTTCTCCGACCTTAAGAGCTTCGGAATCGCCCATCTTGGCTATCTTGATATTATTGATGGTCGAATCATCTATATCATCAAGCCTTACCGCTATAACTGCAAGATCCCTGGCTGCATCACTGCCCTTTACCAGTGCCTCCGCTTCCGATCCGTCGGCAAAAGCAACTGCAAGGCTGTCATTATTAACAACCACATGATAGTTTGTTACTATCAGCAGTTCCTCATCATTTGATCCTATTATGATGCCGCTTCCGCTCGATTCACTTGGAACGGTGTAAAAATAATAGCTGTAGCTCCCTTTATTAGTTATCGAAACGATCGATGGCATCACCTCATCCACAACTTTTGTAACATCTGTTACTACTGTTGTCGCAGTAGCCGTTACAGGCTCCGACTGAACCGAATTGACCTGCTCTATCGCCATTTTAGCCTGATTGCCCTTTGCCTCGCTGTAACTGCTCCGGGCTGTCGTACTGATCCTGCTGCTGTTATCCAGTCCAAGATATCCCGCTCCCTTTGAAACAGCAAATATGCCTACACCGGCAAATATACCGAATACCAGTCCTATCACCGCACCGAAGCAGATCTTCCCAAATGGGCTCATCTTCTTTTTCTTTACACTTTCGGCTGCATTGACAGTTCCTGTCTGATATTGATTCCCGTAAACACCGTAGCCGCTCCCGGGATGCGCCTGGGCATATGTTCCCTGTGTGCGGTAATTGATCCTGTATATACTGTTCCCGCTCATCCCTTCAGTAGTCTCGTTTCCGTTTGTTTTTGAAAGATCATCATACATAATACAACACTTCCTTCCATTTAAAATCGGGATCATCAAAGTATCTTCCTTTGATGATCCCCATTCTAAGACTGCTTTGTGACGAAATTGTGTTCATTCTGTACAAAAAATGTTAAAAGCTGTTGATGGTTTTATGTATTCTCCCTGATCATAGCCTTTATAGCCTTCATCCTGCTTCTGGCAACCCAGGTTCTTTCCCCGTTATCAAACAATATTCCTATAGTACCCGAAATATTAAAATCAAAGCATTTCACTTTATGAAAATTGATTATCTCCGACTGTGATATCCTTAAAAAGCGGTCAGGATTAAGCACTTCCTCCAGTGCAAGAAGAGTCTTTCCGCTGGAATACAGGACTTCTTCTGTCCTGATGACCACCTTGCGTCCCTCCGTATATATCCTCATGATATCACGCTGGGAGATCAATTCCACGTTTCCGTTATTCTCCCCCTGTATCATGGGATATGCGCTCTCTGTCACTTCTTCCACAGCGGTTATTATACTTTCTATCTGTGGTGTTCTTGACTTCGTACGTATCGTTATCTTCGGATCCGTATAACTGTCATCCAGGATCACCTCAATATCTGCCATACGCCTCATTCTCTGTCCCCCTTTTCACGGGAGCTGCGCATCTGTTCGAGGTCCCTGTTAAGATCTTTTACGGAATTGATCCAATAGATATAATTAATAAGCCATATAATAAAATATGCCAGCACAAAGATCGCAAGCACTATAGGCATCCACGATGCCGGAAACCATCCAAGTATATGACTGACGATAAGGAAACTTCCCGTACACAGGACAAAATGAAACAGCGTGGCTCTTGTAACTCCCATGCTCTCTATCCCGTATACCACCGATCCGCCCATACAGACCGCCCCAAAGATAACCGACCCGGTAAGCTGGGCTGCCAGCGCCGGTCTGTCAAGTACCATTTCATCGGGATATCCGCCTGTAAGAAACAGTATTATCCAGATCACCATTCCTATAAGCGCACCGGCTAATGTTTTTATTATAAGATCATTCCTGATTCCGTTCATTTTTCTTCACCCGGCTGTCTTCATCGATCTTTCTCAGTTTACTTATCTCTATATCAAGTTCTGCTTTCTCTGTTTCAAGCTCTTCATGCTCGATCTCTATTCCCTTAAGCTTCCAGGAAAGCTCTTCTTCCTTTCTTTCATGAACCCTTTTATCTATCGTAAAGCATGTTATGATGATCGTGATAAAAATAATGATCGCGATAATTGGGATCACAAGGGTAAATGTAGCCGACCATACAAGAAAAGGGATAAGTACCGGTGCAGTGATCAGCAGCGGACCGGAGATCACAAAAGGCTGCTTCGCTTTGTAGAAACGTTTGCCGTTTCCCATCATTGCGGATATTATCTCGGTCTGCCTGCGTTCAAGGTATATCATCCTCCTTACCACCATAGACCGGCGCTCGCATTTTTTTGAAAGCTCTTCTACCCTTTCCAGATTTGACTCACTGTGCCACTTATCGTTATATGTTTCCAGGGCAAAAGGAAGATCGCCGCTGAGAGCTGTGCGGTATTTTTTTCCGGTTCCCGCATCAGCATTATCACCGGCACTCTCTTCCTTTTTCCCAAGATAGAATACTGTGTTTTCACTTTCCATATTCTAAGTTTTTCTATCGGTCATTGCTTTGATATCACTCTACGGTAACCGACTTTGCAAGATTTCTGGGCTTGTCGATATCACAGCCTTTACCAAGCGCCACATAGTATGCAAAAAGCTGCATGGGTACTATCGCCAGACTGTTAGCCATCCACTGATTCGTTGTAGGTATATGTATCACATAATCGGCAGCTTTTTCTATATCCTTGTTTCCTTCATTGGTCACTGCCAGCACAAAAGCTCCGCGGCTCTTTACTTCCACCATATTACTGATCGTCTTCTGATACAGCGCTTCCTGGGTAGCAAGTGCCGTAACAAGCGTACCTTCTTCTATAAGAGATATGGTACCGTGCTTAAGCTCTCCCGCAGCATAAGCCTCCGAATGCACATAGGATATTTCCTTAAGCTTGAGTGCACTCTCAAGTGCAGTGGCATAATCAGCTCCGCGGCCTATATAGAAAACATCCTTTGCACCTATATAACGGTTTGCAAAACGCTGTATCCTTTTCCTGCTCTCAAGAAGCAGCTCAACCTGATCCGGCAGGCGCTGTATATCTTCAAGCAGGGTTTTAAAATAATCATCGGTAACCGTTCCCCTTACCCTTGCGAATTTCATGGCTAACAGATAAAGAGCTATCAGCTGGGCACTATAGGCTTTTGTAGTTGCCACTGCTATCTCCGGCCCTGCCCAGGTATACATTACCTTATCAGCTTCACGGGCTATGGCACTGCCTACCACATTCACAATACCCAGCACGGGAAATCCCTTATTCTGGGCCAGATGCAAGGCTTCCTTGGTATCCGCGGTCTCTCCGGACTGGCTTATTACAATGACCAGTGCACCCTCTTCTATAATCGGATCACGATAGCGGAATTCCGAAGCCAGATCAACTTCAACAGGGATCCTTGCAAGGCCTTCTATCACATGCTTACCGCTCATACCGGCATGATATGCCGATCCGCATGCCACTATATGTATCTTTCTGATGGCCTTTATCTCATCATCGCTCATATTAAGTTCATCTATAACGATATCGTTATTTTTGATGCGTGGATTGTTCTGGGGTATCAGAGTCTCCCTTATCGCTTTTGGCTGCTCATACATCTCCTTTAACATAAAATGTTCATAGCCGCCTTTTTCAGCTGCATTAGTATCCCAGTCGATCTGCGTGGGTTCTTTCTCAAGTTCCTCTTCATCAATAGAATAAAAATGAAGCTCATCTGCCCTGAGACATGCTATCTCCTGATTTTCAACATAATATACTGTACGGGTATGTTTAAGCATGGCAGGCACATCGGATGCTATAAAGCAGCCTTCGTCATTACGCCCGACTACCAGCGGTGAATCCTTGCGGACAGCATATATCTCATCGGGATGATCGGAAAAAATTATCCCCAGTGCATATGAGCCTTCCACACGGTGCATAACACGCGTTATGGTCTCCAGAGGATTCCCTTTATAATAACGGTCAAGCATGTGGGCAAGTACTTCCGTGTCCGTTTCCGAGTGAAATTTATAGCCCTTCTTTATAAGCTTGTCACGAAGCTGTATATAGTTTTCTATGATACCGTTATGTACTACCGCAATAGTCTCTGCCTCATTAAAATGAGGGTGGGCATTCTCGTTGCTGGGAACACCGTGTGTAGCCCAGCGTGTATGGCCTATACCGGCATGCCCCGGCAGGAGGCTTCCGCCATGAGTAAGCTCATCAAGTACCTTAAGCCTTCCAACCGATTTCTCATATGTAAGTTTTCCGTCTTCATTTATTATGGCCATGCCTGCAGAGTCATAGCCTCTGTATTCCAGTTTTTCCAGACCGCCCAGTATGATGGGCGCCGCCTGGTTTTTACCTATATATCCTACTATTCCGCACATAATGCGTTCCTCCTAACTTTTCTATGCACACCGGAAACTTTCTTATCTGCCTCACTTTTTCGCCTCCTGGGGTCGCTAAGCTCATATTACCTCCAGTAGTTTCTGTTCATCGTGAGCTTCATGATAAGCCACTGCGGAAGCTTTTTATAAGCCTTCCCCAGTTTGTATCCGGCCAATTTAAATGCGGAGTTTATAATGACTGAGGGTATTTTATTGTACTCATTCTTTTTAAGCAGCGTTCCAAGCATTCCCCTTATCATACGTATGCCTTCCGACTGCGAAGATACCCTGTTAAAGAGCTCGGGAAACTGCGCCTGTGACACGCCCAGATCAAAATTGCGCTTGAGCTGCTGCATGGCGGTATAATGATGGGTATGGAGCACCCTTGCTTCTGCAACATAAGCTATGGATGCACCGGAGTCCACCAGTCTGCCTGCGTAGACCATGTCTTCATTAAATATCATATGCTTTTCGAATCCGCCCAGCTTATCATAGGTTTTCCGCTCGTAAGCGGCGCAGGCGTTTGAGCAGAAAAATGTTTTTATGCCCAGCTCATCAAAATCCTGACTGTTCTTTATCCTCGACACTGCCGGATAATTAAACCGCCTTGAGAACTTCTCCACTATATCGGCATCTTTTCCCGCAAGCTGCCTGGCATATGCCGCGGAAGCCTTCCCCTCCATAAGCGGAGCAGTAAGCTCCTTTATAAGATGCCTGTCTGCCGGCAGTGCATCATCGGTCATGCATACAAAATAATCCGCCTTTGATATCGATACAGCCATTCGCCTGGTAGAACCGTGATCAAACTGCTCCTCGCTTATATGTCGCAGCACTATATCATCAGTCTCAAAAAATGACATATCCTCCCCGAAGGCCTGTTCAAAATAAACACGCCCGGTGTTTATCAGTATTATCCTGTTTACGGGATAAGTCTGCTGCCGTAATCTGCTTATGATCTTTTTAAGTCTTATATCCGGTTTATATACCGGAATGATCACATCCACAGTCTTCATAAACTATCCTAAAAAAAGACTGCCCACTCCTATCCCGGAATGCGGCAGTCCTTCCTGCTTGCTTTATTCTGCTATATGTCCCTGCGCGCGTATCACATCTATCACGCTGTCTACATATTTTTCGCAGATCTCATCACTTCCTGCTTCAACCATTACGCGGATAACAGGCTCGGTTCCGCTCTCACGCACCAGTATGCGTCCGTCATCTCCCAGCTCTGCTGCAACTTTTGAAACAGCCTCCTGAACCTTGGGATCGTTCTGCGCATCGGGTTTGCTCTTTACCCTCACGTTCTTGAGCACCTGGGGATAGAAGACTACGGGAGCTGCCAGCTCGCTCATGGGCTTTTCCTTTGCCAGCATTACTTCCATCATCTTAAGTGAAGTAAGTATGCCGTCTCCGGTGGTAGCATATTTGGTAAATATGATATGTCCGCTCTGCTCGCCGCCGATACGGTGTCCGTTAGTCACCATATTCTCATATACATATTTATCGCCCACCTTGGTCTTCTCATATTCGATGCCCACTTTATCAAGTGCCTTGTACAGGCCGAAATTGCTCATGATGGTGGTTACCACCTTGTTATTCAGGAGCTTTCCGCGCTCCTTCATATACAGACCGTAGATATAAAGGATATGATCGCCTGTGATCACATTGCCCTTTTCATCCACGCAGAGGCAGCGGTCTGCATCTCCGTCGTAGGCAAAGCCCACATCCAGGCCTTTCTCCACCACAAACTTCTGAAGATGCTCGATATGTGTGGACCCACAGTCCGTATTGATATTGTATCCGTCGGGGCTGTCATTCATCACATAAGTCTTTGCGCCCAGTGCATCAAACACGCCCTTTGCTATCTGCCATGCGGCGCCGTTTGCCACATCCAGTCCAACCTTTACATCCTTAAAGCTGTACTTTGACATGGATATCAGATAACCGATATAACGGTTACGTCCTGCCACATAATCAACGGTGCGTCCTATGCTGTCACGCTCCGCTACCGGTATATCAAGCTTTCCGTCGATATAATCCTCTACCTTTAAGATGGTCTCTTCGTCCATCTTCTCGCCCTTGCCGTTCAAAAGCTTGATGCCGTTATCATAGTAAGGGTTATGTGATGCGGATATCATTATACCGCAGTCAAAATCATCAACACGCGTGATATAAGCCACTGAAGGAGTAGTGGTAACGTGCATGATATATGCATCGGCTCCGGATGCCATAAGCCCGGTGCACAGCGCATATTCAAACATATAGCTTGAACGTCTGGTATCCTTGCCTATGACGATCTTGGCCTTCTTGCCTTCCTTCGCCCCGTAGTACCAGCCCAGGAAACGGCCGATCTTTATGGCATGATCAAATGTCAAATTCTTGTTAGCTTCGCCACGAAAGCCGTCAGTTCCGAAATATTTACCCATTATCTCTTTTCCTCACAATCTCTCCGTTATTTTTCCAGATGGAATTCTCAGGTACCACCCCGCGTACGCAGGAAGTGGGATATACATTGGAATTCCTTCCCACTACGGTACCGGGATTGCAGACACTGTTGCATCCTACTTCCACATGATCGCCCAGCATGGCGCCGAACTTCTTGATACCTGTCTCCATCTCTTCGGTACCGTTATGGACCACTACCAGCTTCTTATCGGACTTCACATTGGAAGTGATGGATCCTGCTCCCATATGTGAATAGTAGCCAAGTATCGAATCTCCGACATAATTATAATGAGGAGTCTGAACATGATCAAAGAGTATCACGTTCTTAAGCTCCACGGAATTACCCACAACACAGTCTGCACCTACCAGAGCCGAACCACGGATAAATGCACAGTGGCGCACCTCGGTATTCGGTCCTATGATGCAGGGAGCACCCAGATAAGCGCTTGGAAAAACCTTAGCAGTCTTGTGCACCCATACATGCTCCTCACGCTCTTCATATTCATCTCCCAGCGTGGGGCCCAGTTCAAGTATAAACTCCTTAATACCTTTAAGTGCTTCCCAGGGATAAGTGAACTGAAGCAGGTAATCTTTAGCCAATGTATGATCCAGGTCATACAGATCTTTGATCGTATACATCTTATAACCTCTCTTTCTTCTCGATATCCAGGAAGTACTTATATGTATCTACGGTAAGCTCGCCGCAGGCTTCTTCATCGCAGGCGATGATGGCTCCGTTATGCATCTGCAGCGCAGAGCAGGTCCATTTCTGGCTTACGCCGCCTTCCACGGTAGCCGCCAGTGCACGCGCCTTATTATGACCGGAAATGAGCACCAGCACCTCTTTTGAATCTGTAACGGTACCTATGCCTACGGAAAGCGCTTTAGCAGGGACCTTCTCCGGATCATTGCCGAAAAATCTGCTGTTGACTATCCTTGTGTCGGTGGTAAGATCACGCACACCTGTGCGGGAAGTCAGGCTGGTATAAGGCTCATTGAATGCAAGATGTCCGTCTACGCCGATACCGCCCATGAACAGGTCTATGCCGCCATAGGAAGCTATCTTCTCCTCGTACCTTGCGCACTCCCCTTCGGGATCGTCTGTCATACCGTTTAAAATATTTATATTCTCCGGCTTCATGTCCACCAGATGGTTGAACAGATTATCGTGCATGAAATACCAGTAACTCTGATCATGCTCACGGGGCAGTCCCAGATATTCGTCCATATTGAAGGTCACAACATTGGCAAAGGAAAGTTCCCCTGCCTTGTTCATGCGTACCAGTTCCTTATATACCCCTATGGGCGAGGATCCTGTAGGAAGCCCCAGCACAAAGGGACGTGCTTCTTTATGTCCGTTTATCTTTGCAGCGATATAGTTCGCTGCCCATTTACACATCTTATCGTAATCATCCTGAATAACAACTCTCATATATAAAAAATCTCCTCTTTTGTAGTGTAGCGCAGTAATGAAAGAGTCTCTGTTACAGTTTTGATTCTGCTTTTTACCCTCTTTCTCTCGACCCCTGCGAAGGCCGCAGCAGCACCCGCCGAATCTTTCGATAGCTGCTGACCTCGTCAACCGATCATGGTCCCGGCGCTAACACAATCGTGATGCCCTCCACGCACAAATTGTGTTTTAAACATCAAAAGTATATACTAATACACTATATATTGCAAGTATCAGTCCCCTTTCTCCTTAAGCTCACCCTCTCTGTACGCATCCAGGAGAGCCTCCAGTCCGGCAATGCTCCGCTTAAGCTCCGCACCTATATCCGTATCGGCCACAAAATGCCTCCTGCCATACTCTTCAACCGCAAACGAATCCGATATGATATCCGTCCCTTTGAGAACCGATGCCTCTTTTGATTCAAATAGTTCATGGGCAACAAGCCACATCCCGTGAGAATTTACTATCAGCGTATAGCCCGATATACCGGTCTTTGAATGATATGCCTTTGAAAACCCTCCGTCGATTATAAGGAGCTTTCCTCCGCATTTTAAGGGTGTATCCCCTTTCTTTACCTGTACCGGCACATGTCCGTTTATTATATGTGCTCCCTTAGGATCAAGACCGAATTCTGCCAGGATCTTATCCAGCACCTCCTCCTGTTCATATAATCTGTAATAACTGTTTTTTATTTCAGAGGATGCTTTTTTATCTTCTATAAAATAGGATTCGAAAGTAGCCATCTTGTCTTTCCCGAACACAGGTGAACCGGGCCCGGCCCAGATATACCACATAACATCCAGGCCCCTGCGCCGCTCCTGCCTTTCTTCCTTAGAGTAATAGCCTTTACGGACATAGCTTTCCAGGGCATCATACAAAGCCCGTCCCGAAAGCTTCTTCCCGAAAAGGTTTACACTCTTAAATGAGCCGTCCGCATTCAGCGGTACACAGCCGTGATATAGAAGATTCCCGTTATGTACCTTATACAGCCCTCCCTTAGCCAGAAGAAAACGCACATGCTTCTGCAGCTTTTCGCTGTGCAGAAAGGCCTGTTTGAGCTTGCCCATCACCACATATTCCTCGGCCGAAAGGTCATAAGGATCGGCAGGATCGATGGTCGGAAAGCTCTTGTCCTTAAGAGTATATGTCTTTCCGTCCAGAGTGATGCAGCCTTTTTTCAGATCGATCTTATCCAGTAAAAGACGGTCCTCCATCCCAAAGCAGGGACAGCGTTTTATAAGCTGTCCTTCCAGTTTGAGCTGAAGTATTGTTATAGCCTTATGCATCTTCATGTCCAGAGCCATGTCACGGGTATCGTAATCCTTTCCGCCGCGTATGGAAAACACTTCACAGGGATCATCTCCGTAGGTCTCAAGCGCAAATTTAGCCAGCGGGACCAGATTGATACCATACCCTTCCTCAAGTATGTTCAGATTACCGTAACGGGCAGATATCCTGAGTACCGTCGCGATACATGCCGCAGACCCCGCAGCCGCGCCTATCCAGCTGATATCGTGATTGCCCCATTGTATATCAACGGAATGATGTTCCATCAGCATGTCCATGATCATATGCGGACCGGGGCCCCTGTCATATATGTCGCCGACTATATGGAGATGATCGACCACCAGCCTTTGGATAAGTTCGGACAGGGCTATGATAAATTCCTTTGCCCTGCCTATACGGATGATCGTATGGATTATCTCATTATAATAACGTTCCTTATCCTCGATCTCTTCCTTTTCGGTGATAAGTTCCTCTATGATATAGGCAAAATCCCTGGGCAAAGCCTTACGTACTTTTGACCTGGTATATTTGGAAGCCGCACGTTTGGTCACCTGTACCAGACGATGGAGCATGATCCTGTACCAGTCATCCAGATTTTCCTCTTCCTCTATGATCAGCTGGAGGCGTTCTTCCGGATAATAGATAAGCGCTGCCAGATCCCTCTTATCCTTCTGGGTCAGGGTATTGCCAAAACCCTCATCTATCTTTCTTCTTATGGCTCCGGATCCGTTTCTGAGCACATGATTGAACTGTTCAAATTCACCATGCACATCCGAGATGAAATGTTCGGTAGCCGCAGGAAGATTAAGTATCGACTGAAGATTGACGATCTCCGTCGACGCCGCCGCTATCGTAGGATACTGCTTCGACAATAATTTTAAATATTCATGATCATATGCTTTCATTTATCTTCTCCTTGAATGTCCTTAAACTCCTGCTGCCGGAAATCACCGGTCCTCCTGCGCCATGATGTTATATTTCTGCCTGATACGCTCAGGCGGGATATATCCGTCAAGATAAGCATCTGCTGTCTTAAGCAGCTGCTCATAGGAAACATAAGGTACACTCACAGCATCATTTGAAGAATCCACCATGATAAAACGGTCTTTCTCACTGCCGGCTATGCAGTCTGTGATGCAGAATACATTAAACTCATCATCCAGAAAATACGACTTATAAAAACTGCTGAGTATATAGCATTCCGCTATATCCGAATACTCGAGCCTGCATAAATAAGATTCCGGAATATCCGGGGAAGCAATGAGTTCCATGGTAAGAGCGTCATAAATACCGCAACTGTGATCGTGAAACTGTGCATAAATATACTTTTCATCATCCGAAAAGAAGGCTTTATCCACGGCGGTCATATCTTCCTGCGTAAAAGCCTCTGTCGCATCAGAAGCATCATATCTCTTCACGTTATAAATATCTTCAAGGTCTTCTATGTACAGCTTATCCTCTCTGCTGTAGCGTACCAGATAAGCCGCTCCGTCAAACAGAAGGTAACGGTCACCGTTATAAGTATACTCTGATACCAGCTTTGACTGCACTTTCCGGATATCATCAACAGCAGCATATTTCAATGCCTCATCACAGATAAAAAACTCTCCGTTTGACTTTGCGAGAAACAGACTCTCTCCTTCGATCCATCCGTTTACCACCGGATTTTCCGTAGTAATGACATTTTGAGGCCTTCCTGTTTTCTTATCCAGAACGACTGCCGAATACTTATCATAAATAAATACATACTCTTCCGAAGTACAGATATCCATACAGTTCATATCCGGTATATCTTTTTCCCACAGCTTTTGGCCGGACAGACGGTTGAAAGCGAATACCGTAGTCCACATATCGCTTCCGTAATCCGAATAATCAAAAATACTGTAATACAGAATATCTCCGTCAATAGCTGTCCTGATCATCACATTGCCTTCTCCGGAAAATGATGTGAACTTTCTGCCAAGCTGCTCATCCGCAGCCAGAATATGATATTCATTTCCGCTGATCAGGCTGATGCAGAAATTTCCGTTGTCAAAGCTCACATCCTGAACATCCATAAACCCGGCATCGAATTCCTGAGCCAGATCTATCACATAAGCGATGTTTCCGGATGGGTCTATCCCTTTCAGTACATCATCAGAATATGCGATCGTGATGATCCCGTCGGCAGAGCTGAAAAAAGATGAATACGGATCGATATCCGTCAGTCTCTTTCTTCCCATTCCCTTAAGGGAAATGTATTCCGTTCCGCCATCGGAGCACACGATAAATCCGTCAGGACCGCAGAATACTCCTCCTGTCATATCTCCGGAATGCCCGTCATCACCCGTCTTAACCGAGATGATAAGCTCGGCCGTATCCCTGTCAAATACCGATACGCTCACCGTATCGTATAGCATAACGTAACGGCCGTCACAGGATATCTCATACGTAACGATCTCCCTGCCTGTATCATAAACACACACCGGCTCGTATCTATCCCCCGTACCATATACAGCAAGCGCAGAATAAAGGCTGCTGACCGCACTGCTGTTACGGGGCCGGGCCGGATCATCCGGCAGGACCGATCTTGCAGCATAAACCGCATCCTTCCTCCTTCCTTCACCCAGAAGCCTCCGGCTCGCATCTGCCATAGTGCCTGCGTACTTGTCCTGAAGGACAGCATACTGCTGCTGTATTGTGGTATTTTGCGAACTTATCCTTATGAGCATGGCCATAGCCGATACTGCGAACAGCAGGATCATCGCAGCAGCCACGGAAAAGACGGATATCATCTGCTTTATCTTCCGTTCACGATGCCGCTGTTTAAGATCGTCGTAATTAAGGTCAAAGATCACCGAACAGAGCTTTATCACGGCATTATCGATCGCCCTCATGATCTCTTTTTTATCCGCCCCCCTGGTGTCAGCCGCAAGAGGCTCCAGCTCTCTTCTCTCAGTTATTTTTTTACCGTTTTCATCTATCCGGGTATATTCTTCATATGTGAGTATTTCCGGAAAGGAATTGCAGGGTTCATCTTCTGCCAAAACCACCAGAACGTGCTCATGATCATGAGTCTGTAAGAACACCTCTATCTCTTTGATACACCACTCGGATCCCGGATACCTTGGAGTACAGACCGCTATAAGATAATCCGAATTCCTTAGTGCGTTATTTATGGGATCCGCAAGATTTTCAGAGAGGTTAAGTTCATCAACATCATGGAAGACCCTTTCTATCCTGGTCTTTCCGTTTTTGACTTTCGGAAGTACGGACTTTGGCAGCTTAAAAGCCTCCAGCTTCTTATGGAGGTTCTCCGCCACGAAAGAATCGAGCTCACTGTGCTTATAACTGATAAAAGCATCATAATGTACGTCTCTTAGATCTTCCATACTGATCATTATACCCCTAAACAAGTCTCTACTGCAAGCCATCACCTTTCCTCTATTTCACTACTATTTAAATAGGTTGACAAATCAGCTGTTTAAAGGCACAATATATAGGATACGATGAATGGTCTGCCTGAACATCTTGGAGGGTACGGTATGGATTATCAGCTTATTGCGGACAGTTATGAACAACTGGCGGTGGTAGTCTCCATCGACTTTAGAGAAGGGGCAGATTACGGCAAGCTAAGACTTGTTGCTGCCAATGAACCATATCGTTCTGCCGTCCGTTCTAACGGCGCCGAGTTCGTACCCGGTATGCTCTATACCGAAACAATGGAACGTAATCCAAGTTTTGAAAACCTGTGTTTACAGTGCATTGTAGAAAAACGTCCCATTCATTCATATGTTAATGCTCCGGCATTTAATGCCTGGCTTTCGTTATTTATGCTTCCTCTCCGTTCGGATGAGGAAGGCTTAAGTTATTGTCTGTTCTCTTATGATCTGGATGAGACCGTAGATCCGGAAAAGCTGGCGGATACCCATGCCGATACTCCGGAACAGGTTCTTAAAACCTGTATAAGACTATGGGGTTCGGACGATTTCGATTCCGCCATGGAATCCATCATTGATGATATACGCGGCCTGTGTGATGCGGACTACTGCTGCATGCTCCTTGTGGATCATGACAGGCGTGAATGCTCCGTAATGTGCGAATCCATACGCGGCGGCAGCGGAATGCTTCCTATGGAAACATATCTGGACGATGACTTTTTTGACATCATCGATACCTGGAAGGCTACCATCAGCGAAAGCGGCAGTATAGTCATCTGCGATGAAATGAGCCGTGATTATCTTAAGGAAAAAAATCCTCTCTGGGCCTCATCCCTGGAAATGGCCGGCGTAAAGACGGTTGCGCTGTATCCTATGATGTCCCATGGTGATATCATCGGTTACATCTGGGCGATAAATTTCAACACGGAAAGAACTAACGAGATCAAAGAAATACTGGAAGAAACAACTTTTATCCTCTCTGCAGAAGTGGCTAACCACCAGATGTTTGAAGAGCTGGAAAAGCTCAGCAGGACAGATCTTCTGACAGGAGTATATAACCGCAATGCCATGAACAACCGTATAGATTCCCTGGCTTATGATGATCCCGATCACGAAGCATTCGGTGTTGTCTTTGCAGATCTGAACGGACTCAAACATACCAATGATACGCAGGGACACGCTTCCGGAGATGAACTGCTTAAATCTGCTGCCGAAGCTCTCCGTAAACACTTTGACGGATATGAGGTGTACCGCGCCGGAGGCGATGAGTTCATGATCTATGCCCCCGGTATCAGTGAAGTGGATTTCATATCACGTATAAATGCCCTGAAGCTCCTTTCGGAAGAGAACGAAGGTGAGACCCCTTTAAGCTTTGCCATCGGAAGCTGTTACGGTGAAAAAGGCACGGATGTACGCAAAGCCCTGCATGAGGCAGATCAGATGATGTATAAAGAAAAAGACGATTACTATAATGAAAACCCTGATATAACACGCAGGGTATAAAAATTTTCATTTATCATTACAGGCTCAGGTTTTTACACAGTTCCTTTGCCATAGCTTCCTTTGAATACAGTTCTTTTCTCAGCCGGGCGTATTCCTTTTTACACCCGGCTGTATCTTTTTCAAGCAAAGACCGGTCAATATTTTTCAGCTCATCATAAGCTATACCGGCTATCCTGTTTCCCTCAAGGACTGCCCTGTGACTGACGGCTACGGTATCCATGAACACAGCTTCCTGAAGAACCCCGGATGTCTGGGTCGCATACTGTGATGCACTATACGGAAGCACAACAAAGCTGCTCTCACCAAGAAGCTTCAGGTATTCCTCACGGGAGAGATATTCATCACGGATCGTGATATTATCCGCTGCAGCCTCCTTAAGCCGGGCAAGCCTGTCCCTGTCATAAAAACACCCTGCTATCACAAGCGGATATCCCGTACGGTTAAAGCCTTCAACCAGCTCCTCCAGCTGTTTCTCCGCACCCATTGTTCCGAGACATACTGCCTGCTCTTTTCTTACCGGTCTCCTGTAAGGGGCATATTCCGCCTCATCGCAATAGTAATCGGGAATAAATTTATATGGAACGTTTTTAAAACAAAATCCCGGTCCTGTTGAGATTATAAGACGCATCTTCTTCTGGGCAGCTTCAAATATACGCTGCTTGACGGAACCTCTCAGACCTCCGCCGAAATTCTCCATAAACAGCGTACATATGATATTTTTTTTATTATTGCCAAATACAGCCAGATACAGCATAAGGTAGAACTCGGTATTAAAAAACCACACCGTATCGGCCGCATTATTCTTTAATACCATATTGATATTGGCAAACATTTTTATTTTATTAAAGATCTTTTCGAAAACACTGTTATCCGACTTCATCACAATGCTGTGGGGCAGGACCTTGCTCCCTGCTCTTCCATCGGGAGCTGTGGCCTTTAGTATACAGCGTGGTGCAAGTATCGTAAGCTCATACTCATCTTTAATAAGCCCGGCGTATTCGCCCAGCACCTTAGGCCCATGCCCCACTGCCTTACCGCTGATATCCTGTCTGCCCTGGTACTCTGCCAGAATGATCTTTTTCATCACAAACGATCCTTGTTTAATAATCCTGATGCAGCAGCCGTTATTTCACGGTCACCGCTGTTTTATACTCCTGCCCATTGATAGTCGCTGTAAGTGTGTATGTACCCGGTGCGGAGGATCTTATCTTTATCTTTGATCCGGCTGATACGCTTATCAGATCAAGTCCGGGATCTGCCGACCATACCACGATCGTGTTTTTACTTACATTTTTTACGGATACAGTCTTTGTCTTTCCGGCTTTAAGCTTGACCGCAGCAGCAAGCTTCGGAAACTTTACGCTAAGATTTTTACTGATCCTGACTGTACTTGCATGATCTCCGGAAAAACTGCAGCTCACTTTTGCCTTTCCGTTTCTGAGAGCTTTCGCCATATACCCGTCAATACTGATAACCGGCTTGGAAGACGCTTTTACCGACCAGTTCCATACCATATCATCAGCCACATTCTCAAGACATCCGTCCAGGTCTATCTCATCGCCTGTATATGTAAGATCCCGGGGAAAACTGATCTGTGGCTTTACAACAGTAAGCTCTATCGTTGCCGCTTTTTCACCGTTTCCCTTTAATGCGGATATGGTAACAGCGCCTTTCTTTTTAGCAGTCACCATTCCTTTCTTATTTACCTTTGCTACCTTAGGATCGGATGATACATATTTTGAAACAGTAACAGATGAGTCTGTTTCTCTCAAAATATCCGAAACATAAAGCTTCTGATTTACCACCAGCGTCCTTGCATCAAGCTCGAGAATAGTCTGCGGGTCAGGATCGGGATCAGGATCGGGGTCGGGATCGGGATCAGGGTCAGGATCGGGGTCAGGATCAGGTCCGGGGGTATTTCCTTCCACGGTAACAGTAAAGCTTAAGCTTCCAAGATCCGATGCTTTTGCGGTGATAACCGCTTTCCCGGCAGATAATGCCTTTATCGTTCCGTCTTTATCCACCGATACCACAGCGGGCGCATCGGACGAAAATGTCAGATCCTTAAATGTTGCGGGAGCCTTATACGCATCGTCTTTCTTGCATTTAGCTACAATATAACCTTTACTCGTACCACCGACTTTCAGCTTTGAAGCATATCCTTCTATGCCGAAATCTATTCTGTCTGAAACGAATTTTACTTCCCTGCTTTCTTTTAAACTGTCTTTTCGTTCTGAAACTGCTGTTCCGTTTTTATCATCACCAAGTGCTATACAGTACGCCCTGCCGAATCCGTCTGCATTTACCATAGCTATCCCAAGCTGCCGGCAGGAATTGATGATCTCACAGCCGTTTTCACGGATACTGACATATGTACGCTTAAAGCCTTCAAACATCTCTTTAGCCATCTCATCCCTGAAGATTTTATATATATCCTCACGATAAGATTCATTGGTCCATCCCACACATCCTATAGGAATAACTTCTCCATCGGGCTGTATCACACCATCCGCCAGCAGTTTTTGGTACGCCGCATCAACTGCCTTCTGCTGCAGGCTTTCAGTCATGGTAAACTCTCCGCTGATATTATTTTCTTCAGCATAATCGCGGATCATTTCCAGAACATCCGAACATATCTCATAATATATATCCGCCGTCAGGATCATAGTCTTTTTATCCGTTGAAGGCTCATTATTTCCCGATCCGGCCTTTACGCTTACCTGCACTTCCGCAGATATGCCGTCCACAGTTGCTTTCAGTTTCGTACTGCCGGCGCTTAACGCTTCTATCGTATTATCAGATGTATCTACAGCTATCACTGTATTATCGTAGCCGCTCCATGACGGGACGGTCCCGTACACATAATGCCCGTCGGGCCAGCTTTCGATAAGGGTAAGCTTCTCGTGGACCGACGGCAGTTTCTTCCTGTCACCAACCTGCAGGTTCAAAGTCTTATATTCCGTCTGTAAGGTCTTTTCATATATATATTCCTTATCGATCTTTATATCTTCAACACGCTTGGAATCATCAGCATCGGTCTTTTCAAGAGATGTAGGTTCCGAATTAAACTCCTGTACCCAATAGTTTACTCCGTCCAGGCACACATGACCTATACCGATATACTTATACCGGTTACCCAGCATATTCCTTCTGTGTCCCTGTCCTATGTACTTTTTATCATCCTCGCGCCATGATGTAAACACCTGTTCGGCACTCTTTTGCCCTGCAGCGATATTTTCACCACATGCTCCTTTTACGATATAGGCAGAATCACAGTCCGAACCATCAGGTCTTTCATGAGAATAATAGACTGCTATCTCCGCTGCTCTTTTCATGGCCACCTGTTCAAGGCCGTAATCATACTCCAGCTCCTGAAGGCCGCTGTAATCAACTTTTTCGGTATCATCACTGTTCCATGCCCAGGCATCATCACCCGTTCTGAAGGAATTGACCATATCCAGAATGGTCCTTGCCTCTGTCTGTCCGTATGTCATTTCAAAACTGTAGCTGACATAATCATCTGCGCTCTTAAACAACATAGACAGCCCTGAAGTATCCCTGCCGGAATTTCCGTATATCACATTTCTGTCAGAGTCAAGAACGAATGACAGGGGAAGCGTCATACTTCCGCTGCTGCCCGTAAGCTTCCTGTAAAGACTCCACATCATCGTGTTATTGCTGCTGTATAATGATGCAAGCGCAGAGTAATCCGCTGCAAAATCCGATAGTCCGTCATCGGTATTTTCAATATCCATTATCACGATCTTCAGCGACTTGCCGCTGTCTCTTATCGAAGCTGCTTTAGCGACCATGCTCCTGGTATTGCCACAGTATGATCTGCCAAAGAATACAGCGACATAATCCTCGGAAAAATCGCCGATCTTATAAACATCTCCATCAATGGCATGTATATCCATGGCAAGAAGGTCTTCGGCGATCGTTGACTTATCATCAAACGCTTCAGGCGCATCCTGATCTTCATTTTCACAACAGATACTTTCCCTGTCATCAATCGAAACCGGAGACATGATATCCGCATACTCTTCTTCATCCGCACTCTCTTCCGCAACGGTATCTTCAGAGCTGACAGCATCCGAAGGCCCGTCCACAGCATACGCCGGCATGATATTGCTTACCAGCATGACTAATGAAAGCATAGCCGCAAAGATCTTTTTTTTCATAAGCACACCTCACTTAAAGTATATTTTATTAAGTAAATACACTGTACAACAGGGCTCCCCCTGCTTCAGTATATAATATCATAATTTCCAGACATATAGTATTAAAATGCGGTATAAAATATGAACGGATTAAGAATATACGGATTGGGAATTAATAAGCATTCTTATTGACAAAGCCCTTGAAAATGGTAAGGAAAAGGATCTTTATATCCATCATAAGACTCCAGTTTTCGATATAATAAAGGTCGCATTCTATCCTGCGGCGGATGGAAGTATCCCCGCGGAAGCCTTTTATCTGTGCCCATCCGGTCATACCGGGGCGGACCTGATGCTTGATCATATAACCGGGTATTTCTTCCTTGAACTTTTCCACAAACTGAGGTCTCTCAGGGCGGGGACCCACAAGACTCATCTGCCCGAACAATACGTTAAAGAGCTGGGGAAGTTCATCTAAGCTTGTCTTTCTTAAGAATCTTCCAATACCAGTGATACGGGGATCTCCTTTTTTAGTCCAGCCTTCCTTCTCCTCTTCATCTTTTTGCTGGCGCATACTGCGGAACTTATACATCATAAAAGTTTTGTTATGCAGTCCCACGCGTTCCTGTTTAAATATAACCTTTCCTCCATCTGTCAGTTTGATAAGGACCGCAGAAATGAGCATGACCGGTGAAAAAAAGATTATGAGTATAAACGAACCTATAAGATCCATTATACGTTTTATTACCATATTGATGGTATTTGTAAGCGGAACATAACGTATATTAACTACAGAGAGCCCGGAAAGATCCTCTATATACGGATTTGACGAGATCACGCTGTTGTAATCGGGGATAAATTTCGTATGCACACCGGATTTTTCGCATTGTCTGACAAGCTCCTCAAGCTGGCCGTAATCCTGAAGGGAAAGGGTTATTCCTATCTCATCAAGCTTGTTTTCGGGAAGTATCACATCTAGATTTGCGATGCGGCCTAGAACCTTTACACCGCGGTATTCGGTACCTGCCGGTATATGATCATCCAAAACCCCGCAAACAACATAACCCCACTGAGGATTTTCCAGTATCCTGTCGATATAGGACTCTGCGGCTCTGGAATAACCTACCAAAACTACATGTTTTAAGTTATAACCGCGTTTACGCAGTGTACGCAGGATCTTTCTGATAACCTGCCTCTCAATGACCGTACCGAAGGTCGAAAGCAGGAAGAAATAGAACATCATCGCACGGGAGAAATCCTGCAGATGCCTGATATACATGATAACGATGACTACGCCCAGACCCAGCACGTTTGCCTTTAATACGTTGAAAATCTCCCTCTCCACACTGGAGTAGCGTTTTGAGATATAAAGATTGCTCAGATAATATATAACAAGGTATCCCGGGATTATAAAATACAATAACGAAAAATAAGTCTCCATCGAATGGTGACCTACAAGTGCATCATTCTCCGATTTAAGAAGAACGAATTTGATATACCACGCAAGAATATATGAACCGGCCACCAGCATAGCGTCCAGTAATACATGTATGCGGTTTAATACTTTCTGGTTATCTCGTATCATACTGTTTCCCCGGGTTCACTCCTGTGTATTATAGCAAATACTGTCAGAACTGTCACATGACCCTTCTGAATGTGTTGGCGATCAGCTCAGCCTCCATCAATAGCTGTCTTTTAAATGACAGCTTCGAAAAGCAGAGTCTCTTATCTTTATTTTCCCGGCAAAGCCTGATGCCTTCCATAAATGCCCTGATATATGCGCTTCCCATGCCTTTTTTAGCAAAAAAGACCAGTTTTATCATCCAGCCGGCAAGCAGCAGCGGAAAATTAAATGCTATCTGCCATCCGGGCATGTTTTTATAAATTAGATAAACCTGATTCCGTACAGTCAGCCTCAGTTTGAATTCATTATAACGGGATCCGCTGCTCCCGCTGCCGGCATGCAATACCACCGCTTTGGGTGAATATATATTACGATATCCCTGCCATTTGGCGCGATATCCCAGATCAACATCCTCAAGGTAGGCAAAATGAGCCTCATCAAAGCCTCCAAGCCTGATGAGCGCATCTTTCCGGTAGATGGCAGCACCTCCGCAGGCGCTGAAAACCTCCCTGTATCTGTTAAAGCTTTCTGCCGCCTTATCCCTGGCATCCGAAAAAGCCCAGCCCATAGCACAGAAAAGATCGCCTGCATCATCCATCTTTCCGGGTTCATGCATATTGAGCATCTTAGCCGAAACAGAAAAGACATCTTCCGCTCTGCGTATATCTTTCCATAATGATCTCACAAACTCTTTATCCGCTACAGTATCGTTATTAAGCAGTATCACGTAATCTGAAACGGCTGCTTTTATCCCGTCATTTACCGATGCCGCAAAGCCTTTATTTTCGCTATGACAGAGGTAACGGACGATGGGAAAGCCGGAGTTTTGCGGATATACTTTTTCAAGATCTTCGGCAGAATTGTCGGTAGAAGCATCATCCACGATCACAATCTCAAAAGAACGTACACTCTGCTTAAAAAGAGAGTCCACGCATTTCTTTAAATACTGTTTACCGTTGTAATTCGGTATGATCACCGATATTTTTATGGCCATTTTATTCTGGATCCTGCTTAAGCTCCGGATCATATATTACTTCAATGCCTTTATCACGCAGTTTATTGCAGAATTTAAGACTTTTTCCTTTAACTCTTTCCGCATCTTCATCTCCGGGAAACGGATATTCGTATCCGGTAACTTCTTTATACAGATCTATCAGTTCATCTCTTATGATACAGTTTCTGAGATCGACAGCCGGTACTGTCTGACGCAGTGCTGCTATATGCATAGGGCCTGAAAAACCGGCCCACATACCGTCAAATATTACCTTCCCGTCAGCTTCCATGGCTCCGCCGTATATTTTTTCATTTTTGACCAGTGCCCCGCCTACTATGCCGACGTTAGGGCGCTGGTTAAATATCCCGCCTTCGTAATCAACACGGAAAAAGCCAAGATGCTTCATCTCACTGACCTTTGCACTTATGCCTTCTTCTTTTAAAGCTTCCTCTATGGCATGTCTTCCGGCGTCAAAAGCATACCGCTTATGATTGGGATCACCGGCTGTGGAAGCATCATGGCAGCGCCAGTGATACAGCACTTTCGGAACATGTATGATCTTATCTTTAACGGCTTTCTCCCCGTACTTATCCCGGCAATACTGCACAGTACGGAGTATAAGGTCATGATCCTGAGCACCGTCATACTCTCTGCGGAGCTTAAGCTCCTTTATCACATCCGCCCTGAAGGCGCTCAGATGGCAGATATAATTATTGGAAAGCAGTATCTCCCTGTCGAAATCCCTTTTTTTATGCTGTTCAAAAAATCCCTCAACATAACGGTTGGTCTTGTCCTCGTCACTGTATACAAGTACCGGTGAATTTCCCTTATCCACCGCCTGTCTTATATGATAAAAAGCATCGGGAGTTATAAAGTCATCATGATCCAGGAGAACTATATAATCCCCCGTTGCAAGCTTTAACGCTTCATTGGTGTTATCCGATATCCCTTCGTTTGAGTTAAGTTTATGGTACACTATACCATTATACTGTTCCATGAAACTGCTAACCACATTCTTTACAGCACTGCTTTCCGAAGCATCGGCGATTATAAGTTCGTAATTGTCATAACTCTGCTCTGTTACCGACAGTATCAGATCCTGAAGAAATACTTCCGGGGTCTCAAAAGCCGGTACCACCACTGAAAATTTAAGCGGTTTTTCATATTTCACGGAACGCTGTTTATCCAGTTCCTCTTCAGAAGGCGGTACATAATCATACTTTATATGCTTTTTTTCCCATAGTCTCTCCTGCACCGCATACCAGGTAGCAGTGAAGCCGTTTCGTTTATAATAACTGATGGTTTTTTTTATGTTTCCAAACATATGTATTCCCAAAAAAACGCCCCGCCTATACGGGCAGGGCGTACAGATTTATATACTTTGTGCTCAGATATGGCTCTTAACAGCCTCGGTAAGGGCATCCAGTTTTTTCTGTGCATCATCAAGACCGGTACCCTTGATACCCATATAGAATTTGATCTTGGGTTCTGTTCCCGAAGGACGTGCACAGCACCATGAGTCGTTTTCAAGATCAAAGTAAAGCACATTGCTCTTCGGAAGACCGGTAGTACCCTCTGCACCGCTCTCCATATCCACAGTCTTTCCGGTTTTATAGTCCCTGAAGGTCTTTACTTTAAGATCACCAAAGGCCTTAGGCGGATCGTTACGCAGCTTCTCCATCATGGCAGCGATCTCTTCCAGACCTTCCTTGCCCTTCTTGGTTATGGCGTACTGGCTCTCTTTATAATAGCCGTACTTCTCATACATCTCTATCATCATATCCCAGAGAGTGATACCCTGTTTCTTGCAGTAGCTTGCCACTTCACACAGACACATAACTGCCACAACAGCATCCTTATCCCTTGCATGTGTACCTGCAAGGCAGCCGTAACTCTCTTCAAGGCCGAATACATAATTGTTGCAGCCGGTCTCTTCGAATTTCTTGATCTGCTCGCCGATATACTTAAAGCCGGTGAGAACGTCTATTTCCTTTACCCCGTATGCCTTTGTAATGGCATGAGCCATATTGGTGGTAACTATAGTCGTCACCAGTGCAGGGTCCTTAGGCATTGAGCCGTTAGCAAGACGCTCCCGTAATATGTATTCGGCGATCAGCATACCGGACATATTACCGGTGAAAGGTATATATTCACCGCTCTTTGTATCCAGAGCATAGATGCCCAGACGGTCAGCATCGGGATCCGTAGCCATTACGATATCCGCGCCTTTTTCCTTTGCAAGCTTAAGTGCAAGTGTAAAGGCCTTCGGATCTTCGGGATTAGGATAATCAAGGGTAGTGAAATCAGGATCCGGCTCTTCCTGTTCCGGTACGACATATACATTCTTAAAACCAAGTTCATTAAGGATACGTCGTACAGGTACATTTCCGGTACCGTGGAAAGGCGTGTAAACTATCTTGATATCGTTTGCCACAGCAGAGATCACCTCAGGATGAATGATCTGTTTTTTAAGCTCTGCCATGTATTTATCATCGATCTCTTTTCCGATCACCTGATAAAGCCCTTTTGCCATGGCATCAGCCTTATCCATGGTCTTCATGGTGCGGAAATCGCTTATCGCATTAACCTCGGCAATTATACCGCTGTCATGGGGCGGAGTTACCTGTGCACCATCTTCCCAGTATACCTTATATCCGTTATATTCGGGCGGATTGTGGCTTGCGGTGACAACTATCCCGGCTGTGCAGCCAAGTTCCCTGAGAGCAAATGAAAGCTCGGGAGTGGGACGGAGTGCATCAAATACATAAGCTTTTATACCGTTAGCAGCCAGACAGAGCGCAGCTTCATCAGCAAATTCAGGGCTCATGCGGCGCGAATCGTAAGCTATGGCCACGCCCTTAGCGCCTGTACCTGCCTTGTTGATATAGTTGGCCAGTCCCTGGGAAGCCTTGCGTACAGTGTAGATGTTCATGCGGTTTGTACCCGCACCTATCACGCCGCGCAGACCGCCGGTACCGAATTCCAGATCCTTATAGAATCTGTCCTCTATTTCCTTATCATTGCCTTCGATAGCCTTAAGTTCATCTTTGGTCTTCTGGTCAAAGTAGTCATCCTTAAGCCAGAATTCATACGCCTCACGATAATCCATATCCTTGTCTCCTTCTCTGTAGTATTATGTACCCCCGGTGCTAAGCACCATTTGGGTTATATTATAGCAGAAATGCCCTTCTGTCGCAATGCAAAAAAGATTATCCTGTTCCATCATCATAGGCTTCATAGCATAGACGGCATAGGAAGTATAAAGCGGTAGGGAACTTTTGGGCCTGCGTTCAGGTCAAAAGTTCCCTAAAACATCTTGAACTTTAGGGAACTTTTCGATATACTTTCAACTACGAAAGTTCCCTAAGGAGATCGCTGGTATGAAAGAATCTTTTAATATTATTCAGGATTTACTGCAGGAAAGAGCTGATTATCAGGCTCGCCTTAATCTTATTCCATATGACGGTTCGCCGGAAATAAAAGAGAACAGCAGCGGAAAGTACTTATATATCAGGAAGAGGGTAGGTGGTAGGCTGACTTCTACTTATGTTGATATATATTCTGAGGAGTTGTATCAGCTGTTGCTTCGTAACGCCAAAGAAGCACGTGAATTAAAAAAACAGATTCGCAGAGTAGAAAGAAAACTCGCTGAGAATGGCTATGTGGGAAATGAACTTTCAGCAGACGTCATCACTAATCTTGATTTTGCCAGAGCCAATATGAAATCCAACATATATGACCAGGCAGTTCTGGAAGGCGTAGCTACGACATTTCCGCAAACTGAGGAGATCATCGAAAACGGTACTGTTAACGGAATGACCGCCGATGACGTGCAAAAGATCCTAAACCTTAAGCATGCGTGGGAGTTCATTCTTGATAAAGACGTAATTCAGGCAGAGAGTAATTATTATCTGCTTTGTCATATAGCCAAACTGGTCAATGAAGGCTTCTTTTACGATGGTGGGCGAATTCGCGGAGTTCCTGTATCGATCGGAGGAACAAGTTATACTCCGCCTATTCCCATAGAGTCTCAAGTGAAAGAAAACATTGATGAGATTATCGGTTCGGATAAAGAAGCAATCGATATCGCAATAGATTTGTGTATGTACTGTATGCGAACGCAGATATTTATTGACGGAAACAAACGTGCCTCTGTAATATTTTCCAACCACTATATGATTGCGCATGGTCTCGGATTAATAGTTATTCCTGAAAACTGTGTTTCTGAGTTTAAAAAGAAGCTGATCACGTATTATGAAAGTGCTGATATTGTGGAGATTCGAGACTTCCTGAAAGAAAAGTGCTATAAAAAGAATTACTATTACAGAGGTCTCTCCGAATGAGGAAACCTGCCCCCTAAAAGAATCGCCGACATTCTCAAATGCACGCAGGTTGCTTACTCGTAGTTTTTTTCTGCCGCAATATATGAAAAAAACTGTACTTGAATAAATCCTGTGTTATAATTGTGCGCGTGGTATCTTAAAATTGGAGGGGGATAAGACAAAATGGAAAATTCCATTCGGATGAGAAATATTGCCGCTGTGCTGATACTCAGCCTGGTCTGTTTTGCATGTAATTATGGTGAATACCTGTTCTTCATCGGACAGGACGGCAAGACTGTGAACATGTCTGAAATATCCGGCCTGCTCATATTTAGCCTGCTGACAACTCCTTTGATCATCGGGATATTCATATTGATAAACTTAGCAGGAAAATGGTACCGCAGGACAGAGGTATGCGGTACCATCTTTTTTTCCTTACTGATCCTGATCGTCTTACTGCTGTTTGTATTACCTGCGATCGAGCCTCCTTATGAGCTGATCCCACGGGGGGAGATGGCCCTTTCATACGGACAGATGATCATACAGATATTTACTGTCGTACCGGCTGTCGCCTGTGCCGGTGTGAGCGGGGTGCTGTATCTTTTTTTCAGGCCCCGTGAGGATTATTGAATATCAGGCATATACGATAACTGCTATAAGCTCTACAGTCTCATCGGAATAATTTGCGATACCGTGTCCGCTGCCGGCCGGGCAGAAAGTAACATCTCCGGCTTCTACCGTATGAACTTCACCGTTATCATTGTACTGCGCGGTTCCTTTAAGGATATAGAATATCTCACTGTCCTTCTCATGAACATGATAGCCTATGCTGCATCCGCTTTTTAAGCTGATCTTAGCGAACAGCCTGCCTTTATCGTTAAGCTCAGCCGGGGCATCGATAAAATTTGTGATCTCCACGGTACCGTTGCCGTCACGCATATGCTCCCTGTATTCAACCTTGCATTCCTGCATTTTTCTTATCATCTCATAACCCTCCTTACACCCTGTATAAACATATCTACCGTTTTTCTTACCTGCTTAAATATTCTATAGCCTCATTAAGCTGATTATCTGTTTTATCCGCCCTATATGCCTCAGCATCAAATTCCACAACTATGTCAGGCTCAATACCCTTTTTGTGTATGTCATTACCGTTAGGCGTATAATAATGACTCACCGTAAGCTTAACGGCTGAACCGTCGGTAAGTGTAAAGAGCTGCTGCACTATACCTTTGCCGAAGGTAGTGGTACCCATAAGTGTACCTTTCTTATAATCCTTTATGGCACCCGCAAGTATCTCCGAGGCACTCGCACTGTTCTTATTTACCAGTACCACCATAGGTACATCTATTTCATGCTTTCCGTCACTGGTATACTCTATCTGTTTACCGTACTTATCCTCGGTATAGACCACACGTCCCTTGGGAAGCAGCATGCCGGCTATGTCCACCACCGCGCGAAGCGACCCGCCCGGATTGCTCCTTAAGTCTATTATCAGACTCTTCATATTATCAGCCTTGGCTTCAGCAAGAGCTTCAGCAAACTGGTCCACGGTAACCGCATCAAATTCGCTGATGGCAATATATGCTATATCATTTTCTTTAAGCGCATATTCAACTGTGGGAGTCTCAACCTTGCGGCGCTCAACGGTAAAATCAAGTTCTTCACGGTCTGTTCCCTGTCCTCGTATTATCACAAGATCTACCGTAGTACCTTCTTCACCTTTTATCAGGCTTACCACTTCCGTCAGATCCCAGTCGTATACATCCTCTCCCGCAACCTCAACTATATAGTCATCTTCTGCAAGACCTGCCTCCTCTGCAGGAGTATTCTTTATGATGCCTGAGATACGCGGATAAAGAGTTTCCGTATCTTTCTGAAGATATGCACCTATCCCGTAATAGATACCCTGGGTATCCTGCTGCATCTCTATCCATTCCTCAGGGGTATAATATGCGGCATAGGGATCGTCAAGCGATTCCATTATTCCCGAATAGATGCCATCTGCAAGTGCGTCATTACTTACACTGTCGATATATTCCTTGTCAATAAGGTCCTCCAGATAATCTATCTTTTTCATTACCTTGGGATCGTCAAGCACATATCCGTCATCCGCTACGGGAGCTTCAGCCGGCTTTTCATCACCGCCTCCGCCGTTTTCTTTTCCGGAATCTCCGTCTTCGCTTGTTCCCATGGCAGTTTTACCTATATTTCCACGCTCACTGCCGGCCGGAGCCGGGCCTCCGGTGATAACCTTGACTATCAGGACCACACACAATATAAAGGCTGCTATTATGCAGCCTGTAAGAAGTCCAAGAAAATATGATCGTTTGTTACTGTCCATTTTATTTAAGACCTTCTTTCAATAAATACTGATTTCTTTACCGCTCTGAAAACGGCCGGATCATTTATCCCCGCAGATATGGCATGGGATCCACATAAGCTCCGTTTAAACGAACTGCAAAATGCAGGTGAGGTCCTGTGGAATTGCCGGTGGAACCGACATTCGCGATCCGCTGACCTCTGCTTACCTTTTGTCCCGTCGATACCAGTAATGCTGATGCATGCATATACACCGTTACCAGGCCGTCACCATGATCTATCATAACATAATTGCCCATGCTTCCGTTATATCCTGCTGCTATCACCTTACCGTCATATGCGGCCAGTATCCTTGTTCCCATCCCCGATGCCAGATCCACGCCGGCATGAAGCTTTGACACACCGGATATAGGATGTATACGATACCCGTATGGACTGGAGATACGGGTATAATCCGGTGCCGGCCAGCAGAATTTTCCGCCGTTATAATGAATACGTTCAGCCTCGGCAAGCGCGTTACGCTCAGCAGCCAGCTGGGCTTCCACAGCTGCTATAACAGCTGCCTGTGCAGCCTCTTCAGCTTCATACTGTGCGATCAGTTCCTCCTGATCGGCGATCTGCTGCTTATATTCATCGATCTGCTTTTTTTTCTCATCGATCAGTGTATTAAGATTATCCTGTTCATCCTGTGCAGCCTGTTTCGTTTCCTCAAGTACCGCTTCTTCCTCTTCCAGCACATCCTTGGTAGCCCGCACGTTATCAACCACATACTGATACTCATTCAGCTTCTTCCTGTCGTACTCATTGAGCATCTGCACGTATTCGGACTTATTCAGGAAATCACCGAAAGACTCAGCTCCAAGAAGGATCTCCGCGTAATAATTCTCACCGCGTTCATACATATAGCGTATGCGGATCTTCATCGCGTTATACTGCTCAAGAGCGGTCTCCTCAGCTGCAATAAGCTCCTGCCTGGTGATCTCTATCTCCTCTTCCTTTATACCTATCTGTCCGTCAAGCGCCTCGATATTTGCCTGGATATCGGCAACTTCCGCATCCAGCTCACCGATCATCGAATAAAGCTCATTCTGCTTGCCCTCAAGAGATGCGATAAAGCCCTGCACATTACGCTTTCCCTGCTGGATCTGCTTTTTTTCATTCTCCAGGTTCTTCTTTTCCTGCTCCTTCTCGCTGATACGTTTTTTTATATCATCGATATTATCCTTATCTCCCGCATTGCTGGAGATAGCCGGCAAAAAGAAAGGCAGGCCCAAAAGCCAGATAAAAACTATAAGCAATATATATTTTTTTCCTTTTAGATCCTTCATAAGCATTATACCTTCAAATGTCTGCGTACGGTTACAAAGCTTCCCAGAAATCCTATTCCCACACCGACTGCCATGGATACGGGGAACAGCTTCTCATAGATCTGTTCTTTAGCCATAAATGTGAGCACTCCCGATAATATAGGGAAACGCCCCATAACATAAGCAATGGTCTTATCATAAAGGACCCAGATCACTCCAAGAGGCAGAAGTGCTCCGACAGCTCCTATCAAAAGACCTTCTATAACGAACGGACTGCGTACGAAAAAGTCAGTAGCGCCTATGTATTTCATTATGGCTATTTCTTCCTTTCTCACCGAGATACCTATCATTACGGTATTGGAAATAAGGAAGATGGATACTGCCAGCAGGATGACGATGATACCAACCGAAACATATGCTATCAGGGAGTTCATACCGCTTAACATATTGGCCGTAACATCCGAACGGTTTACACGCCTCACCCCGGAAAGACCGCTAAGGTATGAAACCAGCTCAGCCTGACGTTCCACATCCTTTAAATATATCTCATAGTTCATTGAATGTTCCAGTGGATTTTCCGTAAAGCCGTCCTGGAATTCCTCACCCAGATACTTGGCCTTGTAGCGTTCCCATGCTTCATCCGCAGAAACATATACTACCTTTGAGACCGCAGGATGATTGGTAACTATATTTCCTATCTCGGCTATCCGCTCATCCGTGATATCATCATTAAAGAAAACAGTTATGGATACTCCTTCTTCCGCCGCCTTAACCATATACTGAAGGTTCATCACGATCGAATAACCTATACCGAAAAGGAACAGACATGCTCCTATTGTAGCTATAGATGCCAGCGTGAACCATTTATTTTTAAAGGTACTTTTTATACCCTGTTTTATCACATAAAAGAATGTTCTAATCCTCATCTATATATCCACCCATCTCTTCATCGCTCACTATCACACCGTTCTTTATCGTGATAACGCGCTTCTGCATATCATTTACTATCTTATCATTATGGGTAACGACCACGACCGTGGTACCGTTTTTATTAATGGTATCCAGAAGAGTCATGATCTCTATCGTATTCTTCGGATCGAGATTACCCGTAGGCTCATCCGCGAGCAGAATAGGCGGCTTGTTGACCAGAGCCCTGGCCAGCGCCACTCTCTGCTGTTCACCTCCGGAAAGCTCATCCGGACGTGCTTTATACTTACCTGCAAGCCCTACGGTTGCCAGTATATTGGGCACATTCCTCTTCATCTCCCTTAAGGGAGTCTGGATGATCCTCTGGGCAAAAGCCACATTCTCATATACGTTACGATCCTTTAAAAGACGGAAATCCTGAAATACCACGCCCATGCTGCGGCGGAGCTTGGGTACTTTTCCGCGGCGGAGCTTCTCAACCTGATATCCGTTTACCCAGATACTTCCGGTAGTGGGTTTAAGCTCACGCAAAAGCAGACGTATCAGCGTGGACTTTCCCGAACCGCTGTCGCCTACTATAAATACGAACTCGCCTTTTCTGATCGTGAGATTTACGTCATTAAGAGCCGGCACACCCTTAACATAGGATTTGCTGACTCCGGATAACTCTATTATCACATCATCTGCAGGCTTATATTTTTTACCTCGTTTTTTAGGTCCTGTTACAGATTCCTCTGCCTGCACACCTTCTTCACGAAGATTCTCTATTCTTGCCCTGCGGCGCATCTCCCGCCGCTGTCTTCTTTCTTCCGCCGCTATTTCTTCGTCATATTTCTGCTGTTCCTCGTAAGCTTCCTCCGGCTCCCTTAAAAGATCTCCGACGTTGCCAAGACGGACAGTATCATTTATCCTGTCCTCAAAATTCTTAACCGCTATATCATCGGAGGGCTCGTTTAAATCTTTCTTAGCCAAAACGATCTTCCTTTCTTTAATAATTCTGTTCTTCCATATACTTCATGTATTCTACCACCATCAGAGCTATACGGAAAGTAATGGCATCTTCGAATATCCGAAGATCCAGATTGGTGCTCTTCTGCAGCTTATCCAGACGATACACCAGTGTATTCCTGTGAATAAAAAGCTGTCTTGAGGTTTCCGACACATTCAGACTGTTTTCAAAGAATTTATGTATGGTGGTAAGCGTCTCCTCATCAAACTCTTCCGGATTCTTTCCGTCAAATATCTCCTGTATGAACATCTTGCAAAGAGGCAGCGGGAGCTGATAGATAAGACGGCCTATACCCAGCTCATTATAAGGTATGACATCTTTTTCCGAGAAGAAGATCTTACCTACATCCAGAGCCATCTTTGCTTCTTTATAGGAACGGCTTACTTCTTTTATCTCATTTACTACCGTTCCGTAAGCAACCTTTACACCTTCAGTCTTATCCTTGCTCAAAAAGCTGACGATATTTTTGGCCGATTTTTCAATATCCTTAGCCGTGACATCTTCCGTCAGTTCCCTGACTACCACTACATTCTTTTCATCTACGGCAGTGACTATATCTTTACCGCCTGATGCCGAAAGACATTCTTTCACCTGTTCAATGGCATTACTGTCCTTGCCGGCTGCAGCTTCGACGATCATGACTATACGCCTTGCATCCAGAGGCATGTGCAGCTTCTTGGCTCTGCCGTAGATATCTACCAGCAGCATATTATCAAGAAGCAGATTCTTAATGAAATTATCCTTATCAAACCTCTCTTTATAGGCAACCAGAAGGTTCTGCAGCTGGAATGCGGCCATCTTTCCCGCAAGATATGCATTTTCATTGCTGCCGTTTACGATAAGCACATATTCAAGCTGCTGCTCATCAAAGATCTTAAAGAAATGATAATTCTGCTGTTCCTGACTTTCAGCAGACGAGCGCACAAAGTCCAGAACGGCTTTTTCAAAATTCTTCCGCTCCTGCATGGTAGAGACCACGGCACGTCCTTCGGTATCGGTCACGGTAAATTCCACATGCGCGATCGCTGTCATCCCGTCAATGGTATTTTGCAAGATCTGATTAGATATCATATATTATTACTCCTTCCCCCAATTAACTCTGTTTTCCCCATTAATAGTCATTTTCTACAATCCCATTCAAGATTTATTTTGTAGTTTTCATATACCCGAAAGCCATTTTAATACAATTCTACAAAAAAATCCATAGCAAACCTCGCATTTTTCATAAAAAGTTTACAATTTCTGCTTTTTATTGACAAAACAGCGTAAATGGCGGATAATAACATCAAATAAATGCTGAAAGGAGGCCCGGATCATGAGTATCGGCGGTATTAATACAGATGTTGCACTGATGGCTGTAAAACAGGGAAGAATGGGCGATATAGGAACAGTTATGCTGAGTAAGGCACTTGATCAGCAGGCTTCTGAAGGCGACGGGATCATCAAGATGCTTGACGCAGCTGCCATGGAACGTTCTGTCAACCCTGCAGTGGGAGGTAATTTTGACGTAAGCGTCTGATCCTTATGCTTTTTTTGATACGATCTCAAGTATCAGAGCAAATATCATATAAGCAACAGCGAGTATCATGCCGGCAATAAGAGGTATACTCCATACCTTTCCGTTGCCGGTTTTTGCGTTGTCTATTATCCCTCTCAGCCGCTCAAGTGCATGCTGTTTTTTAGCGATCAGTACAAGCATGCACAGTGCAAATGCCACTCCTATAAATGAAACCACTGTAAAAACCGCCAGGAGAAGCGAAGTAGTCCGGGGATCCCTTAACAATGCCTCCGATTGCTTAAGCACCTCTTTATCCATAAGCTGATCCTTCTCCAGATACATCGACAGCATACTTCCGCCATTGACCGTTACATGGCATACTATGGTCGGTATCACGGAACCGCTCACTTCCCTGACAGCGCCAAAGAATACTCCCAGTGCAAAAGCATACAGCGCCTGATTGATATTCATATGAAAAAGTCCGAATAGCAGAGCGCTGATCAGAATAGCCTGCAAAGCCGAGCCGTTTTTCCTGAAGCCCGAAAAGATGATGCCCCTGAATGTAAGCTCTTCGCATATCGGAGCGATCACTGCGGCAAACAGAGCCATTTTAAGGAAACCGCCTCCCGAAAGGCTATCAAATATCTTTGTTGCGCGGTTATCGGTAAATATCATACTGAAGACATTAAGCAGCAGGGTAAGCGGAAGAATAGTCCAGGTAAAGGGGATACAGAGTATCAGCGCGGATATCTTTACACCTTTTAGCGCAAATGTTTTTGAAGCAGGTTCCCTGCACATAACAAAAAAAACAGCGACCGGCACCATAAAAGCCAGCTCGCTGACTATCATAAGAGCTGTTTCATTCAGGCTTTCCCCCACCGGAGTAAAACCCAGCAAAAGCTCTATCGCAACAAAAACCATTGTGATCGTAAGAAAAAGCAGACCGCTCTTTTTACTGTCCATCGCTTATCAGCCTGATCCTTCCTTCTTCGATACTGATCTTTCTCTCTTTATACAGATGTCCGACAGCACGTTTGAATTCATTCTTGCTCATTCCTGTTTCACGCTTTATCACCTCAGGCGTAGCTTTCTCGGTAAAAGGAAGGACTCCGCCGTATTCTTCCAAAAGCTTAATGATGCACTCCATATCAGGGTATATCTGAACATGCGCTTTATCACGCACGCTTAAATTCAGCCTTCCGTCCTCACGAACGCGGCTAACCCTGGCCCTGATACGGTCTCCGGGCTTAACATCCTTATAGAGTTCCTGTTTCAGTATGGCAGCACTGTATATATCATCCACCGCCACGAACATACCGTAATTTTCATTTTCCTGGAATACCAGGCCGTTCACATCATCCCCCGCTTTATACGGAGAGTCGGTTCTCAGATGATCATAGACCTTCATACTGGCACATAGCCTGTCGCTCTTATCTATATAAAGATATACCAGAACTTCATCGCCGGCAGAAAGCTTCCTGCTCTGCTGAGCATAAGGAAGAAAAAGATCCTTTTCCAGCCCCCAGTCAAGAAAGGCTCCCTGCTTTCCGACGCTCACAACCTTAAGCGCCGCAACCTTATCCAGCGAGATCATAGGGCTCTTTACTGTAGAGATCAGTCTGTCCCGGGAATCCCTGTATATAAAGACTTCGATCTCATCACCGGTCTTACACCCCTCCGGAACCTGAGCTTTAGGCAGAAGCACCCTTTCATCAGCACTTTCTGCACTCTCGGCAAGATAGACACCGAAGTCAACCTGTTTAATGACTATAAGTTTTTGTTTTTCCCCAAGCTTTATCATTTAGCTGTAACTCCAAGAAGCTTATCAACTGCATTAACGAGACTTCCTATCTCAGGTTTGGTAAGCTGTGCGTCGGCTCCAAGCGCTTCTCCCTTACGTCTGAGATCATCATTGATCATGGATGAGAATATCACAACTTTCAGATCCTTAAGCTTCTCATCGGTCTTGATCAGCTTGGTAAGACGATGCCCGTCCATGATAGGCATCTCTATATCGGTGATAACACACTGAACCTTCTCGTTAAGTATGCCCTCATCCTTCCATTTACAGATCAGATCCCAGGCCTGCTGTCCGTTCTCCGTATGCGTGAGGTTTGTATACCCCGCTGTTTCCAGAGACTGCACTATAAGCTTATTGAGAAGAGCCGAATCCTCGGCTATGAGCATGGGAATATCTATACGGCTTCTCGTCGAAAGAGCCTGAACATCCTGAACTTTAATGGCAACCTCGGGATTGATATCCGCAATTATCTTCTCAAAATCAAGAATGATCACGAGCTTGTCACCCTTCTTGATGATACCTGTAGATACTCCGTCCTCAACATTTGCAACTGTAGATGAGGGCTTCATGATATCAGCCCAGGAAACTCTGTGGATACCCAGAACCGTATCAACATGAAATGCAAGGTCCAGCGAGTTGAAATTCGTTATGATAAAAAGCCCGCCTTGTCCGGATTCCCCCATCTGAAGGCAGCTCTTAAGATCCACAGCGGATATCATCGTTCCTCTGGGCATAAAAATACCCTCTATACTGGGATGGGAATGCGGAACCGGAGTAACCTCCTGATAGGGGATTATCTCTCTAACCTTAGCCACATTTATACCATAGTGGCGGTTTCCCAGCTTAAACTCAAGCACTTCAAGTTCATTAGTTCCGTTTTCAAGCAAAATATTGGTATCCAATGTACTCTCCTTTTCTTAGCATTATCCCCCGCCTGAGGCAGGGGATATTATACGTTTACAGCTGCAATTTACGATCGTGAATGCTTATTTAAACAGATCCCTGTACCAGCACAATGCATCTATATATGCCCTGTATACCGTATCCATATCGATATCCCCGACAACCATCTGCCGCGACACTTCCTGCCAGGATGCATATTCATACTGAAGCATGAAATCATATACAGCAGCAAAAGCACCATCTTTCTTAAGCAGGGCCCTTTGTATCTCATTAGATACCTTTACCATATCAAGCGCTATGGACATCGGCTTTTCTATGATCACATCCAGCATAGAGAAGAGTCCCATAAGGAAGAGTTCCGATGACTGGCTTGCGAGCTTGAACACCGGCGCCAGATTCTCTGCAAATCTTGCACGTATCAGAGACAGGCGGAGTATCTCGCCAGGTCTGTCTACACACAGTTCCTTTGTAGCTGCCGTATTGATCCAGCGCTTTAATTCTTTCTGACCCAGCATCGCAGCCGCATGCTTTACGGATGTGATGCCGGAATTTATCGTCATGCGGTTTACCATCTCAAGCAAAGATACTACCAACGCAGGGTCACGCTCGATAACAGCCGCCGCATCGGTAAGGTCAAAGTCCACATCATTGACCACTTTAAGCAGCTCAAGGTAATTCGCCTTGATGGGTGTTAAGGTATCGGTACCTTTCTTAACAGGAGTCCGGAAAAAATCACCTTCATACAGATCGTATCCGCCGCCTTCCTTAAGACGGTCGTATTCTTCCTGCGAATCCACATTGACTGCTATCAGTTTAACATTGGGATAAACCTTTGAAAAATAAACCTTGGCTTTACTGATATCTATCTTTTTATGGTCGAGAAGAATATAATCCATCAGGCTAAGTACCTGACGATATTCCTCAAAGCGCACAACCGGAAGCTTGCAGATAGCCAGCTTATATCTTTCTTCCTTTAATTCCTTAAGCCTGCGTGTATAACGTTCATCAGGCGGAAGCTCATTATCAACAAGAAGGACTATCCTTTCGTGAGGCGCATTACACTGTGTGGCGATATCCGCGAAAATAGAGATATTGTTCATTTCAATGAATACGAACTTATCACCGGCCATATTCTCAAGGCCCATGCTCTCTATTATCTCAAACCCCACTACATTTGCAGCTCCGTCATAACGCCCTACGCCCAGATAACGGGGATTCAAGAGGAAATTCTCTTTCTGCGCAAATACCGAATATGCACAGACAGTCATCGTATGATCAAATAAGGGTATAAGCGTAGCTAACATATTATTCCTCCTTAAATAAATGGCATCGGTAATATCCCGGAGACATTGTTTGCGGAAAATACCGCTTTTATATTATATCACACCACTGATAATAATACTACATCTATTTATCCAGCCTGCGTTCCTTCATAATACTCATGTAAGCCGGGCGGATTATCTTACTGTTACCCACCAGCTCTTCAATACGGTGTGCGCTCCAGCCCACTATACGTGCTATGGCAAACAGCGGCGTATATAGTTCGACCGGTATACCCAGCATGCTGTATACAAAGCCGCTGTAGAAATCCACATTAGGGCTCACGCCCTTGTATATCTTACGTTCGGCGGCGATAACCTCCGGTGCTATCTTCTCGATATTGTTATAGAGCATCAGTTCATCGCAGCGTCCCTTCTCCTCTGCCAGCCTGGTCACAAAGCTCTTGAAAACCTGCTCTCTTGGGTCGGAAACGGAATAGACCGCATGTCCCATACCATAGATAAGTCCTTTTCCGTCAAAGGCTTTTCCTCGTACCATCTTGGTCAGATATTTGCGTATGGCATCCTCATCCTCATAATTCTGGACATGCTCATGTATATCATCCATCATCTCCATAACCTTAATATTTGCGCCGCCGTGTCTGGGACCTTTTAATGAACTCATAGCCGCAGCCATCGTAGCATAGGTATCGGCACCCGAGCTGGTTACCACATGAGTGGTAAAGGTTGAATTGTTTCCGCCACCATGCTCCATATGAAGCATCAGCGCCACATCCAGTACCTCTGCCTCCGTCTGGGTATAATTCCCGTCCGGACGAAGCATACGCAGCAGATTCTCTGCTGTGCTCTTTCTGGGCATTGGCCTGTGTATATACATACTTGCATTATTTTCATAATGATTATAGGCATGATAGCCGTATGCGGCCAGCATGGGGAAAGTAGCTATCAGCATTATGCACTGTCTCAGATTATCAGCCAGCGAGGAAGAAAGCGCCTCAGGGTCATAGCTGGCAAGGGTAAGTATACTCCTTGTCATACTGCTCATGATATCGCTGCCGGGTGCTTTCATGATGACATCTCTGGTAAAATTGGTAGGCAGGGATCTGCTTTTTGACAGATGTCTGAAAAAGTCCATCTGCTGCTCCTCATCCGGAAGCTCACCGAAAAGCAGCAGATAAGCGGTTTTTTCAAATCCGAAACGCTTTCCCTCTCCTGCCAGAGCTCCTACCAGGTCACGCACATTGTAACCCCTGTACCACAGCTCGCCATCACAGGGCTGTCTCTTACCATCCTTCGTTTCCTTAAAGGAAACTATCTTTGATATGTTTGTCAGACCTGTCAGTACGCCTTTTCCGTTGATATCTCTCAGGCCACGGTTGACACCGTATTTTGCAAACAGCTCGTCAGAGATCGTATCATGCGATACACACTCAGGTACCTGTTTTTCTGCATATTCCATGATGGTCTTGTGATAAGTCATTTGCTACCTCCTTGCTATAAAAATCCAGTGAGCATTATATCACAACACAGGGATTCTTTCAAATCCTTTTGACCTGCCGGAAACCTTTCAAACGTGCCTTCTCTCTGCTGGTTTTTTGACATGAAATTAATAATATCTTATAATCTTAAAGCCATGAAAAAGAATAAAAACAACATATATATATTAATACTCATCCTTGTATCAGCTCTGATACTCAGACTGATCCTTGCGTATCACTATCCTCCTTATCCCGAGACGATGAAGGACTGGGCTCAGCGTATAGTCGTGACCGGATTTGCCAGGTTCTACGGTCCTGAAGTACAGTGGCCTTATCCGCCGCTGTATCTCTATATCTTATGGATACTGGGCCTGATAATAAAGTTCTTTAATGTAACGGATCCCGGCATGAAGGAGCTGATAATAGAACTGCCTCCCATAATATGCGATATAGCAGCTTCCGTACTGTTATGGAAAACGGCATCTGAGAAGCTTGACGGAAAAAAAGCACTTATCATCACGGCGCTCTATGCATTTAATCCTGCAGCCATACACAATTCTTCAATGTGGGGACAGACTGATTCCGTCTTTACACTGGCAGCAGCACTCATGTGCGTGTTCTTCTGTGAAAAAAAATATCTCAAGGCCTTCATTGCTTTCGGTGCCGGACTTATGTTAAAGCAGCAGACTCTGACTTTTGCCCCCCTGGTGCTCATTGCACTTGCGGCAGCAGTTATGCCCGCCTGCACTGACGTAAGATCTGCTCATGACAAAAGCTGTTCCGTATCGTTTCGCCGGCTCGCTGTACTGATCGCGCAGGGACTGGCCGTCATCGCCGTTATGGTCCTGATCAGCCTTCCTTTCGGACTCACTGATATGTTAAAGCAGTATCTTTCCGTTCAGAGCGGTATGCCTTACGTAAGCGCAGGCGCTTATAATTTCTGGATGCTTATAAACAGAGGCTGGTGCAGTCTTGAAACCACATTTATCGGCGTCCCCTGCGGGACCTGGGGAAAACTGGCAATAATCACCGTAACCGCATTAAGCTTTTTACTGGCTTTTCTTTACAGGAAAGACGAAAAAAAATACCCCCTTCTGGGGGCATCGCTTATACTGCCTGTATTCTGTTTCGCAACCGGCATGCATGAGCGGTATATGCTCTCGGGACTTTTGATGCTGGCCCTTGCCTGGGTATATGATACGAAACCCGCTTATATGATCTTTTATACGGTATTTACGCTGTTACAGTTTTTCAATACCGTATTCGTTTATCATTTCGCCCTTATCGGTGCCGGAGATCTGCCTCAGGCCGCTGTCGAAAAAGCCTTATCCTTCGGCGACTTTGCCGCTACCGTCTGCTTTATTCTTTATATCCTGTTTAAGGGGTTTAGAAAAAGCAAGGACATGGAGTGATACCAGCAAAAACATTCCGTAAGGATATGCAGGATGTCCGGACCACTCCGTGAGCATTCCCACCATCATCGTACCCATAGCAAGCATCGGAAAACTTCCGCTTCTTTTTTTTGCATAAGCTGAAAGTGAGAAAACATAGCTTATAAATATTACCAGTGAAAAAAGCACCCCTGTAGGAATACCGAACTGGAACATATTCTGGAAATATGTATTATGCGCATGATATATTACCCAATCTTCTCCTATGACTATATGTCCCTCAGCATGAGGACCTATCGTCATACGCTCAAGAAAATACTTCCAGACCGTTAATCGTCCGTTGGATACATCCCTGTCCTCATCAATCTCAACAAAAGAATCCTGTCCCTCTCTTTCTTCACCGTCATCAAGATCAAGACTGATCCCCAGCTTTCCGAAGGCAAGCCTGAGATAGCGCTTAATGCTTGTATATCGCGGAGAATCCACACTCTCACCCGGATGGACCCTGGTCTCATTTCCTTCTTCCCCATAGAAAAATACAGGATCTCCGGAATATGCAGGTACATAACGGATCACCAGATACCCCGGATACAAACACAGAATTATAAGTACAACAGGCAGGAAAAACCGCAGTAAAAAAAGCCTCTTTTCTTTATCACGGGCCAGATGCACACAGAAATATACAAAAAGAGAAAAGCCCATTCCCAAAAGATATGTGCGGGTATAATTATACATCACCAGTATGCCGGCCCAGACGATCATGATATGTCCGGCCACGAGAAAGACTGTCCTTAATTTTGACTTTTCCATATTCCAGGCTTTTTCCAGCCTGTATATCAGGGTGATCATAACAACCGACAGATACATTCCCGCCATGTTCTCGTTGGAAAAATAGAAAAGATATCTTTCGGTATCATACGGCCTGTGCAGCATGGACTTTACCGAAAGCAGCAAAAAGCATAAAAGCACTCCGTCCAGAAAAGCCGGAAGCAGACTCTTACGGTCTTTCTCTCCTCTGCATGCTATGATCACAGCAGGAAAACCAACGGTAAAAACTATCACATATGAATATCCCGGATTAACGGCTGTCAGTACCGCCGCATATATACACCACCCGGCTGCCGCCAGTTTTTTCAGCATATCCAGAGAAATGAGCCAAGCAAAAAACCTCCGGGGCAGATCCTCTCTGACCACATGTTTCAAAAGAGCAATGAGCATAAGCCCCCAGAGAAGGATCACCAGCTTGCCAAGACGTATCAGATCCACAAATTTATAATCACAGTTATCCGGGATAAGATGCCTTTCGTATCCTATATGCGTGATCACATAACATATGGGAAGCCATATCACCGACCATACCGTAAGCGTATCCTTTAACGGAAGATGTATAAGTGCTATCAGCGCCACACAGATACATATCACGCGAAACGGTACATCCTGCTGGTAAGAATGGCCCGCATTGCAATACCTTACATTCATGAAACCTATAACCAAAAAAAGCATCACAGTCAGGATATATAATGCCTTATCCCTGTATTTAAGAGCGATCCCTGAAAACGGTTTATCGAGTCCATGATGGCGCTTTCGGTATCATTATCAAGAGCGCTGGTCGCCTCATCCAGTATCAGGACCTCGGGATCCTCATACAAAGCGCGGGCTATACCTATACGCTGTCTCTGTCCGCCGGAAAGACGTACCCCGCGCTCTCCGATACCGGTATCGAGACCTTCGGGAAGAGAACGTACGAATTCATCGAGCTGTGCATCTTTAAGCACCTGCCATATACGTTCCTCGTTCATCTTATCTTCGGGAATACCGAATGCCACATTTTTCCTAATACTGGCATCCAGCATAAAGATGCTCTGGGGTATATAGCCGATATTCTTAAGCCATCCGCGGTAATTCCTTCCCTCCATCACATCAACTCCGTCAGCAGTTATGCTGCCCTGCTGGATCTTAAGCATCCCAAGCAGCACATCTACGACCGTAGATTTTCCTGCACCGGAGCTGCCCACTATACCCACACTCTTTCCGACCGGTATGGTAAGTTCCGCATGATCGTATATTAGGACATCGCTGTTAGGATAATGGTAACAGATATCCTTAAGCTCGATCTTCTCTTTTACGGGAAGTTTCTTTGCATCGGGATCAAACTCGTTCATATCGGTATGTTCGGAACTTATCTCATCCTGAAGATTGTCTGATACACCCATAAGGAATGGCTCAAAATATGCTATATTATTAAGCTGGTTATTGATACGGTTCGCACACGGCATAAGCCGCAGCAGCGCACCGCCAAAGGCACCGATGATAGCCATCATCTGAGAAGTATCCTTTCCCGTCAACATCAATATCAGCATATACGATACCATCACTACCACACATACCGTTTCTATCAAAAGCCTCGGTATATTGGTATACAGTGTATATTTCTGGACAGCATTTACATATCCGTTGCCACACTTGATATATTCATCAACAAAATACTGCTCGCGTCCGCCTGTCTTTATCTCCTTAATGCCTGTTACAGTCTCGCTTATCCACTTGAACAGTTCCGAATAGTAATCCTGATTATCTTTTCCCGCTTTATGCATCAAGGGCTTTAAAACGGACTTGATCACTAAAAGCGTAATAAGCAGGATTGCTGAAATCATCAGCGTCATGACAGGATCCGCTATAAAGAGCACTGCCGCTATGCTGACAAACACTATGCTTTCCGACAGAAGCTGCATGAGCGATAATATCAGAGCATACATATTGTTCACATCCGAAGTGATATTTCTCTGTATGACCGCCGTATCCGCATTGAGATAGTATTCGTAATCCTTGCGCATATAATTCTTCATCATGCGCTCTGAAGTCCTGAACTGGTTTGTATATACAAAGCGAAACAGTACCTTCTGCTGGATAAACAAATAAACATTTTTTAATATAAATGCAAAGATCAGTGAGCACATTACGGCAATGATGAATGCCCTGTTTGATGTAAAGCCCAGAAAGCTATAGATCCCCGACACCAACGCATTATTGTTCACTGCATCAGCATCCATTAAGATAGTCACTGCCGGTATTATGATGGCTACGCTGGCCGTCTCAAGCACAGCACCGATCAGCATCATAAAAACAAGAATAACACAGAAATTCTTCTGCTTTCTGTCAAGAAGGATATTCAGTTTCTTAAGTACTTTGATCATATTCCTCTTATACGCATCGTGGTCCTGTGTATCTTTCTTACCCTTACGGGCGCAGCGGCCAGCAAGGTAAGATAGTTCTTCTGCTTTTGGTTAAGATACTTATTCTTGCGTATCTCCTTTTTCTCGCTCTTTAAAAATCTCTCCATGCGCATATAAAACGCATTGTCCTTTTTCATTTCTTCTATAGGAACATGCAGCATGAAATCCAGAAGCTGCACAAGCCTGAACCTGCGTCCCTCTTCCCAATACTCAGGATAATGATCCCTGGCGATACGGCATGCAGTAAAGGCATTGTACATCATGTCCTCATACAGCTGCTGTCTGTATGTCCCGCGTGTGGCGGACTGTTCCACAAGATTGATATTGTAACCGGCCACACCGATAGTCGGTATACCCTTGGACAACCCCGGCAGCATGCGGAGCAGGAGTTCAAAATCTTCGTTCTTATGCCCTTCCCGGAAACGATATTTCTTTATAAATTCCGCACGGAACAATTTGGTACAAAAGCTGGAATCACCTTCATGCATGATAAGCTCACGAAAATAATCTTCTTCCCTAAGCACTTCCACCCTGCCGTCCTCACGCTTCGGCGGCAGAACAAGCTGTCCGTCTTCCGTATAATTACAGCTCATAAGCTGAGCCATCTCATATCCGCTGCCTTCACCCGCAAGATAATCATACAGGGTCTCATACATCCCCGGCTCTATCCAGTCATCCGCATCAACAAAGCCTATGTAATCTCCCTTCGCTTCTTCTATGCCTCTGTTCCTTGCAGATGACGCTCCGCCGTTTTCCTTGCATATCAGCCTGATGCGTTCATCCCTTGCTTCATACTCCCTGCATATCTCAGCGCTGGAATCGGAAGATCCGTCGTCTATCAGTATCACTTCCAGTTTTGTATAAGTCTGCGCCAAAACCGAATCAAGGCAGCGCGAAAGCTGCGCTTCCTTATTGTATACAGGTATCACAACGCTGATGATGTCCTTATCCGTTAACCCCATTTTCTGCCCTCTTAAAAAGATCCCCAAGTAGGAAAGTTCAGCAACGGAAATCACAGATTTCCTGCTTCACTTTTTCGCTTCGCTCAGTATGACACCGGGTTCGCGTGCTCTACAACCCGATATCGCTAAATTCGAGCTTCGCCTCCGGCTTGCTCTCATTAATCTCATCGGGTAAGTTCGCACTAAATTCGTACTGCGCTATCGCTTGTACTCATTACCAGGTAGGTAAGTTCATACTAAATTCGTCTTCGCCTCATTAAGTATTCACTTAAGTGCTCTACTTACCACCTTTTGGCAAACCTTGCGCCCGCTGACGGTCCTATCTCCGGATCCCTGCACATAGGCTGCAAAGCCCCGGTTTCCTTTTCCTTCTCTGAATATTCAAAACCTTTACCTGCCAGCAGGCTCTTTGTAACCCTCAAAAACTGAGCCGCTGCATTCTCCGCATTCCAGTACTTTATCATTGTCTCATAGGCGTGTCTGCCCTGCTCATGACATTCCTCACGGTCAAGTGCCATTCCGTACACCCTGTTGCAGTATAAGTCGTTATCGCCGTCGCCTATCATTCCGTTCCATCCATGCTGCAGCATATACGGCACAGCTCCTATATCCGGTCTGGCGACCACCAGGCAGCCGCTGTTCATGGCTTCGTTAAGGACTGCTCCCCAGCCTTCCTTATGATCGCTGGTAAAGAGAAAAATATCGGACTTCTCCATTTCGGAGCGTATCTCTTCGGGAGACATAAAGCCTGTGAAGCGCACTACGTCCTCAAGGCCTTTCTCCTTTACCATGCGTTTAAGCTCTTCTTCCATCTCTCCGCCGCCGGCCATGGTCAGAACAAAGCCATCCTCCGTAAGATCACCCGACAGGCCGCTCCTTAACCGCCCGCCGCCATGCAGCATCCTGTCCGCTGCCATGACAGCTATCTCGGGATGCTTCCAGTCTATCATCCTTCCGGCCCAGAGCAGACGGACACGCTCTCCCTTCCTGCTCTTTTTTGCCATCAGCTCATCGATATCATAATGCCTGACCTCGGGAAAATAACCCCATACAAATTTCTTTCCCGGGTAAGCATGTATAAGTTTAAAATCCGATCCGACAAAAGCCCCCGCACACAGCAGATATACATTTGATCTGCGAAATCTTACATGATCGTGATACTTCTTCTTAAGCCCCCTTGGAGAAATGAACTTCCACTGCCCTTCTTTATATATACGCTCCGAATAACGGAAAGTAAGCTTATCAGCAAGAAGCCTTGGCTCTATCTCCTCCTCCATCTCAACCCCGCCCCATATCACCGCATCCGCATTCATGATAAGAGCACGGCATTCGTCTTCATTTCCTTTCCAGCATTTAACATAAGGAAATGCGTTTATATCCAGGCTCCAGCCCATCCTTATGCGTTCTTCCTCCATATCTTCGGTCTGAATGAAGGTAAGATCAACTTCCTTTGTCGCAGCAAAAGCATCACATAAAGGGCGCTGGTGATGATTGAAATAGTTTGAAACGAATACGATCTTCATAAATTATCTTTTATTATGCTCTCATACATCCATTTGAGCATCTTATAATTCGCTTCCCTGTCAAAACTGAGGGCTGCTCTTTTTCTTGCTGCAGCAGCTTTTTTAAGCGCGGTTTCCCTGTCCTCAAAAATCTCTTCTATGGCCTGCGCCAGCTCATCCGGTTTTCCCGGGCTGACGAAGCTTATCTCATCCACAGAGGCCATTGACGGGATACCGCCCACTTTTGAAGCCACGCAGGGCATACCCAGGATCATTGCTTCTCCCAGCGAATTGGGAGAATTTTCAATAAATGAAGGCATTACAAATATCCCGGACGAAAGATAAAGCTCTTTCATCTCTGTATCCTTGAGCTGTCCCATAAACCGGACACATTCATCAAGTCCGTTTTTATTGATCAGGCTGTTTAAATATGATCCGTATCGGCATCTTTTCAGGTAAGCTACGGGGCCGTCTCCCTTTATGATATTATCTCCCGCGATACAGAGCTTGATATCAGGATATTTCTGCTTAAGGATCGAAAGGGCTTCGATCATCACATGTGCACCCTTAAGCGGAATATTGCCCTGGGAAAGGACTATGGTATGCAGATCACAGTTTTCCTGATCCCAGACTCCTTCATAAAAACATGGACGCAGATTTTCATTCAGAGAATAATATGGCGCATCGGGATGTATCCTCGCAAAGAAATCCTTGTCAAAATCCGTTCTGCCGCAGGCGTTATCAGCAAGCTTAAGAGCCTGTTCTTCGTTATCGGCTCTCATTTCGTATTTTTCCTTCTGACGAAGCAGGCTGTCCTTTCTTATAACATCACGTAAAGTAGCCTCTGAAGTCACCTCTTCCGGAAGGCCGCCGAAATACTCTTCGGCACATCTTCTCATCACTCCCTGAAGATGAACTACCGCACGTTTTTTCCATTCCTGCACACGCATCATTGCAAGCGTATGCGGAAACTCTGTCCCGAAAACATGGATAACATCCGGATGAAACTCCTCACATATCAGACCGATCGCAGAAGCCAGCGCCGGATCATACTCTTCCGGATGAGCGGTATTCTCCACGAAGCCGAAATACTCCACGCCCTTAACTTTACCATGCATGGGTTCCTCTCTCTGCATGGGAAAAGCAATAGCAAGCTGTATCCCGTCTTCTTTGGCATGTTTTAGTACAGTCTCTAATGCGCCGCTTACCCAGCCCTCCTTATTGGAAGGCCTCATGCCGGTTGCGGAAGCGAACATCGCAGGCATCAGATTACATATCCACAATACCTTCATTTTTATTACCCCCGGTCTTTCTTCCGTACAAAAGACCTTTTACCCCATGATATATTTTAGAAAAAGAAGCTGACTGCGCAAGTTTTTCCCTGAGAGGCTGAAGAGTAAGTATCATTATCAGCCGGTAGATCAGTGTCTTCTTCCCAAGATAATGCTCCGTTATCTCCTTATGCTCAAGTGCAGCTTCCTTCCTGTGTTCCTCAGTCTCGGAAAAACCTCCTCCCTGATATGAACAGATAGTAAGAGGAATATATTCACAGTGTGCATTTTCCGAGTAAACACAATACAGAAAATGCTCATAGTCTGAGCGGACCGTATATTTTGTAAGATATGCCCTTTTTGAAAACAGTCTTCTTGAATAAAAGCATACCTGATGGCAGGGAACATTTCTGTAGCAGACAAAATCACTTATCCTGCCCGGTGCTATATCGGTACTGTCCTGCTCTCTCCTGTAAAGATCACCGTAATATATATCCGCATGGCTTTTTGCCACAGCCTTGGCTACCCGCGCAAGAACTTTTCCGTTTTTAAGATAATCCCCGCAGTTAAGAAAAAGGACATAATCGCCGCGCATTTTAATGACAGCCTGGTTCATGGCATCATAAATGCCTTTATCGGAGCGTTTTATAAGCTTTATATGCCTGTCTCCGGGAAGCGCTTCCAAAGAGCCGTCAACAGATCCTCCGTCTTTTACAATGATCTCGTAATCAGTGTAGGTCTGGCAGAGTATGCTGTCTACAGTCTTTTTCAGTTCTTCTCCCGCATTAAGGGCAACAACTATTATCGTAAAACGCAATTTACCTTCATCCTTTCATAACACGCTAAAACACCGGTATCATTCCGTCAGGCACGGAAAGCCACGTAGTATACGGTAATATTTTTATGTACATATTATCGGCCTTAAACAGAAATGCCGTAAAATACAGGATCCCGGCTAATATCACAGCTGCAGTGAGTATGGTTTTCTTTTTATCTTTAAAACAGCACAGAAGCGCAGGTATCATGAGTATCTGACTCACATTCAGGTAATAACCTATCCTTGATACAAAAGGCACGAATGAAAAGCAGCTGTACATTATAAGAGCCAGTATGTTCATCTTAAGATACAGAGCTGTCTCTTTTCTTTTCTCCAGTTCTTTTTTTTCAAACTGAAAAGCGATGATATACAGTGCTATGACCGCAAGACATCTTGCTATGTTCACTATACTGAAATAATCACCGTTTAAATACTCTTCCTCATTTACATACGATGGATACAGCCATACAAAGAGCTTCATATATGCGCTCTTAAAAACAAGCCCGGATATCCCAAGGATCGTCAGCGGTACGGCAAACCATTTCTTCCAGGGAATATATGATGCGGGATACAGCAGAAGCATCGCAAGCGCGGTCTTATGAAAAAGGGCCGCCGCCAGTATGATGATGATGAATTTCCCCCATTCCCTTTTCTGCACAAAGTACAATGCATACAGGCCCATAGCCAGCGCCAGATAATACCTTACCGAATTATAACTCTGAAAATACAGGCCAAGCGCCAGAAAAAGAAAGAATGAAACCGCTACATCACGGCTCTGCAGATAAATGCCTTTTAAGAAAAACAATACAGTAAAAAAGGCAAAAACCGCAAATATCACCAGAAAGTATTCTCCTCCCAGTGCTTTATAAATAAATCTGACCAGAAGATTGAAACCGGGTTCGGTCACAACATAATGACCGCACCTGATATCGTGAAAGTGTTCTATATATGTGTAATAATCATTTCCGGTATACAATCTAAGTGCCGAAGGAATAAAGAGCATAAAGAAAAGTACCAGCAGATACAGACGGTTTGCTGCCTCTTTGCGGCTGCCTCTGACAGTATACTCTCTGGGTGCTATATAAGCCGCTATGACCGTTCCTATAGCCAGCAGCATTGTATAAAGCATCATTCCCTGCATAAGCTTTTTCCCTTTTCCACGCCCGATATCAAAAGCTTTAATGCCTTATATCGCTTTATTTCCCTGCACATCACTTTTCCTTTGACCAGCACAAAACGCAGAGCCCAAAGAGGTGCGAACTTTCCGTACATAAAATGGAACAGTACTCCCCTGTCAAAGAAAAATTTCTCATCATAACCCTTAAACCAGGTGGACTTCCTCGTTTTTTCGGTGCCTATCACGGCACTGACGGCGATCACCTTAAAACCTTTTTTTATACACTCCATAAAGAAAAGACTGTCTTCACCGTTACTGTATGGTGCACCTCCGCCGAAAAGAGTGGAAAAGCGGATCCCGCTTTCTCTTAACCGCTCAAGCTTTACTGCCGCACAAAAAGTCGGGTAACGTCCGCAGTTATACCAGTGTACACGTTTCGATCTTTCATTCCAGTAAGTACGCCTGTCAGGATTTACCCTCACGTTAAACAGCAGTATATCCGCATCAGGTCTTCTGCGAAATGCCTGCTGGATACGGGCATGATAATCCTCTTCATAGACTATATCCTCATCGGAAAAGAGCACCACATCTCCCCATGCGTGATCAAGCGCGAGATTACGGCTGCGGCCCACTCCGCGCTCGGTATTGTTGATCAAAAGGATCTTTCTGTTTCTGTAGGACAGTTCTTCTTCACTATCCCTGTCACACTGGTTAACTATCACTGCATCCGTTTTAAGCCCCATCTTCTGCGGAAGCTTCTCTGCTTCCTGTTCCAGTGCGGATATAAGGACACAAATTCTCATTTTGATATCTCCTCAGACGGCCCGGTTTCTTTCTTCTTTGAATAGAAATAATATACCCTGTGAAGCTTATGATCTGCCCCGCAAAGGATCACATTAGCCTCTTTCCCTTCGGTATAACGCTTAAGCTCCGATATGCTGATGCTCCCCGCCGCTACACACAAAAGGTCCTCTGCCTTGCTGCTTCCTGTATTGTACTCTGTATCTTCGGGAAGCATAGCTTTTATCTTTCCTGCTTCTTCTGCTGTTACAGCCGTACCGGCAGGATCGATCATCCTTATCTCCTTAACATCTTTATAAACATCATTTAAGGCTTTTTTTAGCCTTTCTTCCTCAGCTTTACTTTCTGTATTTTTAAACATCACACCAAGACATCGTACTCCGGCGGTCCTGATATCCTCTGCGATCCTTACCGTGTCATCCATTATATAAACATATGCTGCCAGCAAAAGAGCGACAAGCGCTCCTATGACAGCTCCCGCCACTGCCCAGCGGGTAATGGTTGTCAAGGGTATAACAGGTTCTGCTTTTCCACGCTCTATAGCGCTGATATTTTCCATCCCGTCCACATATTCGGGAAGTATCGCAAGAGCAAGCTCCAGTGCATTCTGCATCAGATCAGCTTTTTTTGCATCCGGATCTTCAACATAAATATGAAACAGGCGTATATCCGACATTGTCGGTACCGTAGTCGCATCAGCCAGATACTCCTTTGACATATCGCTCATAAATTTCGAAGCCGTACCGGCAATGATATCGGAATCAATGATATCGTTCCAGGTATAATCGTTAAAAGATGCCTGGGTATCCACCTCCTTACCTTCCGTAAAACTGATCAGATAAAGGCTGTCGTTCCGGTAGACGGGATCCGGTGCATATACTTTCTGCTTGATAAAAGCAAATCCTCCGAAAAGGACCGCTCCTGCTGCCGCACCGATCATGATCATCCATATCTTCCTGACCGAGAGCATCAGAAAACGACGCAGGTCAAAACTTTTGTCCTTAAGATCTTCTTTCACTTTTTTTCTCCCCTTTTATACTTTCCTTTGCGGTACTTTCCGCATTCTTTTCATTATCCACTCCCTCCGTAGCTTCGGGTTTGAACAGTATCTTAAGTGTCAGGAGCATAAGTTTCAGATCCAGCCACACGGAATAATTCTCGATATACGTAAGATCCAGCTTAAGCTTATCATACGGAGTGGTATTATATTTCCCGTAAACCTGGGCATATCCCGCAAGCCCTGCCTTTACCTTCATGCGGAATACGAATTCGGGCATCTCCCTTTCATATTCCTTTATCAATTCGGGTCTTTCGGGTCTTGGACCGATAAAGCTCATCTCACCTTTGAAGATATTCCATAACTGAGGAAGCTCATCCAGCCTGCATGCACGGATAAATCTACCCACAGGAGTGATCCTGTCATCCTTTTTGGCTGCCAGCCTTGCCACACCGTCTTTCTCCGCATCTACCCTCATGCTGCGGAATTTTAATATCCTGAATTCCTTTCCGCCCTGAGTACACCTTACCTGCTTATATAGTACAGGGCCGCCGTCATAAAGCTTGACCGCAAGTGCGACCAGCAGCATAAAAGGAGAAGCTATTATCAGAAGTATGAATGAACATACGATATCTATGAGCCTTTTGGCTGCTCTCTGTTCAACCGTAAGTGCATATTCACGGATAAGATAGATAGGTGTATCAAAGATATGAAGCTCCTCTGTTCCCTTAAGAAGAACATCGGGGATCTTGGGCATGATATATACACGCAGCGACCTTGCATAACAGTATTTAAGAAGCATATTACGATCCTTGGTGGGTATATCCCACAGAACCAGTCCGTCATAACGCTTCTCCACTTCCTCGCAGATGGCAGGCACACCTTCTGCTATATCCATACATTTACAGATATTATATTTATCCGGACGGCTTGCAAATTTCTGCAGGATCCCGTCGGTGGACCGGTCTCCGCTCACCAGCAGAAGATCACGCGGCGGGAACAGGCTGCTGTATATCCCCTGTGCCGCTACCGTCCATAATGCGATCCAGGCAAACTGTATTCCGGTCAATATCAGGATCTCCCTGGCCGGTATGACTTTTGTTGCCATCAGAGCCAGGACTGCATATGCTATAACATTGGCTATGAGGGTCGAAAAGATCTGGGAGAAAAATACCTCCCAGGCCTTAAGATATCCGATACGGGTGCCGCCGTACATACGCGAGAACATAAACAGGATCACCACATATACGGCAATAAGTGTGATGTCACCCTTTATCCAGAATTCTATTCCCCATGTCGCTTTTAAGAAGGGTTTATAGTACCTAAACCAGCAGAGCGCAAAGCCCGCAACCTGCGCCGCAAGATTCAGGAAAGATAAAAACAGCATTATCACCCTTCTTGAAGTTTCAAGTTTCTTCATAACGGTTTATTATATCACAAAAAAGCCTTCTCTTCCACAAAGAAGCGTTTTATCCTTTTTTATTATATCTGTTCATGGCGGCGTCCACTCCTTCGGAAAGGATAAGCTCAACTGCCTCAGCAGCATGTTCGGCCGCTTCCCTCTGGACCGCTGCCTCTTCGTCCGACAGCCGGGCCAGCACATAATCAGCCAGATCCCATCCCTTGGGCTTGGCTCCGACACCGATGCGTATACGGGTAAAATCCTGTGTCCCCAGGAGCTTTACTATATTCTTCATGCCGTTATGCCCGCCGGCACTGCCGCTTTTCCTTATACGCAGCACCCCGGGGTCCAGATCTATATCGTCATAGATCACAATAAGTTCTTCCGCTATATCGATCTTATAATAGCTGCAGATACTTAAAAGGGCTTCACCGCTTAAGTTCATATAAGTAAGGGGCTTTACCAGGACCACTTTTTCCGATCCTATCCGCCCTTTGCCGAACATAGACTTATGACCATCCTCCGGATAACCTATATTATGTCTCTGTCCCAGAATATCCAGTGCCATAAAGCCCATATTATGTCTCGTATTTGCATATTGTCTGCCCGGATTACCCAGTCCGGCTATTATATACATATCAGATCCTCCTGACTGTGGCCCGCCATGCCCAGCCTATCATACAGCACACACTTAAAGGAATGCTTAAATGCTCCTGTTTCCTGTACAGATCCCAGATGCGCTTCACGGCAACGATCTTATTTGACGAAAGACTCCTGCCGGCACGTCTGTATATCACCAGATCCTCATCCAGGCCGTACGCAATGACTCCGGATCTTAATATCTTCCACCAGCTTGCCGTATCTTCACTTGGAACATCCGGCATTAAAACTTTTTTCTTTCCGAGTTTTTTAAGATCCAGCATAACTGTAGAAGTAAATATCACAGTCCTTGTCAATGCATGTGAATAGTCCAGCATACGGGGAACATGTACTATCTTACCCGTCCCTTCTGCTTTTTCATTGCCGAATTCATATGCAGTAAAAACAAAAGACGCCTCGTGCTTTCGCATGAACCGCAGCGTCTTTAACAGTTTATCCTTCTGCCATATATCATCCGCATCCAGATACGCAAGATAGCGGCCCCGGGCGGCTTTTATACCAAGATTTCTCGCATGGGCAGCCCCGTGTTCACTGTTATTCACAAGAACACGTATGCGCTCATCGGAAGCAGAGAGCCTCTGCATAAGCTCAAGGCTCTCATCACTGCTGTTATCCTCAACCATTATCAGCTCATAATCGCCAAAGCTCTGATCCAGGACACTTTTTACCGTCTCCTGAAGGACAGCTCCGGCATTATGTACCGGCATGACTATACTTACACGGGGTAACGTCATTTCAGCCCCAGTCTTGCAACATCCCTGTTATGCACAAACCAGTCGTACGCAAGCTTAATGCCTTCTTCAAGTTCTACCTTGTGGAAAAATCCAAGCTTATGAAGCTTTGTGACATCGGTGAGCTTTCTGGGAGTACCGTCAGGCATGTTTGTGTTCCACCTTATCTCTCCATGATAACCAACGATACGTTTCACCAGCTCGGCAAGATCCCTTATGGATATCTCTTTTCCGGTACCTATATTTACATGTTCCTCACCGGAATAGTTTTCCAGAAGGTATACACAGGCATCTGCCATATCATCCACATAAAGGAATTCACGGAGAGGCGACCCTGTTCCCCACATCTCAACAAACGGAGAGGCACTCATCTTCGCCTCATGAAACTTTCTGATCATCGCAGGAAGAACATGTGAGCCGGAAAGCTCATAATTATCGTTCGGCCCGTAGAGATTCGTAGGCATACAGCTGATAAAATCATTTCCGTACTGTCTCTTATAAAATTTGCACATCTCAAGTCCAGCTATCTTGGCAATTGCATAAGCTTCGTTTGTCACTTCAAGAGGACCGGTAAGAAGTGCATTTTCGGGTATGGGCTGGGGAGCCATGCGCGGATAAATGCAGGTACTTCCCAGAAAGAGCAGCTTCTTTACCATATAGCGGTGGGCACACTCGATAACATTGCACTGTATCTGCATATTACTGTAGGCAAACTCTGCTGGAGCGGTATTATTTGCATTGATGCCGCCTACCTTTGCAGCTGCCAGAACCACTACATCAGGCCTTTCCACCTCAAAAAAAGCTCTTACATCGGACTGCTCGGTAAGGTCAAGCTCATTATGAGTACGTCCCACGATATGCTCGTATCCCTTTCTCTGAAGTGACCGTACTATGGCACTGCCAACAAGGCCCCTGTGTCCGGCTACGTAAATCTTATCTTTCTTCTCCAGTTTAGCCACTTTCTTATCTCCTCCTAAATTTATACCCTTGTGTTTTTTATTGCTAACCTATATAATGGTCATATGCGCTACTTATACGACATTTTTCACAATCCCATCCTGATGTCTGCTGTATCTGCCTGGTTTGTTGCGCAGATACTCAAAGCTATTTTACATACGGCACTTACCCGGAATTTTAATGCTGAAAGACTTATCGGTACCGGCGGTATGCCCAGTTCCCATTCGGCTACAGTCACGGGACTTGCCACAGCCGTATTCATCAAATGCGGTCCCGGATCGGTCGATTTTGCCCTTGCCGCTTCACTTGCAATAATAGTTATGTATGACGCCTTAGGTATCCGCAGACAGGCCGGCAAACATGCTCAGGTCCTCAATGAGATGATGGATACCATGGAAAGGATGGACCAGATCGACTGGAGCAAGCTTTCACCCGATGACCGTTTAAAGGAATTTTTAGGTCATACACCTCTTCAGGTTATAGTTGGTATCCTGATCGGTATCTTTTTAGGCATCCTGATCTGCCTTAAAGTCCTTCCTTACTGATCTTCCCTGAGATACTCCTCAAGGGCTTCTTTCCAATCCTTAAATCTGTAATCCAGATTGAGCCTGAACATCATTTTTTCCAGAGCGGAAAATGAAGGACGATCGGCTGATTCCGGATTTCTTTTTTTATATTCCGCGGAGCTTATACGCTCAACTTTCGTGCCTATGCCTTTTATCCTGAATATTTCTTCGGTGAGATCGGCCCAGCTGCATATTCCCTCACAGGTTCCGTGATAAAGTCCGTAACACTGTGTGGGTGCAAGCTTCAGTACAGCTCTTGCCAGCTCAAGCGCGCTTGTCGGATTTCCAAGCTGATCGTCTACCACACTTATGGTATCGTGGGTTTCCGAAAGCCTGAGCATGGTCCTGACAAAATTCTTACCGTCTCCATACAGCCAGGCAGTGCGGATTATAAACCACTTTTTTGCAAACTGCTTTACGAATTCTTCTCCCGCAGCTTTTGTACGGCCATAAGCACTCTTCGGTCCTGTAGGATCCGTTTCCCTGCGCGGGGTGTCACCATCTCCGGGAAACACATAATCAGTTGATATATGCACCAGCTTGGCATCTGCTTCAGTTGCCGCAACAGCCAGATTTCTGGGACCAAGTGCGTTTATCCTGAAAGCTTTATCCTCTTCTTTTTCACAGCCGTCCACATTAGTGGCAGCCGCACAGTTTATAATAACATCCGGTTTTATCTTCCGAACGTATTCTATGATCGCTTCACTGTCGGTGATATCCAGCTCCGGAACATCGCTGCCGATATATTCATAAGCTTCATCATCTTTTGTAAGCTGATATATTGCCTTTCCGAGCTGTCCGTTGCAGCCGGTGACCATTAGCCTTAAGCTCATTATTTGTCCCCCAGCCCAAGTCTGTTGATGGCAGAAAAGATAGCCCTTACGGAAGCACGGGTGATATTTGAGCTTACACCCACACCATAGGTCACATCACCGTTTTCCTCATTGAGCATATGTATGTATGCCGCTGCCTGGGAATTAGATCCGCTCTGCAGCGCATGCTCCTCATAATCAAGTATCTTGATACGGATACCAAAGGTCTCCTTAAGTCCTCGCTGAACAGCATCCAGCGGTCCGTTACCTACCGCATCAAAGGTCTTCTCCATATCATGATCGGTATAGGTAACATGCACGCCAGTGTCAAATTCGGATTCGGTCTCGCCTGAAAGATCGTCCACTTTAAGCTTTCTGAAATGTATTGGCTCATTCTTTTTCAGATACTCTTCGCGGAATTTCTCCATTACAGTTTCGGGAGAAACCTCACCCTGTTTCTCGGAAAGCTTCTGGATCACATCGGCAAACTCCCTCTGCATGGGCTTGGGAAGCTTAAATCCGAAATATGTCTCCATAACGAAAGCCACACCACCCTTGCCGGACTGGGAATTTATACGCACGATCGGCTCGTACTCCCTGCCGATGTCTGCGGGATCGATGGTAAGATAAGGTACCTGCCATATCTTCGAATTCCGTACCTGCATCGCATGTACTCCCTTGTTGATGGCATCCTGATGCGATCCGGAGAAAGCCGTAAATACCAGCTTGCCTGCATAAGGATGACGGGGATGGATGGGAAGCTTGCAGCACCTTTCGTATATCTCTGCAGCTTCTTTTACATTATCAAGAGCAAGACCGCAGTCTATACCCTGCGAGAACATATTATATGCAAGATTAACTATATCTACATTGCCGGTACGTTCGCCATTTCCGAACAGAGTACCCTCAATACGGTCTGCCCCGGCCAAAAGCGCCAGCTCTGCAGTAGCAACGCCGGTTCCCCTGTCATTATGGGGGTGAACGCTTAATATCACGGCATCTCTCTTATGCAGATTTTTACTCATGAATTCTATACGGTCGGCAAATACATTGGGCGTGGTCATCTCAACGGTCGAAGGCAGATTTATGATCATGGGATGATCCTTATCAGAATCCCACAGATCTATCACTGCATTACACACTTCAAGCGCATAATCCAGTTCTGTCCCGGTAAAACTCTCGGGCGAATACTCAAGCGTTACTTCCCCGTCATACTCCGACATATGGTCCATGACCATGCGGGTGCCCTTTAATGCGATCTCCTTAACTTCTTCTTTACTCGCATTAAAAACCACATCCCTCTGAAGAGTGGAAGTGGAATTATATATATGCATCACTATTTTCTTGATACCCTTAGCCGACTCAAAACTCTTTATGATCTGTTCTTCACGACACTGTGCCAGAACCTGGATCTTTACATCATCGGGTATCATCTTCCGTTCTACCAGCTGTCGCAGGAAATCATACTCTATCTGACTGGCTGCCGGGAAACCTACTTCTATCTCTTTAAATCCCAGTTTTACCAGAAAATTAAAAAACTCTATCTTCTCCGATACTATCATCGGGTCAATAAGAGCCTGATTTCCGTCCCTCAAGTCCACACTGCACCACACCGGCGCTTTCTCGATCTCCTTATCCGGCCATGTTCTTTCCGGATAACGGTCTACGGGGACACGCTGGTAACGTTTGTAATTTAACATCTTCTTCACTCCTTGGCTGATTTATTCGCCCAGTCCGCTTTCTATGGCTGCAACGAGGCATTTAAGAGCTTCTTCCTCATCTTCGCCTTCACAGACAAATTCCACCTCATCTCCGCATTTGACACATGCTCCAAGAACGCTCAAAACGCTCTTGGCATTGGCGGTATTGTCACGAAAAGTGAACGTGGTCATTGACCGGAACTTCATCGCTTCCTTGCAGAGATTCCCTGCGGGTCGCAGATGCAGACCGGTCGGATTCTTGATCGTAACCTTCTGCCTAACCATTTACACTACCTCCAAAACTACCTACAGCTTTTGTTAACCCCATAACCCCTGTAACAAAATATTATAGCACCAATGTATCTATTATTCAACAGCAACGGCCTTACTCGGTTTTCGGTGACAGACTCACATCCACATGATAGCTTTCACTTGCCTCAATACCTTCGGGCAGCTCAAGTTCCAGTTCCATCCTGAAGGTTCCCTCTTTGGGTTTACCCTGATTATGCGCCTCAAGATATTCAGCCACATCCACCACACCTTTTATTGATGCCGAGGTAAGATCCTGCATATCATCCTTTATGCCGAATACCTCAACTTTCAGGTATGCCGGTCTGTATTCACCACCATCTTCATCTTCCTTCTGCACCAGTATCTCGGCATCGTAATCATCCGGTACCCCAAGTGCCCGGAAATTCCTGACAGGAACGTTAAAATACTTATAGATCAGCTCTTCGACATTAATATCTACGCTCACAAGTCCGTCAAAGCCATCTTCCTCGCTGCTGACCAGACGCGCTCCCTCAGGAAGATAATCGGTCAGATCCAGCTGTCTGTTGACCGGCCCGTCCGCATCTTCCACACTGAGTTCGGATGCAGGTACGATAAGCTGGTTAACGGATGATAAAACAGACGCCCTTCCCGCTATCTTTATCTCATTATGATCTGCTTCAGGTTCACCGATGACTACAAAGCCTTCTGCCGGCTCGCCGGATACCGAATATATCACCGGAATATCCTTAGTGGGCAATATCTCCACACCTACATTTATCGTTGATACATTGGTCTTTAGATTATCGTGTGTCACAACCCTGCCGTCGGTATCCAGCAAGCGGATATCCGCACTGGTGGAAAGGTCGGAGTTACGTCCGGCTACGCTTACATTGCAGGCTGCCCTTGTAATGCGGTTTACCACAGATTCAGGTCCGGATACACGAACCGTATTCTGGTTCTGGGTCACATCGCCCTGAACATAACCTTCTGCCGGTTCTCCCGTAGTGGTAACCAGTACCGTAAGCGGGATCTCCTTGAGATTCTCGACCTCAAGCTCCACAGATGCCCTGCTCTGCTTGATGCTGTCGATCTCCGAATTATTCTTGTTTGAATAAACCTCTATCGCCACGGTGTTCATGATGGTGATATTTTCAAGATCCGCTACAGCATGGATATTTTCCTGACTGATATTCTCAAGATACGAGCGTTTTCCGTATATGGTAACATTAACGGTATCACTGTCGTTGAGCACTTCATATACCTTGCCCACTCCTGTAAGGCTGTCCGTATTCAAAAGCTCTACATGTATACCGCTGTATGATACCTTGTCTACCGGATCGGCATAATTGATAACGATAAGCCACAAGCCGAAAGCCACGAAGACAGCCAGTATCTTAAGCCCCAGATTATGCGTCAGCTTTTTTATCAGCAAGCTTATCTCCTTTCTGCCTTGTGAACATAACCTTTCTGGTCTTTGTATTTTCTTCCACAGGCCTGTCCCTGACTATCTCAAGTTTCTCACGCAGACCTTCCTGCGTAAGAGAAGTATACAGATTTCCTCCGTACGCCACGCTCACCTTTCCGTTTTCCTCCGAAACGATCACGGTAAGTGAATCGGTAGCCTCGGATATACCTACCCCGGCTCTGTGCCTGGTCCCCAGGGCTTTGCTCAGATTCCTGTTATCGGAAAGAGGAAGATAGCAGGTAGCGGATACTATACGGTCACCGCGAAAGATGACAGCACCGTCATGAAGCGGCGTATTATGCTCAAAGATATTGATCAGAAGCTGGCTGGAAACAGCTGCATCTATGGCTATACCGGTCTTTTCATACTCGGCAAGGGATTCGTTCCTTTCAAGTACCATAAGGGCTCCTGTCTTAACCCTGCCCATGGCAAAACTGGCCTTGACTATCTCATCGATCGTATGATCGGAATAACGTCCGCCTGCCCTGCCGGAATCGGTATTCATAAAGGAGAACAATATGTTCTTCTGCCCGAGCTGCTCCAGCGCACGGCGAAGTTCGGGCTGTAATACCACCACTATCGCTATGACCATCATGGAAAGGCTCTTCTCCGCTATCCACAGGATAGTCGACATGTTAAAAATAGCTGCCAGAAGAAGAAACCCCAGAATAACGATAAGCCCCTTCAAAAGAGACCATGCCTTGGTACCCCTGACCCATACCATAAGGTGATAGATCAGAAAAGATATTATCAGGACCTCGATGATATCCGTGATCCTGATACGTGGCATATGTATACCGGCGATATAATCTTGTATGAAAGTCACAAATGAATTGATCATATATTCCTGTTATCAACGCCCTCCGGTATTTTAATGCGCCTTGTCCTGTTTTTATTGCCTGCCACAGTACTGTTTATACTGCCGCTTCTTCTAACCCTGTATTCCGGGGCATCCATCTGCACTTTTTCCTCCGGAACCTCACCATCTTCAGAGGCAGCGGCCGAAGCGGTATTCTTTTCGCTGCCCTTTATCTTCTTAACTTTTTTATCCGTAAGACTTACGGTATTCTTAGGCACCGCCTTAACGTAATAATAGTACTCATCATCCTCAAACTGGACTCTTTCCGTTCTGGAATAATCCACATTAAAGATAAAGAACTTCAGTATCACAGCTACAACAAATGCCATTATGCTGCCCACTATCAGACCGGCTATGGATATCCTGGTCTCAAAGCGCAGATCCCCTACAAGTATGACTACGATATCTATGAGCAGACCCGTTATCATGGCAATGGTCCAGCAATGATCCACCGGCAGGCGGCGGATTATATACACAACAAGTATGGTGATCGCAAAAGCCGCCACCTCAACCTGCATCTCGCGGTTACTCATCAGCGCATCTATAAGAACTCTGAGTTTTTCCAGTGCAAATGCCGGATCGGATTCCTGTGTCATGAGCCCTGCTGCATTTCCCGCCACATAATGGAGCAGATGATAACTTACAACACCGCAGCCGGTGGAGATGACCGACATGGGAGTTCCCACAAGCCCTGCGCATATAGGGATAACATAAGGTATCTTAAGTATAAAACATAAGGGCGTCATGATCAGCAATATGGTGTCCTTAGGTGAAAATCTGAAGTATAAAAAGAACATCAGCATAAAGAACACACCGGTGATCAGAACGGTCTCCAGCGATAAAGCATACAGATGAAGCAGTATCACGATAACACCCAGCACCAGTATGAAGTTCATGGGAAAGAACGAACACAAAAGCGAGAGTATCAAAGTGATCGGAAGCGACGTAAGCACCGCAGCGTAATTAATGTTTTTATTTATCATCCTGAAGGTGATAAATGCCAGAATAAATTTCAGGGCCGGATTGCAAAAGCCTTCGTAACGACTGTAAAAGCTCTTGATCCTCTCCCTGATCATAAGTAATTTAGTCATGATCCACCTTTATCCATCTCCGCACGTTTTGCTTCCTTTCTGTACATTGAAGCCAGACGCCGCAGATTATTATTATATATTCTCAGATTCCTCCTCGCCCTGCGGTAACGGACTACGTATACCACATAGGTGACTATCGAATATGCCCCCACGGTGATAAGGTATCTGATAAGTACCGCTTTGCCAAAAGCCCACAGATCTATCTCGTAGATATTCTCCATAAACAGTTCGAAATCATAGGCCAGATACAGCCCAAAAACAACGCCAAAAGCGATAGTCCCATAGATTATGGATTTGACTATCTCTTTTGCTATATAGTCGCCGCGAAAGTATGAGCCGATGGCCATACTCTTCTTACCTTCCCCCGTTTCAAACGAGGCAAGGCGCGTCATAAGTTTTATTCTTGATTCGTTTAACATTTTCTCTTACTTCCGTGAATACATTCTTGCAGAACTGCCTGCCTGTGAAGAAGCAGGTGCCGGGGCCTCCGGTTTTCTGCCTGCTGCTCCCAGATTATTCGCCTGATCGTTTTTACACTTTCCGCAATAACGGCCGGTAAAGATAGGCGCCCCGCATGTCTCACAATAAAGCTTGATCGGTGAATCACTGGCAAATACAAGACGTTCTTCACGTATCCACTGTTCGATCTGCCTTTCTTCCACATGACAGTTTAAGGAGATCTCTTTCATGCTGGCAACTTTATTCTGGCGCACGAACTCCTTAACTTCCTGAAATTTCTGCTCGATCGCATCTCTGCATGCCGGGCATACAGGCGGTCCGGCCACATAATTAAACATCTTTCCGCATTTCTTACAGTTTCTGACGTTCATAAGCCCTTTTTCCTTCTTTAGAAAGTATCAGTCACCGCTGCCGATGGAGAGAGTAACATAGTATACTTTTTTAACCCCTGCTTCTTTCAGAAGCTTTGCCATGGCATCTATCGTACTGCCTGTAGTGTATATATCATCTACTATGACCACTACTTCTGATTTTACAACATCTTGTATGATATTAAAAGCATTTTTCAAATTTATTTGCCTTTCTTTTGCATTTAAAAGCTTCATCGGGCGGGTCTTTACCACTCTGCGTACCATTTTATCCTCTACGGGGATATTTAACGCCACTCCGATCACTTTTGCCAGTTCATAAGCCTGATTGTATCCCCTCTGCCTCTTTTTTGCCGGATAAAGCGGTACGGGTATAAGCGCCTGCGTTCCCCAGCTTTTTATAAGCGGTCCAAGCTGTCTTGCCATCTCCCTCCCGAAAAAATGCGCATATTCGGTTCTTCCGTTATATTTGAACCTGTATATGGATCTCCTTACGGACGAATATTCATAAAGGGCGCGGCCCTTATCGTAATAGTGCCTCCGCCCTCTGCACAGCCTGCAGTATTCATCTTCACCGGCCTTAAGCGACGCACCGCATTTGAAACACACAGGTTCCCTGATCGGTCTTAAGATATCCCTGCATTCATCACAGACTCCCTTCTTCGCATCTTCCGGAGTCATTACCCTGTCACATACGGGGCATCTTCCCGGAAACAGAAGCCTGCATATGATATCATGTATATCCTTAAGCACCATCAGCCATTCCCCCGGCTTCCTTCAGTCGTTCACACAGCGAGGTATACCGGCGCTGTACATGATCGTTATCTATCATCTGCTGTATCCTGGCTTCACTGCCTATAAGGATCACGCAGCGTTTAGCCCTGGTCACCGCGGTATACAGAAGATTTCTTGACATAAGCATCTCCGGTCCGCTCAGTATCGGCAATATCACCAGGGGATACTCACTGCCCTGGGATTTATGGATAGTCACGGCATAAGCAAGTTCCAGCTCATCCAGCTGGGCAAAAGGATAGTACACCCTTCGCCCGTCATCAAAGAGTATCTCCAGAAGTTTAAGATACTGATTTACCTGTTTTATAACTCCTACATCACCGTTAAATACTCCGGTCCCGCTCTGGACCACTATATTATGATCACCGGTGATCTCCCATTCCAGCTGATAGTTATTTTTTATCTGCATTACCTTATCCCCGGCTCTGAAGATACGGTCTCCGTAACTGTACTCGCTCTTTTGTTCCGCCGCGGGATTTAAGCGTTCCTGGAGCATGACGTTCAGCCCTTCCACCCCAAGAGCTCCTTTGCGCATCGGAGTCATGACCTGTATCCTTGACGGTTCCAGCGAAAGTTTTCTCGGAAGCACATCCGATATGAGCCTGACGATATACTCCTGTATAACCTCAACCCTGTCTTTTTCGAGCAGAAAGAAATCCTCATATTTCTCTGACAGGTCTATATGCTCACCCCTGTTTATCTTATGGGCATTTTCCACGATATGGCTGTCCCCGGCCTGTCTGAATATATGTTTAAGCCTCACCACCGGAAATGCTCCGCTGTCCATTATATCCTTAAGCACCTGCCCCGGTCCCACACTGGGAAGCTGATCCACATCTCCCACCATGATCAGCCTGCTCCCGGGAGCTATAGCCGCCAAAAGGGCTTTCATCAGCCATATGTCCACCATGCTCATCTCATCAATGATCACACAGTCAGCCTCAAGAGGTTCATCCTCGTTTTTGTTATAAAACCCTTCTTCACTGCCGCCGCCCATCTCTAAAAGCCGGTGTATCGTCTTTGCCTCGTATCCGGTAGCCTCATACATACGCTTTGCAGCCCTTCCCGTAGGCGCTGCAAGCACAAACTTAAGATCCTTATCCTCCATGCGCTTTATTATGGCATTTATCGTAGTTGTCTTCCCTGTCCCGGGACCGCCGGACAATATCAGTACTCCGCTCCCGTCACTTAAGCGCACGGCCTCTCTCTGGAGTTTATCAAGCTCCATTCCCATTTCGTTCTCCAGAGCCGGAAGCCAGCTGCTTCCGTCTGCCTCCGCCGCGGTATAAGCATCTCTTAACCTTATAAGACGGTCGGCACAGTATTTTTCCGCCCGGTAATATCCGGAAAGATATACTCTTGCCCCTTCCGGACCGTATTTTAATTCTATCTTATGATCGGCCGCCATCAGCGGAAGCTGTTCGTTTACAAGCCCGATATCCAGGCTGAGCATGCGCGATACTTCGCTGCACAGATCTTCAAGCGGATAATAGCAATGCCCCTCCGAAGATAATGCATTCAGCACATAGATCACTGCGCTTCGGATACGGTACTCGGAATCCATGCTTATCCCGGCCTTTACGGCGATAGCATCTGCTTTTTTAAAGCCGACCGCAGGTACATCCTCAGCCAGCTTATACGGATTATTTTTTATCACATTATAAAGCTCTATCCCGTATATCTCATAAATGCGGTCTGCTATCGTAAGGCTGATACCGTACTGCTGCAAAAAGAGCATGGCATTGCGACGGTCACGTTTACCTGCAAGCTGCGAAGCTATCTCCTGTGCCATACGAAGGGAGATACCTTTTATTTCCGATAAACGCTCGGGTTCCTCTTCCATTATACGCAGAGTATCATCACCGAACTTATCCACTATGCGTATGGCCATCTTTGCCCCAACGCCCTTTACCGCACCGGAACCAAGATATCTGATCACGGATATCCTGTCCGAAGGGGCAACGGCATGGATAGCAGTAAACTTCAGCTGCCTGCCGTATATACTGTGATCAACGAAACTGCCCTCCAGCTCGACCGTTTCGCCTACGCTGTAATCTTTGGCATAACCCACACAGGTCATCTCACCCTCCGCAGTAGAGAGCGTCATGACCGTATATCCGTCTTCTGTCTGATATGTGATATGGTCGATATAACCTTTGAGTTGTTCCATAACGCGAAAAAAATCCCTTGGCGCTTAACAGCTAATGATGCGATAAGCGCTCAGGACGAAATGATCCTTTCGGAATGATTATCTCTGTACTTACTCTTCTTCGGTATTAACACTGACAGCGCCGCTTTCTGCCTGTTTTGCGAGCACCTCTTCCAGAGTGAGAGCCCCGGCGCTGCGTTTCATCTGCTCATACATCTGCATGGCAAGACTGTTGCTGCCCATATTCTGCTCTGTAAGCTTCCCGGCTATATCGGTAATGGTGCTGTCCATATAAAAGTCTACGGTCTGATCCTGCTTTTCCCCCGAAAACAGTTCGGTGGACTTTTTCATCTCTTTAATGACCTGCTCCCACAGATAAGTCTCGAATTCCTTGCAGGCCTCCATCATCTCATCATCTGTCTTAGCCGTCCGGGCGCTGTTTTTAAGCCTGTCGGTACTTTGGGCAGAGGCAAGAGATGAGGTATAATCGGTCAATGCAGATATATTATTTATATCCATAGGCGGGCTCCTCCCTGTGACTTTACTGTTTCAGCTGATTTGCCTGCTGCATCATCGTATCCGAGGTGGTGATGACACGGCTGTTTGCTTCGTATGCTCTCTGGGCGATGATAAGGTTGACCATCTCATCAGCCAGCTGTACATTTGAACCTTCAAGATAACCCTGTACCATGATACTTTTTTCAAGGTTATTTGATGTAGCCTCGTTCATCGGAGGACCGCTGGCGGCTGATTCCTGATATAACGAACTGTCAAGCTTGGTAAGACCGGCAGGGTTATGGAACTGCCACATTCCTATCGAAACACCGATGGAAGCCGGATTATTATCCTTATCGGGATAACTGATGCTGCCATCCTGGGCGATCGACAAACGGTTAACCGTATATTCTCCTGTGATCTCAATAGGTTTTCCTTTTGTATCAAGCACTCCGTTGCCGTCAGAATCCGTAAGTGCAAAACCTTTGGTAGTTACGGAAAAATGAAAATCTCCGTTTCTGGTATACGCAACCGAACCGTCGGCACGCTGTACACCAAACATTCCCTTTCCTCCGATAGCCACAGAGCTTTCATTTCCCGATTCCAGAAACGCTCCCTGCTTAAAGATCGTTGTTATAGAGGAAGAACGCACACCCAGACCCACCTGTGAATCGATGGGTTTTGTTTCGCCCTTGGCACTGGTCGTCTTGGTCTGCAGCTCCTGATAGAGCAGGGACTTAAACTCATTCTGGGAGGTCTTGTAACCTACCGTATTAACGTTTGCTATATTATTCGAGATAGTATCTACGGCTACCTGCTGTGCCATCATACCGGTTGCACCCGACCATAATGAACGTACCATATAAATCCCTCCTCTTTATATTTTATCCGTTAAGGCGGCCCAGCTGGGTCGCGGTCTGTAGTGACGTATCATAGGTCTGTATGACCTTCTGGTTAGCTTCATATTGGCGCGATACGCTTATCATCTCCACCATTTCATGAACTACATTTACGTTGCTGGTCTCAAGATATCCCTGAAAAACCTTGCATGCCGGCTCGATCTGTGTCGCTCCGTCAACAGGATAATAATAGTTTTCACCGTAATGCTCTAAGTAATCATAATCCTCAAAATCGGTAACGGCCAGCTCCCCGACCTTTTTCCCGCCCTGGAAGATCTCTCCTTCCATATTGACGGTAAAATCCTGCTGCGGATCGAGTTTTAATCTGGTCGTATTATTCCCTGCACGCCCAAGAACATAATCACCATCCGTTGTAACAAGATATCCGTCTGTTGTAAGCTGAAAATTACCATCACGGGTATAGAACTGCGCAGACTCGTTATTCTTATTAAGAAACTCTACCGTAAAGAAACCCTTGCCTCCAAGGGCGATATCCATGGGAATATCGGTTACCTGAAGTGAACCTTCCGACCAGTCGACATAGCTTTCGCCTATCTTTACACCGGGATTGGCTGTACCTATCCTTCTTGCATACCGGTATCCTTCAGAACCGTCTTTGATCTTATCCACCAGAACAGTTTCAAAAGTCTGGCTGGAAAGCCCTTCCTTTTTGAAACCCGTAGTGTCGGCATTGGCCAGATTATTGGCCAGATTGTCCATTCGCTTCTGCTCCTGGAGCATGCCTGTATATGCAACATAAAGCCCTTTCAGCATGGATAACCCTCCAAATTACAATTAACGGCTTCCATGCCGGGTATTGATCATCCGTGTATCGCTGAGACCGTTTCGCAGATTACCAACGATCCTATACATACTATCGGCTGCTACCGGCAAAAACTTTATGCCTATGCTTCTTCATTATATCCTGCGAGGAACTCGATATACTTACCCGTTCCTATAGCCACGCAGGTCATGGGCTCATCCGCCGTCATGGTATTTATATGGGTGCGTTCTTCTATAAGCTCTTCAAGGCCACGGAGCATGGAACCTCCGCCGGTAAGGACTATGCCTCTGTCAACTATATCCCCCGCCAGCTCCGGAGGCGTCTTCTCCAAAACAGCACATATGGTATCAAGTATCTGTGACGTAGTCTCCCTGAGAGCCTCCGTTGTCTCATCGGATGACACCCGTACCGTTTCCGGAAGTCCCGAAACAAGATTGCGTCCCCTGACATCCATATAATCAACTTCATCCCGCTTGTATGCGGTACCGATGTTTATCTTTATATCCTCTGCGGTACGGTCACCTACCAGAAGATTATATTTCTTTCTCATGTAACGGACTATCGCCTCATCAAAGTCGTCCCCGGCTATCTTGATGGAAGCGCTCTCCACCGTTCCTCCGAGAGAAATGACTGCGACGTCCGTGGTGCCTCCGCCTATATCCACTATCATATTGCCCTGAGGCCTTGATATATCGATCCCCGCCCCTATCGCAGCAGCAATGGGCTCCTCTATTATGGCAACCTTACCGGCTCCGGCCTGGTATGTAGCGTCTTCTACCGCTTTCTTTTCAACCTCGGTAACACCGCTGGGAACACAGACTGCCACCCTTGGCTTTTTGAAACGCATAGCCCGTTTTCCCATAGCCTTATCAAGGAAATGTTTCATCATCTGCTCCGTCACGGTGTAATTTGAGATAACTCCCTGACGCAGCGGACGTACCACGACGATATTCCCCGGAGTACGGCCTATCATGAGCCTGGCATCTTCGCCTATAGCCTTTATCTTATTATCATCCCGGTCAAAAGCCACCACTGAAGGCTCTTTTAACACAACACCCTTGCCTTTTATATATACAAGTATGCTGGCTGTACCCAGATCTATTCCGATATCAGTGCTCGCCATATATAAAAAACCCCTTACATGTTCAAAAAATTATAGACATCCGAACTGATATTATAAGGCAAATCGCCCGTTTTGGAAAGACTATTTTTTTCACAAATATAGGTTAACATAACGTTGTGTAGACGTAAAAAATTTATGATTGCTTTCCAAAAAATGCCTTATCGTAGAATTTCCCGAAGGCGAACACAAGGATCATCAGAGGAATATGGCAGGAAAGATAGATCAACTCCTTTACCGGAGCTTCGCCGCCTTTGTTCAGGATAAACCATATTATCCCGCATATCAGCGAGACCACGGCAACAAGCAGAAGAGCCACCGTCGAATGTTTCATGCGCAGAACACTCTTATCAAAGCGTTCCCTTGTAAGAAGAAGAGATGCCTGAAAGAATGAGAATATTCCGAAAAAGAAGAAAATAAGGGGAAGGAACATAAACACATAGGACAGACACACCGGCAGGGACCTTGATGAAGGCTGGTTCATGAGCCCGGGCAGCAGCAGAGCCGCCAGCATAAGAATACCATAGATCAGACAGATCCCCTGGATCCTTTTCTTGGTCTTCAGATCGAACTTAAGCTCATGATATTCACCGGTATAGAAGAACACATCCCTGTATCTTCCCTTCATATCCTTCTCAGGCCGGTGATCATAATCATTTTTATACGGATTGTTGAACAGCATTTATTTATCGTGCAGATGGCAGCACACAGTATGTCCGCCGCCTACATCTATGCTGCGGGGTGCTTCTTCCTTGCATCTTTGCGTGCAGTATTTGCAGCGTGTATGGAATTTACAGCCCTTAGGAGGATTTGCGGGCGAAGGTATATCGCCCTCGAGGATGATCCTCTCTTTTTTATAATCCGGATCGGGCATGGGTATAGCGGAAAACAGCGCCTTCGTATACGGATGCAGCGGCTCGGCAAATACATCGTTTGCCTTGCCGGTCTCTACCATACTGCCAAGATACATGACTCCTATGGTATCGGAGATATGCTCCACAACGGAAAGATCATGCGAGATAAAGAGATAGGTAAGCCCTCTTTTTTCCTGAAGATCCCATAACAGGTTTATTATCTGCGCCTGTATCGAAACATCAAGGGCCGATACCGGCTCATCACATACAACAAATTCGGGATTCAGCGCCAGTGCCCTGGCGATACATATCCTCTGTCTCTGTCCGCCGGAAAACTCATGCGGGTAACGATCCTTATGATAAGGCTGCAATCCGCAGTCCTTCATGACCGATGTGATGTAATCCTGGTATTCCTCCGGCTTTACTATACCATGCTCCTTTACGGCTTCGCCTATGATCTCACCAACAGGAAGCCTGGGCGATAAGGATGAATACGGATCCTGAAAGATGATCTGCATCTTTGTACGCAGGGCACGTAATTCCTTTTTATCCTTAGCAGAGATATCTTCTCCGTTAAAAAGGATCTCACCGTCTGTCTTTTCCAGAAGGCGCAATATCGTACGCCCGGTGGTGGATTTTCCGCAGCCGGATTCTCCCACAAGACCCATGGTAGTCCCCTTTTTGATGGTGAAGCTTACATCATCGACGGCCTTAACCTGGCCGGTCACCCCGCCGAAGAAACCGCCTTTTATGGGAAAGTATTTTTTTAAGTGAGATACTTCTAAGATGTTTTCGCTCATTTTAGTTATTCCTCTTTACCCTCTTCTGTAACAGCTTACCTTATGTGTGGGACTCACCTCAAAAATACCGGGATACTCACCGTCACATTCCCTGACACACATTTCGCATCTGTCGCGGAAATAGCAGTAATCCGGCATATCCACAGGGTTGGGTACGTTACCCGGTATGCTGTAGAGCCTCTTTACATGTTTGCCCACAACAGGCTTGGAGTTCATAAGTCCTATGGTGTACGGATGCCTGGGATCATGGAATATCTCCGAAGCACTGCCCTGCTCCACTACCCTGCCGGCATACATTACCACCACATAATCGGCCATCTCCGCCACCACACCCAGGTCATGTGTGATCAGCATGATCGACGAACCGATCCTCTCCTTTAAGTTGCGCAGAAGATCCAGTATCTGCGCCTGTATCGTAACATCCAGTGCGGTAGTGGGCTCATCGGCGATTATCAGTCTCGGATCGCAGGAGAGCGCCATTGCTATCATTATCCTCTGTCTCATACCGCCGGACAGCTCGTGCGGATACATGGAGTATACGCCTTCTTTATTTGCGATACCCACCATGGAAAGCATGTCCATGGTCCTGGCTTTCACATCTTCCTTACTCATCGCGGGATTATGAAGCGCGATCACCTCATCTACCTGCGCACCGATACGGAACACCGGATTTAAGGATGTCATGGGCTCCTGGAAGATCATTGCCATCTGATTGCCGCGCAGGCTTCTCATCACATCGGCCGGTGCCGCTGCCACGTTAATGGCCTTCTCGCCTGTATTAAAACGTATCTCGCCGCCTATCGTCTGACCGGAAGGACGCTGTACCAGCTGCATGAGTGATAAGCTGGTCACGGATTTTCCGCAGCCGGATTCACCCACTATACCCACTGTCTTTCCAAGCGGCACATCGAAGCTCACGCCGTCTACGGCTTTCACCGTTCCTATATCCGTGAAGAAATAAGTCTGCACATTATCAAATTCCACGCAGTTATTTTCATCACGCATCTTTGTCACATATTCCGATTCCGGAATATGCCTGCGGTTTCTTTTTTTCTCTATCTCGGAAGTGATCTTTCTGTTCTTTCTGGAGATCTCTCTTGATTCTTTTGCAGAGATATAATTACCGTTCTTAGCCATCTTCTTACCTCTTCATCCTGGGATCAAAGGCATCCCTCAGTCCGTCACCGATAAAATTGAATGCCAGCACCGTAAGCAGTATGAAAAATCCTGCGGGTACCCACACAAACAGATAATTGGTCATAACATAAGAATCATTAACGGCATTGATTATACTGCCCCATGAAGCTGCCGGGTACTTGATACCCAGGCCCAGATACGACAGCGTAGCCTCGGCCAGTATTACCTCGCCCAGTCCCATACTGGCATAAACTATAAGCTGGGGCACCACATTGGGGATAAGATGCTTGAAGATACGCCTGCGCACACTGATGCCTGTAGCCTCCGCAGCTATCATGAATTCCTGCTCACGCAGCGAAAGGATCTGACCGCGAACTATACGTGCTATACCTACCCAGCCTATTACCGACATTACCACGCACAGAAGATATATACGTGCGGTAGCCGGTGCCTGGTACCAGTCCATTATGGAACCGAGTATCAGATAGAGCGGCATGGACGGGATGCAGTAGACCACATCCACCACCCTCATCAAAAGGTTATCCACCCAGCCTCCGAAGAAGCCTGCGATACCGCCCAGTATTGTTCCTATGGTCACCTCTATCGCGATCACCACAAAACCTATAAGAAGCGAGATCCTGCCTCCGTACATAAGTCTGGTCAGCAGATCCATACCGTTACCGTCGGTACCGAAGATATGCTCCTTCGACGGAGACGCATACTTATCGATGACCTTGGTCTCCTGGTTACGGCGGATCAGATACTGTCCGTTTTTATTCTGCAGGATATAGCTTACTTCCGTTCCGTCGTTATCGGGATAGCTAAAGCCCTCTTCTCCCGCTGCTATTGCCTCCAGCGCCGTCATCTTATATGCGGGGCTTAAATATGTACCGCTTACCACGGGATTAAAATTCATGGGGGATACAAAAGCGTATTCCTCACCGTTTAAATAGATAAGCTCGCCGCTCTCATCAACGTTTAAACTGTACTCTGTACCGTCGGCTTTAAATGAGTCCGCTTTATCGGCCCCGGCTATAAGTGCCTCACGGCAGAACTCATAGGAAAGCGATGTTGATGAAGAATATGCCGTAAAGCTCTTCATGCTGGCTACTGCGATCTCATGAGCTTTATAAAAAGACGGTCTTTCGGTGAATGCATTGAAAAGGTAAAGCTCTCCGTCCTTTTCAAAAGTATTTTTCCCGGCATCCGCAGCATCTTTAAATTCCTGCTGTTTCCAGAAAAGTCCTGTTTCCGGCGTTAACGAGTATACGATATATACCTCATCCCCTGCGGGAGAGATGCCGTAGGATCCGCCGCCTCTGGACTCGAAGGCATAATCGTTTTTCGTAACTGCCATTATGGTCTTTGAATATATATCCTTCGGGAGCTGTTCACCGGGCGCATTTACAAACTGGTACTGATCTATAACGGTAGTGCCCGCATAATCCTTAAGCATCACTTCGGTGGTATAGAAAACCTCACTCTGCGAATAGGGCACCAATACTCCGCCCAGGAAGGCAAACAAAAACATCCCGACTATAATGACTATACCGACGATAGCCAGACGGTTGCGCAAAAAGCGCTTAAGGACCATCATACCGGGGGAGAGTACCCTCACCCTGGCTGCATCGTCGAGTGTCATCTTCTCTTCTTTCTCAATATTTTTTTCTGTGTCTTTTTCGATCTTCTTATCTTTATCACTCATTTATCCGACCCTCACTCTGGGATCTACCGCCGCGTACAGCACATCCGCTATCAGGTTGCCCAGCAGTGTAAGCGCGGCCAGGAACACAAGATAGAACATAACAAAAGGAATATCACCCTGCATAACGCAGACATAAGACGTATAGCCTATACCGGGGATCTGGAACAGCTGCTCCGTTATCATCGCTCCGGAAAAGAGTCCCGGCAGAGAGCCGCCCAGCAGGGTTACGATGGGGATCAGAGTATTTCTGAAAGCGTGATGATTTATAACCTTTTTTTCTGACAGGCCTTTAGCCCTGGCAGTACGTATGTAATCTGAATTGAGAACCTCCAGCATATTGGCACGGACATATCGCATAAGACTTCCTATCGACACCACTGTTATCGTGATGATAGGCAGCACCATATGCTTTGCTATATCCCAGAACTGCTGCATGGGTGTCATCGACTGGTGCATACGGCTTACGGTACCGCTTAAGTCAAACCAGCCAAGCTTTATGGAAAAAATGTATTTAAGTATCGTTGCAAAAAAGAAACTCGGAAGTGAGATACCTATAAGAGCCACCACCGTAACGGTATAGTCCGTAAGCGAATACTGCTTTCTGGCGGCAGCAATACCCAGGGGCACTGCTATTATTATCTCAAGGATAAATGTAGCAAGCCCCAGGGCAAATGAATACCAGATAACGCTCTTAAATTTCTCAAGTATCGGCTGGTTCCAATACCAGGAATCACCGAAATCCAGCCTGACCGCCTTAGATGCCCAGCGCAGATAACCCTGCAGCACTCCCACATCCAGACCATACTGGGCATTGAGCTGCGCCACCCATTCCTGGTAGCTTTTCGCTCCCGGACGGGTGGAGAGAGCCCTTGCCTGATTCTCCACAAATGATGTGGGCATACACCGCATTATCGCGTAAATGATCAGTGATACAAAGAAAAGCAATACCACCGATATGAGCAGACGTTTCAGGATAAATTTCTTCATAGCTGCCTTTCCTTATTTCATCATAAGTGTCTGGATCTCGTTAGCATACTGATAGAATGTAGTCTGATCCTTCATAATAGTGTCAACATTGATCCTCTCTGCAGAGAAGAGATTGCAGTCCTGTCTCTGATAGATAGGGATCTCTACCGCATAATCAACTATGAAATCAAGGCACTCCTTGTAGATGGCCTTTCTGTACTGCTGGTTGGTTGATGAACGTGCATCCATGATCATCTCATCCAGTTCCTTGTTGTAGATACGATACATGTATGCGCTGCCGCCTTCTGAATGATATACCTGGAACATATCGGGATCTATGGTTGCCTGCCATGCTGCGCACCAGAGTTCTGCGGTACCGCCCTCTGTTGAAGACCACAGGATCGAAGAATCGGTAAGGTCATTGATCTTAAGATCAAAGCCGATGGTGGCAAGCGCCTCGCTGGCCGCCGTAAGGATACCGAATGAAGGGTGATCGCCCTGGCCTGCGCCGCCGATAAGTACCTCATAAGTAAGCTTTGCGCCTGCAGGGGCTGCGGTAAGCTTTCCGTCCTTAACGGTATAGCCTGCTGCCTCAAAGAAGCCAAGAGCTGCATTTAAAGCTGCTGCATATCTGTCGTCCTCACTCATTCCGTCACTGTAGATAGGATTGCCGTCTACATCTGTAGAGAAAGCAACCGCATAGTCGGGATCGGAAGGCTGGGGTGCTGCCCAGCTGGTATTGGAGATGGGATAGTTGATAACGCTTGCTGCATCACCGTAATAGGAATCGATGACCACATCGCGGTATACGGAAAGTACTGTAGCGATAGCTTTTCTTAAATTCTTCGACTCTTCACTTCCGGGATCTCCGCCCACACATACATTCTCTGCGTTCATACCAATGTATCCGTAACCAAGTACATCAACCAGGGAAGTCACGATCTTATCACCGGACAGCTGTCCGTTTGAATTCTCCTTGCGTACCTGATCAAGACGTTCCTTGGATGCCGAAGGATCGGAGATATCCAGTGTACCCTGAACCACACCGGGCTCCTTATCGGGATCCAGAGTCACACGGAACTGAAGCTCGCTCACATTAGGCTTGCCCAGATAGTAATTCGGATTGGGTTTCATATAAACGGTCTTATTCTCATACTTATCGAATATGAAGGGACCAGCGCCCAGGGGCTTGGTTATCTTTTCACGTACGCTTGAGAGATCGCCCTTTACGAAACCGAACTTGTTATTATCATAATCATAAGCTGCCTTATCTCCGTAATAGTGCATGGGAACCACATATGTGCTCAGCTGATAAATAGCTGAAGCATCCAGCTTATCAAGTGTTACGGAGAAGCTGTAATCACCGGTCTTGACGATACCGCTGATATTCGCAGCCGAATCGCCGGTCTCTATACCGTTCTTATATACATCGGGAAGGAAATCGGTTATAGGACTCTCTGCCTTCTCCGTATCGGAAAGCTTCATTACATCATTATTATATGCTGCCATCATCTCTGCGAAATAATCTGCAGCCGTAGGTACATCATCGCCATCCAGGGTCCAGGTGGTACCTGTTACCGATCCGGTGATGCTTCCGTCATCTCCCATATCGGCAAAGCCCCAGTTGACCATACCGTTTGCTATATCGCAGGCATCGATCTTCTCATCCCCTGTAACATATCCGTTTGCAAGGCAGTAATCCGCGATGCTCTGGCAGAACTGCTCTCCTGCTGCAGGCAGATCCTTCTCAAAGAAAGCCTTTTGCTGCTCTTCCGTATAATATGTAAAGTCGGTATTTTCTTCTCCGCCTTCCAGTATCAGTGCCAGCAGTGTCTGAACACCGCTCCTGTATTCCTCAAGTCCGCTGATAGGTAGAGCGTAGAGAGAGATACCGCCGTCGTATGAAGGATCACAGAGTACATAATAAGTGAAGATGGCATCATCCGCAGTAAGCTTCTCACCGTCGGAGAATAACACATCATCCCTTAACTTGAAGTCATACTTAACCGTTCCGTCAGCATTCTCGGTAACATCGCAGTCAGCGATACCGTAGTATGTGTAATCGGTTCCGTTGTAATTCTTGGTCTCGCCTTCGATACCGTGGTAGATGATATCACCTACACGATCATTCTTAAGCAGTGTGACCGTGGTAAAATCAGACACATTCTGATCGGGCACGGATGCCGCAAAGAGTGAGCAGAATTTCTCACTGAAATCATCCGCTGCGATAACAACGGGTACATCGGAAACTGATGCGGGTGCGGGAGTATCGGGGGTATCATTGTCTGCTGAGGGTTTCTCCGTTACTGCCTCCGTAGGGGTTGCTTCTGTTTCAGGTGCAGGCCCTTTCCCCTCGCAGCCCGCACTCACTACCATGACCGCGGTCATCAGCAGTGCCAAAACTTTTTTCTTTTTCATAATTTACCTCCTTTTATATTAAAGATCCTTCGGATCAGATCTTCTTCTCCATCTCATCCACGATGTGCTTTATGCAGCCGTCCTCGAAGGGAGAATCCAGCCCGACAGCCTTAAGCTCCGGTACATAGAAATCCCTGACGGAAAGCTTACACAGCTTAAGATATCTCTCCCAGGCATCATTGTAATCCTTATCCATAGCCACTTTAAACTGCATAGCACATACGGAAGCAAGAACATAGTCGATATAATAGAAAGGCAGGCCGAAGATATGCAGCTGCTTCTGCCACCATCCGCCGGCGCCAAAGAAGGGATCATTGTCATAATCCAGCCAGGGCCTGTATTCTTTCTCCAGCTCCTTCCACACACCCTTGCGCTCCTTCGGTGTCATATCCGGTCTGGAATACACGATATGCTGGAACTCATCCACCATACAGCCGTAGGGCAGAAACTCAGCCGAATCCTCCAGATGCATCGTCAGATAATCATCGCTGCGCTCTCCGAAGAATTTACCCATCCATTGATATGTGAAATACTCCATGCTCATGGAATGGATCTCCGCTGTCTCCATGGTAAGGTCGTTATGCTCAAGTATCTCATCATTTCTGGTGATATAGCCCTGGAATGCATGTCCGCACTCGTGGGTGATCACATCCACATCCGAACTGGTGCCGTTAAAGTTAGCAAAGATATAAGGGGCTTTGTGATCGGGCAGATATGTCATATAACCGCCGGCTCTCTTATTCTTTCGCCCAAACACGTCAAAGAGCTCGTTATCGAGCATAAAATCATAGAATTCACCTGTCTCGGCAGAAAGTTCCCTGTACATTTCCTGTCCTTTTTTCAGTATTTCTTCAGGGGTGCCGACCGGCTCGGGATTTCCTTCAGTAAAGAATACCTCATTATCATAATACTTAAGCTCATCCAGCCCAAGACGCTGTCTTCTCTTTTCTTCCAGACGCTGTATGAACGGAACGAACTCAGCCTTTACCTGCCGGCGGAAATTCTCCACCATATCGCGGTCGTAGCTGTTACGCTGCATACGGTAATAGCCCAGCTCCACATAATCCTTATAGCCCATGGTTTTAGCCTGGGCGGTACGGTTTTTGACCAGCTTGTCAAAGATCTCATCTATCTCGTCAGTCACAGAAAGAAAATAATCAGAAAGCGCCTTCCAGGCTTTCTTTCTGTGATCCCTGTCCTTATGAGTAAGGTGCGGGCGCAGAAGGCTTATGTTATAGACTTCTCCTTCAAATTCGATCTTTGCACCGGCTATCAGCTTGTTGTAACGGCTGCTTAAGGCATTCTCTTCCTTCATAAGCTCCGTTATCTCTTCGCTGTAAGCCTTTAAAGACAGTTCGGTATTCTTAAATGCCACACTGCCTATCTTCTCCTCAAGATATGCTCTGTAGGGCGAATCATAGAGGGCTTTACTGTACTCGTTCACCGTATTCTTAAAGACGGGCATGAATCCGTCAAAGAAATCATTTTCCTTCTCATAGAATTCATCCGTACTGTCTGCGGAATGGCGTATTTCAACCAGCGCCTGGGCTGTCATGAAATGCCCGAAAAGCTTATAATACTCTTTATGTATGGCAAACTGCTCTTCGCCGCTTTTAGCTTCCTTGATCCTCCCGGTCAGTCCGGAAAGCTCTTTGACCAGAGCTTCCCCGTCCGGTCTTTCATATGTCATTTCAGAAAATTTCATTTTCACGATCCTCCGTATTCATACACACCATTATAATCCCCTGCTCTTATGCGGTCAAGAAAGGCTGCTATATAAAAAACACCCGGAGAATCCCCCAGGCGTTCAGTCTCACGTTCCAAGCATCCTCTTTATAAACTGTCCCGTATAGGACTGTTTTTGTTCTGCCACCTCTTCCGGTGTACCGGTCGCTATCACGGTGCCGCCTCCGTCACCGCCCTCAGGCCCCATGTCTATTATATAATCTGCATTCTTTATCACGTCAAGGTTATGCTCTATCACCACTACGGAATTGCCGCCGTCGGTAAGCTTCTGCAAAATGCTTATCAGTTTGTTGACATCCTCAAAATGCAGGCCGGTAGTAGGCTCATCCAGTATATATATGGTCTTTCCGGTGGAGCGGCGCGATAATTCCGTTGCAAGCTTGATACGCTGGGCTTCACCGCCGGAAAGCTGTGTGGAAGGCTGTCCAAGCCTGATATAGCCCAGTCCCACATCATAAAGTGTCTGTATCTTGGTGCTTATGGCCTTTACAGGCGCAAAGAATCCCAGTGCCTCCTCCACAGTCATATCCAGTACTTCAGATATGCTCTTTCCCTTATACAGCACGTCAAGGGTCTCGCGGTTGTAGCGCTTTCCGCCGCAGACCTCGCAGGGTACATATACATCGGGCAGAAAGTGCATCTCTATCTTTACGATACCGTCGCCACTGCAGGCTTCGCAGCGTCCGCCCTTTACGTTAAAGGAGAATCTCCCCTTCTTATAGCCCTTTGCCTTTGCATCCTGGGTGGATGCGAACAGATCCCTGATAAGATCAAACACACCCGTATATGTCGCAGGATTGGAACGGGGCGTGCGTCCTATGGGTGACTGGTCAATTGCTATGACCTTATCCAGCGCCTGCAGGCCGCTTATCTTCTTATGCTTTCCGGGCACGGTATAGGCACGGTTTAATTTCCTTGCAAGCACTTTGTATAAGACTTCGTTTATCAGCGAGGATTTTCCGGATCCCGATACACCGGTAACACAGGTAAATATCCCTAACGGAATATCAACATCAATATTTTTAAGATTGTTCTCTGAAGCCCCCTGTATCTTAAGCCAGCCCGAAGGCTTCCTGCGGACATCCGGTACAGCGATCTTTTTCTTACCGCTTAAATACTGCCCGGTAATGGAGCGCTTCTCTTTTATGATATCCTCCACGGTACCTGTAGCAACTATCTCACCGCCGTGCTCCCCGGCAAGGGGACCTACATCCACGATAAAATCAGCCTCACGCATGGTATCCTCATCATGCTCCACGACGATCAGTGTATTGCCCAGGCTCTGAAGACCCCGCAGCGCTCCCAGCAGCTTATCATTGTCCCTCTGATGCAGACCTATCGAGGGCTCATCCAGGATATAGCATACGCCCACCAGCCCGGAACCTATCTGTGTAGCCAGACGTATACGCTGGGATTCACCTCCGGAAAGAGTAGCGGTGGCACGGGCCAGCGTAAGGTAATCAAGCCCCACTTCCACCAGAAAGCCCACTCTCGCCTTTATCTCACGTATAACCTGATCAGCTATCAGATGCTGCTGTTTTGTCAGTTCCATACCGTCAAGGAAGTCCTTAAGCGCACCTATGGATATTGATGTTATCTCATAGATATTCTTACCGGAAAGAGTAACAGCCAGGGATTCCTTTTTAAGACGCATGCCGTTACATTCGGTACAGGGTGTGATGGACATATACTTCTCATACTCTGCCTTGCTCATCTCGGATCCCGTCTCACGATAGCGGCGCTCCACGTTACGTATGAGTCCCTCAAAAGCTATGGGATACACGCCGTAACCGCGCTGTCCCTGATAATGCACATCCACTTCGATATCAGTACCGTTTATGAGTATGTCCTTTATCTTATCATCCAGATCCGCCCAGGGCGTATCCAGACTGAATTTAAACTTCTTTACAAGTGCCTGCAGAAGGGCATTTGAAAAGCTTCCTTCCGATGAAGCGCTCTGCCAGCCAATGACCTGGATACATCCGTCATTTATCGACCTCGTGGGGTCGGGGATCATCGAACCTTCGGTAAACTCCATCTTTATACCCAGCCCCGCACATGCCGGACAGGCTCCAAAGGGATTATTAAAAGAAAAGCTCCTGGGTTCTATCTCATCTATGCTTATACCGCAATCAGGACAGGAGAAGCTCTGGCTGAAATTAAGACGCTCATCAGTTCCTGCCAGCTCTACTACCAGAAGCCCATCTGTAAGCTGCAGCACATTCTCTATGGAATCCGTAAGCCGGCGTTCTATCCCGGGTTTTACTACCAGACGGTCCACCACCACTTCTATGGTATGCTTTATGTTCTTATCAAGGGTGATATCCTCGGAAAGTTCATACATATTTCCGTCAACAAGCGCACGGACATAACCGCTTTTTTTCATGCGCTCCAAAACCTTTTCGTGACGGCCCTTCTTCCCGCGTACCACAGGGGCCAGCAGCTGTATCTTTGTCCCTTCGGGGAGCTCCATGACCTGGTCGCACATCTGATCAACGCTCTGGCGCTTTATCTCCCTGCCGCATTCCGGACAGTGAGGTATGCCTGCCCTTGCATACAGCAGACGGAAATAATCATATATCTCCGTCACCGTACCTACGGTGGAACGTGGATTCTTATTGGTCGATTTCTGGTCGATGCTGATTGCGGGACTCAAACCCTCGATCTTCTCAACATCCGGCTTTTCCATCTGCCCCAGGAACTGTCGTGCATAAGAAGAAAGGCTCTCCATATAGCGCCTCTGTCCTTCTGCATATATAGTATCAAATGCCAGCGAAGACTTTCCGGAACCGGAAAGCCCGGTGAAGACAACAAACTTATTACGCGGAATGGTCAGATCCACTCCCTTAAGATTATGCTCCCTCGCACCGGTTATACGTATGCATTCCGATGCCGGCAGCATCTTTATTTTTTTACCTGTCGAAGACATCTTTTAACCTCTCTCATTCCAAAGGGCAACGAAAGAGATTGTATCAGAATTGTCCCGAATTATCAATAAGAACTGTTACAGCCGGCCGCTAATCACCGATCATATTCGTAAATGTATCATCCAGTACCGGCTTTGCCACAGGATCGGTAAGATAAATGACATCATTACGGTCAAGCAGCGGATAGCCGTTATCTATACCTCTCTGTATAACAGCCTGAACATCCTCATCCGTAGTAAAGGTGGCCACACCGTTATTGAAATTCACCAGTTTAATGCCATACTGATCCGCAATTGCCTGCGCTTCTTTCTCATCAGCAGCGAGACAAAGAAGTTCCTCTCCGCTCACAACACCGGCTGCATCCGGCTTTATACCCACCGGATCTGCCTGCTCCACCGGCTTTATCGTTCCGACCACGGCACTTCCCCCTTCTTTTTCTTCGTTTTCTTTATCAGCAGAAACATCTCCGTCCTTTTCGGAGTCTCTGCCTACGCTGCCGCCTTCTTCCGAACCTGTTCCGTTATTGATATCAACCCGGACGGTATCCGAAACAGCCGCAGCATCTTCATCTTTTTTATCTCCCGTACAAGCCGTAAGCAGAGCCATAGTCAGTATGGCTGCCCCGGCGATCATTCTTTTTTTCATGATCTTCCTCCCAAAGCTCCGGTCAAAAAACCTTCCTTTGCAGTAAATGATATACCAATCCGAAAGTAAATTCAACCGTATGTGTCCTGTAAAAAAACCGGTGGCTGACGCCACCGGCTTGAGATCACATCTGAATAAATATACAGATTAATTAATCGTTACTTTGATCTTACATTTCTTATTTGAGCCATCCTTTGCGGTAACGGTTATTACAGCTTTACCCTTCTTGCTTCCGTAAGATAAAAGTATACCAGGAATCTCACTACGCTTATCCTCGTAATAAGCTGTACAAACCTCAGGATTGCTGCTGGTAACGGTAAAGTCCATATCGCCATCACTACCTATATAGTATATTACCTGAGCAGAGATAGGACTGCCAGCAACAGCTCTATCGGTATGCTTTATAGTTTTCGAAAGGCTGCCTGACTTCGTATAGAAACCAAGCTTGGTAGTCGTTTTCAAAGGAACTATCAATCTGCTCATGGAGATGTTCGTACCGTCTGTAGTGGTTGCAGTAAGAAGTACAGCCACAGTCTTACCATAGTTCTTGATCTTACTTGCGTAATTCTTACCGAACGATACAGTACCACCCTTAGCGCTGAAAAGCTTATCATTCTTTACCTTAGCCTTTGTAGCTTCATCCATTTTCGCGTAAGTATATGAATCCTTAGTTGCATTTACTGCGAGGAATACAGGCTCAGCAGTCCAGTTAACCTTACTGTTATCTGCCTTACCATAACTCTGGATCACACTTAACTTTGACTTTGCTTTTTTGCCTATAGCAACAGATGAATATGTGTTGTCTACTCCGTGAGGATCTGCATATGTCCCAACAGTAGCTGTGCTGAACTGGAGTCCGGATACAGGAACTATTACCTTAACTTTGAAAGTAACCTTCTTGCCCGAACCGTCGGAAGCATAGCAGGTGATCTTTGCGGTACCCTTTCCTGTAGCATACAGATAAGCTGTATTTCCGCTGTATTCAAGGCTTACTACCTTGTAGTTACTGGTCTCCCACTCCGGATTAGCATCATTTCCTATTTCAGCCTTAACGGTAATGGCTGTCTCATTTACGGGACTGGAAGGAGCATTAACAGTAAACAGCTGAAGCGATGCGATACTTCCGCTCTTTACATTAACTTTATATGCAGGATCTGTCGCCTCGGTGCTTATCTTGACGCCGTTAGCTTTTGCGGCAACTACCTTTACGGGGCGGCCATAGGATACTCCGCTGCCGTCAGCAGCTGTAGCTACTACATTAAAGTTAGTGCCTGCTGCTACCGAAGAAGCCACGCTTACCTTACCCTGGGCATCTACTGTGATACCTGCGATCGCAGGTGAAACCGACCAGGTAACATCTTTTTTCTCTGCTTCCTTGGGATAAGCATAAGCTTTATAGGAAGCGCTGCCACCCTGAACGATATTGTTCTGGCCATATACAAATACGTCATCAACAAGTCTTACAACCTTTGCATTGATCTCTGCCTTTGCACCCGAACCATCATTAGCTATTACAGTTACCTTTGCGGTTCCGGGATTACGGTTTGCAGTAAGAGTTATAGTTCTTCCGTTATTTGCTGTTGATACGGACAAAGAACTGTAACTTGAATTGCTGTAGCCAAAGCTCAGATAATCTGCATTTGTTACATCATTACCCTCTGTATCCGTAACCTTGGTAACGGTGATCACCTTTTTGTAAACAGCTCCAAGTACCTCAGAATCCTTATTGTAGCTGAGTTTTACATCCTTTTCGCTTAACTCGATGGATTTAACCGGAGCATGTCCCACTCTGATACTTGCAGTAGCTGTCATATCCTTATATGAAGCCTTTACAGTAACAGAACCGGAAGCGTTCTTATTTACCTTTAATGTACCTTTGTTATTGATGGATGCAAGATCGCTGCCCGACTCTATAGACCAGGTAACACCGCTGGTAACAGTCGAATAACCTGTTGCGGTCCCGCTCTGTCTTGCAAGACGTGCATACAGATCTGCACTTGTTCCTGCTGCAAGGGAAGCAGGAGCATTTATGTTAAGACCCTTATCTTCACCGGGTTTAACGGTCACGGTAATGGTAGTGATCTTACTGGAAATACCCATACCTGTAACTGCCTGTGCCTTGATCGTATACTTTCCACCGTTATATGCATTTGCATATATGGGATAAGAGGAAAGAGGGATCTTTCCGTCGGTTGAAAGCAGGGTATCATCCTTAGCCTGTCCGCTCTTATCGAAGGAAGGTGCCTTACCATCGGTAGTATAGAATATCTGGGTATTACGGTTACCGTCATCATTGCCGTTATAGGTTCCGGCTGAAACATTTATGACAGCATCAGCAAAAGCTGTTACGGAACCGCTCTTTCCGCCTTCAACTTTTGCTTCCTTACCTGAAGCATCAGTAAGAGTAAATACGGGGCCGGTGGTATCGCCCTTAAGCATCCTGGCGATATTAACAATACCTGCTCCGTCGCCCTTTGCTGAAGTAGATGTAGCGCTGTTCTTAAGGACCTTAGCCATCTCATCGGGAGTTACATGACCCACAACGCTCATGTAAAGTGCACATACACCTGCAACTACGGGAGCTGCCTGTGAAGTACCCTGCATCTTTACATAGCTGTTTGATGCACCTGCATTACAGGACATCATATCAGCACCGGGTGCTGCTACTGTTACAAGAGAATCACCGAAATTCGAGAAGGTGGTAAGTGATCCGTCAGGCTGTACCGCAGCTACATTGATGACATGCTTGTAATGTGAAGGATAAGATACACTGTTAGATGCTTCATTACCTGCCGCAACTACTACAGTCACTTCCTTACTGTAGGCATAATCAACTACAGCTTCCTGAGTTGCGTTATAGAACGGTCCACCAAGGCTCATGTTTATGATATCAGCCCCTGCATCAGCTGCAGCTTTGATCGAAGAAATGATCTTTGCAGAATCAAGACTTCCATATTGGTCTGTACCGCAGGTATAACCTATTATCTGCACACCGGGTGCAATACCTGCACCGCCTTTCCCATTGTTAGCGGAAGCGCCGATTATACCGGCAACATTTGATCCATGACCGTTAAGGTCGTTACCGTCTGCAGTGATATGTCCCACAAAATCCTCATGAGCCGTATTTACACCGGTATCGATCACGGCTACTTTGATACCGCTGCGTGAGAAATCATAGCCGTATACGCCCCATGCGCCGTAGCTTCCTACAACTTCATGGAACCACTGATAATTCTTATCATTGGGATTAAGATAAGGATCGCGGTTGGACATCTTCCCTACTTCATCGATCCAGCCATCCTCAGTATTTTTGTATCTCCAGCGTGAATATGCGTCGATCTCCTCATCAGTCCATCCTTCATAACCGGTATCGACCGTTATGATATAGTTTGCTTCAACAGCAGGTATATCATATGAAGGATCTGCACCGATAGCTACAGCATCTGCCACGCTGAGCCCGCTCTTTGAAAGGTCAAGAACGGCAACATACCCGTCAAAACTCTTAAGTTCAGCACCATATGCCTCTGCTACCAGCTCAGCATACTCCTCATCATCAGCAAGGAAGAGTACTTCATCTGAAGTATAGTCAACTCCTGCTGTAGCTGCCTTAACATCACCTGCTACATTGTGTGATGCAACATTTGCCTTGATCGTTTTTTCCTCGGCACTCATCACATAGCTTTCCGGCATACCCTTGATACCTGCGGGAAGCTCTTTCTCCTCAGCCGCATCAGCTTCATCGGCCGAAACAGCTGCATCTTCTGATACCGCTGCATCTTCGGAAACTTCTGCGTCATCCTCACTGACGCTTTCGATAACAACATCATCCTCTGCTCTTACCAGTAAAGCATTCTGGGGAGCTATGGATGTAAATGTCATCACAGCAGTCATGAGCATCGCCAAAACTTTTCTGCGTTTCATTTTTTCCCTCCTTAATACTACTAGATCAATATTCTTTTTTTGATAGGGTAACGCATGGATTATATTATAAAAAGCTTTTCAATTCAAGAAAAACCTCTCAGGTACACATCGCCCTATAGTTTATCGGGTGTAATAATATAATTTGCCCCCCTTATGAAATAAATCCTATTTTTTCGTGAACGGATAACTTACTATATTAAAGTTCCCTGCACAGGCACCTGTATATTCCGATGTATCCTTGGCCTTAAGGATCACGGTAGCCCTACCCTTCTCCACGTTATCTGCATAGAAGATGTTAAAGTTCTTCTCCACTTCCGCACCGCTTATAAGCTTACCTCCTATACTTATGCATATCTGCGGAGCATCGGCCTTTGCAGATGAAAATACTATAGGACTTCCGCTGTAGGGAATCTTCTTAACCTTATTGCTTCCCTGCATAAGGCTTACCCTGGCCTTGCTCACATCAGTCTTTTCCGAAGATACCACATTATAATATGCTTCAGCTCCGCTGAACTCATAATTCTTTCCTGCTGATGAGGCTGTGATCTTAAAGCTTTTCTTTGCCTTCCCTCCTCACTTAATGATCTGCTCCGGATCTCATACTGGTATACAGCCGGTAATAAGCGCCATGCATGTTCAAAAGCTCCTGATGGGTACCGCGCTCGATTATCTTTCCGTCATCCACCAAAAGTATTATATCCGAATCTATTATAGTAGAAAGCCGGTGAGCTATCACAAAGGATGTCCGTCCGGCAGTTACTGTTTTTATGGCATCCTGCAGATGTTTCTCTGTCACGGTATCTATAGAGGCAGTAGCCTCATCCAGCACAAATATCGCGGGATCCGCCAGCAGCGCCCTTGCAAATGATATCAGCTGCTTTTCACCCGTAGACAGGCTGTCACCGCCTTCACCGGCCTGAGTTTCCAAGCCGTTCTTCATATTCCTTACGATCCCGTCGGCACATACCTTTTCAAGAGCTGCCCAGATCTGTTCATCTGTAGCCGAGGGATTACCATACTTAAGATTATCTCTTATCGTCCCGGAAAAAAGATGCGGCGTCTGCAGAACATAGCCTATATTGGAATGCAGCCACAGTATGGAACGCTCCCTGGCATCACGCCCGTCGATCAGCAGCCTTCCGGAAACAGGCTCAAAAAACCTGCATACCAGATTTACCAGAGTAGACTTTCCGGCACCGGTCTCTCCCACTATAGCTACATTTGTCCCCTTTGGCACTTTTAAGTTAAAATGCTCCAGTACATATTCATCTCCATCGGGATAATGAAAGGATACATCTTCAAATTCCACATCACCCTTAAGCTCTTCCCAGTTTTCCCTCTTCGGATCAAAGGTACCGCCGTACTTTTCGATCACTTCCGGGGTATCGGCCACCTCGGTCTTCGTCTCCAGCAGCCGGGTAAGCCTCTCTACATTTACCTGCACCGCGATAAGCTCAGATATCGTATTTATTATGAACTGTATGGGTTCCATCATGTGCAATGAATATGTAAGGAATGCGGAAAGCGTTCCTATCTCGATCACTCCGTTCAAAGTGATGATCCCGCCTCTCCAGAGTACCAGGCTCACGGCTATCGAGCTTACCATCATCACACTGGAGGTAAAGAATGAAGAATAATGCGCCGCCTTTATGCTCTTTCTCCGCATATTTTCGGTGTCATTCTTAAAATCATTGTATATCTTATCTTCTACTGCCAGTGTCTTAACAGCCTTTGCTCCGCTTATGCCTTCATTGAAATCAGAAGTAATGGTTGAATTGATCTCCCTGATACTGCGGTTTAACATTACAAGCTTCTTCTGGAATACGGATAAAAGGATCACTACCACCGGTACCAGGAATGCCACCCACAAAGCCAGCTTCCAGTTCAGAATGAACATCATCATCACAACAAAAAGTATATATGAACCATGCCATACGATATCCATGAGTCTCCATGCCATCATCACTCCTATCTTTCCGGTGTCGCTCATCACCCTGGCATGTATATAACCCACATTGTTCTGATTAAAATACGAGAACGACAGCTCCTGCAGATGGTTAAATGCCGCATTGCGAAGATCACGATCCACGCTCATCTCCACCTGCCCGCAGAAAAATGTCGTGAAGAAATTCACGATCATATAAACTACAAGCATCACCACATAAAAGATGATAAAACCCTTTAACCCCTCCAGGGTTTTCTGCTCCACAAAATGATCCAGGGCAAACCTCTGCATAAGAGGTACTGCTGAATCTATCAGGCTGGAGATAAGCCCCAGGATGACCATCACGATGATCTTCGGAACATATCTCTTTATGTACGGCAATAACTTAGGTATCCCGAAAAAGGGAAGGCTCACCGCATTTTCATCATCCGTTCTGGATCTCATATATCTCTTTGTATATTCCCTTCTTTTCCATAAGCTGATCGTGTGTCCCGCGCTCGGCTATACGGCCTTTATCCATGACTATTATCTCATCGGCATCCTGTACGGTGGCTATACGATGTGCTATCAGTATGAATGTCTTCCCCACACTCTTTTTCTTAAGCGCCTGTCTTATCTTTGCATCCGTCTCCATATCTACGGCAGACAGCGAGTCGTCAAAGATCATTACGGGAGCATCGTTCATTATCACCTGTGCTATTGCGGTCCTCTGCTTCTGTCCGCCTGATAAGGTCACTCCTCTTTCACCTACAAAGGTCTCATAACCGTCAGTAAATCTCTCTATCGTTTCGGAAAGCCTGGCAGTTTCAACCGAGTCCGATAATCTTTCCTCATTCACAACATCCTGCGTGATACATATATTCTCCTTTAAAGTACGTGAAAACAGATATGGTTCCTGCAGCACCATTGATATGTGCTTCCTTAGCGAATGCCGGTCCGCTTCCTTTATATCAACTCCGCCTATGCTTATCTTTCCGCAGCCCTCCGGCAGCTCATAAAGACGGTTAAGCAAAGAAACAAGTGTAGACTTACCGGAGCCCGTTGCTCCGATCACCCCCACGGTGCTTCCCTCCTTTATCCTGAAGCTTATATTCTTTAAAACCTGTCTGTCCTCTTCATAAGCAAAACTTACGTTATCAAAAACTATATCGCCGCCTTTTATCTGCTTATCACCGTTATTGATCATATCTTCCGAAGGTGAATTGCAGATGTATCTGATACGGTCGATCGATACCCCTGCCTTGCTCATATCCGATATGACGCGTCCCAGTTCCCTTACCGGCCATGACAGCATACCGTTGTAGGAAACGATAGCTATATAACCACCCGGAGTAAGCTTTCCTTTTACGCACTGTATCGCACCGATCACCAGTATCAGCATTATCTGAAGCCCCGTTATCAGATCGTTGGAACACCAGAAGGCGGAAAGCCATCCCATCAGACGTATCCACATCTTAGTATAGCCTTCGTTCTGTTTTTCAAAACGTCCGCGCTCAAAACTCTCACGGCCGAAGGCCCTTACCACTCTGACACCCGTTAAGTTCTCCTGAGCTATGGCGGAAAGCCTTCCCTCTTCCTCATCGGCCTTCAAAAATGAAGATGATATCCTGTTGTGAAAAAACAGGGAATACAAAACCACCACAGGTATAAATGCCCCGGAAACAATAGCAAGCCTGACATCTATACCCACCATGAAATACAGGGCAAGTACGATGAGCATCCCTACTCTGAACAGCGCCGTCATCTGTTCGGATACGAATGCCTTTATTGTCTCAACATCCGATGTACAACGCTGAAGTATATCGCCTGTATGATTCTTCTGATACCATGAAACAGGAAGATTTTCGATATGCACAAACAGTTTATCCCTGATCGTTTTTATAAGCCCTTCCGCTCCGCGTGCATTGCTGACTCTGTAGAAATATCTGCAAACTGCCGCTGCCAATGCCGTAAAAAGAACCGTCAACGCAACTATATGAAGATTTCTCTGCAGATATTCCCTGCCGCCCAGATACGCGATCACCCGCAAAACAATATCCGGTGCAGCTTTTTCTTCTTTCAGTACCTCATCAACCGTGTACTGCACGAGCTTGGGGCTTATCATATCAAGAAATGCTGCTGCAAGCGAAAGAAAGATCCCTAACGCAAAGAAACGCTTACTTCCCTTAAGGAAGTAAGCGATCATCGAAACTCTTGTATACTTTTCAGAACCGCTTTTCATAGGGCAGAATTATAGCATGATACTGTTCCTGCTTCAAGTCATTTGATCTAAATACGCTTCCTCTTCAACGTTCATAATACCACGATCCTCGTTTAACTGCTCCGTTATATGCTCACCTTGTACTTCTGTGATAAGATCAAGTATTTCCTTTTTAAATTCCGATTCTCCCGATTTAATACTTTCTGCTATGTCATTAACGATATCAAACTCCCCTTTTAAAGCAGTTCCCAATACCTGAACCAGATAAGAATGATGGAATGTATCAAAGAAGATCTTCCAGTCTTCCTCCTCCGAACTTCCGGGTTTAAAAATATTTACCACCATATGTTTAAGGATCTTTTTAAGTTCTTTACGGCAACTCTCCTCTTTGACACATCCTGCAAGGTATCCGTCCAGCAGTTTAGCCTTTTCGCCGGTGTTTGCTTTTTTTTCTATCTCGTTTGTCTTATCTCCAAGACCGGGAAATGCTTTTTCAAAGATAAGAGCCTGCATCATTGATGCTCCGGTCATATGATCCGCGATCATACTGCCCTGTAATACTTCCGATTCACTGACCTTCTCAAGCGCAGGCAATTGTTCAAAGGCATACTTAAGATCGGCTTCGTCATATTCAGCTTTGTTCATACGATATCTGTGGGAAGCCGCAAAAGACAGGGCTGTTTCATAAGTCTCCTTCGATTTTTCCATTCTTTTTTCAATGCTCTTTTCAAGCTTTTTATCTCCATTCTTTTTTGCCTTATCCAGTTCAACCGAAAAAGAATTATACTCCATATAAGCAGACAAAGCCTTTTTCGGTGACCCGAACATCTGCAGATACGCTTCATATATACTGGGTTCGATCTCAACAGCGATCAGATCGTCATCTTTTGTATCCATGTAATTAATGATCATTTTTTCACTCTCATATAATCTTCGTGCCTTTTTAAGACTGCCTTTGTATTGTTTGTTTATGCTCTCTTCATAAAGAATGTCAATCTTATTAAGCGTATCTTCAAATACACTGAACAGCCTCAGTATCTCCTGATCTTTATCAGAGAATGCCTTGGGGTTTTTAGTATATATGACCGCCATATTTTTTCTCTTATAATTAAGCCGCTGGTATACTCTTTTAAGCCCCAGAGGATTATCTTTTACGCCATCAAGCTCTTCAACATTTCTCCACTCGCTATCGTTCATAGTCGAAAGCACCATTTGCCTAAAACATTCCACGTTATCCCCTGCCTTACTCATCTTGATCTTATCTTTGCAAAAAGCCTGTATTTCTCTAATAAGACGTCTGGCTTCCTGAGGATTTGCTTCGGTATATCTATCCGATAGGTTCAGATCCATCTTCGCAGCAGTTTCTCCCTCCCTGTCTTCGCTGCGGCGTAAAGTCTCTCCTGCCAGCGCAGGATTATATCCCGACTGTGAACCTATAAAATAACCTCTGGTATCGTTATAGCGGTCCAGTTCTTCTTTAGTTATCATCTTCTGGCCATAATTCTGATATCCGGGGTCATCAGAGCTCAACATTTTTTCAAGATATATTTTATTGGTATACCTGCTCGCCTGGGAAAAACCTGCGAATCCCGCTCTTGCCGCATCCGCCACTCCTCCTGTATCAAATTCCGCAGAAGGGATATCTTTCGCTATGCTTAAGCCTGCAGTCTCAGCCATTTCAACTGCAAAAGTAGTACAGTTACGACTTGCAAGATTATAACCTCCGGCAGCATAGTTTTCCGATCTTTTCAGGATCGCATTGATCTTTTCGTTGGTTATATTGTATCTTCTTGAATAATTATATATATGATTTCTGTCATCTTGTAATTCACCGGGGACAAATGCCCCTTCATTCACAGCCATAGTTAATCCTATACCATGAAAACCATTCTTCGGATAAAAACCATAATCCAGTTTATATCGCTCTTTTTGCTGAGTAGATGCATTGTAACGGCTGTATGATAAACCGATAAAAGCATGACCGACATTTCCCCAGTCACTTGCCGTAGTTTTTCCCGGCTTAGGCTGTTCAATGTTTATACTCATCTGCGGTTCATCCTCTGTATCTCCCGCAGATACGCGTTCCCACACCAGAGGGATCTTGCGCACATCATCAAATACCTGAATATTGCCTTCACTATCCTTAAGTTCCTTCTGTTCTGCAAGGGTAGTCTTATCCATCCCCGCAATTTCACCCGTATTCTTTTTGCTGCGGTCCTTCTGTGCGCCGGCTATTCTATCCTTTGTTCCCGCCATATGCACCAGCTTACTGATGCCCATTATAGCTGCAGTCACAGGCGAAAAAGCTACCCCCAGAACAGCACTTAATCCTGTGATAAAACGGTTCTTGAATTTAACACCTGTTGAAATAGGCGTAAAACTCTTCCGGCCGGTTTTTTTAGCGCTTATATCCAAAAGGCACTTGTCTTCCTGTTCCAAATGCTGTTCTATGTTTCCGATCTCTTCATCAGGATCCGGCACAAACCCTTTCTTACGGGGCTTTTTCTTACTTACAACGGTTATGCTGTCCGGGTTGGGTTCATCATAAACAGGCCCTTCATCTAAATGTTCTTCCTGTAAAGGCTCTGTCTTCAAAGGTTTTTTTTCCTGCTCAGGCGGCAGGGCATCTTTTTCCGACTTTTCTTTATCAAAAGCTATTTTTCCGCTCTTAAGCAGACTTGCCCATTGTTTTTCACTGCTTTTACCCGGAGCTTTGCTCTGTTTTCCTTTTTCTTTTATCTCAGCGGCAACTCCCCTGATAAAATACTGCTCCTCCTTTTTTGCCAGATCGATCATCTGCCGGACAACCTCTGCTGCCTTTTTATTCTTCCTGGCTGATGCATCTTTAGACAATATTCTGGCTATATCGGGCCCGGTCAGGGATATAAATCTGTAACACTCCTGTATGATCTCCTTATCTTTGTTAAAGGCATTCTCATTATCGGGAATATTCTTTCCGTAACGGGCAGTCAGATCGATAACGGCTTTGATCAGAGTTAAAAGCAGGGCATCCCTGTTTCCACCTGCGGTCAGTTTTTCAAGCATATCCCTCAGATTATTCCACTGAAAAATACGCATCATCTCATTCATCTCAAGATCTTCAGCATTATCAAACAGCCCCGGCTTGCCTGAGCCGGTTTTTTTGCGTCGTTTTTCTTCCTCTTCATCAAGCAGTCTCTGTTCTTCCATGAACTGCTCATAAACTTTCTCTTTTTTATCAGGGCCGCCCGCATCAGGCTCATGTTCCACTTTAGGCGGCTCATGTTCTACTTTGGGCGGCTCATGTTCGGGTACATTATCGTCCTTAACAACAGGCTGCCTTTCTTTTTTCGCTGCACTTTTATCTGAAGCGGTCTTTCCGTTCAGCAGCACTTCTGCCCATGTCTTTGCTTTTTTCTTTTCCTGAAGAGAATACCCTATTATAAAAAATCTTCTTTCTTCAATTGCAAGAGCCGATATAACAGAAGCTATCTGTGATGCCTCCGCACTGCCTTCGAAAGCTGCCATAAACAGTTCTCCCGCCAGCCTATTGGCAACAGCAGTGATACTGTTATATGTGACCTTGATATTTGACTGTTGAGTTTGCCTGAAGGCCGATTGATTCCTTTTGACAGGAATTTCCCTTGCAAGGAGTTTGGTCAGTCTGTCTATCGCACTGACGATAAAGTCAGTGTCGTGACTCCTGTTCTTTTCACCCACTGCTTTTCTGATCCTATCCGCAAGATCATTCCAGCGTGATATAAGATCCTTTTCATTTATAGCGGCATTAATGTCCAAATGAACCGGAGCCTTTTCAACAGGCGGTTCGTTTTTCTTTTCTTCTTCCTTTTCTTCCTTCTTTTTTGCTTTCTCCTCCTGCTCCTGTTTTTTTCTTTCCTCTTCTTCCTTCTCGAATATCTCCCTTCCTTTTACAAGTGCTCTTGCCCACAAAGGTTTTATGACTCCGTTTCCCTCTCCGATCAGGACTCTTCTTCCACGCTGAAAATATCTTTCCTCCATATTGGCTATCGCAGCGATCTTAGCGGTCAGTGCCGCAGCTTCGTCATTTCCGTCAAACTCTGCCCCTGCCAATTCTAAAGCCAGAGCTGTCGAATCATCAGTCAGGCTCTGATAAAGCCGGGTAACAGTACCGCTTCCGCCAGCACCATATACAGCCAGCTCACCCTTTTGGGGTTTAATATACGGCTTTTGAAGCTGCTCTGCCAGCTCCTCCATATTTGTAAGCGCATCATTCAGCTTTGTACTCTTATACTTGCCGCCCGTAAGCTGAATGAGCTTTAGTCTCAGATCATTCCACCGGCCTATATGCGATATCTCATCAAGCTTGGCCATAGCCTCCAAAGATACACTCTCAAGGTGTATATCATCTTCTTTCTTTCCGGTTCCTCCCTGCTGAACTTCCTGTTTTACGACCACCGGATCTTTTTTATCCTTTTTCTCAGGTTTTTTCTCCGGTTTTTTCTTTGGTTTTTTTTCATCCTCCCGTAAGGACTCCTCACCAATAGTCAGAAGATAAGCCAGCGGTTTTAACTTATTTTCTTCTCCCTTCTGCTTTTTTCTGCTGTATACCAGACTGCCTCTTGTAAATGAAGTCAGCTGCACTGATGCCATTTCCATCAGCTGTGAAATATACATTAATGTTGCACTTCTGCTCTCAAAATCCAGATCATTTATATTCTCGGTCAGTTTTTTCCCGGCAAGTATTATCGAGGCGTAGTTATCCTTAACTTTTTCACATTTTTTCCCCAGTTCTTCCTTAGCTGCCTGATCATATTTAACCGGGATTATATCAGACAAAAGATCCATAAGAGAATCAACAGGATCCATTATCTCTTTGAGCGTCTTTTTACCCAAAGCTACATATGCGCTTGTCCACAAAGGATTGGCTATTGCTTTCCACCGTTTTATCATCTCCAGTTCATGTGCCGAACCAAGAGCAGCAAATACGGGAGTCATACCAAGGTCAAAATCCTGATCCGTCCCCTGACCCTTTTCCTCAGGTTTTTCGTCTTTCTTATCAGCAGGTATTTCCTCTTCCTTATGCGAAATGATGCTTTTATCAGGTGCACCGATGGCTATATCCGAGAAACACCTGAGAAAATCACTTATCTTTATGGAGAATGACTTTCCGCTTGATTCACCTTTAGTTACAACACCGTCTTTGTAAACAGGTACGCTTGTTCCCGGACCGTAGGGATCCTTAAGGATTATTGAAGGATCATCACCTATGTTTGCCCCAAGGCCAACAACCGTATACTCATGCTTTGCCTTAAGGCCTTCGATCAGCTTAACACTGTCATCTTCCGGATTATATTTTTCACTCGTTCCTCTGTTACAGGTGGAAGCTATGATCACTTTCTTCTGCGTCAGACCTTCCTTTATGGCTTCAAGAGCTTTATCTGCATTACTCTTCTTATCTTTCTGCTCCTGCGCCTCCGTAACGGGATCATATGTTTTGTAACTTATATGCTTTTTCTTTCCGAATAAAAGCTCCATGGCAAGCTGCTCCGAGCCTTTTCCGATATCCATTATCGACCGCTTTTCACCGCCCGCTTCGTCAACTCTGAATCCTGCTCCTTCGGCAATGGTCTTACCCACTAAAACTGCAGCTGCTTTTTCAACCATATGCACCCACAGCGCACCTTCCTTAGCACCGTTTTTAACACGCTTTTTGGATACGGTTATATTGTTGGCCATTCCGGAATTATCATAAAGCAGAACAGTAACGGTAGACGGATCATCGGGAGTATTATCCTTTACCAGAGTGGTCTTGATATAATCGGGATCTGTATTTATCAAGCCGATAAGGGCTGCAAGAAGATAACAGTCATCCGTATCCCCCTGCCTTACGTCAGAAAGCTTTATCTCTCCGTCATCTCCGAAAAGGGGCTCGTTTTCCTTCTGATCTTCTTCAAGATCATATGTCTCATCACCCGCAGCAATATTTTTTCCGGGCACAGTTTCCTTTTTCTTCTTTCCGGCATTTTTTTCTTCAAGCCTCTTTCTGCCCTCATCTTCCTTTTTTATAAGGGCAGCATCAGGCGCCGAAGCGATAACAACATTTGAAAATATCTTAAGGAAATCGTCTTCCCCTATGCCGATCACACCATCATCGTATTTTACCTTTTTGAATCCTACGGTAGCATGAGATAACACATTCTTATTTCCGGGACTTTTGGCTATCGTTTTGCTTTTTCTTACACTTGTCGCAATACCGTATGTATCCCTTACATGTATGATGCGCTTTCCATCCTTACCCTCGCCGGTACCCGTAACCGTATATTCTTTTTCGGCTTTAAGACCCAGTGCGTCCATATTTACCTTACTTCTTTTACCGTCATCGGTAAGGGAACCGGTCGATACCGTTATGATCATATTATTCTCTACAGCGGCAACGATGGCGGCTATCGCCGTCTTTCCTTTTTCCTCAGCTTCCCCTTTATCCGTTTCGTCATATCCGGTAGATATCACTTTGTGACGGCTCTTCCCGAACAGAAGCCTCATGGCCAGATCACCGCTGCCGTTACTTATGTCCTTAACATCAAGTTTAGCCGCCGCTTTATCTGCAAAAACAGCCTTCTGATCCTTCTGCCCGAGCATGCTGAGAGCAGCCTTTTCGACCATGCTCACCCACAGCGGCCCCTTTGCACCGTCTTTCAGCCTTTTCTTCGATACCGTTATAAGATGAGGTGATCCAAACTCATCATAAAGCCGTACCGTAACAAGCACTTTATTATCTTCATTCTCAGTCACAAGCCTTGTACGGATATATTCAGGATCCGACTTTGCAAGCCCTGCCAGGGCAGCACAAAGGTAACTGTCACGGGCAGCATCCCCCTCGATAACATCAGAAGCTTTTATCTCACCCTTCTCACCGAATAACGGTTCATCGGAAGCATCCGACAGATCAAGATAATCCTCATCGGATATAACCGATCTGTACAGACGGTCAAATCTGTATTCGTCTTCCTGCTTTTTCAGCAGTTTTTTCTTTTCGGTATCCAGCGCATCCGGATTGGCAACTTCCTCCGTCAGCCTGCTGCTCTTATATTTCTTTTTATCGATTATCCAGCCAAATCCCTTTTTTCCTTCTTCGTCATTCATCCTGCTGACTATTTCAGCATTCACTTTAAGCAGCTTAAACAGTTTTGCCTGATCATCCTGCTCGGTGACAGCACCGGGCCCCTCTGCTCCGACCACGCCGGCTGCATGGGATTCATTAACTATCTGCGCAACGCTGCTCTTTCCGACAGGAACAAGATATGCGATCAGAGCCAGGCGGAAGTCAAGAAGCTCCTGCTGGCTTGCTCCCAGCATTCTGTATGCTGACAGCATATGCAAAGCTGTTCCCGTGCCATTCTTCATAGCAGAGTTTCTGATAACACGATCGATATTATCTTCATTCTCTATCAGTTCTCTCTGCCCGTCTTTATCCAGCCCGAGAGACTCAAGTTCCCTGACAGTACTGACCTCATCATTTTTCAAACGCTTCATGGCGTCGTCAAATGAATCCTGTTCGTTTACCTTTATAACCTTTTCACGTTTTGCTTTAGCCGCCTCCTGGAGCATCTTCTCAAATTCCAGCCTTGATTCACGGACCCGCTCCCGTCTCTCTGACTGATTAGACACATTAAGGTCTCTGCGGCCCCTTTGCTCTCCGGTCCCGATACCTCCGACAATAGACTGCATAAAAAAACTCGTGTTGGCCTTGCTTTTAAGATCTTCCAGATATTTTTGCTTCTGAGGATCATTATACGGATTTATTATCCCGGCCTTTCTGTCTTTAGCCTCCTGAGTCAGACCATAACTTTTTATAACAATTTTTTTTCTGTACTTCGTTTTCCGGGATAAGAAGTTTTCTATCTTTTTTCTTGCTTTACTTCTCTTATCCTCTTCCTGTATCCATTTTACTCCCCGCTCCTGCGCTGCTTCATCAAGCGTGAGCTTTTTTTGTTTTTCGCCCAGAAGCTCATCCATCTTCTCATCTTTTCTGTTTTTTTCAATAAGATCAAAGTCAAGATCCAGTTTCTCTCCACTGTCGGAATTTAATGCTTCAAGATCTTCTTTTCTCACTTCCCTCAGTATCTCACCCAGATTTTTCTGGGCCACCCATGCATTCCCCCGTCCACGGTCAAGATCGATACCACCGGTGTTGACAGCATTATCCAGAAGAGACATCTGCTCCATAAGAGTCCCCTTTTCACTGTCGACCTCATTTATATACTCGCCTGCCCTCATGGTATCGAGATAATCACCTTCCGTTAAGGTGTATCCCCTGCCAAATGCCGTATTTCCTCCGAGCATCAATGCGCCGCGTATAGCTCCGTCATCCCGGTCCATACTGCGGTTAGCATCGTCTCTCTGAGCCTTTATATTTGCCTTGATATGTTCTACTGCAGCCAGATGATCGGTTTTGCAATCCTCTATTTTCTTATTGATCTTGGCTTCTTCTTCTTTCCTTACGCTTTCGTCCTCTATAGAAGCAAGTTTCTGCTGAAGAGTAGCGAGATAATCCATTTTTGATTTGTAATGCTGTGCTTCGTCACGCAATGCACTCTCTTCAGCACTGGAGTATTCCCTGCTCTTGGAAGCCATGCGGTTATAGCGTACCAAAAGAGTGCTGATCTTTGAAAAAGCTTTGGCGCTGGCTTCTTTTACATACTTTTGCTCATAAAGCTCCCTGGCAAAATCTATCTCTGCCCCCACTTTATTACGAAGCGCATTTCTCTTTTTAGCCTCTTCCTCCCGCGCTTTCTTCTGCGCAAGGTCGTCCATCTCTATATCTTTTTGTGGTTTTTCTTTTTTTAAAGGCGGCATATCTTCACCTCCGCTGTATAGTTATCCGAATATACTTTACTATCCCTTATGTAACAAAAGCGCAACAGCCCGCTTCCCGCAGACGTTGCGCTCTTTTTTATCCCATATTCACTGTCTTTATATCAACTCCCGAGAATGGAGTTATATACTCCTTCGTATTTATTGAAAGCAGCCTTAGCCATTAATATATCCTCCCCCGTGATTACGGATTTACGGATATTCTCGACAGTAACTCCTATAGCCTTTACCGCTTTTTCGTCATAGCCCTGATCCTTATTGAAATAGTACTCCGCAAGTACCTCTATCATCTTGTCAAATTCTTCAACCTGAAGCATATATATGCTTATGTTCTTCGTATGGGCACCCTTTTTAAGGAAAGGATGTTTTATCTTTAATTTATTAAGACCTGCCAATGTAGTGGTACCCACATAATCGGGAAACCACTTTATCTCAAACAGATCTTCCAGAAGTTTTTGAACATCTTCCCTGAGATTACCTTCCGCAGACTGTATGACAGACTTCTGCCTGCCCCGTACAGATGAAAGATTCTTAGCCAGACCAGACAACTTATCGCCAAGAGACATAAAGTTCAGCATACTTGCATTCTGGGAAGATCCTTCTCCTCTCAGAGCCAGAACATGCTCCTTGCACATACGCTGTGCTTCTTCTACATAACCGATCGACTGGGACAGGGGTTCTTCCATGGTAGCAGGGTCAAAACCATACTTATCAGCAAAATCGCTGATATATTTATAATAGTCCTCATTTCCTTTCAGAACCTCAAGAATATAGTTTTGGAGTTCTTCCTCGGTCATCCCCGTTTTACGCCTCCATATGAAGAAAATTAATAAGCGGATGCATCACTGCCTGACAAAAATCATACGATTTATTTTATCACGGGAAGGTCAAAATGTAAAGTATTCAAACGGCGGCTGCATGATCTCATTAAAGCCGAAAACACCCCATTAAATCCAAATAAACGGCTGAAACCGTCAAGTCAGATACTGATCCCGTATCCGTTAAGAAAAGCCTGCATATCCTTATAATCGGCAAAATCTTTGTTCCACCCATGCACCGCATAAGGTATCTCTCCGCTTTCTGCCCTTTCCCTGAGATGATACTCCGCGGCAAATTCCCTGCCGGTCAGCAGATCCGCAGGCTTAAACCCGGTACCGCTGTCCCTGCCGAACACTCCGAAGAAAATATCCTCATTCCGGTTTATGAACCAGTATATCCTGCGCCAGCCATGCCTGTTTATCAGCCGGCGGCAATGCTCTATATGCCTTAACGAAAAACCTCCGTTGCCCATGATGATGCCGTCGTTTCTGCCCTTACAGCAGCGGATCTTAAAACCGGGAAAACCTTTCTTTTTAACAACCGTCCACTCCCATATCCGGCGTGCAGGCTCCCAGGGGGCTCCGTAATAGTCATACCCCTTTTCGATAAACTCATCCAGGCGGTCCTCATCCTGCCATAACACTGCGTCAGGCTGGGCTATGAGCATATAATCATATCGGTCAAATGCCCTGTAGAAGCCTTCCGAAAGCAGCAGTTTATTATATCCTTTTATCCCTTTGAAGAACCTTGCGTCAAAACGTCTCTGTCCCGCCTCCGGGAAGGTTTGTGTATAGTATTAGCTGTTTAGATGCTCC
>CACZBK010000011.1 GCA_902779395.1 uncultured Lachnospiraceae bacterium | reverse complement strand
GTGCGGAAGGCGGACTTTTCAGAGCCTCTTTAGAGGCAGGCAGGGAACAGCGGCTTATAGCCGCAGAGCAAACCACCGGCTAAGCCGGTGGTTATGATTTTGCCCGCATTAGTTGGCGGAAAAATGCATTAGTTTGCATTAGTTGAAGATCGTACCGTACTTTTCTTCAATATCCTTGCGGACTCTGGCCTCTCTGGCATAGTACTGTAAATGATCTGAAAAAGTTCATAACAACTGTTTCATAGTTTTCTGAAGCTTTATGAACATATTATTACGCATTCTGACAGATATTTCCAGTCCTTATCAGTTGAGTTTGATACTACGAAACGGAGATGATCGATCTGCACCGGTAACGTAGCAGATTGATTTGCGCTGTCTTTGTGTTAAAATGGATTCACGGAATACTTAATGAAACAGAAGGGAGCGGCAGGGATGATGAGTAAAAAGAAAAGAAAGATTTTTACGGCACTGTGCCTCTTATGCATGATGATATCCGGTATCACAGGATGTGAGAAGACCGCAGCATATACGCAGGCTAACTCGTATAAGAGGCAGTACAAAGATGAATTTGCCAAGGCTGTCGAAAGTGAATTCGGACAGGGGTATAAATTGAAAAACGTAGAAGGGTCAGTCCGCCCCTGGGTAAGTGATTATCATATCCTGACCCAGTACAGTGCGCTTCCCGAGTTGTACGGTATTATCGAGAATAACGGGAAACAGTATCATGCCAGATATGATATTGATACACATACACTGGAAACGGATTATTTTTCAAGTGGTATTCTGGCATCTCTTGTATCAAGACTGGGAATGGATAATTCAAAGGTATCATTTATCGTGGGTTATGATTCTTTTAATGAGCGTGACTATTTTATGTATGCGTCTGATGTACAGACGATACTTGGGGCAGCGAGGAACCCCAGGAGTTTGGATTTTTACATAGTTACTTCTGAGGATCTTGATGCTCTTACCTTCAGTAATTATGAGGTGTTTTGCAGGGATAACAAAAAGATCTTTGATGTATATATACTCAGCTCGGATAATTTTACGGATCTGGAGCATTTTAAAAAGCATTACCACGATATGACAGTATACCCGGCATATGCGGCGGTTCCGGATAATGATGATGCTGACAGTCTCACGGTTGATGTCTATACGAAATATAATCTGAAAGGCTTCGTCTACATTCATCAGACTCAGGAATATCAGGAACGGTATAATATTGAGGTGTGGAGAATAAAATGACAGGAGGCACCCCCGGGTAGCGGTATTTACTATATTATCATGAGTAAAGGGGGGAAGAAGCATGGGATACAATTTCTTTAAGATCACAGAGCTGAAAGATTCCTTCAGACAGAAACTGAATACTTTTGTGGCTACGCTGGGTTCGGCCATCGGAAACGGTACAAAGATATCCTTTGCCGATAATGACATCAGCTATGTTCTGCAGCTTCAGAATGAACGTCTAAAAAATAAGGGCCTTACCGTGGATTATGAGATTTATGACAGGGACAGCAGGCGTGATGCAATGGTGGGAGCGGAATGGAGAGATGCGCATTACGAAAGCTTTGTATGTCACGATTCTTTAGCGGAAACGAGAGCGCTGTAGAAATAAAAGCCAAAGTTCTTTACGGAAATAATAAGAAACATGATATGATCAGCCAGTACATAGCATATTGCCGGGTACTGGATATGCAGGTAAAGAAGCACGGAAGGACAAAGAAAGCTATAGAGGAAACAATCCTGATCTGCTCGGATAAGAATATCTTAAAGGAATATCTGGAAGCTCACAGGAAGGAGGTCGTTGATATTATGACACAGTTATATGACAGAGAAAGAGAAATGGGATTATATGTTGCAGAAAAAGAAAGAGATGCCGCAAGAAAGACCACTCTTGAAAATATTAAGAATCTTATGCAAAACCTGAAAATGAGCGCCAAGGAAGCTATGAATGCTCTCGGTATCGCTCCCAAAGATCAGAAGATCTATCTTCCTATGCTGAAATAAGGGTAAGCAAAAGGTGAATAGTATATCAGACTGCAGACAAAGTCCACGGCAAAAGCTGTGGATTTTTCTCTTTTTTAATCTACATAGTGAACCATATGTTGTTTTTTGCGACTAATGGGTGAAGCTTCAAATAATATGATTTTTGAGGAACCTCAAATGGAAAAGGAAGAATTAACGGAACTGGCCGATGATTTGTTGCATATAGCGATCGGTATGTGTGATTCCCTGGAAGATGCGCAGGATCTTGTACAGAATACATTGTTGGAAGGATTGCTTGCGATCCGTAAAGGGATAGAGATTGAAAATGCAAAGAATTGGCTGATAACAGTGTTATACAGGAAGTATTCATAGAGATCTCCTTTCTGCTGTATGTAGATATGCCGGATCGTGATATTGACTATAGCATATTACATAAGTGGAAAATCGGTAACGAAAATAGCTGTTATGACAGAGTGATTGTATAGATTTCTTGCCTCCGCCCGGCTTTTTTTGTATAATAAACTTGTTATCCGAGGATCAAGACCGATCTGCGGGAACATGGAAGGGATATATATTGCAGGCTTAACTGGCATAAGGAAGAAATATGACTGTCATAGAACTTGATAGTATAATTGCACCTTTTTTTATATCATATATTGGAGAGGACTTTGTGGAAAACCTCTCAAGAGAGTATTATCGTGGTCTGGCAGTCATGTCTGATGATGACGGGGAAATGGCTGCAGGCATTATATGAGAGTATTACAACGCCGGGGACGCCGCCCCTACGGAGAGCGTGATCAAATGGATCCGTATCATGGATACCGACGCGGTGGACGCCATGTTTCAGGCGTATACGATAAAGATAAAGGAGTATAAAGTCATCAGATCGCGCTTTGTGATCCCTGTAAAGGAAGGAAAGATTGAAAAGTAAGTCTTAAAGCAGGCGGGCTTTAATAGGATCCGTTGAACATAGGAGTGGATATTATATGATTCATATCAGATTGCTCGAACAGCCGGATGGTTATATGAGTTTTATCAGGGCCGATGATATACCGTTCATCCAAAAGAGGAAGGCGCGCGTATACGGGATCGATAAACGGGCAGATGGACCTGTCGGAGCCGCGGTTGTTGAAGAAGCTCAGGAACCTGATAACGGTCCGGGTCGCGTGCTTGTCGTCAGGAATCTGTATCTTAAAGAAGACTGCCGGGCACCGAAGGTATATGACGCGCTGATCAAAAGCTTAACCATAGAAGCTGCCGGAAAAGAATATGCGGGGATAGTGATGCAGAACGCATATCCCGATGATCCGCTGTACGAATCCTGCCTTGAGGATAAATGTATACGGCTGGATGATGGAAACATCATCTATGAGGTGGATGTTAACTTCGTGTACAGCCATTCGATCTTTAAAAAGCCTATATCCGGCCTTGCTGGAGCTGTCAAAAGGATAAGCGATCTTGACAGATTCGAAAAGATAGATCTACGGGCTGAATGGAACGGTCACTTTCCGAAGGGGCTTTCACCGGAGCATCTTCCCGGTAAATGGTTGATGGATTTCAGTTATGTCTTTGTAAAAGACTCGGAATACCGGGGATTCATCCTGGCTTCCGAACTGGCACCTGAAAAACTGTATATAGGAGCCATTTATTCGGATCCGGGAGAGACGTTAGCGTCGATAGCCCTGATCAGCATCCTGGGCAGGAATGTTATACTTAATTCCGACTACCGCAATGTTATGTTCGCCGTTGCGACCGATGAAGGCCGCTCCCTTTGCGAGCGGGTATTAAGAGGCATGCACAGCATAAAGAAATGGGAGATCCATAATTATTATCTGGAGGTATAGAAAGTGAAGAACGGAAATGAAAAAGAAACTACCGGATTTACCGAAGATGAGCTCTATGAGGCTGCGGTGTATCTTATGACCAACGGGCTGTTGGGCATACTGACCGAAGACCTTGGAACAGATGCTCATCTGACCCTGGGTTCGAACGGCTTTCCTGCGATAGATGCTTCTATCGGCAATATGAACTGCAGGTTCTCATACTTTCCCGTGGGAGATACCGATACGGACAGATTCCTGCTGATGATAAGGACAGCAGTTCTTCCCGGCGGGGATGAAGCAGACTATACTGCCCGCATGCTGACATGTGAGAGCTTTAATCTGGCAAGCGTGTTTGGGAATGCTGTTTTTGTGCCTGCAGACGGAAGTGTTGAGTATCGCGTTTCTGTTCCTGAAAGAGGCAGTATGCCGGATCCTGAAGATTACAGATTCATACTCAGCATGATAGAAGTAAGCGTTAATGAACTTAAAGGATTATTAGAGGAAAGATAAATGTCGGAGATATCCCTGAATAAAACAAGGAAAACCTCCGGACAACAGTTGACATTAAGATCCGGAGAACATGAAGATACAACATTAAAAGCTTCTGTTCCGATTCAGGAGCCTGTTGAAAATGTAAATGTCACCGGAAGTAATGCCGGCGGAGATCACATCCCAAGAGAAGCGGTTGAAAAGAATCTGACAGGAGCCGTTAAAGGCTTCTTCGGACTTAATAAGCATAAACGTGTATCAGCAGGCAGGGATGATAATAATACGGATAATATCCGGCGGCAGGGCCTTGAAGTGCCCTTACAGGGGGAGCACGTGCGGAAGGCTGCTGTAGATATCGAAGCTGATGACAGGATGACCGGAGCCCGAAGGGCGCGGACAGAAGCGTGGGAACGGCTGGCGACCGGGGTCAGAATGATCATCGATTCGGATGAATATAAGAATGCTTCCGATGAGTCAAAGCGCTATTTTGATCAGATCATGTCTATGTTTCAGGAAGGCGTGACAGAAGAAGTCAGGATGGCGATTGAAACCCGGGTATTAAAGGAGCTTTCGGTGACCGAACGGAAGATCAAAGAGATCGACATGATCGACGGTCCCGATGAGGAAGCCGTAAATGCAGAGAAAGAAAAGGAACTTGATAAGATAAAAGATCGCGGGATACTTATGAAGCTTTATTCGCTGCTCGCGAAAAAGACAGGAGGCGGTCTTGAGCTGAACGGCTCAGAGAAGATCCTGACTGTCGGCGATGATTTCTTCCCCGAAAGGGAGTTCAACATCGGGGTGAAAAGTATCGGCGGCGAAAAGTTTGACACGATCAATATAAAGGTCGAAGAGAAAAATAACCGATACGCTGAACCGCTGTTTGCAACGGAACCTGCCATCAGTGATATTAAACAGGGGTACTTAGGCGACTGTTATTTTCTGAGTGGATTGAATGCCGTTTTGCATAAGGATCCCAAACTTATCAAAAACAGCATGAAGGATGAGGGTGATACCGTAGTTGTAAGATTCTACAGCATGTTTACGGGGGATCCTGTATATGTAAGGGTCAGGAAAACTCTCCCTGTCCAGCACTTTAAAGGTAAAGATCCGCAGGGCAATGTCAAGAGCTCCATAGCGGAAATATACGGAAATAAGGGACCTTTATGGGTCAATATGATGGAGAAGGCATTCGCGGCAGTGAGGCATAAAGTAGATTTATATTGTAAGTCGTATGAGTACCGGAATATAAACAAAAATAGAAATGGGTATGGTATCCTGGATATGGGATTAGGGAACTATGCGACACAGATCCTTACCGGTATAAAGTCGGAGATCAGGATACTTCCCGGCCTGCAGGGGATGAAGAAGTATACGGATATCTCTACGCTTTTTTCAAAGGTTCATTATGCTGAAAAAAAAGCCTTCATGAAGGGGAAAAATACTGACGGGACCGCAAGAACAGCCTCTGACTGGAATAAATACAAGGCAAAGAAGATATTCGGGATAGAGATAGAAAAAGGGGACAACAAGCTTCTTGAGATATTCAGGAAGAACAGGATGTTTGATGCGTATCAGAAATTCTTAAGGGATCATCTGAAGAAAAATTTTGCCTCACGGGGAAATAAAGATTCGAAGCCTTCATTTGATTCCATGTCGGATCTGGATCTGTTCATCAGATCCGTAGACATTTCGCAGATGCCGGTATTAGACCTGGGTAAAGAGATCGATCAGGAGCGTATCAAAAGGCATTACCTTGAGTATTTCAGACAGACGATCGCTGTATCGGGAGTCCTTAAGAAAAGCGTTAATACCACCGGAGAATACAGCGGAGCAGAAGAGAAGGTATTTACTGACATTAAGAATGAGCTGAATGTAGAAGAAGGAAAGAGACACACAGTTACGGCATCGACTCCGATACATGGCCTGTCATATAAGGCAGACTCTGCAATAGTGGGGAATGTCGGAGAATGTGTCGTTGACGGTGTGGCAGATAAGCATATCTACACGATACTGGGGACCGATGAACGTGATGTGAGGATCAATGGCAAGACCGTAAGGCTTAAATTTGTCGTCATACATAATCCCTGGAATTCATGGATCGTCCGTCTGTATGAACGTGATACCATGAGGTCATATATGCCTCCGGCGGAGACAGACGCAAAGGGCACTTTTCTGATGGAGCTTAGCGAATTCTGTAATACTTTCCAGGAGTACAGCATAGAAAAGAAAGGGGCGAGCTGAGAACAGAAGTTCAAAAAAAGCGGCTGTCGCACTAAATAAGAAACATGATATGATCAGCCAGTATATCGCCTATTGCAGAGTACTGGATATGCAGGTCAAAAAGTTTGGAAGGACAAAGAAAGCAATAGAGGAAACGATTGGGATCTGTTCTGATAAGGATATATTAAGGGAGTACTTGGAAGCTCATAGGAAGGAGGTAGTTGACATTATGACACAGTTATATGACAGAGAAAGAGAAATGAAGCTGTATGTTAAGGAGAAGGAAAATGAAGCGGCCAGAAAGAGCACTCTTGAAGCAATTAAGAAGCTAATGAAAAAGCTGAAAATGAGTGCAAAAGAGGCTATGGACTTTTTGGAAATCTCACCTAAGGATCAGAAAACCTACCTCCCTATGCTCAAAAAAGGATGAGTATTTAGCCGCTCCATCAGTGGGCGGCTTTTTGTATGCCCGGAAGTTTACTTATCATAACGCTTTTGTTTATACTCAGGAGAGTGTGGGTATCCGGCAATCAACTGAGGCAATCTTCTAAAAGACTTTTTTGGAAGCGTAGGCTTATACAACGGTTTACTTGCTGATAAAGGTTAAAAAGGTATGGTATATTCTGCATCAGGATTATAATCCTGATATGTTATTTGTGATTGTTATTCCCGGAAATCTCTTGACAATAGAACCGCATACTGATACACTCTGTATCAGTTTAAGGGCGCTTGCGTCATTTTTTGTGTACAATATGGAGAGGAAATAGGTAGCTTAAGATGTGGACATCAGCCAGAGGAGAAGAAACGATAGAGGCGAGGCGGAAAGAGCTGCTGGAAAAGGGGTTTGAGCTTTTTTCAACGAAAACCATTGAGACCGTCAGTATGCGGGATGTGGCGAGTGCCGTGGGTTGCGGGAGCGCCAGTATCTACCGGTATTACAGTTCCAAGCCGGAGTTCGTTGTCGCTGTGGCAACCCGGAAATGGGAACAGTTTAGTGAGGAGAACAAAAAGCGCAGGCCGAAAGCGGACTTTGCAGGGATGACGGCGGCGGATATCTTTGCTTTCTATCTGGATTCCTTCCTGCAGATGTATAAGAACCAGAGGGAGCTGCTGCGCTTTAACCAGTTTTTCAATGTGTATGTGCAGTCGGAGCATATCGAGGCGGATACGCTTTATCCCTATCAGGATATGATAGGGCGGCTTAAGGAGCAGTTCCATAATCTGTACCGGAAGGCTGAGCAGGACAAGACCTTAAGGACAGATGAAACGGAAGAAAAGATGTTCAGTAAGACGCTCCATCTGATGCTGGCTGCAGTGACGAGATATGCTGTCGGCCTTGTGTATATCCCGGAGAGCGGCTTTGATGCGATGGAGGAGCTTAAGTTTCAGAGGGATGCAATCCTTGCGAGTTATCAGTCAACCGGGGGGACGGTTCTCTGATCGGGCAGTATTTTCAAGGGGTTAACCGGGAAAACGGTTCTAGGATGAATTCAACCGCAGAACCGTCCCGGTGATTTACGAGGAAGGATAAGAGGAGTTATGAAGAAAAAGATGCAACGTTTTTTTGGTATCCTGCTGACACTGACGATGTTGGTGGGCATGATGCCGGAGATGAGCCTGAGGGCACAGGCGGAAGGAGAAAGTTACGATCTCTGGGTTGGTGGCATACGGGTCACTGACGAGAACAAGGATGATGTCCTTGATAATGCAGACGCGGGTCATAGCGTTAACATCTATCCGGGCAGTCATATGACAAAGACAACAGATTCCGGCGATGCATCGCAGTCCTCTCTGACCGGTGAAATGACACCCGTAGTCTATAAGGCTGATGCCATTCCTGCAGAAGGCGAAGCGGAGATAGAAACAAACTGGGAGTGGCTGTATGGAAAACTGTCCCCCGGGACCTACAGGATCACCAAAATACTGACAGACGGTAACAGGAACGATCCCGCTGTTAATATTCCGGCATATCCGCTTATGGCGCAGTTTATAATAGCCGGGGATGAACTATAAACGAAAAAACAGCTCCATCTGATAGAAGAGGGAGCTGATGGCGTATGCCTATTATGATTGTTCATTTAACGAAGCTAAGAATTTCTTCTGGTCTCTTTTCCCTTTATTTTTTTCTTAATGCTTTTAGCGACATCGGAGGTTGAACGCCCCTTACCGGCCTTTGCCTGTGCCAGACCTGTTTCAATCATAGAATCAAATTCCTGGTCTGTCATTTCTTCACGGGAAACCGGTTCGTGATTTAGCGTCAGGGCAAAGGGTATCCCTCTTGTATAAATGATCTGTTTATAAAGCATATTTATAACTACAGACGAAGGTACTCCGATCTGGTTTAAAATGCTTTCAGCTTCTTCTTTTACTTCGGGTTCAATACTTTTTCTTTTGTCATAAGTAGGCAAAAACATGCGGTTAGATAAAACTAACACCATGTTTCCTCTATTGAGTCCATTATATAACCCTCATACCGTTTTAAAATAGTATATATTGATAATATAAAACCCATCCACATCAGAAAGCAGGTGATCGATATGACAATACTGTATGTTGCAAACGGCTTTGGCGAAATGATCGATCTCAGCACACTCGATCTTGATCCTTACGACGAGGATAACTAAAAGGGGGTAATACCATGAACGAACAGGATTGGCGGGCTGTCGAGACCATGGTGCTCAGTGGGCTTGATATAGAGGCTCTCTGTGCCGTCTTCCCGAGCTTTGATCCGGAGGCAATACGAAGAGTGTACGAGAGCGTTAAAGGCGTTACAGAGGCAGAGAGAGTGCCTGTAAAGGTAAACTGTAGCTAAGGAGAGAAAGTGGCGATGAACAGAATAGTCTTTTGGATATGGAAATCTTTAGATCATAAGCGCCGGAGATGTAAGCGTTTCTGCCCGGCCTGTCCGTATTTTCGGCGTTGCAGGGAGGACAGCGCTGATAATATATAAAGCGGAGGTTAGCTTATGGCAAGATGCGGGGTTGAACAGAATATAAAATATTTCGATAGAGCGACAGAGAATAAACTGTATTATCTCTCGTTGCTCGAGCGAGCCAAGAAAAGAGATCCTGATGCGGTCTTAAAGCTGGCGCTTTGCTGGTATCATGGCACATATACCGTCCGGGATGAGATGAAGGGGCTTTATTATCTGGAGATGGCAGATATGCTGGGCGCAGATATACCATCGGCTTATTATATCTTTATGGGCGAAGAAAGAAGGTTTGGCACCTTTTTTGAAAAGGATACCGAAAAGGCGCTTTTGTACTATCGCAAAGCTGCTGATAAGGGTCAGGAGTTTGCTTATGAGTGTATTGGAGATATTTATTATGAGAGTGATCCGGCAGATTATGAGAAGGCTTATCTGTGCTATATGACTCCTGAAAATAAGTCTCCTGATGCCCTTTATAAGCTTGGAGAGATGTATCGCATGGGATTGTATGTGGAGCAGAATATAAAAAAAGCGCTGGAATACTATAGAGAGACCATAAATACCGGGTATACCATAGATGATCATTATATTTTGGCTGAGAAAAGACTCCGGGAGTTGGAGGCAGTATAGAAGGCTCTGATTGTGCATATTCACCAATGGATTTATTGAATAGAGTGGCAAGATATGGTATAATTTAACAGTGCGTTTGAAGCGGAAGGAGATAATTATGGCAGGAGATATTAAGTTTGAGATAACAGAGCATATAGGCATCTTATCCGAGGGTTCCAAAGGCTGGACTAAGGAACTGAATAAGGTGTCCTGGAACGACAGAGAGGCTAAGTATGATATCCGTGACTGGAGCCCCGATCATGAGAAGATGGGTAAGGGCGTGACGCTCAGCGATGAGGAGTATAAGAAGCTGAAAGAGCTGCTGGGTGCAGGTAAGGATAACTCATAAGAAAGGAACGATTATTATGGAATTTGATGACGATCTGCAGCAATATGTAGTCGAACATAAAGGCATATTGTTTGCATGGGACGAAGAACCGGAAGAATACGAGGAGCTGATCGATAAGCTGGCTGAGGCTTACTGGAAGAAGATAGACTCCATAGCCCGTTATATATCTGCTGATCTGGAAGGAATGTATGGGGCTCACAGCATCGAGAGTATAAAGGAAAAACTGGGAATGCCGCTAATAGATCCGGATAACGGAGAGATCAATTGGCTGGAGCATACCTTTGACGGGGAGCATATATTCACCCTGGAGTATATGGATGAGGAGTTTAAAGAACTGAGCTATTTTATGGTGAATGGGTGAAAATGAGAGACGAACAGCATATTCTTAGGAGCATCAGCATCGATGATGATATAAGCTTTCACAGCATAGTCGATGTGCTGAATGAGTGTTTTGGAAAAGGCTACAAAGCGTGTTATAAATCTTTTATAGCCGTAGACGAGGATCATCAGGCATGGTTCCCGAAGATGGCGGTAATCCGTAACGGCGAAAGGAAAGCATCGCCAAGATCGCAGGGGTGGTTAAACTATCTGATCGAAGATGCAACCAAACTCATAGAAGAAGGCGAAAACGATAACCGGCCACCTATTGAGGGAAGAGAAGCGCTGAACAGATATATCTTTGGTTATGTCGAGGATAAGGGATATTGCTTCTTGGGGGAGTTTAAGCCGGATATAGAACATTCCAGACCGGGACACAGAGAGTTTGTGAGAGTTGGGACGGAGATAGACCTGAGAGGGTTTCATGAATACTCAGAAGAATAATAAAGTGTGATCATAGAATAAGGAGAACAAACATGGCGACAAAGAGTGCAAAGATCGATCAGAAGGCGGACCTGATATGGGCAATAGCAGATAAACTGACAGGGGTATACAAACCTCATGAGTACGGCGAAGTAATACTCCCGCTTACAGTAATACGCCGTTTTGACTGTATATTGTCGGATACCAAGGATGCAGTGCTGGAAAAGTATAAGGAAGTAAAGAAGCTCCCTATGAAGGATGTCCTTTTACGCAAGGCATCCGGCTTTGAGTTTTATAACACCAGCAAGTATACCTTTGAAAAGCTGATGGATGATCCGGATAACATAGAGGCCAATTTTAAGGATTATCTGAACGGCTTTTCCGAGAATGTATCGGATATCATCGAGAAGTTTAAGTTTGAAGGCCATATTACGACCATGGCTAATAAAGGCATTCTGTATATCGTTCTGAAAGAGTTTACCACAGAGCGGGCGAACCTGCATCCGGATATCATATCCAATCTTGAGATGGGTTATATCTTTGAAGAGATCATCCGCAGATTCTCTGAAGCACATAATGAAGATGCCGGACAGCATTATACTCCAAGAGAAGTGATACAGCTCATGGTAAATATCTTATTCCACGATGATAATGCCATACTTTCCGGTAAGAATGTTGTCAAGACCGTTTACGACCCTGCATGCGGTACCGGCGGAATGCTTTCTGTTGCAGAAGAATATCTGCACAGTCTGAATAAAAAGGCTGAGATCGTTCCTTTGGGACAGGAGATAAATGATCAGACCTTTGCTATCTGTAAGGCGGATATGCTGATAAAGGGCAACAACGCCGATTTCATCAAAGACGGCAATACCTTGTCTGACGATCAGTTTACAGGTCAGAGCTTCGACTACATTTTGAGTAATCCTCCTTTTGGCCGTGAGTGGAAGAATGAAAAGACTGCGATAGAGAAAGAAGCTAAGCTTGGTTTTGCGGGGAGGTTTGGCGCAGGTCTGCCAGCAGCAAGTGACGGACAGATGCTGTTCCTTATGACGGCGATAGCCAAGATGAAGGATATCAGTCAGGGTGGTAGCCGTATCGCCATCATACATAACGGATCACCTCTCTTTACCGGCGACGCAGGATCCGGTCCTTCCGACATCCGTAAATATATATTGGAAAACGATCTGTTGGAAGCAATCATCGCTCTTCCCAACGACCTTTTTTATAACACAGGCATTGCTACTTATATCTGGGTGCTTTCGAACAAGAAGAGAGGAACGGTAAGAGAAGGCAAGGTGCAGCTGATCAATGCCAATGAGCTGTATGTGAAGCGCCGCAAGGCTCTGGGAAATAAGCGTAATGACATCTCTGAGGAACAGATCGCAGAGATTACGAAGATATACTTCGAGATACGGACCGGATGATTTCCGCAAGGTCAATTCCATTTTGTTTCCGGAGGGGACAGATGAACTTGAAGTATATGAGTGGACAACAGACTGGTCTGATTATTTTGATGACGGTCATGAATGGTGGGGCACTGCATGTTGGAGTGTATACGACAAGCGCATGAACAGATATATCGTTATCATGGCAGAAGCAACAGACTGATGAATTGAAAGGTAATCTACAATGAGCATAAGCGCTAAAAGGAGACGCAAAATAAGCGTCGGAAACAAAACCTATTTCTGGTATGTGGCTTTAGACGATGATGAGGCTCAATGTGGAAACTTCAAGTTTATCGGGGTGGCAGGCTATATTGGATTGCAAAGAAAGAAGAAAGTGAATGGATGTTGGATGGATTGTCGGATCTGTTTGGAGAAGGCGAAAGGGAGCTTGTATTTAGCGGATACAGCTGGTACATAAGAAAAAGAGGAAAGGTATAAACCCATGATTCGTAAAGCTACACTTAATGATTCGACCCGAATTGCAGAAATAGATGTTACAAGCAGCCGCTATGCATATAAAAGCATTGTTTCTGAAAAATTCTTATATGAAGACATGTCTGTGGAAAAGCGGATTCCGGTTTATGAGAAGTGGATAAGTCAAAACAGGTTTGATCTGTATGTTTATGAAAATCCTGAAACAGGGGTGATCAAGGGGATGATGGGCATCGGAATATGTGAAGACGATGATAAAAAGGATGCCTTTGAGCTTCACTTCCTTTATGTGGAGCCTGCCTATATGAGAATGGGCGTGGGATATGAGATGTTGCGTTTTTACGAGCAAGTGGGAAAAGATAAAGGCTGCCGGGAATATGTAATCTGGGTTTTGGAAGATAATGAGATCGGGAAGAGCTTTTACGAAAAGAATCACTACTGTTTTGATGGAAAAGAAAAGATATTTAAGCGATGGAATAAACGGGAGATCAGATATGTAAAAGGATGACAATGGGGACATAAATAATCAGCATTGTGGGATAATCCCAATATAATCGAACATTTGAACAATTTAAGAGACGAGTATACTAAAAGTGGAATTTCAGGATAGTTTATCATTAGATGATCAAGCTTTGAAAAGAATTGTAGAGAAATAGAGGAGATTAAGAGAGGGCTGTCCTGCAGTAACGAGGGCAGCCCTTTCTGCATATATAGTGTAAAGAAGGCTAAAGATACTCTTGAAGGCATATGCGATAGGATAAATGGTCTGGTGATGACTGGCTTGGCTAAGCTCAAGAAAGCCAGGTCCCGTAAAGACAGGGAGAATGCTGAAAAAGAAGCCAAAGAGAATCTTATAAGGATCCAGACGGATGCTGAAGCGGCGCTGAATGCATTCCTGCCCTTCGATGATGAGGAGGAACTGTCGGAGGAAGAATACGATGGAGAGAGGGGTGATATTTAAGATCCTGTAAAGATTCGAGATAGGTGGCAAAAGAGCGGTTTCCGTGATAGAGGCCGTTCTTTTCTTAATTCAAGCACTTTTCCATTTTAAGTTTAGATAACCGGATAGTCTACCTTTGGAGCTTCAAACAGTCGTTGACACCCTACAATGTAGGGTACATAATGTCCATAAAGGAGATATTGGTTATGGAAGATATGGAGAAGATGCTTTGCAGAAAAGTCATTAAAAGATGAAGTTGCAGCCAATAGGGGAGGAGAAAAATCATGAGTTCTTTATTCGAGGATCTTCAGGAAGGCTTAAACCAGGCTATAGCATATGAGCGGGGAAAAGGAAAAGCTAAAGTTAAAACCTTGATGATCATGCCTGTAAAAAAGTATACAAATGAAGAAATAAGAGCGATACGCAATAAGTCCGGAATGACTCAAACGGTATTTGCTAATTATATGGGCGTTTCAAAAAAGACAGTAGAGGCATGGGAAACGGGCAGAACGCATCCAACGGGACCGGCATATCGACTGCTGGACATTTTAGAGCAGGGTAAGGAAAAAGAATTATCATTTGTGAGTGTGGACGAGAATTAAGGAGATAAGCGAATATTTGGTGCAGAAAAAAAGGTGCAGAACTATAAGCGTAAAAGTCAAATAAAGAACATCGAGGGCCGCCTGTAAAAGGGCGGCCCGGTTTCTTCCTGCTGATATCGCAAATCTTTTCGCCGGGATTCTTTAAATACTGAGTTGTCCTCCTGTGTAAGCACTGCCCTTGCGATAAGGAGGGCACTTATTGTATAATGAAGCTGTTTTAGGGAATGGTTTGGGCATGAGACAGGAGGAAAAACAGGTGGTATTAAAAGAGCATATTGATAACGATAGATTGCTTGCGGAGTATAATCATTTTGCGGAAGATATTATAAAGTTTTGCGTAGACCGAAAACGTAGAGTGGTAGCTATTGATCGCGAAATGCATATAGAAATGGAACATGAATTATATGATGATGGTTCAGACTATTCTGACATTTATGGCGGAAATATAGTAGTAGAAGATGGTGAGGTAGTAGATATTGAATGGGAGGCACATCCAAATATTGAGAGAAATCGTATTTTGCATATAGGCGCAGGAAGGGTTATTACAGATGAAAAAGTAATACAGGAGCTTTCTGAGATCATTAACGAGTGGATTGGATGAGGTGAGAATAAATGGAGTATTGGAATGAACTTACGCTGTTGGAACAACTCTCAAATATAGACGGAGAAGTAAAAAGACTCATTCGAGCAAGAGAACGCTTTTTGCAGGGCAAGACAAAAGATGATCATTATGGAACGCATATTGGATTGATCACCAGATTGGTGGAGCAGACTTTAAGCGATCCCAAGAATAGAGAGGCAAGGATAGATAAAGAATTATGGGATGAGCTGGCTGAGATTGAAAGATATCATAAAAATGAGGTTAGCAAGGAATATATATTGAAATACTGGGATGTGTATACCAGGGCAATAAGCTAAAAGTAATCAAATGGAAATAGCCGGGCAGAAGAGGCTGATAAGTTGTTTAATCAGCAATTCACCGTGCTTGATGAGCAATAATCAGTGAAAAATCTCGAGGTACCCGATAATCAGCAAAAAGCACATTTATCCCCTTTCCTCCTTATTTTTTTTAGTTTAAAGGAGTATTTGGAATCTCATAGGAAGGAGGTAGTTGATATTATGACACAGTTATATGACAGAGAAAGAGAAATGAAGCTGTATGTTAAGGAAAGAGAGCAGGAAGCTGCTAATGATGCTACAAGAAAGAGCACTCTTGAAGCAATTAAGAAGCTAATGAAAAAATTGAAAATGAGTGCAAAAGAGGCTATGGACTTTTTGGAAATCTCACCTAAGGATCAGAAAACCTACCTCCCTATGCTAAAAAAAAGATGAGTATTAAGCCGCTCCATCAGAGGGCGGCTTTTTGTATGTCCGGAAGTTTACTTATCATAACGCTTTTGTTTATACTCAGGAAAGTGTGGGTATCCGGCAATCAACTGAGGCAATCTTCTAAAAGACTTTTTTGGAAGCGTAACTATTAAAAAATGTTGGTATAACTATCTATTTGCTGAGACGAATAGCGTAAATTTGAGTGTTGTTCACATTACGATGATCCATGTGCTTGCTGATTATTTTGCGTAAAATATGGTGACGAATATGCGGCGACATGATATGATAGCTGTACAAGGGAGGTGAAAAAATATGCCTAATATAGTACCGGTATCTGATCTGAGAAACTATAATGCTGTTATAGGTCAGGTTTCCTATGGAAATCCTGTTTACCTGACAAAAAACGGTCGTGGAGACTGTGCCATAATTGATATCAGGGAGTTGGATGAATTGCGTGCCATCAAAGGTCTGTTCTCCGAGTTGGAAAAAGACGAGGCATCGGCAAGAAAAGATGGATGGATCTCTCTGGAAGAAGCTGAAAAGAGGTTAGGTATATGAGGAGTATTACTCTTACACCAGAGATTATAAGGAATGTGTAATGAAGAGCCTTAAACAGATCCATGTTCCCGGAACAGTGGAAGATGATATAGTTACGATATTTGGATACAGAACGGATGTGGATTATATATGAATATTGCAAGTATGACCTTCAGACTGCATGCTCCATGGGTGCACAGCCTGAAAGAAAAAAGGATGATCGTTAAGAGCATCATCGCCAAGCTTCAGAACAAGTTTCATGTATCTGCGGCGGAGGTAGATGAGCAGGATATACATCAGGTCATAGTGATCGGTGTGGCTTTTATAGTTCCGCATAATGCATTGGCGGACAGTATCATGGATGAGATATCGCAGTTTGTGGATGAAAACACGGAAGCAGAGATACTGGATGAGATGCGGGAGATGAGGTGATCATATGCCATTAGTCAGGATAGAAATGATAAAGGGACAGAGCACGGAAATGGGGATGGAGTTGGTTATGAAAAACCAAGAAATAATCCTGTCAAAACAAATAGCAAGAAAACAATTGACAGCAGCTGTTTATTTGTGGTATATTACGCCTAACCGACAGGGTGTCGGTTGAGCGCGCGCAGCAGATCAGAGGTTATTAAAAGTCTCTTTTCGGAATTATGGGTCTAAGTCAAGAAATTCAAAGGAAAACATTTTGAATAATATGCTTATTGAATATATAGATAGAATACATACTACTGATGATTACAATAACAGTAGGAACACTTTTCCGAAAAGGGATAAAAAATGAGAGTCGTAAAATCTGCTGAAGAAAGAAAGAGCGAGATCCTTGATGTTGCAGAACAGCTCTTTGCAGAAAAGGGTTATGATAATGCCAGCACAAATGACATTATAAAAGAGATAGGGATCGCCAGAGGGACGTTATATCATCACTTCAGTTCGAAAGAAGAGATCCTTGATGCGATAGTTGACAGGATGATCAACAGGAGCATTGCAGCGGCGCGGACAATAGTAAAAGACAATAAAATCCCTTTACTTGAAAGGATCGCAGGCGCTTTCCTCACGCTTAATATCGATTCGGGAGCAGGAGCAGAAGTGCTTGAACAGATACATAAACCTCAGAATGCCTTGCTTCATCAGAAATCCCAGGAGAAGCTTATCAGAGAGGTAGTACCGATGATCGCAGAGCTTATCGAGGAAGGAAACAGATGCAAAATGTTTCACTCAAAGTATCCTGCGGAAGCTGCGGAGATGATCATAGTATATTCAAATACTGCATTTGATAAAATGTCGGAGCTGCCACAGGAGAAAATGAAGGATAAGATAGAGGCATTCATTTATCATACAGAGAAAATACTGGGAGCGAAAGAAAAAAACCTCGAGGCTGTGATAAAAAAAATAATAGCAAAACAGTAACAGAGCATCAGATTACGTTTTACAGGGGGCTTTGCCCCCATATATTTTAAATGTATACCGACAGATTGTCGGTGTATAAAGCAGCCCGTAACAACAGGGCGGAAGGGAATGATAATGGGGAAAGGATCAAATTACAGAAGATTTCTGCTTCTCTGGGCAGGAGAATTTATCTCTTCGATAGGCGGAGGCCTGACAAGCTTCGGCTTGAGTGTTTATGTTTTTCGTATGACAGGAAGTGCCGCAGCTACCGCGCTGGTCGCCTTACTTGCATTTCTTCCGGTGCTTTTGCTCAGCCCTGTGGCAGGTGTATTTGCGGACAGGTATGACAGGTGCCTGCTGATGATACTTGGTGACGGTATGTCTGCAGTGGGACTGGTGTATATCCTCATATGCATGTTTAGCGGTGAAGCAAAGCTCTATCAGATCTGTATAGGCGTATCTGTCAGTGCGGTTTTTTCTTCTCTGCTGGAGCCATCCTACAGGGCGACAGTAACGGATATGCTCACTAAAGATGAGTATTCAAAAGCAAGCGGTATGATGAGTCTGGCAGGAAGCGCAAGGTATCTTATCTCTCCGATGCTGGCGGGTATGCTTTTGGGAATAAGCGATGTAAAGCTGCTCCTTATCATAGATATCTGTACATTCGTATTTACGGTGATCTGCACTGCGATCGTAAGAAAAAACAGACTTTCAAAGCGCAGCATTATAAAGGAGTCTTTTGGTGAAAGCTTTAAGCTGGGCTGGATGGCCATAACAGAGAAGAGAGGGATAATGATCCTGATAATCATATCTTCCGTGATCACATGTTTTATGGGTGCGATACAGATACTGGTTGAGCCTTTGATACTGGATTTTGAAAGCAGCAGAGTCCTTGGAATAGCGGAAACGGTATGTGCGAGCGGAATGCTGGTATCGAGCATAATTATAGGGATAGCCGGGATAAGGAAAGATCATACCCGGATACTCAGTATCTCGCTGGCGGTATGTGGACTGGCCATGGTGGGATTCGGGCTTAAAGAGAACATGATACTGATATGCTGTTTCGGATTCCTGTTTTTCTTTATGCTCCCTTTTGCGAACAATTGCCTTGATTATATGACAAGGATCAATATTGATGCGGATAAGCAGGGCAGGGCATGGGGGCTCATAAGTTTTCTTTCGCAGATCGGTTATGTTTTTGCTTATGCAGGAGCGGGAGTTCTGGCAGATAAGATCGCGGAAGCAAGGCATATCGGAGTCGGACGCGGTGCGGCATGTGTCATTATGGTATCGGGACTGTTACTGGCGGTGATGGCTGTTTCAATACCGTTTTTCAGATCGGTCAAAGAACTTGAAGGGGGTACGGTAAATGATAAGACGATTGATAATAAATGATTTTAAGTCGAACAGGCTGATAACGATATCGACAGCTGTATTTATGGCAGCAGCGGCTATGATGCTGGGACTGACTGTATTCCTTTTTGCAACGCTGTATTCATCGATCTCGTCTCTTATGATAAAGGCTGAAACACCGCACTTTCTGCAAATGCATACGGGTGAACTGTCCGAAGAGGAGATAAAGGCATTTACCGAGAAAAGACCTGAGGTTGAGAAAATGCAGATATGCGGATTTCTCAATCTGGAGAACGGACAGCTAAGGATAGGTGATAACAGTTTTGATAACAATATGCAGGATAACGGACTCTTTTGCCAGAGTGATGCTTTCGATTTCCTTTTAGATGCAGACAACAGCGTGATCCGCGTTTCTCCCGGAACTGTTTATGTTCCCGTTGCATACAGGAACGAATATGATATCAATGTCGGGGATACGATGTATATAGGTACTGAGGAGCTGAGCGTTGCGGGATTTATGCGTGATTCGCAGATGAATTCCATGATGGCATCCTCTAAGAGATTTCTTGTGAACGGATCTGATTACGAAAGACTGAAATATCTGGGAAATGAAGAATATCTGATAGAATACAGGCTTAAAGAAGGAAGCGATACAGCTGCTTTCGCCACTGCATATAAGGATGCGGACCTTCCCTGCAACGGACCGGCCATCACCTATCCACTGATAAAACTGATGAATGCTCTTTCGGACGGGATCATGGTGATCATCATACTGCTTGTATCTGTTGTAGTCCTATGTATTTCCATCATGTGCATAAGATATATCGTTCTTACCCGGCTTGAAAAAGACAGGCGCGAGATAGGAATGCTTAAAGCTGTCGGGATCTCAAGGATGGATATAAGAAAGCTTTATTTATCCAAATATCTGCTGCTTTCCGCGATAGGCTGTCTTGTGGGATCAGTTTCGGCTTGTGTTATAGCGGTCCCTTTGGGAAAAGGCATGAGAGAGCTTTACGGAGAAGCAGATGATCCTGTTCTTGTATATGCGCTCATGATCATCGGTGCGATCCTTGCCGAAGCCATGATACTTTTATCCGTGAAACGAACGCTTGTCAGCACTGAAAAGATCTCTGCCGTTACTGCATTGAACGGACGCAGTGAGAGCCGACGGAGTAAAAACTATTGGATACCTGTTTCAGTTATCATCATGGCTGCGGTGTTTATGATGATAGTTCCCGACAGCATGAAGAAAACAATGTCGGATCCGGAGTTTGTCCGTTATATGGGGATAGGAAACAGTCAGATCCGTATCGATGTCCGCCGGTCACAGGACACAGATGATTCGGCCGGTGAGCTGGCAGCACGCCTGGCAGAGGATGACAGAGTTGACAGATATTCGGTAATGGAAACCGGAGCCTACAGATCATTCCTGTCTGACGGCAGAGCTTATGATCTGATTCTGGAAAATGGTGACCATAGCATTTTCCCTGTAAATTATACCGAAGGAACGTATCCGCAGAGTGAAGATGAGATCGCCGTATCCATATTAAATGCAGAGGAGACCGGACTTGAAGTCGGAGACAGCATCACGATCTGTAAGAATACAAAAGACGGAGAAGCGGAAAAAAGCACATGTGTTATATGCGGCATTTATTCGGATATTACAAATGGAGGAAAGACGGCTAAAGGATGTATAAACGATGAAACTCCGGTCATGTGGAGTGTTATGTATGTTACACTCAAAGATGAAGTGCTGCCGGATGAGTGGATGTCGGAATACAGCGGAGGAGTGTCGGGAACGGATCAAAGCATCAAAATAGCTGAGATAGCGGAATATATGAAAGGAATGTATGGTCAGACCATCAGAAATATAGGAAAAGCATCGCTTATGACAAAATCTGTTGCCTGTGTGGTGATCATGGTTGTGATCCTTCTGCTGATGCGTCTTGTGATCTGGAGAGAAAGAAGAGAAAGCTCTCTTAAGAAAGCATTGGGATTTACGGCTTCGGATATACGCATGGATTATATGAAAAAACTGACATTTTATCTGCTTACGGGGCTTGCCTTGGGGATCGTTTCGGGAATGGTATCAGCTCAGCGGCTGGCCGGGATCCTGCTTGGATTTATGGGAGCCCGGGGAATTAAGTTCACGACAGATGCGGTATCGGTATTTGTTGTGGTGCCTGTACTGATGATACTTACATCATTTATTGCGGCTTTTATAAGTCTGAGAGAGATCGCAAACATTAAGGCATATGAATGTCTTACAACAAGGGAATGATTCAGGATCAGTATCTGAGTGGAAACGGCAGGGGTACTGGTAACAGATCGGAGGAAAAATATGAGCATACTTAAAGTTAAGGACCTCAAAAAAGACAGTATATTAAAGGGAGTCAGTTTTGAGATAAAGGAGGGAGAAATGATCGCGATAATGGGTCCTTCTGGTTCGGGGAAATCGACTCTCCTCTACAATGTGTCCGGGATGGATCAGGCATCATCCGGAGAGGTGTATCTTGGTGCTACGGAAATAGCGGGACTTGGTGAAGATGATAAAGCGCATATCAGACTCAGGCGGATGGGCTTTGTATTTCAGATGATGAATATGCTGTCGGATCTGAACATAATAGATAATATTGCGTTTCCGGCAGTTCATTCGGATAAAAAGAATCAAAAAGCATACTATGAGCGCGCAAAGCTGCTTATGGATAAAATGAATATCGGAGATCTGGCCCAAAGGAGTATTAAGGAAGTGTCCGGGGGACAGCTTCAGAGAGCATGCATATGCAGAAGCATGATATTGAAGCCTGAGATCATTTTTGCGGATGAACCTACGGGGGCACTTAACCGGGCAGCGGCGGCAGAGGTCATGGATGCATTCATGGAGATAAACCGTGACGGTACAACAATAATGATGGTAACTCATGATGCAGGGGTGGCAGGCATGTGTGAGAGGATCCTTTATCTTCTGGACGGTGAGATACGGGGAGAACTTGCCCTTGGGAAATACAAAGAAGCTGAGGGAAGAGAAAGAGAACAGAGAACCATGAAATGGCTGAGTGCGATGGGATGGTAAGGGCAGGTTTTCAGGACTCTTTCAGCACGCTCGCTCATGGGAACCACACGATTTCCCTCATTCCCGCTGCTTTTGGTGTGCCATTTAAGTCCGGCGTAAATGTCTTCAGTATCCTCTGACTTGATAAACCCGTCCGCATGGCTGGGCTATTACCGTGCATACTTCCAGTACGGCGATCTGGTTAATAGATGGAACTGCCGGCGGGTGCGTTTCCAAGGTGCTTATATCTATGATATAATATACGGCGAAAACGGATGAATAAAGGATAAATGGCATATAAATCGAAAAACTGTAACTGATCTATGGGGAAGGATATCATCTTGAGGTGCTGAATGGGGTGTGACGGATGTGGATTTCATATAGGATGACAGGTTCCATGTGAGGAAAGGAGTAGATCATAATGCTTAAAATAGGGATAAAGGCTCCGGATTTTGAACTTCCGGATCAGAATGGGAAAATACATAAGCTGACGGATTACAGGGGAAAGAAAGTGATCCTGTATTTTTATCCGAAGGATAATACTTCGGGATGCACGAAGCAGGCATGTGGCTTTGGCGACAGATATCCGCAGATAAGGGAGAAAGGTGCGGTTGTACTTGGCATAAGCAAGGATTCGGTAGCGTCTCATAAAAAGTTTGAGGAGAAATACGGCCTGCCGTTTACACTGCTTTCGGATACGGAGCTTACTGTCATAAAAGCATATGATGTCTGGAAAGAGAAGAAGAATTACGGAAAAGTCAGTATGGGCATCGTGAGGACTACATATCTGATAGATGAGGACGGCATTATCATTAAAGCCATGGACAAGGTTAAAGCCGTCGATAATCCGCAGGAAATGCTTGATGCGCTGGATGAATGAGTATGGAAATAATCTTAGTATTTTTGGGGAGAATAATATGGCATCGAGTGTTGTCCATCTGGCGATAATAAATGAACTTACCAAGAAGATTGATTTTAATGATATCAACAGGCTCAAGTTTGGAGCAGTCGTTGCAGATGCAGGTACTTATGGAAAATCACATCTCAAAATAAATGTATCGGACGGAAAGAAGAGCTATGATTTTGACAGATACAGGCTGATGTTTGGTGGGCGGATATTATCTGATGATCTGTATCTGGGGTATTATCTTCATCTGGTGCAGGATGCTCTATACAGGCATTATGTATATGACAGGTATCATTGGGATCCGCTGATCCCGGGTAATGTGGAGCTTTTGCATAAGGATTATTCTATAGTAAATCACTATGTTGTTTCAAAGTATCGGCTGAAGAATGATCTGGTCGTTCCGAAAGGATTTGAAAATGAGGATATCAATCAGCTTGACACATTTGATATTGAGAAATTTATGATGGATATGAGTTCGTATTTCAGGCCTGTGGAGGAAGAAAATATCTTCTTTTTCACTAAAGAAATGTCGGATGAATATATAAAAGAAGCTATTGATTTTTGCCTGAAAGAAGTAGAAAAAATACGAAACGGGCTTCCGGGTATCGACATGATAGAATATGCATGGGAAAGAGGAATGGGTAATGCACAATAGGGTAACTTTCCCAGGGATGAGATCGATAAGGTGTTTAGCAGGGCAACAGAGGCTGATTCAGAAGATGAGATGGAAGGTGTGAGCGTTAACGGCTCATAGGATCATAAAAATCGAGCGGTATCGTTTGGGCTGATCATGAAGATTCTTCCCATCAGGATATGGTATTCGAATTCGTTTCAGAGTAAGACGTTCAATTTAACAATCGTTACTGCAACAAAAAAGATCCCCCGGCTTACGCCGAAGGATCTTTTAGATTCCGAACCTTAGTCTACATATGTCACATGATCCAGATCATAGAATACATACCAGTTGGTACCGTACTGCCAGAGAACACCCTTAATGATAAGATCCCTGTCATTTTCAGGCTTGTCTCCACCGCCTGCTATCCAGGTCATACCCATCATGGAATGTGCGCCGTCAGCAGTAAAGAACTTGAAACCGCCGCTCACAAATTGTCCGTGAAGCTCAAATACGCAGCCTTTCGCATCTTCGCTCTTCAGAAGCTTCGAAACTTTATCCCTGTAATTATCAGCCTCTTTATCATCCCACTCGATATTCTCTATCACGTAGTCCGGTTCCTGGTCAAGATTAACACCATCAAGAGTTATATCCATGATGTTATCTACCTCAGGATTCGGATAAGGGCTTCCTGCTGCAAGGGATGCTGCTATAGCCTCTTCCTTTTCCTTCTGGAGTGCTTCCAGGTTTGCCTTTGTGGTAAGCTCAAATGCAGGCTTATAACCTGTAAGGTTCATATCATCGTCATATACGGGGAAAAGACCGAATTCGGTAACCTTTCCGTCTGCAGTGATGGTGAACTCCTGCTGCCAGCTGTTGCTGTAGGTAGTCTCACTTCCGCTCTCACCGCCGTCCTCAAGGAGTGAGCCTGCATCCACTACCTGGATGCCTGCATCCTCGGCATTATCATATATAAGCATCAGCACATTGGCTGCCTGCACTTCCCAGCGTCCCATCATATCATCCATACCGGTCACGGATTCCACGAAGGTTCCATCCTCATTCAGAACGATCTGCTGATACTTGCTGCTTGAAAGGTCACGGTATGCAACCAGGCCTGCAAATGCATCGTTATACCACTGCTGATCCTTGCAGCCGAAATCCGGATGGCATCTCTTCCATACGGTACCGGTCTTGAAATCGTAGCAGGTGAAGTTATCCTGGAAAGTAAAGTCATAATCATAAGTTACGCTCTTATCCTTCATGAAGGTGAACTCACCGGTGATGGCATGTCCGTTGCCGCCGTCACGCAGAGGCATATCGATCAGGTCATCATCTTTTCCATCCAGAACCTTATACTGGCAGAATGCCAGGCCAACACAGTCATCGCGCTTGGATGTCTGGGTAAGGGTGAAGGTCAGCTCCGAAGAAGTATCTCCATTGGGATACCAGCGGTCTGAAGTGTCCTCATCGCTGTTTAATGATCCGGGATGGATCATTGAAGGATCGATGTTCGCAGGATACTTAACCACAGGGTCAACAACCTCTTCTTCTGCCTCTTCAACTTCTTCCTCTTCCTCAACATTAGTTTCCGGCTTGGTATCGGGTTCCTTACCTTCGCATGCTGCCAGGGTAAGACCTACGCCCATTGCCAATGCCAACAGTCTTGCCTTTTTCATAATCTTGTTCCTCCTCCTGTTGATGGTGTGTTTACAGTTCCAATAAACACACGTCGTATTATATGCATTTTTATGGTTTTTTCAAGATGTTTTTGTGGAAAATCAGCATACATGTTATATTGATAATATAAATTCCGAAATAGGGAGGCGAATACCAATGATAACAGAAGATACGATCGATGATAGAATTAAGATAATAGCAGAAAAAACAAGAGAATGGATATTATTGTTACGGATGAGTACGATAGAATCCTGAGATCATGAGATGATGTTTGGAGGAAGGAAAATGGATAAGTTCTGCCGGAATTGCGGCGCGAAGAGAATGGGGGAAGCAAACTTTTGCACAGAATGCGGAGAGCGGTTTGAGTCCGGAGAGGATCGTGCAAAGATCCATGCCTTAAAAAACGATGATGTTATTTCGATCATCATGTTTGGCAAGCCTAAAAAAGTGAAAGTTTTCAGTACGGGAGATAATCGGTATGACGAAAATGGAGATCAAATGATGGTTTTGTTTATCCGGAGATTTCTTTTTACGGTGATTGCAAATGCGATGAGGAGCATGGTATCTGCATTGGATTCAGGGATAAGAAATTCCTGGGAATCGAAGGACAAGATTGGACGCTTTAGACGAGAAAAAGCCTCCTTTTTTTACACAGATATAGCCGTATTCATCGTTTAATATGCAGTCTGTGTAATTTGTGTTGAATTGCTACAGAAAATTGATAAAATATATTATTATGAGCCATGTAAGCCTGTAAGGGCAACTGCCGGATGTTGTTTTTTTTTATATGGGGGGTTAAAAGATGAAAGATAAGATCAGGGAAAGATGCGAGCTTCTGGTTAAAAACCGTAAGGCCATCGTCAAAGGATTTTCCTTTGAAAAAGAGCTTATGAGTATTACGGCTGCCATGATGTATACGGGTATCGGCAGGGAAGCAGATGTGGAAAAGCTTAAGGAATGCCAAAAGATCCTTGCTAAGCATACAGGTCTGTTTTCGAAATTCAGGAAGAATGTTGATCTTGTGCTTGAGAGCAGGATGGCACTTTCTGAAGATCCCGAAAAATATATCGGGGATCTGGTTGATACCTGTAATAAGCTGCGCAAGTCAAAGATGAAGGAAAATGACTTTACCATTATCGCAGCTATGCTCATCTGTGATCTTGGAAAGACGGATAATACCGATGAAGTAATGACGCGTTATACAGAGATAATGAAGCGCATGAAGAAGGAGCATCCTTTCCTTACAGATGAAACCGACAGTTCATATGTAATGTTATTGGCTCTTTCTGAGCGTGATATCGATACCATTGTCAGTGATATGGAGGAATGCATCGGATATTTTAAAAGCTGTAAGTCTGAGGCGGGGGCCGATGCCATCCAGGGAATGGGAGAAGTACTTGCGCTTGCAGGCGGCGATATAAAGGCGAAGTGTGACCGTGTAGATAAGCTCTTTGCTTTGTTTAAAGAAAAAAAAGCAGGCTTTTCCGGGGGCAGGGAATTTGTTTCACTTGGAGCCTTGGCAGATATTGATGCCGATGCAGAAACTCTTGTGGATCAGATAATGGAAGCAGCCGATATCCTTAAGGAAGATAATGCCTTTGGGAGTTCTTCGGCTGATAAAGGCCGCAGGCTTATGTCTGCCACCACACTGGTGGCAGACTGTTACCGGGATGCTTCGGCAGCAGATGATAATACTTTTATCAGTTCCGTGCTGGGGATACTGAAAGACCAGGTAACCGCAGCTGTGATCTCCGCAATGATACAGATGCTGCCCTCTGTCCTTGGGGCCGTTGTTAACAGCAGTGACGGTTCGGACAGTGCTTCTGCATCAGCCGGCAGCGACGATGGGGCGGTCAGCACTACGGTATCGGCGAACAGTGCCGGAACAAATGCTTGACAGCGCTGAAAATCGCTTCAGCATATTACCGGTTTTCGGAAGAGGACAAGAGAGATAGATTTCGAGAGTGTTATGAGACAATATTGATCATTTTTTGATATTCTCTGTATAGGTACATTTCGGATATCCGGTGCATCCCATAAAGACGCCAAATCGCCCGTTTCTTTTTATAAGTATGTTTCCGCATCTTGGACATTTGTCAGTATTCTTTAACCTTTCTGAAAGTATTTTTCCAAGCTTTTCAAATACGGCCCGGTTCATATGGCAGTCATTAAGGGCTCTGTGAGCGCCTTCTGTGGAAATGCCGTAATATGCGGCAAGGTCAGTGAGGGTGTGATGCTTAAGCTCAGGAAGACATATCCGGGATAGTCTCAGAGTATCTATATAGTCATTTCCCGGAATCATGCCATAGTACTTTTCTGAGTCCCTGTATATGAACTTCATATCGAAAGATGTGATGTTGTGTCCGACAAGTGGCAGTTCGCCTGCAAAATCCAGGAAATCTTTAAGAATGGTATTAAATAGCGGGGCATCAGCCACCATGTCATCGGTGATCCCGTTAACCTGTGAGGCCGGGAAGGGTATATGGCATTCCGGGTTTACAAGGGATGAAAACTCATCCGTTATACTTCCTTTTATGACCTTTACACCGGAGATTTCAACAACTTTATCCCTGTAGCAGGATATACCTGTGGTCTCAAGGTCAAATATTACATAATCTGAGAGGTGTTCTATTAACTCTTTTCCTTTGGTTTTGCCAAGCATGATTACTCCTCTTTTGCAGGTTGTATATTCAGTATCGTGAATTTTATGGTGTTTCTTCGTAAAATGAAACGATCATGTTGAGTATCTCTTTATCATGTTGCATGTATAACTCTTTATCTATATTTTCCGCAGGATTGCTTTTCTGATATTTGATAGCATCATCGGTCAGAAAATAAGAATAGTGTTCGTTATGATCCGCTTTATCCATAAGCATAAATTCACATTTGCTGTTGGTGATCAGGGATCGATCGATATGGTCAGGATCTTTTTCTTCATAAATAACCCCTAAAGATAGTATTATTTCTGCTTATTATATATGTAATACGGTGCCAGATGCAACTGAATGCATTTGTTCGATTTTTCTATCTAAAAAAACGTGCAATGTTTCAATATATGTGTCCGGTCGTCAGCGAAAGCCATATAAGCCCCGTACAGCCCCGTATACGCCGTTTGTAATTATGGAGGTCAAAATGCAGGATAATAACAGAGACCTTTGTGGTAAAGTTTTTTTATTTTCCTATACTGCAATATATTTTATGCTTATGCATTATCTGTATAGAAAGAAACGAGCGGATATGATATGGAGGAGGATAATCTGCATGAACAGCACAAGTACCATTAATCTGACTGATATCGAGCTTGATCCCTTTGACGATGCCAACTGACATGTCTGAGATATAATGGTGATAAAGCATGGCATCATGGATGGTTCATCTGAGGATAGCAGATGAGATATTAAAGCATATAGATAGTATAGATGAGACAGCATTTGTTATGGGTAATATTGCTCCCGACAGCGGAGTCCCCAATGAAGACTGGTCCGAGTTTCATCCGCCCAAAACGGTATCGCATTTTAAGACCAGGGCCGGAGATGAAACCTTTTTCGATATAGAGGCTTTTTGTGACAGATGGTTTAATGAAAGGCTTATAAAAGCTTATTCGCTGAAAGAGTATTCGTTTTTTCTGGGGTATTATATTCATCTGCTGACAGATATACATTGGACAAACGATGTGTATATGGCTCTTTTAAAGGCGTATCCTGAAGAATGCGCCGCAGATAAGAACAAACTGATCTGGACTGCAAAGGGAGATTGGTATGATCTTGATTTCCTGTATCTGGAACAACATCCGGATTTTCATGCATTTTCATTATATGAGAATGCTGTAAACTTTGATAATGAATTCATGGACATATTCAGCAAAGATGCTTTTGAGAACAGACGTTGTTATATCTGCGGTTTCTATCGAAGCGATCATCACGGAGACTTGCACAGAGAGTATACATTTCTTAAGCCCGAACAGGCTGATTCATTTGTGATGACGACAACAGAGAGGATATTAACCATCATCAGGATGAAGGAATTTGTATAAACAGGAAATAAGGTTCAAGCCTGTAGAGAAAGTGTGGCACCTAAAAGGAAGGGAGCATTATGAATAAAAAGCTTGGTCTGAAAAGTGCGCTGGTTGTTTTGTTTGCGGCCGGCATCTTGTGTGCCTGCGGCGAGAGTGAGCGGGCGGGGAAGACTCCGGAAGCGTGGGAGCGGGGCCGCTTTGAGGAAGAGCCTACCGAAGCTGTGGCTGTGCCTATGGAGATAGAGCCCACCGAAGCGGCGACAGCGCCTATGGAAGAAGAGCCGTCGCCGGCTGCCGTAGGAGTGCAGACTCCGGATGAAGGGAAGGTCTTTACGGAAAAGGTAGAGTCGGTTTCAATCCGTTATTACATCGGATACAACATCACATCGGGGGATGCGATCAGCGATTCCATTCCCTGTTTTGAGATCGAAGTGACCGGTGAAGATCTGGATACGCTGGCGGAAGGGATCGGTGAATTGACAAAACTGAACCTGGATCTCAATTCGGAAAAAGATCAGCATATAATCTATGACCATATGAGGGATTATTACGAATTAACGATCAACGGCGATTTCGTGATCGTGATCGGGGATGAATATGGAAATACGACGGAGGGTTATGAAATCTTTGAGGTGCCGGCGGAGATCTGCGAGACCGTGGAGCGGCTCATACAGGAGAACAATGAGCAGAATGTGTACGAGACCCTGGGTGGAAAAAAGATCAGCGTGACCGATCAGAATGGCCATGTATGGGATGTCAAGGACGACGAAGTGCTGGATCATATATGCTCGCAGCATTATTATGTTGTCTATCTTGATGATAATGATTTTGGGGGTGAACGGGTTGCATATGCTGTTGATCTTCATAACGGAGAAAGGCTGGAGGTGCATTTTGCCAGCGTACTCGGAAGGCTTTGCCACGCGGACGGTTCATACGACTATGTATTCATAGGTGATTTGGAAGACTATCTGGATGAGGTTTTTCCCTAAAGTAAGAAGATCCTGAACTGTTGTCAATGGCGGCAATGCTTCATGATCTGTATGCATATAAGACAGGGTCGTATGATGACCATGCACATAAGGGAGCTGAACTTGCCAAAAGCTGTAAAAGAAAAAGAGCAGAAAAGATATGAAAAGCTCTGTGAAGAGTTTGGGATGTCATGAGGTATGAAAGGATAAAATGTATCAGGGTTATATAGATGAGTGAAGGTGGTAATATGACTTTTGATAAAGAAATCCGGCCTGATAATATTGAATTGTTATTCGAAGCCGGATCACATTCGGGTGATTTTATAGCTGCAGTGGGAGATGACTTTACAGAATATAAGGACAGAAAGGAATTCAACTATGAATGGGCATGGACTCATCCTGCCGGAAGATATGTAATATCAGTATTTCAAAGATGCTCTGTATATATAGCAGGGAAAGCAATCTGGAAGAACAAGGATCGTTTGAATGAAGCTGAAAAAGATTCCAGGTATAAACCACCGCGCTTTGTGATAGTACTGGACCAAAAGAAGGAATATATGGTACCTGGTTGGGGACGGACTATGTGGTCACATTTTGTAAGATCTGAAAAAGATCCGCTTCATCCCCGTGGATTTTCCGGTATTGAAAAGGCTGAACTTGCGGCTCGGAGATACTCGGAACAGGGGGTTAGGGCAGCAGTTTTGGAGTGCCTTGAAGACTTCGATATGTTTTAAATGCAGGCACCTTAAGGAGAGGAGATATGAAATACGCGATAATTTCTGATATACATGGGAACTATCCGGCCCTGCAGGCAGTGATGGAAGATATGAAAGAGCAGTGCATCTCGGGATGTATATTTGTGGGCGACTACTGTATCAGCGGTCCGTGGCCGGATAAGTGCATTGATGCGATCAGGGCGGTTCCTGAAAAGTATGTTATCAGAGGCAATGAAGAAAAGTATCTGGAAAATCTTATTGATAAAGATCAATCCCACTGGACAGACGGACAGATGCAGGTTTCGTACTGGTGTTATAAAAATGTGAGCAGGAATAATCTTGATTATCTTTTGGATCTGCCGCACAGAGTTGACTTTGAATGCAATGGGATGAAGATCCATATTGCACACTCTTCGGTGGATTTTCTTGGAACTTATCCTTTTTATACATGGAATTCGGTTACAGTTGCAAACAGAAGCAGGCAGGGGAATCGTACCCCGGAGCAGATACTGTCGGACATGATCGATGAACGTGATAAGGATCCTTCATTTCAGGAGGCAGTGGCCAAACTGGAGAGAGGAGTATACATATTCGGTCATTCGCATATACAATGTAGTTATGCTGATAAGAACAGAGATGTCTATCTGATCAATCCCGGATCCTGCGGTCTGCCACTGGACGGGATACAAGACAGTGTGCCCTATACGCTTATGGAGATCACAGACGCGGGAGATGTTATTATCGAAGAAAAGCGGATCCCGTTTGATAAGGATAAATATATCAGAGATGTTATGCAGACCACACAGTACAGTGAAGCCAATGTCTGGAGCAGGGTGATATTGAAGGAACAGGCCACGGCTCTGGAGCATATGTACTTCTTTTTGAAGTTTGTTGAGCAGTTTGCAAAGGAATTGGGAGACGAAAGAAGGCCTTATGCCCTTGATACCTGGGAGAATGCTTTTAGGATCTGGGATAGGAAAATAGAAGCGACGGAAAAGTAAATGAACAAAATCATTGAAAGACTTGAAGAAATCGTTGAAAATGTGCCATCAAAAGACAGCAGAGGACATTCTGAAGAGCAAAAAGAAGAGTATTACAATAGCCTTGATACTCTTCTTGGTGACAAGCTTTCTGCCTTTCTCTATACCAATGCGTTTGCCGGAGTCCTGGGCTCACCGTACGCCATCAGATGTGCGCTGATGAAGGAGATCTATTTCTGTCTGAGCTGCCTTAAAGGCGAGTTCTATCTGCTGTCGAGCCAGCTCTTTCATTTACGCTTCTATGGCGGACAAAATACCATCTGCGGCGGTACCAGTCTTGGGTATTGTACGAGCAGCTGTATTATTCATACTTAAGATCCACGAGTACCCAGTCATCGGAGATGATATCATAGACATTTCCGCAGTAGGGGCATTTTTTATTGCGTATGGCGTTAAAACTGCCGGTGCAGGTAGGGCACTGTATCTTAGTCATTGAAAACTGCAGATTGATCGGGATATCCGTTCTTCTCTGAAATACCGCTCTTAATGTCTCTCTTTTAAATATTATTTTTGAATCCTTTGCATACAGCACATCAAAGAAAGCATCCGTAAAAACAGTAACGATGCCTCTTTCTTCCTGGAAACCGGCAAGCCCCAGTGCGCCCCCGTAATTGAGGTCGATGATATCCTTAAATTCCGGTGACGTTGCTCCGCCTTTATAGAATAAAAGGTCTTGCGGGTTTTCGGAATAAACCACAGTCTTTATGAGAGATATCACCTTGCTCGTAAAGTATTCAAAAGAAAACTCCGGAGTGATCATCCTCATTCTCTGTTCGAATTTCTTCCTGGAACCGATCGTTCCGTATTTACCGGCGGACTGGCTTGAACCTATCGCGATCAGTCTTATCATCATATAAATAGAAAAAAGCACATAACCCAGGAACATGGAAAGAGGTATCACCGGGATAAGTAAAAACAGGCTGGTGATCTTAAACTCGCCTCTGACTATCATGGCGATAACCGCTATAAATGCATTTATTATGAAAGCTGCGGCCATAAACGGGATAACTCCCTGTATACCCTCTTTGCCGGCCAGCGCCACATCGTTCAGGAAATAATATCCGCTTACTTTAGGGAAGAGGTCATCCATCTTATACATCGTGCCGCAGTATTCGCACCCGCCCTGAAGCCCGGCTATCGTGGTTACATTGCCGCAGTTGGGGCAGCATACGCTTTCATTATCAGGATGTATACCCGTTGTAACATCCGTTATCGTGGTGTAAAGGATATTCTTTTTATTGTCCGAATAGATCTTTGATCCGCCTTTTAAGATCTTTCTCTTTACGCCTATCTGCTCGCTGCAAACAAAGCTTTCGTAATGTGCATCTCTCCATTCGGAGCCTACTGTGGGATTTCGTGAGTCATCCCTGTCGTAGAGTTCGTACTCCATGGTAAGCTGCTTGTTTTTCAATCTTTCGTTCTGAAGCTGCAAAAAATAGCTTATATCATTATCTGCGAAAGATATCTTTTCGCCGTGCGTTATCGCGTTTCCCAGCGTATAGACAAAGGTATTAAGTTTTCTTCTGAAAGATTCTTTCAGCTCGGTGATCTTAAAGAAATTATATCCCATGGCCATATCCCCCTGTTCAGCTTACGCATATTCGTAACGAAGTGTTTCATGATAAGGACATCATATATCTTGATCATATCAAATACAGTCAGAATATCCATAACCACTTCTTTACACTTGCGCTACTGTTGGTTGCAGTCCTCAATTCCGTCAATTAAGGAACTGATGTTCAAAGCGAAACGGCTCCCGGATGCATCCGAAGAATCGTCCCGCTTTGTGTATGGCGGGTGGGTGCTTGGCCACCCCATACCGGCGATCACATATTACTTCATCAGCAATGAGTATAGCATCTCTTTTTTTTACCAGGTGAATGAAAAAAAGATTAGGTACAACTAACCTTGTTTTTTCTTTTATAAGTCCATAATATCGCCCTCATTGAAACTTTTTAGCTGTCATAATAGCCTTAAAGATGAGGTGAATCCAATGAATGAACCTGAAATCATAACTGAGGAGGATGATGACGACATGATCACAGATGAAACGATCGATCTGAGCACTTTGGATCTTGATCCTTACGACGAGGACAACTAATAAGGGGGGAACACCATGAACGAACAGGATTGGCGGGCTGTCGAGACTATGGTGCTCAGCGGGCTTGATGTAGAGGCTCTCTGCGCTGTTTTCCCGGGCTTTGATGAGGAGGCGATAAAGAGAGTGTATGAGAGCGTTAAAGGCGATACAGAGCCGGAGAGAGTGCCTGTAAAAGTCAACTGTAACTGCTCATAGGAAAGGATGGTAATTATGATGATAGGATGCGTTAAGCTGTTTAACGGGAACCATAACCGTGGTGATTATACGGAGATCACTTACTACGATGACTCTGACCAAATGGTGGAGCCTGAAGAGGCTTCCAGGGTGCGGATACGGGAGATGTTGTCGGATGGTACTGTTATAAAAGAGAGCTGGGGATTCTGCGGAAGAATAAGAAAGAGCGCTTGAAAAGGGGGAAAAAGGAGAAACGATGAACCGAATAGTCTTTTGGATATGGAAATCTTTAGATCATAAGCGCCGGAGATGTAAGTGTTTCTGCCCGGCCTGTCCGTATTTCCGGCGTTGCAGAGAGGACGGCACTGATTGTGCAAGTTTGCCAACGATTCGTTGAAGCGAGCCCTTTTCTGTGGTACAATTTAACAGTGCGCTTGTTTGATACCATATGGAGGTGAGAGCTTAAGCATTTTGATGACTGTATCGCATGGTGGAAGGACAGAAAAGAGATTGAACTGGAAGATGGACCTAAGGCAAACGGATGTTCCAAAGCTTTACATATCATCGAGAGACGGTGATCTGACGGATGATGAGAGTAAAGAAGCGAATGAAAAAGAGCTGATCCCCTATCTTGAAAAAATGGGAAACTATGAAATAGCTTACCTTCCGGGCAGCCATTTTATATACAAAACAGAACCCGAAAAATGTGAAGGGATTATTGAGAATTTCCTGAACAACTTGGAGTGACACCGATTTCGGTATATATATTTGAGTTTTGGCTGAGGACTGATAGTATGGAGAATAGAATGAACAAAGAGCAGTTTTATAATCCCGGTGAGGAAATAATAGAAACTAACAGACTTATAATGAGGCGATTAAGACCGGAAGATTATTTAGCGATGGCAGCCTGGGATATGGATGAAAGAGTGTACAAGTATTTAATGAGCTCTGTGTGTAAAACTCCCGAAGAACCACTTGCCTGGCTTCCAAAGAAAAACCCAACTTCAAAGATCAATATCCTGATGCTTGTGATCGATAAAGAGGATGGTCATGCAGTTGGCACATATGCATTAAATCATGATGTCGAACGGGATGTGTGGACCGTATCCTATGTGAATCGATATGATGATTGGGGAAAGGGATATTCGACAGAAGGAATGAAAGCATTTATAGACCATGCGGTTAAGGTATATGGAGCGCATTCCTTTGAAGGTGAATGCGCTAAGGAAAATGTGGGAAGTGCTAAAGTCCTGCAAAAACTTGGAATGGTATACGATCATAGTTCATCATATTCCAAAAATGACGGGAGTGCTACTTTTGAATCTGATGTTTATGTTCTAAAGATCCGGTGATAGTTGCATATGTCAAAACTATTCCGAAAGTATACAATGGTGAGATATTATGACTGTGGAGTGATCAGGGAGAAGTCGATCTCATTTCTGAAGAAGAGCAGGATGATGTTGAATACGCCAGAGAAAATCAATATGACGAGGCTATATTTATAGAAGATGCCAATACGGTTATTATACACGATATCAAATCGTTTTATACGAACAGATGTCCTGTATCGGATGTGTATTATCAATAGCTTTTTAGTTAACAGAGTTTTTTGCCACTCCCGAAGAAATAATAGCGGATCAGCTAAGCAACCATATGCCGGTAGCATTGAAGAAAGGAATGTAGGTTTATAGATGAGTGAGAATATGCCGGCGAAATGCAGATACTTATTGAAAAAGTGCAGGCGTATAATCGCTTCCGTTGTAAAGATGCTTTTAAGGTATTGCTGGTTTCTCCGCCACCGGTATCTGAGGCGATCAGTGATTCGTGGCTGGGGGACAGCTTTGGTTATGAAAATGCAGTAAAAGTATCGAACGAGCTGGCAGACTGGTATAAGTCTTTAGCGGATATGTATGATTGTGAATATCTTGATGCGGCAGAGTATGTTAAAGCGAGCAAAGCAGACGGAGTTCACCTGGATGCAGAGGAGCAGAGAAAACTGGGGGCGGTTATAGCAGAGTGCATAAAGAGAAGATAGCCGTTGTTATTATCGGATCAGGAGATGACGGAGAAGACTGCTCTTGATGAGCTTAAGGCTGACGGCGGTGACTATATACTTGTGGCACATAATGGGATAGCAAGGGTGGTGCAGTCGTATTTTTACGAGATGACCAATGATGAGTACGCATCCTTTGGTATCAGAAACTGTGAGATAAGGGAATACAGGTTTTAAAGTGGCGCAGAAACGAGAGGAGGTAACTATGTTTCGTGAACTGACAAGAAAAAAGCAGATGATACCGGAAGAAGAGTGTATCGAAATATTAAAGAACGAACCGAGGGGCGTGCTGTCGGTACTGGGAGATGATGATTATCCCTATGGGATGCCCCTGAACCATTTTTATTGTGAAAAGGATGGGAAGCTGTATTTTCACGGCGGAGTAACCGGCCACAGGGTTGACGCCATCAAACGGCATGACAAGGTATCTTTCTGTGTCTGTGACGGCGGCTTTCGAAAGGAAGGAGAATGGGCCCTGAATATCCGAAGCGTGATCGTTTTTGGAAGGATCGAGATCATTGAGGATACGGAAAAGATCTTTGAGATATCACGCCTGCTGAGTTATAAGTTCACGAATGATGAGGAGTATATCGAACACGAGATCAAAAACGCCGGTCCGAGGACTTTTATGTTTGCGCTGGTGCCGGAGCATATGACGGGTAAACTGGTGAAGGAAGCGTAAGATTAGCAGAGTGACTCCCTATGAAATGAGTGGAATGAGAAAAAGGCTTATTTATACAATCGCATCAGTAATGCTTTTGAGCATCGAGATCTTGATCGGTCTGTATGCTCATGGGTGGATCCGCAGCTATCTTGGCGATGTATTGGTGGTAATTCTGTTGTATACGTTCTTTAGAATGGTGTTACCGGAATGGCGGGGAAAGTGGTATGTATTACCCACAGCGATCCTGCTTTTTGCTTTTGCGGTGGAGTTTTTGCAGCTATGGGGGTTTTGTGACCGATTTGGAATAACAAACAGACTGCTGCGTATCATCATCGGTACCGGCTTTTCGCTTGCAGACCTTCTGTGTTATGCTGTTGGAATAGTGCCGTGTTATGTTTCGGAATATATAACAAGCGGAGGGTTATTGTTTTTTTTGCACTTCAGGCCATAAAAATGATGATATACATTCGTATATTTTATATGCGGCAGAAATATCATGCCTGTTAATAATGATTTTACAAAAGCAGCATGAAGATACGATGTGCGTATCATGATATGGATTGAGGTGAAAAGAATGAAAAAAACAGTGATCGTTTTAAGTATACTGACAGGATTGATGATGAGCGCCTGCACCGGAAAAAACGATACCGGCAATGAAAGCACCGGGAGGGGCCGAATCGAATCTTCGCAGGATGATGATCAGGATGCGCCTGATGGTGATGGCGATACTGTCCTGACAGAATATGAAGGAGTAGATGAAGATAATGAGAGCGGTGTCTATGATATTGAAAGGATATACCCAAACGATCTTTTTATGAAGATAATAGAGGGAGACGAAATGCCCATATTCGTGGGTTACGGACTGGGAGGCGAATCGGGATATGTAAGCGCTGTCTCGGATGATGCGGAAGTCATAAACGGCTTTATCGAAGCATTCAGGGAAGTAACTATAAAAAGCACCGATCATAACCCGGAGTCACATATGTATGTAGCAGACGGTGGTGAAGATATAGTATTTGAGATGGAGGACGGCAGGCAGTTTAATATAGCGATGGACGGACGCATATGGATACATACAGATGATGTGGTATTTGAACTGGGCAATACTGCCATGCTTTCCGATATGTGCGTGATGATGCAGGAGGTCGCATATATGAATCAGGCCGGCGGGGATGTACCGGATGGTTATATTGCCGTTATCCGTGGCGGCGTGGGAGAAAAAACTTCAGAAACCTACGTATATGAGACAGATAAAGGCTATAAATATATTAATGTTACATCTACTACGGTCTCCTGGGGATCCCCGCAGTGGGATCATGAAGTCGAAAAGACCGGTACGGTATCAAGCAAGGAAGAGGTTGTTGAAATTGCCAGAAAACACGGTGCAGACAGCTGCGTAACTTATCCGGGAAGTTTTGATCCCTGTCCGATAACGGATTTTACCGGAAACTGAGAAATGCGTTTATATTCGGATGAAAGTCCTGTTTCCGAATAAAAAAACAGCCGATCTTTTGACCGGCTGTTTAAGTTTTCAGTATTTGGGGTTTTCCCAGACTTTATTCCCTTCAGGATCGATGATATAAGTTTCACTCAGGCTTTGTGTATCTATGCCCGATTCAAACACCATTACAGTAGTGTCGATCAGTCTATAGCCGTTATCCAGAGTTATCTCAAAGCGGCCGGCCAGATAATCATCTACATCAAGTCCCTGTTCTAAGGTGATCTCTTCACCGGAGACTGCCTCTTTGGTGATATCCATTGTTTTTAACTCGCGGCCGGAGGTGAGATAGGTAACCGTTACCTTATCTATCCCGGGCATCTGTGTATTCATATATGCATTTTTATCCTCAAATATAAGCGTATAACCGCCGTCATATTTTATGCTGCCGTCAGCCTGACGATTCGAATTAAAGTGGCTGGACATCGCGGGGAAGGGGAAGAAATCCCAGGCAAGCGATTCAGCCAGGTCGGTATTCTCTGTAGAAAAGATCCCTGCGGTCTTAATGACAAGCTTTGCATTCATTAAGCTGTCAAAAAAGCCTGCTTTGAACGTCCCGCTGTATGTGTCCGGAGTCTGTGCGTTCTTTTGAAGGGGAACAGTGTTTCCATTAACATACAGGGTTACTTCGGTGTCATCTGAGTAGGTTTTTAAACTTACAGTATAAGCGATATCAGCAGTCATGGCATCGTAATCCGTATTTTCAAGTGTCCAGTCGGAAGATGCGATAATGCTAGACTGTTCTTCAAGCATTGTTCGTAATGAACTGAGCTCATAATTAAGGCTGTTCTGTGTATTCTCCAGATTGTTCACGGAATTGCTAAGGGACATGAGCATTCCGGACATGGTACTTATGGATATGAACGAAACAGCGGTGATCACTATCAATATAGTCTTGTAAAGTACATTTGCCGTGGTCTTTGGCTCAGGTACGGGATTGTGGGTATCGTGTATCTCGCCCTTAGTTATCTTATCAAGTCTTCTGTTGTAAACTATGATGCTTATTACGATGATAAGTATCGCAATAACTATCATCAGTATAAGTATTCCTGAAAAACTGCTCATATTTAAACCTCCTGTTAAATATTAAAGAATCTTTTGAAATCACTGTAGTAACTTCTGGTAACGTCGACTAAGGTCCCGTCTGTTAAGGTGAGTATGAATTTCATGGACAGGGAGGGGCGTATCTTTTTGATATGCCTTTTTGCGACGATCACTGATCTGCTTACTCTCAGAAAAGCCTGCGGATCCAGCAGCTCTTCCAGCTGATACATACGATCCTGTGAAAAGAAAACACCTTCGTCGGTATGTATCTCTATATCCTTGCCAAAGGCCTCTATAAATGTCACTTCACCGATCGACAGCCGTACATGTTCTTTCTTGTCATTGCGCACTGACAAAAATGCGGGGAAACGATCGGATTCGGTCAGGATATAATCGGCATCATCGCCGGTCTCGATCCCGTGCTCATGCATAAAGCTTGTGACAGAGCGGCGATTTTCTTCTGAAACTGAAATACGTATTTTCATCGTCAACCTCCTTTCGTTATGTACCTTATATCAAAAACCATTTTCAGGCAATACTTTGGAAATAAAATGCACCAAAAGCAGGTACAAGTTGCATTGCGGATATTTTAAGGATTCTTTAAAGATTCGACATCAGATACATGGTATGTTATTATCTGTAATGTTTAATAATCAGGGGGGGATCGTATGAAAAAGAGATTCTTGTGTGTTTCGATCGTTATCATTCTGGGGATCATCTGTCTTATCATCGGCTTTGTGGCAGGAAAGAATGCAATGACTGATGGGCCGCTTATGGATCATAATAATTATTCTTCTTTTAGATCCGGGGATAAAGTAACACTGGGGTATGATTTCATCGCAGGCAGTAAAGAGCTGGATAAGGGGCTTCATTTCGGTGTACTCATGGATGAAGATCATAATACCTATGAATGCTTTGCAGTCAAGAATTTTTCTGTAGGCGCCGAGAAAAAACTCTATAATGATGAGGGAGTGGAGTATTATGAGTTTTCCGCGCGTATCTATGATCTTTCGGAAGAAGAAAAGGAGATAATCTTTCCTATAGCAAATAAGTACAGCAGTATTCTTTTGGAACATAATCCGGGAGCTTCAATCGCCGTAGAGGATGAACTTAAGGCATCATTAAAACACGGCATCCGGATCTATCCGCAAAATGCTGCAAAGCCGTTTATGATCGCCGGCGCAGTTTTACTTGGCGCCAGCGGGGTGATACTGCTCTTCATGCTGCTAAGGCTTAAGTTCAGTGCATCGACATCTGCGCTGATGATAACGGCGCTCATTCCGATCGCGATAGCAGGTCTGTGGATCAGATATGAGGATGATCTGGGGAAATTTACCTTTGCCAGATTATATGAGGCAGTGCGATTACTGATAATAGATTATTCTTTTACGGAAAAGCCGTATCGTTTTATGCTGCTCTTTTTACTGTTATCTATAGTGGCATTGATGATCCTGCATCATCTGCTAAAAAAGAAGCATATGAAATTATGGATGCTATTATGTTTGCTTCCGATGATCGTTTCGGCTGTATATATCTGCGGAAACTATGTGATCGGAAACGATGATTGCACGAATCAGCGTCATATAGTGTTTGGAGTCATCGCTTTATTGATCATCATATGGGGGATCGTTGCCGGGCTCAGCGGGCATTTAAAATTAACTACGGTGTATCTGTTGGGGAGCGTATTAGTTGCGCTTACACTAAACGGCATATATCTCTATACAAATTACTATAAGATCTATATCGGTAATTATACTCATAATGACTGGGAGGTCAGCTTTGTTAAAATGCTTGATGATCTTTCGGAAAACTATGTATCAAGAGACTGGAAAGAGATCGATTTTGAAGAACTGAAGGTAAGATATCTGCCTAAAGTGCAGATGGCACAGCAAAATGGTGATAAGGCAGATATGCTCGTTGCGCTCTTTGAACTGAAATATGAGCTTGCAGACGGACATGTCTGGGCCGAGGCAAAGGATTACGAAGTCTATACGGAAGCTCTGGATCGTCTGGCAGGAAATGATTACGGCTTTGCCATGTTTAAGGATGAAGAGGGGCGCTTTCTTGCAGTAATGGTTGATGAAGAAAGTGAAGCATACGGAGACGGTATCACAGACGGTACCGTTATCACCAAATGGGATGGGATCGCGGTTTCGGAGGCAGCGGCAGGGATCAAATGCATATACAACAGATCGTTTGCATATTTAGAAAGCGAAGAACTTTTTAAGCCTGTATTTTTAGCAGGCAGGGGCGGTGATACTGTGCAGGTTTCGTTCCTGGATGATAATGGTGCGGAACATACGGTATCATTGGATAAGATGGGCAGCTACCGCGTAAGGCTGGATGAAGCGATCGATCGTATATACAGTGAAAAAGAAACACAGGAAGCAGAAAATTACGGGACGCGTATGTTAAATGAACACATCGGATATATGAGGTTCACAAAATCCCAATATGAAAGAGATTCGACTGCGGCAATGGTCGCGGACACTGTCGACGGATATTCGGAAAGACTGTATAATGAACTGGATCATAAACTGGAGGATCTTAGGAGTCAGGGAATGGACTGTCTGATCATAGATCTTCGCGGAAATGACGGTGGGCTGCAGGTGTTTACCCGCTCTGTGATAGGTCTCTTTACGGATAAAGAGCAGCCCGGAGGATGTGGAAAATATAAGGACGGGGAATATCATAGCTACTATGAACCGGCGGTATACGGCCGCGGCGACTGGAAGGATCTTCCACTGGTATGTATGATCAACGGAGAGACGGCCAGCTGCGGTGATATAGCAGCCCATGGCCTGCAAAGGGAGTGTGGCGCTGTACTTACGGGAATGGCATCAAGCTGGGGCAGTGCGCAGGCCGTAGGGGGTACGATCTATCTGACGGATGGAGATTTCAGACTGGGTTATCCTTCAATTCTTGCGGCTGATCTTGACGGCCTGCCGCTCGTTGACGGACGCGCCGACCGTAAAGCCAGATTCCTGCCGGACCTAAAGCTTAGCTTCAGCAGGGAAGAAGTTATAGAGCTCTTTAAAGAAGACGGAGCGGATGTGGAACTGGAGAAAGTGATAGACTACATAGAGACGCGTTGATATGTTTATATGCGTTCCGGGATATATTACCCTTAATTGTGCCGTAGAAATATGAATGGAGAGAATAAAATGGACAACCTGGTAGATTATGTATTATGGATGAGCGACATCCCTTTTTCAGCGCTGCCTTTCGGAGATGTTGATGCAATGGTCTTAAGCAATTTAAGCTATATCGTTATGGGAAAGGTGTTTGAAGATGATACCGCACCCGTACATGTGCGGGATTGCCGTAAGATCTTAGATTCAGGAAAGGCAGAGCTTAAGATAGCCATAAGCGATGATAAATATACGCAACTTTTGCAGGCGGCAGTGGGATCTAAGAGGTTTGGGGATCTGCTAATGAGAGACTATATCGACGTGATAAGTCAGGAGCCGCCGGTTCAGTACGCCGTTGTAACTTTTTATGATGAAGAGGATCTGGCATTTATCGCCTTCAGGGGAACGGATGATTCACTGGCAGGATGGTATGAGGATTTTATAGCCAGCTTTTCAAAAACAGAGGCTCAGGAGATGGCGAGGGAGTATGCCACGCGCGTGATATCAAAGGAGCCGGATCGGCGCTGGCTGATGGGCGGCCATTCGAAGGGCGGCAATCTGGCGCTATATGCGGGCTGTACCATGGATAAAGAACTGTTTGATCATGTTGAGCGGATATATGATCTGGACGGGCCGGGGCTTTCCGCGGAAGTTATGGGTGAAGCGCCTAAGAAATATGTATTGGAAAAGACGACGCGCATCCTTCCGGAGTTTTCTGTGGTAGGCAGGGTGTTTGATATGGATATCCCGGATACAAAGATAATCAGATCCTTTGCCAAAGGGGCGTTTCAGCATGCTCCCATTTCCTGGGGCGTGGATCACGGCAAGATCGCCGTGGCAGAGAAACATAATCCCTTCAGTGTTTGGTTCAATGATTTCTTTGCAAGGTGGATAGCATGCACCAATGTCGAGGAGCGCAGGATATTCTTTGACGAGGTGTTTGCAGCTGTGAGCGAGGGCGGAGCAAAGACGCTGGCAGACCTTGTGGGAGAAGGGATCGATGGCTTTGTAAGGATACAGAACAGATTGAAAAATGCGAGTGAAGTGACTAAACGTGTACTTCATGAATTTACGAAGCAGGCATTCTTTGAAAGTCTGTTTCCCGGAAATAATAAGAAGAACTGATGTATGCAGGCCTGCATCAATTTAGATTAAAGTCAAAACTACCGCTTTCACATTTTCCGTCGGTTTCGATGATGATATAGATCTTGCCACTGTTATCAAGTTCGGTGCTTCCGCTAAGTTTATCACCGGCACCGATCGTGAACCATTCGGTTTTTGTTCCGTTGTCGTCGTAGTAAACAGTGGCGTTTCCGCTTTTAAGTTCTGCAGTGTAGCTTACTTCGCCTGTTGTTTTTGCGGAGTTTTTGAGCGTAAAAACTTTTTTCCCATCGAAGGTCCAGAAACTCAGTGAAGCTGTATCGGAATGCTCTGATGTTACCATCATGGTGGCTGCATAGCTTGAAATATAGCCGTTGCAGGCACCGAGGCTTAAGGCGAGCATAACGGCTGATACCAATAAGAGAGATTTCTTTTTCATTTTGATCCTTACCTCCTTTTGAAAGGATTATATCGCACCCGGTTTTATCTGAACAGTGACTGCGGTCATGTTTTACAGAGCTTTGCAGTGAATGGCCCCAAAGGCAGCGTGGAGTGGCAACATGGCGTAAAACCGTGCATCATAAGAAGTGATACCGCGTAATAAGCGACTATCGTATTTTTTATTGTGTGGAATAGTGAGATAATGTATAATTATCTGGATTCTGAAACATCCCGGAGGGTAAAATAATGGATAATATGGAGATTTTTGAAAAGAATAAAGTGACTATCCAATCTCTGAATCAGAAGATCGATGAGATGAATATGAAGGAGATATTTGCAGGCCAGGTCAGGACCGCTGTAGATATGAAAAAGTTCAAGCAGAATTATGACGCGCGATTATACAGTGTGAGACAAACCCAGGAGGATAGATTAAGGATCGATGGTCTGCTTAGTGCAATAAATGCCGGTGATTTTAAGGTAAGCGAAAAAGAAAAGGCAAAACTGGAGGCTATTAACGGGCGTAATTTGTCTCATATTATGCTCAACGCGCATAAATTTACCGGTGACAGTGAGGAGATGACACGTGTAAAGGATGCATTGTCAAATCTTGAGGCCCGGATGATGCTTGAAATAGATGGCTATAACTCAAAGGATGCAAAGTACATTATCGATTTATATCATAAGGCTATGGATGAATGTCAGAAATATATCAATGCCAAGCATCCCAAAAGTGAGACGGGAAAGGAAAGAAAGAAAATGGTTCAGGCTACGCTTAAACGTCTTATGATAGAAGTTGATGGCATAGAACTGGGACGCAGGATACTTGCTGAAAAAGGCAGCGAAGCTAAAGAGGTTAAGAAAGGCATGGATCTTCTGACACTGGCAGCGGCGCAGCGGCTTGCCGATCGGATGGAGGATAAAAGGGTTGTTGATGAAAAAAAGGAGCTGACAGCCAGCTATGAGCTCCTTAAACCACAATATGATAAGAGCAAAGCGGAATATGATTCACTCCTCGAAAAGAAGACAAAAAAACTGAGCTTTGCGGCTAAATGGTCTTTTAATGAAGATGAAGATGAGCAGCTAAAGGATCTGAAAGCACAGCTTAAGCTGTCTGAAAAGAAGGCAGAGATCGATGAACTGGATAAAAAAATAAAACAGCTCACAACAGATCAGGAGATAAAAACAGCAGCGGAGACGAAGAAGAAGACAGAAGCAGATAAGGCCTTTAATGAAAGTCTTGTGGATTCGGACAAAAAGATAAATAATTTACCCCCGGATCTTGAGCGGCTTATAAGATCTGTGGCTGAAGGGGTTGAACCCACATCGTTAATTGTCAATAAAAATAAGCTGAAAACAGCAGAAAAGAAAATGCTGTCCGAAATGTTAAAGATCTTTGATGCGCTTAAAAGGTTTAAAACAGGTTCGGAAGAAGCTAAGACCATAAGGGTAGGTGGTGAGTTTGTCTGCTTTAGCCAGGACAGATACGGAAACTTAAGCCTGAAACATAATGGAGAGTCTATCTCTTTTAGAAATACCGCATCCGAAGTCAGGGATGTTATAGCTTCTGATGTTATCACAAACTGGAAGATATACGGTGATGAAGCTGTAAGGAATATCATAGAGGTCACAAAGACAGATCTTTCGAAGATGACCAGGGGAGATCTTCAGAATACCAGAGAGTATGCCGTAACCGTGTTGTTTCAGCTGACCGGTATACCAAAGACATTGCTTAATAATTTCACCTGCGGTGAACTGAAAGATCTGGCGCTTGAGGCATTAGCGCTAAAAGATGATAATAATGAATTTAAGCGCTTTGAGCAGAAGATCCAAAAGCAGGCTGAAAATAAAAATACGGAAAAGAAAGAAGATCAGATAAATACGGTCGTTAATCTGGAATTGCAGAGAGTCGGCTTTAAACAGGCCGAAGGCATTATCCTTAATTTGGAAAAACAGCAGGATAAGAGCCTTTGGGACGAGAATGAGAGAAAAGTACGTGACCTGGCTGCTGATCTGATCTTTTCAAGGGATACCTGGGTAGCAGACGGATTGGTCAAGAAGCCGGAAGAACGTATCAGGCATCTGCTGCTTGAGAACGTAGAAGCAGTTGCATTGATAGTAGCCGATCAGTTCAGGGACAGGATAGCACAGCCGGACGGGATCATCGAAAGGATGATCGATAAATTGCCTTTGGCCGAGATGGGGGCCGAGCAGCTCCGGGAGCTGAAAAACAGTGTGAAAGATGCGCTGGGTAAAGTCCGGGATATGGTCAATGAGAAGGTAGAGGAGGAACTGGAAAGTAAAAAACTGGGGGGCATGAAGAATATTGTTAAAAAAGGCATACTTACAAAGTTTGGACTGCTTCCTCACATAAAGAAGCTGCTTGAAAACCCGGATAAAGAGCTGTTGAAGAAGATGAAGGGTATTGACAGCGCTATAGACGAGGCTGTTGAGCAGAATATGCAGGAGGTCCAGAATACTTTTGATGACTGTGTTGACGAAATGTTCAGTAAGGATGACGCCGGTGCGGTATATGAACCGGAACTGACAGACGGACTTGATGAATTAGAAAATGAACAGTATGAAGAGCTGGTCGAAAAGGAGAATAAATTTGAGGCGGCCAGAAACAAGAGGCTTGAGAATAAACGGAAAGGGGCTGTAGAAGAGGACGAAAATAAGGATAATGAGGAGAATGAGGAGAACCTTAAACTTAATAGGTTCGAGAGGGCCAGAAAAAAGAGGCTTCAGAGTAAGCGGGATGCAGCTTTAGCGGATAAAGCTGACCGTAAGATACTTGATGAAAAGAGAAGCGAAGCGAAAGCGATGCAGGAAACTATAGCAGCCATGCATAGGGAAATAGACCAACGCAAGAAAGCCGTAGATGAGCTCTTAGAGGAGAGCGCTAAAAACAAAGAGGGTCAGACAGAGGAGAACCGGCTTCTTATCAGGAAATATAACGATGAGATCAATAATCTGCAGGAGGCTGTGGATGAGCTTAACAGGAATCTTGCCGGGAATTTTGATGAAGTAACCAAAACGATAAATGCATACAGTAAAAGGATCAATATCAGAGAGATCAACAGGCGTATGTACAAGCGTAAAGAGGGTGAAGAAATATTACGCGAAGAGATAATGAAAAACGAATGTGATATAGAAAAAGCAGAGGAAAAAATAAAGAAGCTCGAAAAGGAGAAAAACGAAGAGATAAAATCGGCAAATGACAGAGGCAGAGTTATGTCTGACGGAGAAATCGCTGCATACGATAATGAAATAGGTGACTTACGAGTCCTGATAGGAAGGTATAGGAACGAAATCCGAACGAATGAACGAAGTTTAAAAGATTTTGAGAATGCGATGCCCAAAGATTCAGCAAAGGAACTGGATAAGATCATTGAAAATGCGGCTAAGGGCGGAGAAAAGGGTCAGTCCCTGTTTATGAAAAATGTGTTTAAAACTTATTTTAAGAGCGTGCCTGTTCTTGATAAAAGATCGATGCTGGCCAGTGCCTTCAGAAATTCAGATCCTGTGCCGTCTATGACCGAAGAGGAGAGGGAAAATCTGTCAAAAGAGCAAAAGCTTTCCGCAATGAGCGGGTTCCTTGGCGGAATGTTCAAAGGAGCCGGGCCGCTGTTTCAGAAAATGCTCCAGGGACTTCCCAAGTCCGGTCTTCCCGACGGATTGAAAAAAGCCGTTGAAGATACGCAGGATTCGTTAGCATCAATACCCGATGAAGTGGTGATGGCGCATCTGGATGCTATCAAAAAACGCAGTAATAAACAGATAACTAAAATTGAGGTAAAGAAATCCCTGGGTGCGGCATCTGTGGGACAGGCTTTTTTGTGTACTATCTACGGGCCCAAAATGAAAGAAGGCAAGAAGGATGTGGTTATAAAGCTGCTGCGTCCCGATGTCCGTAACCGCATGATGCGTGAAAAAGACGTGATGCTCGAGGCCGCCAGAATGACGGATGCGGAAGGCAAGACCAGAAACGAAGTGGAGGAAATGCGAAGAAAAGGCCAGAAAGGCGGTATGGAAGCCACTTATCTCGGTAATCTCCAGAGGATCGAAGAAGAACTGGATCTGACCATAGAGGCGCAAAACTGCAAGGAAGGACAGATATATGACAAAGCGCTTGAGGGAAAGGAAAATCTTTGTGATTCAATGAAACTTTCCGATATAGTGTCGCCTACCACGGATACCTGCATGATGGAAATAGCCGGAAAGCAGACTGTAAAGAGATACATGAACGGGATAGAAGAAAAAATGCAGGAACTTTTGGGGGAGTTCTGCATACAGGAAAATGAAAAGGATAAGAACGGGAATGAAACCGGAAAAAAGATCCCTAAAAAGAATAAGGATGGATCCTATGTTTTAAAAACGAATCTAAAACCTGATCAGCTTGAGAAGCTGGAACAGGTTCAAAAAGAACTGGGAGAAATGCTTAAGGATGCAGAATTACGTACCCGCGCTTTAGCACAACTGGCGGAAAAATGGGTGACCCAGGGAGTGTTTGAAAAGGGATATTATCATGGAGATCTGCATGCCGGAAATATCATGATCAGCAATAAGGGAGTTACCGTGATCGACTTCGGTAATGCTACCATGCTTACTTCGCAGCAGCAGAAGCATATCACTAAGATGATGATAGCGGCTACCATGGGGGATGTAGAGAGGTTCAGACACGGCTTTCATCAGCTTTTGGAGAATACACCGGAAGAGGTTTATCAGGAAAAAAGGGAGGAGCTGACCCTTCTTTTCAAGGAAATAATGAGCATGGGTGATGAAAAGAAACCTGCCGAACGTATTGCGGCTGCACTTATAAGGGCGCAGGAGCTGGGACTTGAGCTGCCGCCTACCATAGCAAACTTTTCCTCATGCCAGATGCGTATGCAGAATACATTAGACAATATGAATAACACATTATTGGCGCTTCGCAATAATGTGAGCCAGCTTAGCGGAGAGTTTGCCTGCACAGAGAAATATGTTAAAAAAGATCCGGTGGCAAAATACAAGACTGAGTACAGGAAAAGATCCGCCTATTACAGAAAACAGGAGGCGCGAAGGTATCTTGTCGAAAGGGAATGTCCGTCCGAGGAATTTTTTAAGGAACTGATCAGAGATAAAAGATACCGCGCTTTTGTAACGGACAATCTTGGCTTCAGACCTGTAGCACAAGAGGATTTGCTTGAGGAAGAACTTAAGAAGATCGATGATCTGCTGAGTGGTAAGCGTAATCTTGAAAAAGCCGAACTGGAGGGTTTCCCTGATGATGCATTTAATGAGCTTGATGCCATCAAGGAAGCAAATAAAGATAACGCGGCGAGGAGTGACCTTGTAAAATATATTTTAGATGCGTTGGAAACAATCTTCGTAAATTTACCTGATTATGACGATGCTAGTAGGAATCTTACCTTAGCCACGGACCCGGTCCTTAAAGGAGGAGTTCCCAAATCCCTGAATGAGTTGAAGGAGAGAATAAAGAAAGCCCATCCGGAATGCGAAAACGCTGAACTTGTTGCAGAATCGAAGGAAGCGGACCGGAAACTGAGAGAGTATTATGATGCTGTTGATGGAGGAACAGTTTTACCTGATGACCTGCAAACCATGGAGGATGCGCTTTATCAACAGTATCTGAAAGATATCGTGCCGCAAAAACAGAAGGAGTTTGAAAAGGATAAGGATGAGTGGAAGCAGGATCTGCTGTCATTCCTTCCGGAGATCAAGAAAGATGACAGGAGGGATGCGCAGCAACAGCTTCTTATGAGCAGGGCGAATCAGCTTGATATAATTGAGAATATGATCCTGAGCTGTGCGGATAATAAACTCAACGGTGAGGAACTTAAAAAAGAAGGGGCAGAGCTTAAAAAGCTCTGGCAGGAAGCAACCAAAAATGAAGAAAGCCTGAATAACAATATGGAGGCCCTTACGAAGCAGTATGAAAAGGTGCTGGATCTTCTGTGGCTGGGACAGATACAGACTTTCAAGGAAATTGAGGCCGGTATAGATGAAAATGCCGATAATAAAGAAAAGATCGAAGTAAGCGATGAGGAGCCTGATAGCTTTCTTTGTATAATGGGCGGTGTCCTGAAAAAGAAGAGGAAAGATATGCTGCTAAGGCTTGATCCGACCACTTCGGTTAAGCTGTTGTGGAAGATGTATAAGGAAAAAGAGGATTGATCAATGAAAATAGTCGGATTAAAAGAGGAAAACAGAGAGTATTTTTCAGCGCTGGATCCGTTTAATATCATGGGCAGGGAGTGCAAAAATGGTGCAGTCTGTCTGGGGGCGGTAATGAGAGAAAAAAACGTAGAAATGCCCGCCGGACTTTTGGTATTTACTTTGAATGAAAATGAACTGCTGATAAACTGGATATATGTGGAACATCGATACAGGGGACTGGAAATAGGCGATGAACTGCTGGAGACAGTATTTGATCTGGCGCGCGAAAGCGGCAAAAATTATGTATGTGCATGCCTGCCCGATGAATATGGTATTGATCTTGTCTGCAAGGGTGGAGAGGAGTTCTTAAGGTTTAACGGCTTTTATCGCGATGAAAACGCATCCGGCAGATGCAAAAAACTGTTCAGGTCAGAGGTATATGAAAGTAATGAAGCAGAGAAGGAATTGCCTTACGGCATAATCGATAAGCTGCTTTACGTAAATGATGAAGATGAAGAAGAGTTTCTTTCGGTTATTAATGGAGATAACAGATCGAAGAGAAAGGCAGAAAAAGGAGATATGGTGGTCACTATGGCGGTTATCGCAGATGTCTGTGCGGCCTGGAATGGAAAGAAGGACAGAGCAGTTACTGCATTAGGTGATCTTACTCTGCAGGATTTTGAACAGGCTGTCAGAAGGTGCCTTGAGAAACACGGCTATGATGCCTATGAAGGGGATCCTCTTAAGCTGGGACCGGGGTGGTATGATCTGCAGATATCTTCCTGCGTGATCACGGACGGTGAGGTGAGCGGATTATTCCTGATCCATAAGGACGAGGATGGCAGTCTCTGGCCCGAATATCTTTTTGACTGTGCTCAGGAGCCCGAGCCTAATCTGGTAAAGATGATGAAGAAGTCGGCTGCGCTTGCAATAAATAATTACCCGTCTGAAACAAAGGTTGTGATACGTATGAAGACGGCGAAAACAAGGAAACTGGCTGAAATGATGCTTACAGGTAAAGCATGACAGGAGACTGGCATACTGCGGCCTCGCGATTATCCTGCAGGAGCATTGCCGGCACTAAATGTGCAGCTGCCCCGTACACCGTGAAATCTTCTTGTATAATCGCAGGGATTATGGTATTTTATAGCCTATTGAGGTCTTGAAGATATGGATATGGAAAAGCAGAGATCGGCGCCGCTTTATGAGGCGCTGGAACGGTTCAGGAAACAGAGGGTGGTACCCTTTGATGTGCCGGGACATAAGAGAGGAAGAGGTAATCCGGAGCTGGTAACACTTTTAGGTGAGAAGTGTGTCAGTCTGGATGTCAATTCAATGAAACCCCTTGATAACCTGTGTCATCCTGTATCGGTAATATATGAGGCTGAGAAGCTGGCGGCAGAAGCTTTTGGCGCGGCGCAGGCTTATTTTATGGTGGGCGGGACCACTTCCGCGGTGCAGAGTATGGTGCTGAGCGCCTGCAAGGCCGGGGATAAGATCATCCTTCCGCGTAATGTGCATAAAAGCGTTATTAATGCGCTGGTACTCTGCGGAGCAGAACCGGTGTATGTTAATCCCGAGGTGGATAATCATATAGGTATAGCTCTGGGCATGGAGCTCGAACAGGTTGAACGTGCGATCAAAGAGCATCCAGATGCTACAGCGGTATTTGTAAACAATCCTACCTATTACGGCATCTGCTCGGATCTGCGTTCAATAGTAAAGCTGGCGCATGAACATAATATGCTCGCACTTGTGGATGAGGCGCACGGTACTCATCTATATTTTAATGATTCGCTCCCGGTATCGGCAATGGAGACCGGAGCGGATATGGCTGCCGTTTCCATGCATAAATCCGGAGGAAGCCTGACGCAGAGCTCCATTCTGTTGCTGGGGCCCAATGTGAACAGCCGCTATGTAGAGCAGATAATCAATCTTACGCAGACTACTTCCGCAAGCTATCTGCTGCTTTCGAGCCTTGATATATCCCGAAGGAATCTGGCACTGCGCGGCAATGAATCTTTTGAGAAGGTGAAGAATCTTGCAGAATATGCAAGAAGCGAGATCAATTCCATCGGAGGCTATTATGCTTACGGTAAGGAACTGGTAAATAACAGCAGTATCTATGATTACGACGTCACTAAGCTTTCGGTATACACGCGTGATATCGGACTGACCGGTATAGAGGTGTATGACCTTCTGCGTGACGAATATGATATACAGATAGAATTCGGCGATATAGGAAATATCCTGGCCTATATCTCCATCGGTGACAGGATACAGGAGATAGAAAGGCTGGTGGGAGCGCTGGAGGATATAAAGAGGCTTTGGTCAAAGCCGGTTTCCACCATGCATAACGCCGAATACATCACGCCTATCGTGGCCACTACACCCCAGCGTGCGTTTTATGCGGAAAAGGAACAGATACCCATAAGGGAGACTGTGGGACGCATCTGCGGGGAATTTGTCATGTGTTATCCTCCCGGGATACCGATCTTAGCGCCGGGTGAGATGATCACCAAAGAGATAATCGATTATACTTTGTATTCCAAGGAAAAAGGCTGCTCGATGCAGGGACCCGAAGACGGTGAGCTTGAGAAGCTTAATGTGATAAAGGAGTAGGAAATGAATTTCTGGTTTTCCGAAATGCATACGGATAATGTCAAGCTGTCGATCAGGGTGGAAAAGCAGCTGTTTTCCGCTGTCAGTGATTTTCAGAGGATCGATGTGTTTGACTCTATCGAATTCGGACGTTTCCTCACTTCCGACGGAAACGTTATCTTTTCCGATAAAGATGAGTTTATCTATGATGAGATGATAGTACATGTGCCAATGGCCGTGCATCCCAATGTAAAAAATGTACTGGTCATAGGCGGCGGCGACGGCGGTGTGGCCAGAGAGCTGGGGCATTATGATGAGATAGAATCGATAGATGTGGTGGAAGCGGATGAGCTGTTTGTAAAGACCTGCCGTGATTACTTTCCCGATCAGGCCTGCGGCTTTGACGATAAAAGGGTGCAGCTTCATTACAGGGACGGCCTGCGTTTTCTGCGCGGGAAATGCAACGAATATGATCTGATAATCAGTGATTCCACGGACCCGCTGGGGCATACCGCGGGACTGTTTACCAAGGAATTCTATGGCTCCTGCTTTAAGGCTCTTAAGGATGACGGCATCCTGGTATACCAGCACGGAAGTCCTTTTTACGATGAGGACGAGGAAGCCTGCAGGGCCATGCACAGAAAGGCATACAGAAGTTTCCCGATATGCCGCGTGTATCAGGCACATATACCTACCAGCACATCGGGTTACTGGCTTTTTGGCTTTGCCAGCAAGAAATACCATCCGGTTAAGGATCTGAATGCGGCAAGATGGAAGGCCAGAAATATAGAAACCTGGTATTATACAACGAATCTTCATACCGGCGCCTTCATGCTCCCCAAATATGTTGAGGATCTTTTAGAGGAGGAAGAGGGCAGAATGAAAGGAGGAAATAAGATATGAAACTTTTGGTAATAGGCTGCGGAGGAGTGGCTACCGTAGCGATCCATAAATGCTGCGAGAATCCCGTGTTTACGGAGATATGCATAGCCAGCAGGACTGTGTCGAAATGTGATGCGCTGGTGGCAAAGCTTAAAGATAAGACAAATGCGAAGCTCAGCACGGCTACGGTGGATGCAGACAGTTTTGAATCCCTGTGTGCGCTAATGAAAGAGTTTAAGCCCCATACGGTACTTAACGTGGCGCTGCCTTACCAGGATCTGGTGATCATGGATGCCTGCCTTGAATGCGGTGCCAATTATGTCGATACCGCAAACTATGAAGCCGAGGATACCGATGATCCTCAGTGGAGGGCTGTATACGAAAAGCGCTGCAAAGAGAAAGGGTTTACGGCATACTTTGATTACAGCTGGCAGTGGGCTTATGATGAGAAGTTTAAGAAAGCAGGGCTTACCGCGCTACTGGGAACAGGCTTTGATCCGGGCGTTACCCAGGTTTATTCCGCATATGCGCTTAAGCATTATTTTGATGAGATAAACTATATAGATATCCTGGACTGCAACGGCGGTGACCACGGTTATCCGTTTGCGACCAACTTTAATCCCGAGATAAACCTGCGTGAGGTGTCGGCTAACGGATCGTACTGGGAAGACGGCCACTGGGTAGAAACTAAGCCCATGGAGATAAAGAGAGAGTATGACTTTGCCCAGGTGGGAAAGAAGGATATGTATCTGCTGCATCATGAAGAGATAGAGTCACTGGCTAAGAATATACCGGGAATAAAGAGGATACGTTTCTTTATGACCTTCGGACAGAGCTATCTGATGCATATGAACTGCCTGCAGAATGTGGGAATGCTGGGAACTACCCCCGTTGAATTTGAAGGGCATGAGATAGTACCTATCAAGTTCCTTAAAGCCCTGCTTCCCGATCCTGCATCCTTAGGTCCGCGTACAGTCGGCAAGACCAACATAGGCTGTATCTTTAAGGGAATAAAGGATGGAAAGGAAAAGACAATCTATATCTATAATGTATGTGATCATCAGGAGAGTTATAAGGAGACAGGTGCCCAGGCGGTAAGCTACACCACAGGCGTGCCTGCAATGATAGGAACTGCTATGATCGCGGGCGGGACCTGGAAAGGCCCCGGCGTATTCAACGTGGAAGAGTTTGATCCGGATCCTTATATGGAAGCTCTTAACAGATACGGCCTTCCCTGGGTGGTGGATGAAAACCCCGTACCGGTAGACTGATGTCAGAAGTATTTAAGAATATAAAAACGCCGGCCTATGTGGTGGATGAGGCGGCACTCATAAAGAATCTTAAGATATTGGAGGAAGTGAAAGAAAGGGCCGGCTGCAGGATACTGCTGGCCCAGAAAGCTTTCTCCATGTTTTGCGTATATCCGCTGCTGTCAAAGACGCTTGACGGCAGTACTGCAAGCGGGCTGTATGAAGCAAAGCTGGGGCGGGAATGCTTCGGGAAAGAAGTGCATGTATATGCGCCTGCATTTAAGGATGAAGAAATAGCTGAGATCGCACACATAGCCGATCATATAGTTTTTAATTCCGTTGCCCAGCTTAAAAAGCACGCAGATAAATGCAGGGACTTAAGCATAGGATTAAGAGTCAATCCCGAGTGCTCGACTCAGGATACTGCGATCTACGATCCCTGCGCCGCGTTTTCAAGGCTGGGGGTGCGCATAGAGGATTTTGATGAGTCTGTGCTTGAGGTGATCGACGGGCTGCATTTTCATACTCTCTGTGAGCAGAATGCGGATGCGTTAGAGCTTACGCTTAAAGCTTTTGAAGAAAAGTTCGGCAGATATTTAGCGTCTCTTAAGTGGGTCAACTTCGGAGGCGGTCATCATATCACAAGGGATGATTATGACAGGGAACTGCTGATAAAGCTGATAAAGGATTTTAAGGCCAAATATGGTACGGAAGTGTATCTTGAGCCGGGCGAAGCCGTGGCTTTAAATTCCGGGTATCTTGTCTGCGAGGTGATGGATATCGTTCATAACGGTATGGACATAGCGATACTTGATGCATCGGCAGCCTGCCATATGCCGGATGTGCTGGAGATGCCTTACCGCCCGCCGCTTATGGGAGCGGGAAAGAGCGGGGAAAAAGCACATACATACCGTCTGGCGTCGCGCACCTGCCTGGCCGGAGATGTAATAGGAGATTACAGCTTCGATGAAGCGTTAAATACCGGAGACCGTCTGGTATTTGAAGATATGGCCATATATTCAATGGTCAAGAATAATACCTTTAACGGCATGCCGCTGCCGGACATAGGCCTTTTGCATGCAGACGGGGCTTATGAGCTGATAAAGCGCTTCGGCTATGATGATTTTAAAGGGAGGCTTTCATGATGCGCCGGATGCCTGCGGAGTATGAACCTCACAGGGGAACGATAATGATCTTTCCGGAAAGGGAAGGTTCATGGCCGTATAAAGCAAAAAAGGCACAGAGAGTTTTTGCCGGTATAATAAAAGAAATCGCGACGGATGAGGAAGTGCACGTTGTGGTAAGTCCCCGTACGGAGGGTGCTGCCAAAGCGCTACTGGCGGGAACGGACAATGTGTTTTTTTATGTTATCGAAACGGATGATGCCTGGGCGAGGGATACAGCTCCTACCTTCGTTTATGAGGGAGATAAGCTTAAGGGTATAGACTGGGCGTTCAATGCCTGGGGCGGGGAGTATGACGGCCTGTATGCCGGGTGGGATAAAGATAATGCTCTGGCATCGGTACTGTGTAAAAAGCTGGGTTATGAAAGCATTGATATGCAGAGCTTTGTACTGGAAGGCGGATCTATACACTCCGACGGGGCCGGAAACCTGCTTACTACGGAATGCTGTCTGTTAAGCCCCGGAAGAAACCCGCAGATGACAAAGCAGGAGATAGAAAAAACGCTGCTTGAAAATCTGGGCGGTGAGAGGCTTATCTGGCTCCCCGAAGGCATATACAATGACGAGACTAACGGACATGTTGATAATATCTGCGCATTCACAGCGCCCGGGGAAGTGGTGCTGGCCTGGACAGATGATAAGAACGACCCTCAGTATGAGCTTTCACTGAAGGATCTTGAGATACTAAAGAGTTACGGTATCAAAGTTCATAAGCTGCCCATACCTGATGTGCCGGTATGTGTAACTGAAGATGATCTGGGCGGGTATGTTTTTGAGGAAGGTGAAGATGTTCGCGAGGCCGGTGAGAGACTGGCAGCCAGCTACGTGAATTTCTATTTTACTGACAGATCCGTTATCCTGCCGCAATTTGGCGGAGAGAATGAGGAAAGCGATAAAAGGGCTGTATCGGTAATGAGAGAACTGTGCCCGGACAGGAGGATAGTTCCGGTAATGGCAAGGGATATAATAGTCGGAGGCGGTAATATACACTGTATTACCCAGCAGATACCGGCAGACAGGATCCTTTCCTGAGTAAAAAAACTGAGCTTGAGGTGACGGAAATGAGTGTGATAAAGATCGCTGCAGTACAGATGAGCTGCAGTACGGGGGTACAGGAGAATATAGATAAGGCTGATAAGCTGGTTCGCGAAGCTGCCGAAGGCGGAGCAAAAGTAGTATTGCTTCCGGAACTGTTTGAAAGGCAGTACTTCTGTCAGGAGCGCAGATATGAATATTATGATTTTGCCAGGCCTGTTTCGGAAAATGATGCGGTGGTACATTTTAAAAAGCTTGCTGCGGAGCTGAAGGTGGTAATTCCCGTAAGCTTTTACGAAAAGGATATAAATGTACTGTATAACAGCTGTGCCGTGATAGATGCGGACGGAGAGATCCTGGGGGTATACCGCAAAACGCATATTCCCGATGATCATTATTATCAGGAAAAATTTTATTTTACGCCGGGGAATACCGGGTTTATGGTATTTGATACTAAGTATATAAGGCTGGGGATAGGTATCTGCTGGGATCAGTGGTTTCCCGAGACTGCCAGGGCACTGGCATTAAAAGGGGCTCAGCTTATCATGTATCCTACCGCGATAGGGTCCGAACCGGTATTGGATACGGACAGTATGCCTCACTGGCAGAGGACCATGCAGGGACATGCTGCGGCAAATATAGTGCCGGTTGTGGCAGCAAACCGCTATGGAAGTGAAAAAACAGAACCCTGCCCGGAAAACGGCGGGCAGAGTTCTGAACTTGTATTCTATGGCTCTTCTTTTATCACTGACGAAACAGGAGCTGTAACTGCCCAGGCTTCAAGAGATAAGGAGGAGGTCCTTATATCACAGACCGATCCTGAGGCTGTTGATAAGGCGCGTCTTGACTGGGGGCTGTTCAGGGACAGAAGACCGGAGATGTATATTTAATGAGACAGCCTTTTTTAATGGATCGGATATCGGGATTCAGTTCTTCAGGATATCACTAACGGCTTTGTCAAAGGAAGCAATGACCTTTTCACAGAAAAGATCAAACTCCGGATCTTCTTCATATTCTTCAGGGTGTGTAAGAACGTGCTCGAGAGCTATGCGCACGCCTTTATGGAAAGGAACATTTGTGCTCATCTGCGGTACAAGCCGCTTCAGCTTGCTGTTATCAAAAACCACCGATACGGATTTGTCTCCGGCAAGGCTGCCTGTAAAGTCATATCCGTATGGATCGCCTGCCTTGCAGAGCATATCCGTTGATACATGATAAGCATTCAGCTTAACACCCAGGGCATCTGCGATCGTATTGTAGATCTGATCCCAGGTAAGGGTTTCGTCACCGGTGATCTGAAAGGCCTCGCCTATAGCATGCCTGTTTCCCATAAGACCGGTAAAACCTATTGCAAAATCACTGTTAAATGTAAGGGCCCATAAGGATGAACCGTCTCCCTGTATAAGAACAGGCTTACCTTCTTTCATACGTTTTATCACCTGATAAAATCCTTTTTTTCCATGGACGCCTAAAGGAACATTTCTTTCATCATAAGTATGTGAAGGCCTTACGATGGTTACAGGAAAGCCTTCGTTTCTGTATTTATCCAGCAGGAATTCCTCGCAGGCTATCTTGTTCCTTGAGTATTCCCAATACGGATTTGCTAAAGTGGTACCTTCCGATATTATATATCCGGCAGCAGGTTTATTATATGCAGAAGCAGAACTGATAAAGATATACTGTGCTGTCTTTCCGGCAAATAAGCGGTAATCCCTTTCAACGGCATTAACATCGAAAGCTATAAAATCGCTTACGACATCAAAAGTCATTCCGGATAGTTTTTCCAGAACCGTTTTCTCATCATTGATATCCGCCGTGATCTGGTGAATGGTATCGGGAACTTCGGCGCTCCTGTTTCCTCTGTTAAGAAGATATACTTCCCACAGGGGATCTTCGGCAAGTCTGCGGATTATTCCCATACTGATGGTACCTGTTCCTCCGATAAATAAAGCTTTCATGTTAACCCTCCTGTCTTTTAAAGATTTTATGATTATGATATAGTATACATTCTGAGATCGCTTCTCATTATTTGTTACATGCAGCATCATCTTTTGACCATCCTGTTTTGTTTCCAAAGTAAGGGATATGTGGTAATATATGTCAATGGAGGTAAAGTGCTTATGAAACGTGTATTTGTTATTGTGCTCGACAGCTGCGGGATAGGAGAGATGCCGGATGCGGCTTTATTTGGTGATGAGGGCAGCAATACCTTAAAGAGTGCTGCCCAAGCTGAAGGTTTTGAGATGCCCAATATGAAGAAGCTCGGACTTTTTAACATAGACGGCATAGACTGGTGCGAGGGCGTGGATAAGCCTTCGGGGGCATACGCGCGTATGGCGGAAGCCTCTAACGGTAAGGATACGACTACGGGACACTGGGAGATGGCAGGAATAATTTCCGAAAAGCCCATGCCTACATTTCCTGACGGTTTTCCGAAAGAAGTGATGGATGAGTTCGAAAAAAAGACCGGCAGGGGGTGGCTGGTGAATAAACCGTATTCAGGAACTGCTGTAATAAACGAGTATGGTGATGAACATGTAAAGACAGGCAAACTGATAGTTTATACTTCCGCGGATTCGGTATTTCAGATAGCGGCACATGAGGATATAGTTCCCTGTGAACAGCTGTATGAATACTGCAGGACAGCCCGGGAGATACTTAAAGGAGACTATGCGGTAGGCAGGGTGATAGCACGCCCGTTTATCGGAAAGGGGAACGGTAATTATACCCGTACACCCCGCCGGCATGATTTTTCGCTTGAACCTACCGGCACCACTATGCTGGATCAGATAAAGGATGCCGGGATGGATGTTCTGGCTGTGGGAAAGATAAAGGATATCTTTGCCGGTGTGGGGATAACGGAGTATGTCTATACCCAGAATAATGCCGAAGGTATCGAACGTACGCTTGAGTATATGGATAAGGATTTTCACGGACTGTGTTTTACAAATCTTGTGGATACGGATATGATATACGGACATCGCCGTGATATTCAGGGCTACGGTGATGCTCTGTCGTATTTTGATAAAAAGCTTGGAGAGATGCTTGGAAAGATGAGGAAAGAGGATCTTCTGATCATTACGGCAGATCACGGCTGTGATCCGGGTTATACAAAAACGACAGATCACACAAGAGAATATGTACCCTTTGTAGCTTGCGGGGCTGAAGAGTTTCTCAAGCCCGGTAATTACGGCAGCAGGAAAACGTTTGCAGATCTTGGTGCAACGGTAGTAAGTTATCTGGGACTAAAACCGCTTTCGGGCACAGCTTTTAATGCAGCTGATCCGGTAAAGGAATAAAGATGTTATGAAAGCCTGGATAGCAAAGTATAAAAATATAGGGATCACCGCAGCACTGTGCTGCTTTTTCTGCTATTTTTATCTTATGATCGACGGTTACGGCGGGCCTGATTCTACCAGCGAGGGTGTGCATTTTTACCGTAATGCGGACTGGGCTGCACAGTGCGGCCGCTGGATGATACGTTATCTGAACGAGATTTTCGGGAAGAATGCCATTCTGCCGTTTGTGGTCGTGGTGGGATATTGCGCCATGATAGCACTCAGCGCGGGCTTTTTATGTGAGATGCTTCATATTTCGGATAAGATCATGCAGGTGCTTGTGACAGCTGCACTGGTCAGTTTTCCCGTGGTTACGGATCAGTTCGCTTATCTGTATATGGCTCTCAGCTATTCATTTTCCTTTTTGGCAGTAGTAGCAGGATACCTGCTGCTCCGCAGACGCAGGATAGTAAGCTTTGCCGGCGGCATACTCTGTTTTCTTCTGATGCTTGGTTCGTATCAGGCATATATCGGGGCGGTGGCAGCGCTTGGCCTTATACTGTTTATCAGGGATCTTTTATGGGAAAAGGAACTCAGAAGATCTTTTACGGATCTTGCTCTGGCTGTGATCGCTGCAGGGGCGGCATGTGTTCTTAACTTCGGGGTGATGGAAGTGATGATGAGGATATACGGGCTTAATGCAGCAGACAGAGTGGCTGCATTTTCTCTGGCTTCGATCATTGAGAATCTTGGATTTACGTTTAAGTATTCATACATATGGTTTTTTACACCTTTCCGGGAGGCTGATGTACTTTTCAGAAAGAAGATCTATGCAGTGTTTTTTGCACTTTTGCTGGCTGCGGCAGCTGTCTGCGTTGTTTTATTGATAAAAAGAAAAACGGGTGAAAAAAAGAATCCTGTGACAGCAGTATTGTTTGGTACTGCTTTTTTGCTTTTGCCTCTTGCAATGAATGTCTGTGTGGTGCTTTTTCCCTCTAACGGTATCAACGGAGTGATGCAGTATCATTATGTACTGCTCTTTCCGCTGTTTTTTATATTTTGCTCTTATATCGGTAAACCGGCTCAGGGCGATGGGGATATTAAAAAGATGATCAGGGAACAGTTTCTAAAAAAGCCTCATATGCTCTTTGAGCCTTTAGGGTGTGCTCTCCTTTTTGTGCTTGTATGTACCTGGACCCTGTCGGCAGAGTCGACCTGGCTTCTTAACCGGCTTATTTACGAACACAGCATACAGCAGGCAACATTGATGCTAGGGCAGGTTTATGAACTGGATGATTATCATTACCGCCAGACGCCTGTGGTATTGGGTGGCGTTATAGATTATTCGGAACTTCGCGGGATATATCCCCTGCTGTTTCGATACGGCAGGATAGGAGCGGGACCTATACTTTGGGAAAATGATTATGGAATGACACAGGGACGCTATCATTTTTTCAGGGAATATATGGGCTTTGATCCCGGATGGATAAGCCGTGAGGAATACACATATATCGTGAGTACACAGCAGTATAAAGATATGGCTGTATGGCCGGAGAAAGGATCGGTGGCCATGATCGACAGTTATGCGGTGATAAAGAATACAGACGAGCCTCCCGGGGTGGATTGACCCATTATGCTGTGTATGGTATTATATTTTGGTGTATATTTAGTAGAAAAGAGGAGAGGATCGTAAGTTGGCAACATTAAAGGAAGAGATCGACAGGCGCAGGACTTTCGCCATAATATCGCATCCTGATGCAGGTAAGACTACCCTTACGGAAAAGCTTCTGCTGTACGGAGGCGCTATCAACCTTGCAGGTTCGGTTAAGGGTAAGGCAACGGCAAGACATGCTGTATCGGACTGGATGGAGATAGAGAAGGAGCGTGGTATTTCCGTTACATCATCTGTATTGCAGTTTGAATATGACGGATACTGTATAAACATACTGGATACACCGGGACATCAGGATTTCTCTGAGGATACGTATAGAACGCTTATGGCAGCCGATTCCGCTGTGATGGTGATCGATGCGTCAAAGGGTGTGGAGCCCCAGACAAGAAAGCTTTTTAAGGTATGCGCCATGAGAGGCATACCGATATTTACGTTTATTAACAAGATGGACCGTGATGCCCTGGATTCATTTGATCTGATGGATAATGTAGAAAAGGAACTGGGCATAGATACCTGTCCTGTTAACTGGCCCATCGGATCGGGTAAGAATTTTAAAGGCGTGTACGACCTTAAGAATAAAGAGCTCCTGGCCTTTGAGGATACCGAAAAGGGAACTAAAGAAGGCCGTACTCTGGAAATGAAGGATATGGACAGTATACGTTCATATGTCGGGGATGAAGCTGCGGATAAACTCAGCGAGGAGCTGGAACTTCTTTCTGCCGGAGCAGATTTTGATCTGGAACAGGTACGTGCCGGAAAGCTGACACCGGTTTTCTTCGGATCGGCCCTTACGAATTTCGGCGTTGAATATTTCTTAAGATCGTATCTGCATATGGCTATGGCTCCCAGCGGACGTGTTTCCGACGGGAAGGTAGTAGTACCGGATCAGGAAGGATTTTCCGGTTTTGTATTTAAGATACAGGCTAATATGAATAAAGCGCACAGGGACAGGATCGCTTTTATGAGGGTTTGCTCAGGCAAGTTCGATGCGCAGATGAATGTAAAACATGTTCAGAGCGGACGCAGCATGCGTCTTTTGCAGCCGCAGCAGATCATGGCGGATGAAAGAAAGATACTGAGTGAAGCATATGGCGGAGATATAATCGGTGTCTTTGATCCCGGCATTTTCTCTATCGGTGATACACTCTGTGATCCGAAGATGGACGTGTGCTATGAAGGTATACCTACGTTTGCACCGGAGCATTTTGCAAGGGTGCGTCAGGTGGATACCATGAAGCGTAAGCAGTTTGTCAAAGGTGTGGAGCAGATAGCCCAGGAAGGTGCGATCCAGATCTTCCAGGAGATAGCCTCCGGTATGGAGGAGATAATAGTAGGGGTTGTCGGTGTGCTGCAGTTTGATGTGCTCAAATACAGACTGGAAAATGAATATAACGTTGAGATACGGCTGGATCCGCTGCCTTATGAGCACATCCGCTGGATAGTTAACAAGAATGAAGTGGATGTTGCAAAGCTTTCGGGAACCTCGGATATGAAGAAGGTACAGGATCTGAAAGGTAATCCGCTTCTGCTTTTCGTAAACGCATGGAGTGTCGGAATGACCCTGGAGCGTAATCCGGGACTTGAGTTGAGCGAATTCGGAAAAGACTGGTAGGACTTTTATTTGAAGAGGGGAAAAAGTCTAAAGTTTATACTGCTTTTATGTCTTATTTCCGGTGTTCTCTGTTCCTGCGGGAAAAAGAGTACGGTGGGGCTTCCCAATGTCGGCATTCTGACCAGAGAGGAAGAGGATGTTCAGGTTTCGAATAAGAGCGGACTGAAGCATGCTACGGTGGTTACATTAAAGCCTGCTGCCGGTTACGAGGCGCTTAAGATCTCTGAAGAATCAGGCAACAGAGAGGCGCCGAAGCTTGACGATCTGTTAAAAGAGAAGAAAGCGGCAGGGCTTACGGACGCAGCTATCAAAAGGTGCATGGCCGAACAGAAAGGCCGGTATATGTATGATATGCTGGATGATACGCTGCACACCCTGTATGCCGAGATACTCCTTATCATAAAAAATCACGAAGAAGATATACTTGTAACGGCGTCAGGGGAAGATGATCTTCAGACTGCGTTTATGTGTGTGTTTCAGGATCATCCGGAACTGTTCTGGATAGAGGGATATTCATACAGCCGTTATTCGCGAAACGGAAAAGCGAGCAGCTATACTTTCAGCGGAAAGTATTCATATACTGAAGACGAGTGTGCGCAGAAGCAGAAAAAAGTTGACTCCTGGGTAAGGCATTGTGTGAACGGAATGCCGATCGGCGCGGACGATTATGAGAAGGTCAAGTATATTTATAAGTACATAATCGTTAATACAGATTACGTACTGGGATCGCCGGATAATCAGAATATCCTCTCAGTGATGCTCAATGGGAAATCTGTTTGCCAGGGATATGCGAAAGCCATGCAGTATCTGCTTAATGATGTGGGTATCCCGTGTACAATGGTGGTGGGAAAAGTCAACGGCGGTGAAGGGCACGCTTGGAATCTCATTTACATAGACGATGCGTATTATTATGTTGATGCTACCTGGGGAGACAGCGGTTATCTGACTGCTTCCGGCGCTGATGTAAACCATATGGGTGAGGTGAATTATAATTATCTTAATGTGACCAGTGACGAGCTTTCACGATCGCATGTTGCGGATAATGTTATGCCTATGCCGCGATGCGTTGCCACAGAAGATAATTATTACGTACGTGAAGGTAAATTCTTTGACAGTACGGATACTTATAAGCTTGAAAAACTCTTTGAAGATGCAATGCTCAAAGGGGAAAAGTATGTTTCTTTCAAATGCGCGGATATTGCGGTTTATGAGGAGTTTAAGCACTCGCTTCTGGAGGAGCGGCGTATCTTTTCGGTGCTGCCTGAGGGGGTGAATTCTGCGGATTATACAGTGAGTGATGATCTTAAGGTCTTGTCTTTCTGGTTTTAATTGAAAAAGACAGGGCTTTGTGATATTATAGGCGTCGATGGATAATCGGGCAGAGTATCTGCCCAGTACAGAGGAGAAAGAAATGGAAAACAATAATAACATCACACTTAAGGTAGATAACGAGAATATCGGATGCGTGCAGATAGCCGATGATGTGGTGGCTATGATAGCGGCCCTTGCTTCTTCCGAGGTGGAGGGGGTCAGTGCTATGACCGGTAATATCACCAATGAGCTTATGAGCAAAGTGGCAATGAAAAAGCTTACCAAGGGTGTGAGGGTGGCTCTTTCGGAAAATACGGTCACCGTTAATCTTTCGATCGTGCTTGAATACGGATACAGCATTCCCGAGACCTGCAAGAAGGTACAGGAAAAGGTTAAGAATTCCGTGGAGAATATGACAGGCCTTACGGTAGAAGATGTGAATATCAGGATCGCTGCCGTAAATATGGCAAAAGGGAAATAAACATGAGCAGACGGATCAATCGTGAAAGAGCGTTCATGTTGCTCTTTTCAGCTGATTTTTATGATACGGAGAGTATGAAGGCTCAGATAGACAGCTTTTTTAAGGATGAAGAGGAAGAGTTCCTTGAAGAAGAGATGCTCCGTATCGAAGAAGAAGGCGGGAAAGCAGATGAGATCGTGATCCCTGCTTATCTCACCGAAGGCAGGGAACAGATCAGGGAAAAAGTTCTGGCTATAATGGAACGTATCCCCGAGCTGGACAGGATGCTGGATGAAAAGATCCAGGGATGGAATACCGGGCGCATCGGAAAGACAGAACTGGCATTGCTCAGGCTGGCACTGTATGAGATGCGTTATGATGATAATATATCCGATGCCGTGGCCATTAACGAAGCTGTTGAACTGGCAAAAAAGTACGGGCAGGAAAAATCCGGCGAATTCGTAAACGGAGTTTTGGCGAAGTTTGCGCTGGGGTAAATAATGAATAAGAAGATCTATTCCGTGACGCAGATCAATTCTTATATCTGGGGAATGTTCTCCCAGGATTTCTATCTGCGCGATCTTTCGATCAGGGGCGAAGTAAGAGACGCCAGGTATTGGAAGGACGGGACAATTTATTTCACTCTGAAAGATGATAAATCGCTGATACCATGCGTATGTTTTAAGGACAAGGCTGCCGGCCTTAAGTTTAAACTTGAGGACGGTATGTCGGTCATAGGCACCGGTTCGGTAAGCGTATATAAAGAAGGCGGAAAATACCAGTTCTATGTTTCCGGTATGGAGAAAGAAGGACAGGGTGATCTTTATGCCGAGTTCCTGGAACTTAAGAACCGGCTTGAGGAAATGGGACTTTTTGCAGCTGAATACAAGCAGAAGATCCCATATATGGCTAAGCGTGTCGGTATAGTGACTGCACCTACGGGGGCAGCGGTAAGGGATATCATACAGATCTCCCGAAGGCGTGATCCTTTTGTACAGCTTATACTATATCCGGCTGTTGTGCAGGGAAAACAGGCACCGGAAAGCCTGATAAGAGGCATACGGGCCATGGATGCAGCAGGCGTGGATGTAATGATAGTAGGCCGGGGCGGAGGATCCATGGAGGATCTGTGGGCCTTCAATAATGAAGCTGTAGCACAGGCTATATTTGACTGTTCGACACCGTTGATCTCTGCAGTGGGTCATGAGACAGATACCACGATAGCTGATTATGTGGCGGATCTGCGTGCTCCCACACCTTCCGCGGCAGCAGAGCTGGCGGTAAGAGAGCTGGATGAGATAACAGAACGTATAGAGGAAGCCGGCAGCAGGCTTAAACACAGTTTAAAGACCATACTCAGCGACAGAAAGCTGAAGATCGAAAAATATACCGAGCAGCTTAAACGTCTTTCACCGCAGATGTTTCTTAATGATAAAAAACAGAAGGCACAGGCAATAGAAGATAAGCTGGATGCATTGATAGATAAAAAGATTGCGGAGCTGAAGATACGTTCGCGTCATAATGATCTTCTGATAGGGCATCTGTCACCCGACAGTCTTATAGAACAGAAAAGGCAGAAGGCAGAGGCACTTCGTTTTAAGCTTGACGGATCCTTTGACAGACATATTAAGGATGTAAAGCACAGAATGGCGCTGTTAATAGAAAGATATAAGGCCAGATCACCCCTCGACCGTCTGGGAGGCGGTTATGTATATGCGAGCGATGAAAAAGGAAAAGCATTAATAAGCGCAGGAGATCTTAACGAAGGAGAGATGGTACGTCTCAGGTTTAAAGATGGGACAGCGGATGCGCGCATAGAGAAAGTGGAGCAGAGCGGCATAGTTTCAGCTTAATACTTATGAATGAGCTGCGAAAGGAAGGAACATGGCAGAAGTTAACAAAAATGAAAAGAAAATGACTTTAGAGGAAAACTTTGATCTGCTTGAAAGCAACTTAAAGAAGATGGAGGATGATACCCTTCCTCTTGAAGAAGCTTTCGAACTGTATCAGGACAGTATGAAGCTTTTAAAGGATTGTAACGAAGAGATAGACAGGGTAGAGAAGAAGGTTCTGCTTCTTCGGGATAACGGTGAGACAGATGTGTTTTCAGAATGAGCTTGATAAAAGAGTAGAGAAAGCGGAAAAGATCATTTCGGGATATCTTCCCGCGAAAGCGGTGCATCAGCATACCGTTATAGATGCTATGGAATACAGTGTGCTTGCAGGCGGGAAGAGACTGCGCCCGGTGATCATGCAGGCGGTCTGGGAAATGTTCGGGAGCAAAGAGGATATAGCTCCGTTCATGGCTGCCATGGAGATGATACATACATATTCTCTTGTGCATGATGATCTTCCGGAAATGGACAACGATGAACTCAGAAGAGGAAAGCCGACAACGCATGTACAGTATGGACAGGCAATGGCTGTACTTGCAGGAGACGGCCTTTTGAATTATGCTTACGAAACCATGCTTAAGGCTGCACAAAAGGCTGAGGATAAGAGCGCATTTATCAGAGCAATGAGCCTGCTTGCGGAAAAAGCAGGGATATACGGTATGGTAGGCGGACAGTGCCTGGATGTTGAGGCGGAAGAAAAGGGTATTGAGCTTTCGGAAGAACAGATCAGATTTGTGTATGAGAACAAGACTGCGGCATTACTGCAGGCAAGCCTTATGTGCGGGGCTTATCTGGCAAAAGATGAGGATGCTGCCGCAGTGCTCGAAAAAGCCGGATATGATCTGGGCATAGCTTTCCAGCTTCAGGATGATATACTTGATATAGAAAGCACTACACAGGAACTTGGCAAACCCGTGGGATCGGACGAACGTAACGGGAAAAAAACCTATGTATCTTTTCTTGGGATCGATACCGCTAAAAAAGAGCAGGAGAGGCTGTCCGGAGAGGCTGTGGAACTGATTGGAAGTATCGCTGTCAGCGGAGCGGAGCGTGAGAATGCAAAGCGTTTTCTTATGGAGCTGATCAGAAGCCTTACCGGGAGAAAAAAATAGGCAGGTAAAATGGCAAAGAAAAAGACAGAGAGTGAATACAGATCACCGAAAGAGGTGGATACGCATCTTTTGGATCGTATACAGAAAGCCGGAGATATAAAGGCTTTTGCAAAGGCGGATTATCCTGAGCTGGCTGACGAGATAAGAGCTTTTCTCATCAGGCATATCAGTGAGACGGGAGGACATCTGGGTTCAAATCTTGGCTGCGTTGAGCTTACGATGGCTTTGCATATTGCCTTTGATCTTCCGAAGGATAAGATAGTATGGGATGTGGGACATCAGTCCTACACACATAAGCTGCTTACGGGAAGGCGTGAGGGCTTTGATAATCTGCGCCAGTACAAGGGTATGAGCGGATTCCCGAAGCGGAGGGAGAGTGATTGTGATGCCTTTGATACAGGGCATTCTTCTACATCCATATCGGCGGGGCTTGGACTGGTACAGGCGCGGGAGCTTAAAGGTGAGGATCATCATGTTATCGCGGTAATAGGTGACGGTTCGCTTACGGGAGGAATGGCTTATGAAGCATTGAACAATGCTTCAAAGCTTAAAAAGAATTTCATTATCATCTTAAATGACAATAATATGTCCATATCCGAGAATGTGGGCGGGGTTTCCAATTATCTTAATTCGATCCGTTCTGCGGAAAAATATCTGGATTTAAAGGAAGGCGTATATAATTCCCTTATGAGATCCGGTAATGAAGGTACCGTAAGAGCCATCAAGAAAGTCAAGTCAACGGTAAAGCGGCTCATAGTGCCCGGGATGATATTTGAAAATATGGGCATTACCTATATGGGACCTGTAGACGGTCATGATGTGGAGGCCATGGTCCATGTTTTTGAATATGCGGGGCGTGTGGATAATGCTGTGGTGGTACATGTCCGTACTCAGAAAGGTAAAGGATACCTTCCTGCAGAGAGACATCCTGCACGTTTTCACGGAGCAGAGCCTTTCGAGATAGAAAGCGGTATGCCTAAAAAGATCCGGGAGAAGGCAAATTATACAGATGTTTTTTCTACGGTCATGTGTAAGCTTGGTGAAAAAGATGAGAAGGTGGTAGCTATAACCGCAGCCATGCCTGACGGTACAGGGCTTAAGCGTTTTCATAATCTGTATCCCGAACGTTTCTTTGATGTGGGGATCGCCGAAGAGCATGCGGTTACATTTGCCGCAGGACTGGCAGCAGGCGGGCTGAAACCGGTGGTGGCGATCTATTCATCGTTTCTACAGAGGGCGTATGACCAGATACTTCACGATGTATGTATACAGAACCTGCCTGTGGTCCTGGCTATAGACAGGGCCGGACTGGTGGGCAGTGACGGAGAAACGCATCAGGGGATATTTGATCTTTCATATCTTGCTTCGATACCTAATATCTCGGTGATGGCTCCGAAGAATAAGTGGGAACTTGCCGATATGATGCGTTTTGCGGTGGAACAGGAAATGCCTATGGCGATACGTTATCCCAGAGGGGAAGCTTATGACGGGCTTGAAGAATACAGATCTCCCATAGAATACGGCAGATCGGAAGTCATATATGATGAGAGTGATATCTGTCTTATAGCTGTTGGCAGTATGGTAAAGACAGCTGTGGAAGTAAGGGAAGCCCTTAAGGCTGAGGCATATTCATGCAGCATTATTAATGCACGTTTTGTTAAACCGCTTGATGAGAAGATGGCAGAGATGGCATCGCGGCACAAACTGGTAGTGACTCTTGAGGAAAATGTGAAAAACGGCGGCTTCGGTGAACGTTTCAGACTGGCTTTTGATGAAAAATACGAAAAAAAGGACAGTCCAGAGTTTATGCATATCGCCCTGCCTGATGCTTATGTTGAACATGGAAATGTGGCTCTGCTGAAAAAGGAGCTTGGTCTGGATACAGAGAGTATAGTGAAGGCCATACTGGAGAAGCATAATGAAAGATAAAACAGCAAAAGAGAGGCTTGATGTGCTCCTGGTGAGTGAGGGACTTGTGGCTTCCAGGGAAATGGCCAGGCGGCATATCATGGCCGGTGAGGTTTTTGTGAACGGTCAGAGGGAGGATAAGCCCGGAAGTTTTTTTCCGACTGAGGGGCTTAAGCTTGAGCTGAGGGCCGATACGCTTAAGTATGTCAGCAGGGGAGGACTTAAACTTGAAAAAGCCCTGCAGGTATTTCCGATAGATCTGAACGGTAAGATCTGCATGGATATAGGTTCATCTACGGGCGGGTTTACGGATTGCATGCTGCAGAACGGAGCAGCTAAAGTATATGCCATAGATTCGGGGACTAACCAGCTGGCCTGGAAACTGCGTTCGGATGAGCGTGTGATCTGCATGGAGCAGACCAATTTCCGTTATGTTACGGAAAAAGAAGTGCCGGAATCCATAAATTTTGCTTCAGCAGACGTATCATTTATATCATTATCAAAGATACTGCCTGCGGCCTGTCCGCTTCTGTCGGAGGGAGCGGAGATGGTATGCCTTATCAAACCGCAGTTTGAAGCAGGGCGTGAAAAGGTTGGAAAGAAAGGCGTGGTACGTGACCCTGCAGTACATCTTGAAGTGATAGAGAATGTGATCGCAGCGGCAAAGGAGAACGGTTTTTTGATAAAGGGACTTGATCATTCACCGATCAGGGGACCGGAGGGAAACATAGAATATCTGCTTTATCTGAAAAAAGATTCGGGAGAAGATGGATTTCCCGCACCGGCAGATGTAGTTGAGCAGGCACACAGCAGCCTGCAGGGATAGACGGATCGTAAAAAAATGAACAGATTTTGTGTGATAAGTAACAGTATAAAGGACCCGGGACTTAAAGAAGGCCGGACGGTATGTGAAAAAGTCAGCTTATTAAGCGGTGAAGAGGCACCTCTTCTCGATGTGTGTGACGATGAGCTTGCTGTAAAGGAAGGAACCCAGGCACTTCTGGTACTGGGGGGAGACGGTACCCTCCTTTCCGTGGCAATACGGCTGAGAAAGCTGGATATCCCGATGCTCGGCATCAATCTTGGGCATATAGGTTATCTGGCTGAAGTGGAAGCAGGTGAGGTAGAGGGAGCTATCAAACGTCTGCTTAGTGATGATTTTGTTATAGAAGAGCGTATGATGCTGGCAGGGTATACCGTCACCGGCGGTGTTGCCGGTGAACTGGAGCATGCCCTTAACGATATAGTATTAAGCCGCCACGGGGATCTGCAGGTGGCTTCTTACAGGATCTATGTCAATGATGTTTTTTTGTATGAATATTCCGGTGACGGTATCATAATCAGTACGCCTACAGGGTCAACAGGGTATAATCTTTCGGCAGCAGGGCCTATTGTTGAGCCTTCGGCCAGCCTTCTGGTCATGACCCCGATCTGCCCGCATACACTCAATACCCGCAGTATTGTCCTTTCTGATGAGGATACGATAAGGGTTGAGCTTCTTCCGGGCAGAAGTGCAAGAGAGGCTGAGGCAGGAACATATTTTGACGGTGTACCCATGGGAGTGCTCTCTGCCGGTGACTGCATCGAGGTGAGGAAGAGCAAGAGGGTATGCCGCTTTATAAAGCTTGGCAATGACGGTTTCCTTCAGGTATTACGAAAGAAACTGGTCAATTAGAGGGAGATAAATGTTAGACAGTATTTCGGTAAAAAATCTGGCTCTGATAAAGCAGGCTGAAATAGAGCTGTGCGAAGGGCTTAATATTCTGACAGGTGAGACGGGAGCCGGCAAATCCATACTCATCGGATCGGTGAATCTGTGTCTTGGTGCCAAAGCGGACAAAGCCATGATACGGGAAGGAGCCGAGTATGCACTGGTAGAGCTGGTCTTTCATGTTGATAATGAAAAAACCGTAAACGCCATAAGGGATATGGAACTTCCTATAGAGGAAGACGGAACGGTGATAATCAGCCGTAAGCTGGGGGTGAACCGTTCTTCCATAAAGGTTTGCGGAGAGAGTGTTACGGTTAAACAGGTAAGGGAACTGGCTCAGCTTCTTATAGATATACACGGGCAGCATGAGCATCAGTCGCTGCTCGATCCCAGGCGGCACAGGGAGCTTCTGGATGAGTACTGTATGGAAGAGATCAGTGAAGAACTGGGAGCGGTGGCTGACGGATATGAAGAATACAAAAAGCTGACAGGACGCCTCAAAGCTCTTGATATGGATGAAAAAACCAGAAGACGGGAGACCGAACTGGCTGAATATGAGATAAATGAGATAGAAGAAGCGGCCCTGCGTCCCGGAGAGGAAGAGGAGCTGGAAGATGAATTCAGGCGTATAAAGGGTATGCGCGACAGTTATCAGGGGCTGAGCAGGGTGAGAGAGCTTCTGGATGAAGAGTGCGGGGGAGTCCTGGATGGCCTGGGGCGTGCGGTACATGAACTGAATGCTGCGGCATCCGTAAATGATGTTATGGATGAAGATGCCCGGGCTCTTTCTACCGCTGAGGATACTTTAAGAGATGTACTGCGTGATATCAGGGATATACTGGAAGACGGAGCATTTGATCCCGGACATTTTGATGAGGTGGAAGACCGCCTTGATACTATACGGCGTATATGTTCCAGATACGGAGGGAGTGAGGAAGAAGCTCTTAAATATCTTGATAAACGCAGGGAGGAACTTAAAGAACTCAATGATCTGGATGAGAGCAGAAAGCGTCTTAGTGCTCTCAGGTCCGATCGTGAAAAGATCCTGGAACAGCTATGCAAAAAGCTCCATGATAAGCGGATGAAAGCAGCCGTAAAGCTGAAAAAGGAGATAAGTGCAGTTTTAAAGGATCTGAATTTCCTGAAAGTGGATTTTGAAGTAGAGGTCAGAAAAAACAATGAATATTCTTCCCGTGGTTATGATGATGTGGAATTCATGATAAGCTTAAATCCCGGTGAGAGCTTAAGACCTCTTAAGGATGTAGCCAGCGGCGGAGAACTTTCACGTATAATGCTTGCGTTAAAGACGGTATTCGCTGCAAAGGATGATATAGAAACTCTTATCTTTGATGAGATAGACAGCGGGATAAGCGGAAAGACGGCATGGAAGGTATCCGAGAAGATGGGAGCGCTCAGTTTTGACAGACAGCTCATCTGCATTACCCATCTTCCGCAGATAGCGGCAATGGCAGACAGGCATTTCCTGATAGAAAAGGAAGAAGTGGAAGGAAAGACCGAGACTATGATACGTTCTCTGGATAAAGATTCGGAGGAGATGGAACTTGCAAGGATGCTTGGCGGGGATGAGATAAGCGATGCAGTTCTTTCTAATGCCAGGGAGCTGAAGGAACGCGCTGCAGCTAGTAAAGAGAGGTTACCGGTCACAACCTGAGGGTCGTGAATAGTAACAGGGTGAGCAGCAGGGGACCGGTCATGAAAAAATAAAAAATTGCATCCAAATGGGAAATAGTATATAATTGTATGCGGAAAAATGCGGCGGGGGTTATGAGGTGCCGTTAATATTATTATTAATGGAGGGAAGGTAATGAAGAACATTCTTTTTATTGCATCCGAGGGCGTACCTTTTATCAAGACCGGTGGTCTGGCCGATGTGGTCGGGTCACTCCCAAAGTGTGTAGACAAGAAGTACTTTGATGTAAGAGTCATGCTTCCTAAATATACCTGTATATCGCAGGAGATGAAGGATAAAATGAAGTACAAGACTCATTTTTACATGGACTTCCACTGGAAGAATGAGTATGTTGGGATACTTGAGGCAGAAGTTGACGGGGTTAAGTATTATTTTATAGATAACGAGATGATGTTCGGGGGCTTCAGGCCCTACAGCGGCAATTTCTATGATGATATAGTTAAGTTTGCCTTTTTCTCCAAAGCTGCGCTTTCGGCGATACCGCTTCTGGATTTTGTGCCTGATCTCTTGCATTGTCATGACTGGCAGACGGGACTTATTCCGGTATATCTTAAGGAAAGATTCAGGAATAATCCGCTCTTTACGAAGATGAAGACGGTAATGACCATTCATAACCTTAAGTTCCAGGGCAGGTGGGATGTTAAGGAGATGAGGGATATAACAGGCATACCGGAAGAATTCTTTACGCCGGATAAGCTGGAGAGTTATAAAGATGCAAATCTTTTAAAGGGCGGTCTGGTATATGCGGATGCCATAACCACGGTATCCGATACTTATGCAGAGGAGATCAAGACTCCGTTTTACGGTGAAGGGCTTGACGGCCTGTTAAAGGCAAGGAGCAGGGACCTGCGCGGTATAGTCAACGGTATAGATTACGAAGAGTATGATCCGTCAAAGGACGATTATATCGACTATAAGTATAATGCCAGAAATTTCCGCAAGGAGAAGATCAAGAATAAAAAAGCCCTTCAGAAGCAGCTTAAGCTTGATGAGGATGAAAAGACGATGATGATAGGTATAGTATCACGTCTTACCGATCAGAAGGGATTTGATCTGATAGCTTATATTATGGACGAGCTTTGCCAGGATGCTGTACAGATAGTTGTACTTGGAACGGGTGAGGAACGTTATGAGAACATGTTCCGCCATTTTGAATGGAAATACGGCGGAAAGGTTTCGGCAAACATATATTACTCTGAGGAACTTTCCCATAAGATATATGCAGCCTGTGATGCTTTTCTTATGCCTTCCATGTTTGAGCCATGCGGGCTGTCGCAGCTTATGGCACTCCGCTACGGTACCGTACCCATTGTACGGGAGACCGGCGGTTTAAAGGATACGGTGGAGCCTTATAACGAATATGATTCTACCGGAACAGGTTTTTCATTTATGAATTATAACGCTCATGAGATGCTTTACACCATACGTTATGCCGAAAAGATCTACTATGATAAGCGTCGTGAGTGGAATAAGATGATAGATAGAGATATGGCAGTCGATTTCTCCTGGGACGTTTCCGCAGGAAAATATCAGGATATGTACGACTGGCTGATTGGAGAAAAGGTCTGATGAAAACTAAGCTTGGCAGGATACTGCTTGCTACCGTGGTTTTGCCCCTTATGGTATTTGCTTTATGTTTTGCTTCATATGCGGGCGGTAATGATGAAGATGATGATTTTGATGTAAAGAGCTCTTCGGGGGTAAACACTAAAGGAGATGTTCAATACGTCTATCTGCAGGTAACTAATAACGGAAAGGATTTTGGCGGCTACGTAAGACTTCTTCTTAACGGCGGGAGGTATTCTTCATCTTATGTATATGAATCCTATGTTTCTCTCGCTGCGGGAACCACCGAAAGTGTCGATATAAGTATTCCTGTTCCGGAAGGTGTTAATCTCCAGGATTACGAGGCTACGGTAAAGATACTGGATACAAAAGGAAATGAGCTGTATTCGGCCAGGCAGAAAAATCTGTTCACAATAGATTCATCCCAGCAGATAGGAATATTGTCGGATTCGTCATCAGGTCTGGATTATATTGAAAAATCCTTTAACGGCTATGGTGGCGGGTATTATTACGGAAACTACAGCGATGAATGGAAAACGCTGTATATGATGCCTGCAGAACTGACTGACGGTTATACGCTCAGGCAGATGAGCTATCTTTTCATTGATGATTTTGATCTTTCTTCGCTGAAGAGCGATCAGATAGAAGCCATTGAGGAATGGACGAGGCTTGGCGGTATACTGGTAATAGGTACCGGAAGCTGCCTGGATAAGTGTTTTGATGTTTTTGATGATGATTTTATCGCGCTGGAACTGGGAAATAAGTATACCTATTCCAAGTTCAGTTACTATTCCGAAACAGGGTATATAAATATTGCCGATCTTGATACCGGTATTGAGTATAATGCCATCTGCTATGGAGAACTTTATAAGAAGGAGATAGGCAGAGGCGCTATTGTTGTGTCTACATTCTCTTTATCCGATCAGGACCTTAATACATCTTATTTCGGTTCCGACCTGTATACCAATCTTATAAGCATAAAGAATTCGAGCCAGAACGGAAGCAATATCTCTCATGGTTTAAGTAAGTATGATGTCGGGAATGATTATGGCGTTATGCAGGGCAGGAGCGGATTCAGCCCGACGGTATTGCGTATAGTCATAATTCTTTACGTGATCCTCATCGGACCCGGGATATACTTTATCCTTAAAAAATCTGATAAAAGGGAAAAAATATGGCTTGCTGTTCCCGCATTGTCATTTTTATTCGTGCTGCTGGTATTTTTCTTAAGCCGCGGTTTCGATATGAGGTCAAAACAGTTTACGACTGTCCGTATAGCAAATGCCGACGGTAAGGAAGAGGAAACAGATTATATCTTTGGTTTTTCGTCATCCAATAAGGACTGGAACATTATTTTAAATGATAACGCCAGTGCTGCCGGTCCTGTCTTTTATGAAGATTCCTATTCATATAATAAGTCGGAAAGATTCAGCTATATGTCTTCAAAGACCACGGCAGGCATGCAGCTTGCTTATTCTCCCAAGGGCGGTTTTGAAAATGCATTCTTTAAGACTAAGACGGATAACAGTACCACCGGCGGCGGTATGAAGGCTGATTTAAAACTGGATAATTCAAAGATCGTGGGTGAGTTTGAGAACGGAACGGATTATGATTTTGACCGTGTGCTGGTTGTCTGCTACGGTTTTTACGATATCCTGGACAATGTCAAAAGCGGTGAACACATAACCATAAATTCAAAGTCCCGTCAACGTTATACTGATGAGGGGACTATTGAAGATCTGGCCAGGAAGTATTACAACTACGAAGATTATGAGGAAGCAAAGCTTTATATGGCGCTTTTCTTTGCAGCACATGAGCTTAACGATCAGGGCAGTTTCGTAGTGGGTGTCAGAAAAGGCACGGACAAAGTGATAAAGGGGAACGTAGCAGAGGATGGTTTCCTTTGCGTGTACGGGGTGGATTGATATGCTTTATCTTGAGAGGCTGGTCAAAAATTACGGTAGTTTCAGAGCTGTGGACGGATTGACACTGCACGTTCCGAAGGGAGACCTTTTTGGTTTTATAGGACCTAACGGTGCAGGAAAGACTACAAGCATACGTATGCTGTGCGGGCTTTTGAAGCCTGATTTCGGAAATATATACATCGCCGGTTATGAGCTGAGACGTCAGTCGGAGGCGGTAAGGCGCTGTATAGGTTATGTACCTGATTTCTTTGGAGTATATGATAACCTTAAGGTAAAGGAATATATGGAGTTTTACGGCTCCATCTATGGAATAAGCGATTATGATGTCAAAAAGATGACCGGAGATCTTTTGGAGCTGGTGAATCTTTCGGGGCAGGAAGAGAATTATGTGGACGGACTCTCGCGTGGTATGAAGCAGAGACTTTGTGTGGCAAGGGCACTTTTACATAATCCGGAACTGCTGGTGCTCGATGAGCCATCATCCGGACTTGATCCCAAGGCAAGAGTGGAGATGAAGGAACTGCTCATGAACCTGAATTCCATGGGCAAGACGATAATAATAAGCTCCCATATACTTGCAGATATCTCTGAAATGTGTACCAGTATGGGTATAATGAACAGGGGAAAACTGGTAACAGCCGGGAAGATGGAGGATATTCTGGGACTCGGTAGAAATGAGCACCATGTTATCATTTCTGTAAGCAGCGATACGCAGCAGGCAGCGATATGTATGAAAGAACTCCCCGGAATAAGTCTGGTATCTCTGAAGGAAAATGAACTGGTTATCAACTTCGATGGTAATGATCAGGAGCTTAACCGCATCATAGGATCACTTATGACTGCGGGGGTGATGGTAAGCGGATTCCGTCGTGAAGAGAGTAATCTTGAGACTCTTTTTATACAGCTTACATCCGGGGCGATACAGCCGCCCCAGTCACCGCAGCCCTGGATGCCGGGAATGCCTGATCAGCCCAAAGCACTGATCCCGAATCCGGGGGCTGTGCCTTCCGGATTTTTGAACGGACAGACACCTGTGCAGAATAATCCTTATATGCAGCAGAATATGGGGATGCCTTTACAGCAGCCCGTTATGATGCAGCCGGGGATTACGGGACAGCCGCAGATGCCAATGATGCAGCCGGGAGTTATGGAACAGCCGCAGATGCCAATGATGCAGCCGGGAGTTATGGAACAGCCGCAGATGCCAATGATACAGCCTGAAATTATGGAACAGCCGCAGGTACCTGCAGATAATATGAATGTGGATATGGGAGGCACCAATGATGAAGTTTAAGTTGCCCGGGAAGATCAGGATAAATCCCATAGTAAAGAAGGAGCTTAAGGTGATCTCAAGGAGCTGGAAGATCGCCTGGGGGATATTTGCTTATGAGGCGGTCCTGGCTATTATTTTCTTCTTTGCGGTCTTTATAATCTTTGATGCTTTTTCTTCTTACGGATATACATCGGATTACCAGGAGTTTATAGCGCTGTTTCCTATAATAGCATCAGTACAGTTTGGCATAATCGCTCTGATAATGCCTATAATTACCGCATCTGCAATATCGGGAGAAAAAGAAAAACAGACTTTTGACATACTTCTTACTACGGTAATGACACCGAGGGCTATCGTGCGCGGAAAGGTGGAATCGGCAGTTATAAGAATGATGGTATTTATTGTGGGAAGCGTTCCGTTGATGGCACTTTCGTTTACTATTGGCGGTCTCAGCTGGCTGAATCTTCTGATTACCATGATAGCTTTCCTGATATTTGCGATCCTGACCGGATCTATAGGGATCTTTGCTTCTACACTTACCAAAAAGACGATAACATCTATCATACTTACTTATGTGTTTTATTTTGTAGTAGGCAGTATGAGTATTGTACCCACATTGATAGTGGTGATCTCATCGACATTTTCACAGGGCAGTATAATATCTATATTGATGCTGATAAACCCTGTGGCTGCTATAGTAGAGATGTTTGTGCTCATGCTTGGCGGCGATGATATTTTCAGCGGAAATGCGATCGGATTCTGGAGCGGATGGGGCTGGGTATTTTTATCCGGAATAGTCATGCTCCTTATGGCATGGGGCCTGCAGAGAATGGCCGCATGGAGGATAGATCCTCTTCATGGTTATCTTATTACTGAAAGAAGGAAGAAGAAGGCCAAGGGGGTGGCGCTTAAATGAAAAAGGAAGAAAAAGGTAAAACAAAGGGAAAAGATTATCTTATATCTTTTATTAAGCGTGTTCAGGGACAGATCAATACACAGATATTACTCAGACGTTCACTTGACGGGCTTATAACAGGGCTGCTGCTTGCCTGCATACTTGAAGCTGTTGCGATATTTAAGCCGTTTTATTATGTGCATTATTATGCTCTGGGGATTATTTTACTTGGGCTCATCGTTGGGATCTTTATAGGCAGGATGAGTGCTAAGGATATGAAGTATGCCGCAAAACGTATCGACAGCTTCGGGCTTGATGAGCGTGTTATCACTGCTTATGAGAATATGGAAAAGGAAAAAGAAGCTCCGTCGGTGATAAGCAGCATCCAGAAAGATGATGCAACACAGCGGCTTATGGCTATAGCAGAGTCTATTATCATCCCGCTCAGACTGGGATGGTATCGTCTTGTGGTTCCGCTGTTACTGCTCGCGCTTATGGCATGGCTGTTCCTTATGCCCAGCAAGGCTAAGGAAGTTGCACAGGAGCAGCATGAAGTAGAGCAGGAATCGGCAGAGCTTAAAGAAGAGATAGAAGAAGCGATCGAAGAGATACAGAGTATAGATCAGGAACAGCTGACAGATAATGAAAAGCAGCAGCTCTCAAATATGATGGAGAGTCTTCAGTCCTCTATGACTGAAATGGATCAGGCTTCCAATATGGAGGAGCTTCAGAGAGCTTCCGGACGTCTTGATTATAAGTATGAGGATATTGCTGCAGCATTATCACAGATGGCAAATAATGTTCAGGCAAGGGAAGATCAGGGTGATCCTCAGGATCCCAATGCACCTACGCCTACACCTACACCGCCTCCTGATCAAAGCCAGTCACAGAACCAGTCACAGCAGAATCAGAATGGCAGCCAGTCACAGAATCAGTCACAGCAGAATCAGGGAGGTGGTAACAGTGCAACTTCCCAGCAGCTGAATCAGATATCGCAGCAGATGCAGCAGCATGCCGGCCAGAATGGCCAGCAGGGCCAGAACGGCCAGCAGGGTCAGAATGGTCAGAATGGCCAGCAGGGCCAGAACGGCCAGCAGGGTCAGAATGGTCAGAATGGTCAGAACGGTCAGAACGGCCAGAACGGCCAGAACGGTCAGAATGGTCAGAATGGTCAGAACGGCCAGAATGGTCAGAACGGTCAGAACGGCCAGCAGGGTCAGAACGGTCAGAACGGCCAGAACGGCCAGCAGGGTCAGAACGGTCAGAATGGTCAGAACGGCCAGAATGGCCAGAATGGCCAGAACGGTCAGAATGGTCAGAACGGCCAGCAGGGTCAGAATGGCCAGAATGGTGGTGGTCAGGGCCAGAGCGGTCAGAATGGCCAGAACGGCGGCGGCCAGGGCCAGAATGGTGGTGGTCAGGGCCAGAGCGGTCAGCAGGGCCAGAGCGGTCAGAACGGTCAGAACGGCGGTGGCGGCGGTCAGGGTCAGGGCTTTGGCCCGGGGGGCGGTGCGCATCATGATTATGTAAGCCTTCCTAATGCTACCGGAGATGATGATAATCTTACGGGAAACCGTACCGGACAGGGCAATATGGATTACAGCCGCTACGAAAACGGCATCGGATGGCAGGGTAACCGTCAGGAATACACAAATGTAATGGGTGAATACAGTGAAAGAGCATATCAGGGAATACAGAACGGGCGTTATCCCAGTGGTATGGAGGATGTGATCAAGCAGTATTTCAGCTCATTCTAAGGAACGCCTTCCGCTTCGGCGGGCAGTTTCATAATAAATATCCGGAGGAGAAAGATGAACGATTATCAGGTAATGCAGCAGAAGCTACTGGCCTGCGAGTATGAGATCGGCAGGGAGATAATAGGCCAGAGAGAAGTGGTGAGATCGGTTATGCTATCGATACTTTCGGGAGGAAATGTTCTTCTGGAAGGTATGCCCGGACTTGGTAAGACCAGACTGGTGAATACCATCTCTCATGTATTGAACCTAAGCTTTAAGCGTATCCAGTTTACACCGGACCTTATGCCCGGTGATATAACAGGTACGAATATTATGGTCAAGGATGGAGAAAATACGGGATTTCGTTTTGAGGCAGGTCCGATATTTGCGAATATAATCCTTGCAGATGAGATCAACCGTGCAACACCTAAGACGCAGTCGGCTCTTCTGGAGGCGATGCAGGAGCATATCGTAACAGTCGGTAATGTATCGCATAAGGTTCCGGAGCCGTTTTTTGTACTGGCTACACAGAACCCTATAGAGACAGAAGGTACTTATCCTCTGCCTGAGGCGCAGCTGGACCGTTTTATGTTTAAGCTTTTAGTGCCGTTCCCTACAAAGGATGAACTTGCGGGGATATTGAGCCTTACCGAAAATCCCGTTCAGCAGAAGGCTCAGACCATACTTTCGGGAGACGAGCTCCTGCAGGCTATTGCTATGGTCAAAGAGATCCAGGTTGCGGATGCAGTCATGGATCATATTCTTAATATAATGATGGCAACGCATGATAAGAGCAACCGTTTTATACGTGAAGGTGCCAGTCCCCGTGCTGCTCAGGCTCTGGTAAGAGGAGCAAGGGCAAGAGCATTTCTGGAGGGCAGATATAATGTATCGTTCGATGATGTGGCAGCAGTAGTCTATCCGGTTCTGCGTCACAGGATAATACTTTCCTTCG
>CACZBK010000010.1 GCA_902779395.1 uncultured Lachnospiraceae bacterium | reverse complement strand
AGCGTATAGACCTTCACCGGGCTTTGCCTCGTTTAGGCCTTTTCTGATCTCGGGCCTGCGTTGGCGACTATTTTTCGGAAAGTTTTCAAACAGCCTTAGCACCTTGTGCTGCGTATTTTCCGGCATCCGCTGCGTCTGGCTTCCGGTTTACAGCTTTTCGTGGAATTATCCCGTAATCACTGCGATCGTCCGCAAAGCCGGCGTCCATTGATTTTCAGGGACTTCGTTTCGTGAAACGGTATATTTAACGCATACTTGCAGAGTATTTTGGGAAAACAAACGATTAACCATCAATAAACTCTAAAATCATCTAAATTCTCTAAAAATATCTATAATCCCTATAAATCATCTTAATTTTCTAAAAATATCTAATATCGTCTAAATCTGCCTATAAATATCTAAAACCGTCTGTAAATATCTAATTCGCAATAAATAACGCTATTATTCTCTAAATATATCTTTTAGCTTTACAAAATCACATTAAAACTCTATAATTATCTTATCCTGATAGAAGGGAGCTTATACCATGACGAAATACTATGAAGTATTCATTCCAGGTTCTCTTCCTGAGAGCACCTATATAACACGCACCATGAGTTCGGGCTTTACCTATGAAGAACGTTTGATGCAGGCTTTAAGTGTAAGTGGCTACCTTACTCTTATTTCCGGTCCGTCTAAAATCGGAAAAACTGTACTTTGTGAAAAAGTGATCGGAATTGACCGCATTGTCGAAATTTCAGGATCAGATATGATAAATCCTCAGGAGCTGTGGATCCAGATTGGTACTAAAGCCGGAATGCCCCATACAGGCACAACAAAATCAGGCAGATACAAAGCTGATTACATGGAGGAAACCTTTTCACTAACCAAAGAAAGCGTCCTGGCATACTTTAAGGAACATGACCTTGTGCTGTTAATGGATGACTTCCACTACGCATCTCATGAAATGCAGATATTCATGGCGCAGCAATTTAAAGATGCCATCCGTAAGGGATTACGTGTTGTAATAGCATCGCTCCCGCACAGGGTTGATGATACGATTCGCACCAATCCGGATCTTCAGGGAAGGATCAGCATAATTGATATGCAGACATGGAACAGGGATGAGCTGAAGCAGATTCCTGAAAAAGGATTTGTAGAGCTTAAGAAAAAGATTCCCAAGAAAATAATTGACCTTCTCACAATGGAAAGTATTGCTTCACCGCAACTAATGCAATTAATATGTCTCAATATATGCGTATTAGCCGAAGGAAATGACTTCTCTATAGATGAAACATTGGTAAAACGAGCATTTCGTTTCTCAACGCTAAATCTGGATTATGATAAGGTGGTTAAAATAATTCAAAATGGAAAGAATTCACGAGGACAAAAAAGAACTATTTATCAGACAAATACTTTAGGTACGATTGATTTATATGGACTTATTTTAGAGGCACTTGCACTTGATCCACCTTTTACTGATATCTCTTTTGATGACTTATATAACCGTATTTTGAAACTAATAAAAGGTAAAAATATGCCATCCATAATTTCCGTTAAAAACTATCTCAAAAATATTCAGGATGTCCTAAATGCAAATGATCGTTCATATGAAGTGATAGAATGGAAAGATAATATCATCTATATCATTGAATCACTGTTTTTATTCTATCTAAGATGGGGGAGGGGAACCACAAATGATAAATGAATATATGGATGAAATACTATATGCAACCTCTGTACCTGACTACGAGTCAGCTATTGAAAAGCTAATAGATTACTTAATTACACAAGGAAAGACTTCTGAGGCTGCAAAGCTCAGAGATGTTGCAGTGCTTAGAAAGAACCGATTTTCAAATCGTTCTGTAGCGGAAGATCTTTCCGAAAAAAAAGAGGATGTCAGATCCTTCATTAAAACCCTGTTAGATATAGAAAACAGGAAAGATACGGAAAACATTATATCTACCATTCTCAATAATTTTCCGGAATATTGCCGTAAATTGTATAAAACAAAAATACATGATAAGTGCAGTCCAGGCATCAAAGATCATTTGGTTGAATTTCATATAGAAAACGAATATGACCTTCAAAAGTTGATGTTACCTTTATTGACAGCCATATTTCCTGATACTCGTACAGAAAGTGTTCAGGATTCCGGCCATCATACCATCAGGAAGGATATCGTCATTAACTCCATAAACTCTGTTATTGAGCTCAAGTGTACCCACTTGGGAACAACAGAGAGGCAACTGAGCGAAGAGATTGCTTCAGATATGGTGCATTATGAGGCCTCCGAATTATTCTTTTATATTTACGATAAGGCCAACGTTATACACAATACTTCAAGCTTCATAAAAACATACGAAGAAAAGGATTTTGGACAAAAAAGAATAAGAGTAATCATCTATTCTCACAATGACCTTTAATATCGACAAATGGGCCATGCTTTTTAAGTCTGATACTTGGGAAGAAAAGAACTTGCCAGACTAAAGGCAATACACAACGAATAAGAAAAGGCGTGGCCGGAGCCACGCCTTTAAAGATAATATTCAATTTCAGCAGACTATTACAGCAGCGCCAGGGTCTGTCTTGCGATCGCAAGCTCTTCATTGGTGGGCACTACCATTACGGTAACCTTGCTGCCGGGCTCGGTAACTATGAGCTCTTCTCCGCGCACTTTAAGCTTTTCATCATCTATTATCGCACCAAGATATCCCAGATATTTGCATACACGGGTTTTTACGCCGTAACTGTTCTCGCCTATTCCGGCAGTGAAAGCTATGATATCCACGCCCTGCATAGCCATTGCATAGGAACCTATGTACTTAGCCACACGGTAGCTGTATGCATCCAGTGTCATTGCGGCGATATCATTACCGTTATCGGCTGCATCGCACAGATCACGGAAATCACTGGAGAGTCCGTTGGATAAGCCCAGCACACCGCTCTTTTTATTCAGGATGGTATTCATCTCTGCGGGGGTAAGCCCTTCCTTCTCGCAGATGAAATCGAAAATAGCGGGATCCATATCTCCGCTTCTGGTACCCATGAACAGACCCTCAAGAGGAGTAAGTCCCATAGAAGTATCGATGCATTCGCCGTTCTTTACTGCGGAGATCGATGCACCGTTGCCCAGATGGCAGACGATGATCTTCAGATCCTTGCGGTCTTTTCCGAGTATCTCGGCAGCACGCTTTGAAACATAATCATGACTGGTACCATGGAATCCATAGCGGCGTATCTTGTACTTCTCATAATACTCATAAGGAAGGCCGTACATATAAGCCTTTCTGGGCATAGTCTGATGAAATGCGGTATCAAACACTGCTACCTGGGGAACCCCGGGCATATTCTTTTCGCAGGCATGTATACCGGTAAGGTTTGCGGGATTGTGAAGAGGTGCCAGGCTGCTGAGTTCCTCGATATCCTTGATCACACTCTCATCTATGATCACTGCCTTGTTGAACTTCTCACCGCCGTGTACCACGCGGTGTCCCACTGCACCTATCTCCGAAAGGGATTTGATCACACCGTGTACGGGATCGGTAAGTGCTTCTATCACCATCTTTACCGCTACCGAATGATCGGGAATATCTGTTTTTATCTCTACCTTATCCTTCCCGGCAGGTGTATGGGTAAGCTCACTCCCGTCGATCCCTATACGTTCCACAAGACCTTTTGCAAGGACTTTTTCGCTCTCGGAATCAATAAGCTGGTACTTAAGTGATGAGCTTCCGCAGTTGATAACAAGAATGTTCATTTTAGTTGTTCCTCCTTATTGTTAGACTAAACCATCTTTTAAACATCTTTATAACCATCCCTACAATAGCACAAATGCAGCGACTCTACAAGCCGACAACACCTTATACATAAGGTCCGTGTCACATTCTTTTCGTCCGCATACTTATACCCTTAATGCTGCAGCCGGATCTGAGCAGTCTAAAGATCTCTTCGATACAGCCGGCCGTGATCTGCTCTCCCGGCAGCAGAATGGGCCGGCCGGGGGGATAAGCCATGACAGTACCGGCACTGATCCGGCCTGCGGCTTCCGCCAGTAATGCATCCTCAGCCTCTGCTTCCCAGGCATCACTTAAACTCATGGCTGTCGAAGCATTCTTAATACAGCGGATACTGTATTTATCACCAAAGACACCGGCGTGATCTCCGGCTTCATTCACTTTATGTCCTTCATCCCGGGCAGCGGATCTTTCCCCTGTCTGCCACGAGCTGTCAATATCCTTCACAGCCTCTGCCAGCTTCTTATGATCCTCATCCGTATCCGCCACGGAACATATCAGAAGCACATAAGCCGGTAAAGACATCTCAGGTTCGATCCCGCGCAGGCGCAATTCCTCATGAAGGCGTATGCCGCTCACGCCATCCGCAGGGCAGAGCATCATCTTGCATATTTCAGGCGATCTATCCGGATGCCCATCGTACGCATCACGCACACGTATATTCTTAAGACCCTTTAGCTGTTCGCTCAGCTTCCTGCGGCGGAGGATAAATCCCTCCCAGTCATACCGGGCATTTATGCAGTCATCCATCGCTGCCATTAAAGGATAAGACGGAGAGGTGGTCTGATATATGCTTAAAAAAGCTGCTGCCTTCGAAGGGTCTCCCTTTACATGTAAAAGTGCTGCCTGATTAGGACAGGGCAGAGTCTTATGAAGGCTCATCACCACATAATCCGCACCGGCAGCGACTGCACACTGCGGAAACTCACTGCACAGAGCAAAGTGTGCTCCGTGCGCTGCATCCACTATCAGCTTTTTATCAGCAGAATGAAGATATGCGGCAATCTCTTCCAGCTCCGCACAGAATCCTTCATAAGAAGGAGATGTCAGAAATACCGCTTCCGCCTCCGGATCCTTTGAAACAGCTTCCTTTACCGAAGAAAGGCTCACGCCCAGACCGGCTCCGCTTACTTCATCACATTCTTCAATAATATAAGAGAGTTTTATGTCCCTCAGTATCGCGGCATGATAAGCGCTTTTATGGGACTCTCTCTGCATTATCATGTGTCCGCCTTTTGTAACTCCGGCACTGACGGCAGTAAGCACACCCACTGTACTTCCGTTCACAAGATAAAAACAGTGCTCCGATCCGTAAACGGCTGCCGCTCTCATCAAGGCATCCTTTATCATTCCCTCCGGATCGTACAGATCATCAAGATCCGGGAGCTCCGTAAGATCTATGGGATCAAGCCTTCCCTTATGCCCCGGCATATGAAAAGATACCATTCCTTTATCCGCATATCTTTCAAGCTCTTTTCGCAGACTCATAAACTAATCACCAACAGCCACGCTGCTCATAAAGCGGTTACCGCCCTGTAAAAACATTTTTGCGGCGTCTCCCTTGCCTATCTTATATACCTGTTCTGTCCTTGCAGGATTCATCACCACAACATTATGATCATTATAACCCACTATCAGCATAGCCGATCCGTCACTCAGTTCCGCAAATACCGGCTCCTCATTTGCTACGTAATAAAGCACCGCATCAAGTGACACGCCGGAAAGATCAAGTATCTTACGTCCCGGCATCTCCATAACACCCTTGTACTCTGCTCCTTCATATGCGAACCAGGTTTCAAGACAGGCTTTCTTTAAATCCTCCGGCTCTCCCCCTGCCTCTGCAACCGATCCGCTGATAGCCATTATCTGATTTTTCGCCGGCAGCGTTGTTCGTATGTATATAAGACGGCCGCACTCATCACGCACGGAACCTCCCAGCTGCCATGCCGGCTCCACAGCATCATAACAGTACATATAACGCTTTACCAGAGTACCTCCGGCAAAAAGGTCATACCCTTCATTTACTGCATCACCGTCCTGAATTACTTTTCTGTCTCCTTCGAATATCACCAGCTTAGGTTCCATGAGCTTAAGCGTATTAAGATCCGCTTCGGACTTTAACACCAGCTGTCTTATGGTCTCGAAATTTTCCGTGACCACGCTTTCTATATAATTCTTTTCACCGGATCTGCTGTTATTGTTTAATATCTGATCCTCTGTCGTGGAAACCAGCAGCCCGTTCTCATCACGCACCTGCCGGATCAGGCTTATCATATCTCCTTTTTGTATGGTCCCTGTTATATATACGCCTTCCTGACAGTACTCCTTTAATACTCTTCCGGCTTCGTTGCGTATGCTGACTTTATACATCGGGACAAGTGTATGTCCGTTCTCATCCAGAGTGATATCTCTTTTTTTCACCACCCCGTATACAAGATCCGTTCCGAAAAATGTAATGGGAACCGCTCTGTCTCCGGCCTCCGCCTTTATCTCGCTGAACATACCGTTTAGAAGGTTCTTAACACTTATGGTCTGCGAATCATATACTTTTCTTCCGTCACCCCAGGCTATCATCTTCTGATCGTCCGAAGTGATCAGACCATCCTGTGGTAGGTCTTTTGCCATTACGTTCACTTCCCTGTTCTCTAATCCTATCTCGAGAAGATCACTGTCCTTTAAAATGTACAGCTTGCTTTCATTAGCATAACACAGGCTGTCTATCTCTGCCTTCATCACTCCGTATCCGCCGTTGTACGGAACATAAAGCAGTTCCTCAACGGTATTTATCATGCAATCATAACGATATACCGCTAGTCCCATGCTTCCTTCATGACTTCCGCAGCTCATATAACCCCACACACCGAATATCACGTCACCGGTGTCGCTTACCTGAAAGATCCTTATATCGTTCATCCTGCAGGTTTCACGTCTGTCTTTCAGATCATCTCCGTAAAAGCCGAAAACATAAGCGAGTTTATTGGATGTCATATCATAAGAGATCAGTCTTCCGCAGCTTGCAAATGCAACAATGTGTCCTCCGCTGCTCTCGTTTTTTTCAATGCCTTCCGGGATCATACCCAGCTGTATCTTATCTGCGTTGATCACATGATCATAAGGATCGAATGCTTCCTCCATCCTGCGGTTATACTCAAGAAGATAGATACGCTCCTTGCCAAGCCGCATGCGGTAAAACTCTTCCACGAAGCAATATGCATCACGTTCGCCTTCTTTTATATTTACGGTATAATCAAGTACGATCTGTGCGGAATCCCTGTCTATCTCCCTGACCTTTGCCCTGGCACTTATCACACGCTCCACATCCAGAGTTCCCCAGCTTACCTGCTCGGCGCTTGAATGGATATCAACATAGGTAAAGCTCGAATTATCGCCCTGCTTGTTACTCTCAAGATAAGTTGTCAGCTCCGTTTTAGTCTTGGCCTTATCAAAGCTGGCCTCATGAAAATAATAAGCATAATCCAGCTTGCTCCACAGACCGTTTTCACTCATGGGGATCACACGGGTATAATACCTCAGTACTTTTCCGCTGTCCGTTTCAAGGAAAAAGCAAAGGGAGTATTCCGTATCGGGCTTCATAAGGTCCTTTAACACCATGCTCCCGCTGACCCTCTCCGAAGACCTTACGTAATCGAATATCTGATCTTCCTCTATCAGACGGCCGTCCTGGAGGGAACGCAGCTGAAACGAAAGCCGCTCTATACCGTTTCCGTACATATCTATCACAAAATCCAGGCTCCGGTCACTTCCGAGCGGTGTGATGTGATCGTTCATACGAAGGATATCCATATCCTGCGTATATGCCTGCATCTCATTATATTCCATGTTCCCGCATACCAGGCACATGAGCGGCAGGCTTGCGGAAGGCATCTCCAGGGTCATATCCGTATTGCCCCTGTTCATTAATCTTCCCAGCAAAATAAGCGAGAGCATAAAAATGCTCCCGCAATAGATGATCATTAATATTCCTTTAGAAAAATGCTTAACTTTCACTACAAGATCATTTCAGCGAATTTATTCTGGCAATGGCTCTCTTAAGTGCAGCTTCGGCCCGGTCCATATCCAGATCATCGCCTCTGGCAGCTATACGCTCGCGCGCTCTCTGCCCTGCACTCTCGGCTCTCTGCTCATCGATCTCATCAGGCCATTCTATAAGCTCTGCCAGTATCGTCACACTATCCTGGAGTATCTCGACAAATCCGGCGTGCAGCGCTGCCTTCTTCTCACCTTCAGGCAGCTGCATGTACAATACTCCGGGGCTTATGATAACTGTCATAGGCACGTGGTTCTTATAGATACCGATCTCGCCTTCAGTCGTATTGAATTCTACCATCTCGGCCTCACCCTCAAAGAAAACACGCTCCGGGGTTACGACGCTAAGTTTAAATGTTTCCATTCACTATACCTGCTCTACTTATTAGCTCTTGCCACAACCTCATCGATAGTACCGGCATTCAGGAATGCGCTCTCCGGAAGGTCATCATGCTTACCGGCAAGTATCTCCTTGAATCCGCGGATAGTCTCGTTGATGGGCACATACTTTCCTTCGATACCGGTGAACTGTGTTGCTACGAAGAAAGGCTGGCTCAGGAAACGCTGTACCTTACGGGCACGGCTTACCACCTGCTTGTCTTCTTCGGAAAGTTCGTCCATACCAAGGATGGCGATGATATCCTGCAATTCCTTATATCTCTGAAGGATAGCCTGCACACCACGTGCCACCTTATAATGTTCCTCACCTACGATACGGGGATCCAGTATACGTGAAGTGGAATCCAGGGGATCCACTGCAGGATAGATACCCTGCTCACTGATCGCACGGTTAAGGGTCGTGGTCGCATCCAGATGTGCGAATGTTGTTGCAGGTGCAGGGTCGGTCAGGTCATCCGCAGGCACATACACGGCCTGAACGGAAGTGATGGAACCGTTTCTTGTAGAGGTGATACGCTCCTGAAGCGCACCCATCTCTGTCTGCAGTGTAGGCTGATAACCCACGGCGGAAGGCATACGGCCAAGGAGGGCCGAAACCTCCGAACCTGCCTGTGTGAATCGGAATATGTTATCGATGAAGAGCAGCACGTCCTTGCCGCCCTTATCACGGAAATACTCAGCCATTGTAAGTCCGGTAAGACCCACACGCATACGTGCCCCGGGGGGCTCGTTCATCTGACCGAAGATCATGGCGGTCTTATCGATAACGCCGCTCTCACTCATTTCGTGGTAAAGGTCGTTACCCTCACGGGTACGCTCACCAACACCGGTGAATACGGAGAAACCGTCATGCTCTGTTGCTATATTACGGATAAGCTCCTGGATGAGCACCGTCTTACCAACGCCGGCGCCTCCGAAAAGTCCTATCTTACCACCCTTCTGATAGGGGCAGAGAAGATCAACGACCTTTATACCTGTCTCAAGCATCTCCTGCTCGGTACTCTGTTCTATAAAAGCAGGTGCAGGTCTGTGAATAGGCTCATACTCCACATCTGTGGGAGCAGGCTTATTATCTATGGGTTCGCCCAGCACGTTGAAGATACGGCCAAGGGTCTTCTCACCAACAGGTACGCTTATGGGTGCGCCTGTTGCTATCGCATCCATTCCTCTGACAAGTCCGTCAGTAGGTCCCATAGCCACACACCTTACCGTATCGTCGCCCAGGTGCTGCGCAACCTCGACGACCAGTGTGGTATCGTCATTACGCTTGATGCGGATGGCTTCGTTTATCTCGGGTAATTCCCCGTCAAACTTAACATCAAGCACTGCACCGACGATCTGTGTCAATCTGCCTTTCTTTTCTGCCATTTCCGTTTTCCCTTTCTGATTTGATCCCCGCCATGCTCAGATGGCAGAGCCTTTTACTCTAACTTTTTTGCCTCGCTGCACAGAGCCCTTCCCACGCTTACGCACGGGCCCCTTCTTGTGACTTAACTGATCGCGTCTGCTCCTGCGATGATCTCCGTAAGCTCTGTGGTGATCTTGCCCTGACGTGCCCTGTTGTAGAGCAGCGACAGATGATCGATCATCTCTGCTGCATTATTTGTAGCATTGTCCATTGCCTGCATACGTGCGCCGTTCTCAGCAGCCTGAGCGGATATCAATGCGCCGTAAATAAGGCTTGAGATATATTTGGGAATGATCAGCTTAAGCGCTTCTTCATCCTCGGGTTCAAAATTCATAGGTGCCGTAGGTGCGGGCTTTTCATCAGGGATCCCGTCACCGTCGATATCCTGATCCACTGCATCCATATCCACCGGAAGGAGTTTAAGGAGCGTGGGCACATGGCTCACGGTATTCTTAAAATATGTATAAGCCAGATATATCTCGCTTATCTCTCCCTTTTCAAAAGCTTTGAGCAGCTCTTCGGTAACTATCATGCCGTCCTTATACACAGGCTCTTCTATAGCTTCGGAAAAATCCTTAAATATCGGATAGCCTTCACGAAGGAAAGCATCCTTACCCTTCTTTCCTATAGCATAGATGGTTGTATTATCCTTGTTAAACTCATCGTTTCTTGTGATGAGTTTGATAACATTGGAGTTATAACCGCCTGCCAGACCTTTATTGGAAGTGATCAGAACGATGGCTTTCTTTCCATCACCGCCGCCCTTTAAGTACGGATGATCCACCTCACCTGCTTTCGCAAGTATGGACGTGACAGTCTCATATACGGCGCGGAAGTAGAATCTGCTCTGCTCGGCTCTTGCCTTTGCACGCTGCAGCTTCACGGTAGAAACCAGCTTCATAGCCTTGGTTATCTGCTGTGTGCTCTCAACACTGCTCTTGCGCCTTTTGATATCTCTCATGGATGCCATATAGCTTCACCCTTAAAAACTCTTCTTAAATTCTTCGATAGCTTTTACAAGCTTCTCCTCTATCTCCGGCTTCATTTCCTTATCCTTGCGGATGCTCTCGGGGATCTCGGGATACTTGGTATCAATAAACTCAAACAGCTCTCTCTCAAAACGAAGTACTTCGTCAACAGAAATGTCGAGCAGGTACTTCTTTGTAGCTGCATAGATTATTATTATCTGATATTCAACAGCCATGGGCTTGTACTGGGGCTGCTTGAGCATCTCACGGATACGCTCACCCTGTGCCAGACGCTCTTTTGTATCGGCATCAAGCTCGGATCCGAACTGTGAGAAAGCTGCAAGCTCTCTGTACTGTGCCAGCTCCAGACGTATGGGACCGGCTATCTTCTTCATGGCCTTTATCTGTGCAGAACCACCCACACGGGATACAGACAGACCTGCATTGATAGCAGGACGGAAACCGGAGTTGAACATTTCGGTCTCCAGATAGATCTGACCGTCGGTAATGGAGATAACGTTAGTAGGTATATATGCCGAAACGTCACCTGCCTGGGTCTCTATTATAGGCAGTGCGGTAAGTGAACCGCCGCCGTAATCCTTGTTCATTCTGGCTGCACGCTCAAGAAGACGGCTGTGCAGATAGAATACGTCGCCGGGATATGCCTCACGTCCGGGCGGACGTCTCAGGAGCAATGAAAGTGTACGGTATGCAGTTGCATGCTTGCTCAAGTCATCATAGATGACCAGCACGTCCTGGCCTGCCTCCATCCATTCCTCACCTATAGCGCATCCCGAATAAGGTGCTATATACTGCAGAGGAGCCAGCTCGGAAGCGGTAGCGGCAACCACTGTGGTGTATGCCATTGCGCCGTATTCCTCAAGTGTCTTTACTATGGATGCTACGGTGGAAGCCTTCTGACCGATAGCTACATAAATACACTTAACATCCTGACCCTTCTGGTTGATTATCGTATCTATTGCGATGGCCGTTTTACCTGTCTGACGGTCACCGATGATCAGCTCTCTCTGGCCCCTTCCGATGGGAACCATGGAGTCGATAGCCTTGATACCTGTCTGCAGCGGGGTATCCACTGACTGACGGGTGATAACGCCGCTTGCCACACGCTCTATCTGACGGAACTTTGTGGTAGCTATGGGTCCCTTGCCGTCTATGGGCTGGCCCAGTGCATTCACAACGCGGCCCAGCATCTCATCGCCTACGGGAACCTCAACCACACGTCCGGTGGTCTTTACGGTATCACCTTCATTGATATTGCGGCTGCTGCCCAAAAGCACGGCACCCACGTTATCTTCTTCCAGGTTCATGACCATGCCGTATACTTCGCCGGGAAACTCAAGCAGCTCACCCTGCATTGCCTTTTCAAGACCGTGTACACGGGCGATCCCGTCGGCCACCTGGATAACGGTACCTACTTCGGAAACCTCCAGCTTGTCGGCATAGCGTTTGATCTGCTCTTTGATCACCGAACTTATCTCTTCTGGTCTCAGATTCATGGATCTTATCTCCTTAAAACTATGTGAAACTTTATGCGATCAACTCTCTCTTCAGGTTTTCAAGCCTGGTCTTTATACTCGAATCTACCACTTTATCGCCTATGCGGATCACTATGCCTCCGATCAGGCTCTTATCCACGGTATAATTCATCTCCATGGATCTGTAAGCGGTAGTACTTATAAGTTTTGCTTCTATCTCTTTCTTGCGGGCATCGGAAAGCTCCATGGGAGTGGTGATATAAGCCACACCTATGCCTTTGTATTCCTTAACCCTTGCTTCGAAATATTTAAGGATGGCCGGCAGCTCTGCATAGCGGTCCTTTTGCAGCAGCAGATTAAGGAAACCCGTCAGCTCTGCGCTGGCGCGTCCGCCGAAGACTTCCTGTATCACTTTCTGCTTTTCTTCCTTAGTCACCTTGGGATGGTTCATAAGGACGGTAAGCTCGGGATCCTGCTTAAGGATCTCCTCTAAAGCCTGTACCTCTTCATACATGGAGTCTATCTTTTTCTCCTCTTCTGCAAGAGAAAAAAGAGCTTCTCCGTATGTGCCTGCAACTAGCTTAGCCATGTATCGTTACCTATTTCCTTTAATGTCTCATCAACCAGCGAATCCTGCACACCGGTATCGATCCTTCCTGCCACCACTTTGGATGCCATAAGTGATGCAATGTTCACCATCTCCTGCTTTACCTCATCGGCAACACGGAGTTTCTCCTGCTCCGCTTCCTTATTGGCACGCTCGATGATCGCTGCAGCCTCTTTTCTGGCTTCGTCAACGATCTTGTTCTCGCTTGCAAGAGCACGCTTACGCGCATCGCTTAAGATCTGCTCCACTTCTTTATCCACTTCCTTAAGCTTGTTCTCATATTCCTCTTTAAGCTTAAGTGCCTCGTCCTTGTCATTCTGGGCTACGGCTATATCATTCTGGATCCTGTCACGACGATCCTTTAAGATCTTCCTGGCGGGATTGAACAGATTGTATGAAAGGATAAGGAACAGTACAAAGACAGCCAGCAGAGTCAGCCCTGAATCAAACAAAAGCTGCAAGTCCAGGCCGAACATACGCGGCGCCATCTGTTCGCCGGCTTCCAATAACATATACATTTCCATTGGTCAGCCCGTAAGCCTCCTTTCTTTATACTTTCGGATCCTTCTCTCAGTTGGTCTTGAAGGGATGCACAAACATAAGAAGCATAGCTACCAGCAAGCCGTAAAGACCGGTAGTCTCTGCAACAGCCTGACCAAGAAGCATGGTAGAAGTAACATCGCCCTTTGCTCCGGGATTACGTCCTACTGCAGCAGCAGCATGACCGGCAGCAATACCCTGGCCTACACCGGGTCCGATACCTGCGATAACCGCAAGGCCCGCACCTATTGCAGAACATCCGAGGATAAATGCGTCATTAAACATTTCTCCCGATCCAGTAAAATTCATAACAGCTTCCTCCTTAAAATTTTATTCCGTTTCCATCGCACTGGATATATATGTCATGGTGAGCATACAGAACACGTAGGTCTGTATGGCACCCGAGAACATATCAAAGTAAACATGCAGCACTGCGGGCCATGCGTAAGCAATAACCTTGAGCAGTCCGTATACAAGCGCCATCATAACGGTACCTGAGAGCACGTTTGCGAAAAGACGCAGGCTCAATGAGATGGGTACCGCGAAATCACCGATAAGGTTGATGGGCAGCCAGAAGGGCCAGGGATCGCATAAACCTTTGATCACGCCGCTCACCTTCTGATAACGGAACTTCTGAACCGTTACTATCGTAAAAGTAAGGATACCCAGGGGGAAGGTAACACCGTAATCCGCCGTGGGAGGCCTCAGTCCGAGAAGACCGGATATGTTTGAAAAAAGGATAAATATAAAGATGGTTCCGATATAATTGCGGAAACCGGGAGCGAACCTGCCCATGGTCCCGTCTACGATACCGTCTAAAAGCTCGACTATCATCTCCACGATATTGCGGAAACCCGAAGGGACTTCACCGCCCTTGCTGAGTGCCGCTCTCGCAAAGAAAGAGAATATTACCAGTGTGAGAAATACGATCAATAAACATATATGAGAGGTAGTGATCCAGAGGGTATGTCCTCCAAGCTTGAAGGAAAACACACCTTCTATCATGAACCCCAGATCATCAGAGGATAATAGCATATTTGCTCCCATAAACAGTTACCTTTCCGTTATCCTTTACGGCTTTGCGCCGTACAACTCATCCTGCTCTTCCGGTGAGACCATCTCCCTGAAGAAAGCTTCTTCACCGCAGACCGCAACAGATATCCTATGGGTCAGAGGCTGTATGTAAGCTGAAAGCTTAAGTGTGATAAGCCCCGCAAACGCCGCTATCACATCCGCAAAACCCGTGATACCCAGCACCGCCAGAAATATGGCCATTCCGAAATATCTTATTAAATATCCCAGCCACATCTGCTTATTGGCTCCGGCTTCACCGGCATCCAGCGCTTTGCCTATGGTATATTCCATATGTTTTGCTACTAGAAACGCGCCGATGATCCCCAGCCACAGGCCTAAACTGCAGTGCCCTTTTCTTTCAGTGAATATCAGTATGGGTATCTGGATCAGAACTCCCCAGAGCACTATCCCTATCCATAACTCCACCAGAGCGCTGTGGTCTATCCACTTCTGCTTCATCATTCTTAAAAAATTTCTTTGATAATACGTAAATATTCCTGAATCCGGCCAGTGCCCCGATAAAAAACAGTACTATCGTCCACCACACCGTACCGAAATGCTTATCCAAAAGCCTGCCTGCGAAAAAGCACAGGAAGATGGGGACCAGCATGGTAATGCCGAACTGGCTTAACATCCCCAGCAGAGAAACAGCCTTGCGTCTGTCTTTTGCCTTTTTCTCTCCGCTTACTCGCATACCATAATATTATATGTATAAGTTTACCAATTGTCCAGTAAATTCTGTTATACCGTAAAGTAACTTATATTCTTATTCAGGTCTGCCGCCAGACCCTGAAGCCTGTTAGCTGATTCACTTATTATGGTAAAGGTAGCATTCAGCTCTTCCATGGAAGCATTTGTCTCCTCGGTAGATGCCGCATTTTCTTCGGATATCGCAGAAAGGTCGGAAATTATCTCAAGCAGTACGTTCTTCGCATCATTGAGCATTCCGGTCTGCTTCGATATATTGGAAGAAGTGTCTTTTACATTAACCACATTTGCCGACATGGTCTCCATATTGCTTCTGGTCGAATCCAGCTGCTGTGCCTGTACCCCGAAGCTCTCGTTAAGCTTTTCGAGCACACTCACCGATGAAGCGGAATCCGCCAGCAGCTTCTCAACTATCGATTTGATCTTATCTGCGCTGCTGCTGGACTGGTCTGCCAGCTGTCTTATCTCATCCGCGACCACCGCAAAGCCGCGGCCTGCATCACCTGCACGCGCTGCCTCTATTGAAGCATTCAGCGAAAGCAGATTGGTCTGGGTGGCGATATCGGTAATAGCCTGTGTGAATTCGGAAATGGATTTTGCCGATTCGTTCGTTGAATTGATGGTATCGCCTATATCCTTTACGGAAACGGTAACTTCTTCGCTCTGACGAATCAGTTTATCAAGAGCTTCCATAGCCTTATCACAGGCTTCTTTCATCTCTTCCGCATAATGGTCCATGTCCGCTACGGCGCCCGATATGTTTTCGATATCCTTACCTATCTCATCGGTTTCATTTGCTGCATGTTCAACGCTCTCGGCCTGTGCGACTGCACCCTTTGATATCTCGGTGACCGCCTCGGTAACCTGCTCGGATGCCAATGTGGCCTGGTTTGCGCTATCCGCCATTTCGGAGCTCGTCTTATTAAGATCCTCCGACATCTCACGGCTCTGCGACATAACATCCCTTAACTTTGCCGTGAGCATCTTTGCGCTCTTTGTGATGGCTCCTATCTCATCCCTTCCTATCTCGGAATCGTCGGGATAGGAAATGGTCAGATCACCCTTTGCAAGTTCGTCAAGATCTCTGGTAACTTTCGTTATGCCCACGCGGATGCCGCGGACTACCATGACAACAAGGACAGTGAGCACTGCCATAAGGATAAGATACAGGATGATTATAGTCAGAACCTTTGACTGTATGGACCTTGTCAGAAGCGCATTCTCTTCCTCCGCCCACTTTTCGGTTACCTGCTGCATACCGTCAAGAGTTCCTCTTGCTGCATCAAAGGTATTATGAAAAGCTTCCCAGTCACCGTCATTCGTGGCCACATTAAATGACGCCTCCCAGGCGGCCATGTTTTCTTTAAAATTTTTCATGCATTCACTGAAGGTTAAACCGTCTTCCGACTTTATCTCATTATAAAGCGAATCATTCTGTTTCGCGCATTCATCGGCAGCCCCGACCTTATCATAAACCTGCTGCTTATTGGTATTATAATCATCAAGCACTCCGGGAAGGAGGTTCTGAACAAAATCCGCAGGAGCCCCCGTATATCCGTTTGAAAAATCATAATGCTGCATGGCTCCTTTAAGGGACTGGTAAAAATCCCTGTCGGCATTTACCAGATTATTATTGACAGTATATAAAACATCATAATATACAGTTGTTATCTCTTTCTGGGTACTCCGTATCTCTGCCGTCATGAAAACAAGCGAAAATATCAAAGCAATGGCAAGAGGAACAGTCACTATCATAAGCTTGGCTCTTACTCCGACATTATTCAACCACTTCATACGCACTCCTTTCGTCCTTCGTTTACTGTGACACGATTTGTAAATTATAACACAAAAACGCATGTTATACAACGATTTTATGTATACTTTGCCCAAATATTTGCATTTGTCGCCGAAATTTTGTATCATACGGGTTGCGTTTACCGCTTAACAGACAAATATCGTAATGAAAAGGAAAAAACAATGGATATAGCAAAGATAATAGCATCGGAACTTAACATCAGGACCACACAGGTCGAGACTGTGATAAAACTCATAGATGAAGGCAATACCATACCCTTTATAGCCCGCTACCGCAAGGAAATGCACGGCGGACTGAGCGACGAGGTGCTGCGCGATCTTGACGAGAGACTTACTTACCTTAAAAACCTTCAGGAAAGAAAAGACACTGTATTAAGCAGCATCGAGGAACAGGGCAAGCTTACCGAAGAACTGAAAAAAGCGATCGATGAGGCACAGACCTTAGTGGCTGTAGAAGACCTTTACCGCCCTTATAAACAGAAGCGCCGTACAAGAGCAATGATCGCCAGGGAAAAAGGGCTTGAGCCGCTGGCCGCTTATCTTATGCTCCAGCGTGCGGATCATCCCCTGGAAGAGGAAGCCGCTAAATATATCGATGCCGAAAAAGAGATAGCCACGGCTGAAGATGCCATTGCAGGCGCAAAGGATATAATCGCCGAGGAGATATCCGATAACGCACAGTACCGCACCTACATACGAAACATAAGCTTCAAGGAAGGCGTGCTCACATCAGAGGCAAAAGACAAGGAAGCGGAATCCGTCTATGAAATGTATTATGAATTCCGCGAAAATGTTTCGAAGATGAGCGGCTACAGGACTCTTGCCATAAACCGCGGCGAAAAGGAAAAGATCTTAAGCATAAAGATAGAAACTCCGGAAGATAAGATACTCTCCTATCTTGAAAAAAACATTATCACCGAAGACAACAGATACACCACCCCTTACCTTAAAGAAACCTGCGAAGATGCTTACCGCCGCCTTATAAAGGATTCCGTGGAAAGAGACATAAGAAACGAGCTCACCGAAACCGCTGAAGACGGTGCCATAGATGTATTCGGCAAGAACTTAAACCAGCTCCTTATGCAGCCTCCCATAGCAGGAAAAGTTGTCCTCGGCTGGGATCCCGCCTTCCGCACGGGCTGCAAACTGGCGGTGGTGGATGAGACCGGTAAAGTCCTGGATACAAAGGTCATATATCCCACCGCACCCCAGAATAAGGTAAAGGAAGCAAAGCAGGATGTTGAAGCCCTGATAAAAAAATACGGCATCAGCCTGATATCCGTGGGCAACGGTACGGCTTCCAGGGAATCCGAGCAGATAATAACCGAGATGATCCGCGAGATAAAGGAACCGGTACAGTATGTTATAACAAATGAAGCAGGCGCTTCCGTATATTCCGCGAGCAAATTAGCCACGGAAGAATTTCCGAATTTCGACGTGGGACAGAGGAGCGCCGCATCCATCGCAAGACGTGTACAGGATCCCCTTGCCGAGCTGGTAAAGATAGATCCGAGATCCATAGGCGTGGGACAGTATCAGCACGATATGAACCAGAAGAAGCTGGGAGATGCTTTAGGCGCCGTGGTGGAAGACTGCGTAAACCGTGTAGGTGTGGACCTGAATACCGCATCCGCCTCCCTCCTGGAATATGTTTCCGGTATCAGTAAAACCCTGGCCAAAAATATCGTGACTTACCGTGAGGAAAACGGTGTATTCAAAAGCAGAAAGGAACTTATGAAAGTTCCGAAGCTTGGACCCAAGGCCTTTGAGCAGTGTGCGGGCTTTCTTCGTATCATGAACGCAAAGAATCCCCTGGACGGCACCTCGGTCCATCCCGAATCCTACGATGCAGCCGTAAAACTTATCGAAAAACTTGGGCACTCCATTAACGAGCTTTCCGGCGGAATGAGCGGGATTACAAAGAGTGTCAAGGATACAAAAGCACTGGCTGCGGAACTTAACATCGGCGAGATGACACTTAAAGATATACTTAAAGAACTTGAGAAACCCGGAAGGGATCCCAGAGCCGATATGCCTCTTCCCATCTTAAGAAGTGATGTCCTTGCAATGGAAGATCTGAGCGAAGGCATGGTATTAAAAGGGACCGTAAGAAACGTTATAGATTTCGGAGCCTTTGTGGATATAGGTGTACATCAGGACGGTCTGGTGCATATCTCGCAGATGAGCGACAGATTCATAAAACATCCTCTGGAAGTTGTCTCTGTGGGGGATGTAGTAGAAGTAAAAGTTCTTTCCGTGGATATAGCGAAGAAAAGGATCTCACTCACAATGAAAGGAATATAGAGCGTATACGCTCATCATTCCCCGTGAACGATCTTTTTGATCTCATACATTAAGCTGTCGGCTTCCTTTACATAATCCTTAAGATCCGCATCCGGCCGCTTTTCCGGATCGGAAGTAACGTAGCCTATGCTCGCGGTAAGCTGATAAGGCAGGCCTGCTTCGGCTTTTCTTTGTTCAAGGCGCTCTTCTATACGGCGCTTTATGGCAGCTGCCTTCTGTTTTGCACAGTCCGATGCGATGAGCAGAAATTCATCACCGCCGTAACGTACAGCTACCCAGTCCTTCTGCAGGCAGTCTGCTATGGAAGATGCAACAGTCTTTATCGCCACATCACCCTGTTCATGGCCGTAATTATCATTGATCACCTTCATGGAGTTGATATCAACGAACAGAACGGTCAGTTTCGACTTGTTCTTAAGGCTTTCCTGATAAAGCGGAACCGCCTTGTTTTCATATCCGAGCCTGTTATAAAGGCCTGTCATAGGATCCTTATCGTAAAGGAGCTTAAGCCTTAGATTCACGCGAAGAAGGCGCAGCGACTGCTGCATCTTTTCAAGATAAGGATACATCATGCTTTCGTTCAGGATATACGGATCATCGGTAAAAACCGTATATCCGTAATTGTTATCAAAATAATGCAGCGGACAGAGATAGAATACATGCTGCTCGTTTTTCTTTTTACGATAAGCCGGTATCAGGCGTTCCGCCTTTACTTTATCCACCTCAATGAGCTCATCATTCTTTACGGCCACCACTACATCAAACACTCCCTTTAAGCCTTCAGCGCAGATCTCTTCTTCGGTAGCCATAACATTCTCAAAATAGTCATTATTGAGAACCATATAAAAAGCCGAACCTTCATACTGGTGATTACGGAGATAATGCTGCTTAAGCTTCTCTTTCATATCCCTGTAATCCGATACATCGGAGATGCGCTCCCTCATCACTCTTTCGTTCTGCTCTAAGAGCTTTGAATCTATATCACGCTGGAAAGAATGTTTGCAGTACAGCTTACGCAGCTGTATATAATGGGGATTATCCGTGCAGCCGCAGCTTTCGGCTATGACCGGGATCGTGGGCACCACGCTCCTGACAGCGGCTCTGCGTCTTTTTTTCTCATCAAAGATGATATCGCAGGCTCTTTTTGCGATGCCGGCATAATCCTGCTGCACCGTCGTTACGGCAGGAAAAAATATACTGCTCGTCTCTATATTGTCAAACCCCGTCACCTTAACTTCACCGGGTACATCTACACCCCTTTTTTCAAGCTCTGTACATATGGAAAGGGCCATTATGTCATTTGCACATATTATGGCATCCGGCAGTTTTTTATGAACTTTAAGCAAGTCATCAAGAGCATCTATCGCGCGCCTGTTTGACCATTTACCATAGCCTACATCCTTATCGGAAAGCTTAAGCCCGTGAGCCTCCATCACTTCCCTTGTGATCCTTAATCTTTCACGGCTGTCCACATGATCTTCGGTACCGCCTATATAAAAAACCTTTTTTACATTATGTTTCTCGATGAGATGCGTTACGATATCCCTCATTCCGGCTGCATTATCCACACATACGGAAGGTATACCTTCCATTTCCATTCCTATGCTTACCACGGGAACTTTCATTTCTTTTGCTTTTTTGCATATGGAAACAGCTGTCTCATCAGAATTGAGCATATTTGAAAATACAACAACACCGTCATAATCCGACGGATCCATCAGCTTGTAGATATTCAGTTCTCCGGACATAAGCGACTGATGTGTACTGTACGAAGCAAAGCTCATAAACACGAAAATATCGAAATCCTTTTCTTTCGCACAGGCCTTGAAGCCTTTTATGGCATCAGACAGCGCATCCAGGCTCCATCCGTTGGCACACACCGCTATTTTTTTCTTCATGCAAAGAACTCCTCTTGGTGTATTAGTATAACATAGCTGAAATTCAATAACAAGAGGCGTATCCGTCTTAAAAAACACAGTCTAATCATCCGAAAAACTTGTTAAGTTGATTGCATTTTTCGAGAAAATTATATAAAATAACACTAATTGTATATCTTTTTTTGTATACAGGACAGATCATTCTTACTCAGGAGGCTTACACATCATGAAAAAAAAGAAAAAACTCAGTATGCGGGCCATGCTTCTCATGTTCGCACTAATTCCTCTGGCAGTTGTCGTAATCGCTCTCTACATCGCTTCTTCAACAGTCGTAATAAAGCACCTCGAAGATAATATCAAAGAGGAGCTTATGGTAGCCACAAAATCACTTAGGGAATATTATGAATATGATCTGATCAATGACAATGATCTGGTCGACGGCTTCCTTGAATACGATACAAGCTATATCGATTCCATGGGGCAGACCGGTGTTGATTTCACCATATTTAAAGACAATATACGTTTTGCCACCACCATACTTGACGACAGCGGTAAGCGTATCGAAGGCACTGCCGCATCCGATGCGGTCTGGGCTGCGGTTAAAGCCGGAAACGATTATTATTCAGATGATGTAAAGATCAACGGCATAGATTATTTCGTATATTACATGCCCTTAAGAGATGCAAACGGTGTACGCGGAATGGCTTTCTCAGGCAAACCCGCTCATGACATAAAAACGGCAGAGTCGAATGTCATCATGGCTGTAGGCATAGTCGGTTTCATAGCTTTGATCGTCTTTTCCGTCATCGCAGTACTCATCTCCGTTAAAGTGATGCGTCCTTTAGTGGCTGTATCCGACGGTATCGAAAAGCTTTCCGATGGTGACACCGATGTGATGATCAATGAGAAGAGCAAGATCCGTGAAACCTCACAGATCATCGAAGCCACAGGCAAGCTCAGCGAGATGCTTCGTTCTTCCATAGGAAGGATCCGCAGCTCTTCCGATAATCTGACACAGACAGTTAAAAACACATCAGACATGGCATCCAGATCTGCAGATGCCACCGACCAGATAGCACAGTCCATGCAGGCTCTTACACAGACCACCATGACCATGGCAGAAAGCGTACAGGATATCAACGATAATATCATCAACATGGGCCAGATGATAGAACAGGCTGTTGATAATGTAAACAATCTGAACAACAATTCGAGCGCTATGTCCGACGCCAACAAAGAAGCTGCCGATTGCATAAACAGGATGATAGCTTCATCGGCACGTTCATCCGAAGCAGTAGAGGATATAGCAAACAGGATCAATACCACCAATGCTTCCATAATACAGATCAACGAGATGGTAGCCCTCATTACGGGTATCGCTTCACAGACCAATCTTCTTTCGCTGAACGCTTCCATAGAGGCAGCAAGAGCAGGAGAAGCCGGCAGAGGCTTCGCAGTGGTTGCCGAAGAGATCAAGGCTTTAGCCGAGCAGTCCAATATCTCGGCTAACCAGATAAAGGATATCGTAGCTGAGATAGGCGAATCCTCCAACAAGTGTGTTGAACAGGCACAGAAGGTAACAGAGATAATCAGCGAAGAAAAAGAACTTTTAAATGTAACTCAGGATAAATTCGCTAACCTGGATAACAACATACAAAACTCTGTCAAAGAGATCGCATCCGTTTCCGGTATCACCGAACAGCTTGAAGTCGTAAAAGATACCATACTTGGAGCAGTAAGCGACCTTTCTGCCATATCGGAAGAAACCACTGCTACAAACGAAGAGGTGGCAGCTTCCATCGACAATATCGCCGGCAACGTAAGCAGTGTATCGGATAACACGGAGACCATGAACAGCCTGTCGGATGAACTGAGAGACGCCGTGGCGTACTTTAAATAAGATATATTCAAGCAAAAAACCGGGGGGACGGACCTCGTGGTATCAAAGAACCACGAGGTCCGTCCCCCCGGTTTTTCTGTTTCCGGATCATTCATCGCCGTCAACCGGCTCAAATACCATTATGTCATCATCGTCATCATCATCAGAAGTATCGCCCTGTGTCATATCAGAGTTATTCCTGATTATCTCTGCCAGCTCCGAATAAAGTTTCATCGCTTTTTTGTGAGAAGCGTTAACAGCAGCTTCATCTTTATCGGAAGATGCCTTTTCAAGCTCTGCTGCCAGAGCGGAAAGCTCCGAAGCACCTATGGTCTTTGATGTGCTCTTTAAGGAATGGATATAAACCGAATAATTCTCCCAGTCCTTCTTTGCATAATATTCTTCTATGCTCCTGCTGCGGTCTTCATATTCTGTAGCATATTCCTTCAGTATATCAAGATATACACTCTCTTCATTCATCGAAAAGCCCAGTCCCGCCGAGGTATCAATGCCGGCTGCCTTAAGCTCTTTAAAGAGTTTCTCCTTACCTTCCGATATTCCCCCTTCCTTTTCATCAGGACTTTGTACTGCACCTTTTTCTATCTTTTCCGCAGGCAGATAGGTGAGCAGCGCTTCCTCGAATGAACGTCCGTCTATGGGCTTTGTCAGATAATCATTAAAGCCTTCCTTAAGATAACGTTCCTTTGCGCCCCTTATGGCATCAGCCGTAAGACAGATGACAGGCGTATTAAGATTCAGTTTCGCCGGGAGCGCTCTTATCTTTTCCAGAGCCTGGGTACCGTTCATACGCGGCATACGCTGATCCATAAAGATAAGATCATACTTATTCCTGCCGGCCAGGCCTATTGCCTCCTCACCGCTTATGGCAGTATCTATCTTTATGCCTGTCTTTTTAAGCAGGTTTACCGCAACGGTAAGATTCATCTTCGTATCATCAACTATCAGTATATTAGCGGATGGCGCATGGAATGACTCATGATACCTTTCATGGGCCTCCACGGAAGGCGTGGTGTAGTCTCCCAGAGGCTCCTTATTTTCTATCTTCTGCCAGAGTTCAAATGAAAAAACAGATCCTTTTCCATACGTACTTTCCACCTTAAGCTCACTGTTCATCAACTTCAGCAGGCTGGTGGTTATCGATATCCCCAGTCCCGTTCCCTCGATATTTCTGTTCCGGATCTCATCAAGCCTCTCAAAGGATTCAAAGAGACGTTCCATATCGCTTTCCCTGATACCTATGCCGGTATCTTTTACTTCCACATAAAGAAGCGCTCTGTCACCTTCTGTTTTTCTAAGTTTTATTCCCAGGGTCACGCTTCCTTCCGGAGTGTATTTAACGGCATTGGTAAGCAGATTTAAGATCACCTGGTTGATCCTGGTGTCATCACCGTAAAGCTCGGATGGGATCTCGGGATCTATCTCCACCTTTAATTCCAGGCCCTTCGCTTCCACTTTTTCATGCACCGAATTCAGAAGATAGGTGATCAGTGCACTCATACTGTATCTGACGGGTATTATCTCCATCTTCCCGTCTTCTATCTTCGAAAAATCAAGTATACTGTTTATCAGCTGTAAAAGATTTCTTCCGGAGATCTCTATATTTCTTGAATATTCAAGCAGGCTTTTATCTTCGGCCTCCCGCAGGACCATCTCATTCATACCCAGGATAGCATTGATAGGTGTACGTATCTCATGAGACATGTCTGCAAGGAATTTGGATTTTGCCTTATTGGCCTCATCCGCAGCCAGCTTCTCAAGCCTGAGCACCTCTGCCTCATACTCCTGCTTCTGCCTGCCGGCACTCATCTCTTCCACCTTTTTACTGTATGCCTGCTCATTTGCATAACCTATCAGATAGAATAATGTTATGAGTGCAAAGATGATCACCGAAACAATGATATTGACAAAAAGCTGTGAATGTACGCCGGCCAGAAGCTCCGAACTGTTTACAACCACCACTGCATACCACTGTTCCATGACCCTGTTAACAAAAAGCGTACACTCTTCGTCCGCCATTTCTACCGCCAGGCTGCCGCTTCCGGCAGCTTCGATCTTTCTCATGAGATCATCGCCGTATATATCATTGATATTCTGTCCGTTATAAGCCTTATCCTTATGTGCGACGACAAATCCGTCTTTATTAAGTATCATCGCATATCCTTTGCCGCCCATATCCACAGCCTCTGTCGTTTCCTGGATATGATTAACGATAACATCGAGAGCAGCAACATATTTGCCGTTTTCATCCCCTTCACATCCCAGCATCTTGGTTATGGTGATGACCACGGATTGTGTCTGGGCATCCACATAAGGAGATACTATCGTCGTTTTACCATTTGCTTCTACAGCTGCGGTGTACCATACCCTGCTCTTCGCATCATATCCCTCAGGCGGTTCCCAGCCCAGCCCGTCCATGTATTCTCCTCTTACATAAGCATAAAGTCCCGTAAAATTTTCATCCAGTTCATTAGCCTGCAGGGAAGTCTGATCGAGTATATAACTGACTATCTGTTCCTGGCTGTCACCACTCTCTATCATCAGCTCAATGGAATCTGCCGCCACTTTAAGCGTAGACATCGCCTTTGTCAGATAATTCTCAAGCTCCGTTGATGTGGATTGTGCCTTATCGTCTCCTGCATCATATATGCTCGTGACCGATGCCCTGTAGAAGATAACGGAATTGTACACCACCGCAAAAACCATAAGAACAAATGTCACTACTATCGTAAAGATCAGATTAAACCTGCTGCGCTTTGAATTCTCGTGTTCTGTCCCTGCATTGCTCAGCGTCTTTTGTTTGGAAGCCATCAGATACATAACGGCAAGGATCATCGCAACCAGAAATACGGAGATAATAAACAGCATCACTGTTATAACGTTATTTACCGTACTGTTCTCCGCACCTGAAGGAAGTGCATTTTTCATCCAGTCAGTCAGGAAAAAACCTCCCACACATGACCCGACGATTATAAGCGCCATCAGAAACTGAAGTATTATCTGCAGCCTCAGATCGGAGGTGGTTTTTGCTGCTTCATCCTTTTTTTCACCATAGCCTCTGCTTATTGAAAAGGCCATTATCACGACCACGGCATAGCTGATAAAAGCAAACCAGTAAAAGGGATCCGCGATCTCATTCTCCCAGTCAAAGCAGGATGCTGTCCACATCGCATATTGCAATGCCACATATACGAGTATAAAAACATGCACATGCGGAAAAGGCATTCCGTTTTTTTTGTTTTTAAGATGATATATTATCGACTGTAAACAGAAGACGGCTGTGACCGTGGTGACCCCCACCTGCCAGATATTATTAAAAAGGCCGCCGAAAGTTATATATAATGAAAACTGATATATATTAAGCGGTATGGGAAGGAGCATAAGAGGATGGAAAAACTTCCTGCTCCCGGGTACACGCATCTTTATGGCAGCTATAAACAGCACGAGAAATGCGGCGTTCCATCCGAAATACGCGATCAGCGCAGATACATCCGGAGAATCTCCCATGACCAGCGTATAGGTAGTCCAGTAATAATCACTCAGAAAAGAAGCGAGAAAAAAAACAGACATGTATAACCAGCCGCGGCGCGGACGCTCGATATACTTAAAAAGACTTATGAGCAGTCCGATAACGGCTGATGTCAGCATCAGGGCATTATCAATAGAATCTATATCCATTCCGTTTATTCCTTAGATCCGATTATACTCTTAACACGACTTACCAATATGTCCGGAACAAAAGGCTTCTCCATAAAATCCACGGCCCCCATCTCAAGTCCGCGCTTTCTGGCTTCGGGATCATCATTAGCCGTAAGGAAAACTATAGGTACCGGACTTTTGCCAAGTTCCTTTTCCCTGTCCCTTATGCGGGTAAATGCTTCAAATCCGTCACAATCGGGCATCAGGATATCCAAAAGGATCAGATCGGGAGAACTGTCCCCACTCATATTATCCAGAAAGACCTGAGCAGACTTAAATGCAGATACCTTCATATTACTGCGGCTCAAGATCATACCTGCAGTCTTAAGATTTGTTTTATCATCATCTATAACAGCGATCCAGCTTGGCATAACCCCACCTCATTTCGCATTTATCTTAAATTTCATCATACTAAAAATACACCATAAATGCAACATAAATGCGCTTATCTCGGCCGGTACCGGGAAGCATCGTATCACGCACTGTGGTATATTACTTTCGAGCTTATCCCCTCGATCATCCCGAGTTTCCCGGAAAGGGCGCTTATAGCATTGGCAGGCGCCTCGATCGCCACACTGATGATGGCTATCTCTCCGTCCTTATAATGCTGATGAGGCAGTCCCATCCGTCCAAGGATATACTCCTGATACTCCGAGAGCAGGGCGTTGATCTTCGCCCCCTGCGAGATATCCGAAACTATCACGCCTATCAGTGCTATTCTTGTTTCCATACCAATCCCCCTATACTAACGATATCCTCCGATCCGCTCAGTACATCATGCCCTGCTATGAGCAGTGTCCTCCCGTTACGGTGGCGTTTGATATATTCTATCATCTTAAGCTTCGCAGTCTCATCAAGTCCTGCAAAGGGTTCATCCATAAGCAGTATATCCGAAGGATGCAGAAGAGCCCGCAAAACGGACAGACGTCTCTTCTCACCTCCGCTCAATCTTGCCGCCGGTGTTTCAAAGACCCGTCCCGGAAGTACTTCTTTTATCTCCGCTGTCAGATCCCCCCTGCAGCCCGCAAGCTCCAGATTGCGCAGGGCATTTGCATTTCCGATAAGCCTGTCATCCTGAAATACCATGCTTATCCTTCCGCAGCTTACGGTTCCTTCATCACTTTTTTCTATTCCGGCAAGCAGATGGAGAAGTGTGGTCTTGCCCTTTCCCGAAGGAGCATTCAGATAATATACGCCTCCGGCTTTAAGATCTAAGCTGCAGTCTATCATCAGGCGCTCATTATAAGCTTTCTTAATGCCCTCTGCTTTTATATCCGCACTGCCCATGCCATTTGCCGCATCGGTGCTGTGTGTGTTCCCGGACGGTTCTTTCGGACAGGCTGCGGGGATCCCCGAAATGATCTTCAAAATAAACAGTATAAGTTTTTCTGCTGCAAAGCTGATCAGGAGGATCACTATTATCCATGCAAATACTCCGGCTGTGTTCAGATAGATCTTGTCACGGTAGAGTCTCTCTCCTATGCTGAGTGCCGGAAGGCCGATTATCTCTGCCGCTATACCCGACTTGAAAGCCATTCCCAGAGATACGCTCACCGCCGAAAAAAGATATGGACGGTACGCGCCCCTGTAGATCCATAAAAACCGCGATACGAACCCCATACCGAAAACCTCTGCCATTTCAAGAAGTTTAGTATCGGTTTTTTTAAGCCCTGTAAGCATGTTTTCATAAACATTCGGAAAAACTACCATAAAGCTGATACACAGTACCAGATGTTCCGAACCCCACCATATCAGTAATATCACTACCACCGCTGCGACCGGAACGGATTTTAAAAAGTTTATGAAAGGGCTCAGGACCGCGCCGCTTAAGGGAACAAAGTACGAAAGAAATGCCAGGGCAAATGCAAAGAAAGAGGCAATGAAAAAACCTCCCGTGATCCTTATGAGCGATCCTGTAACCGACTGCCAAAAAACTGCGGTCCTGCCCTGTACCGCCAGCTCTTTAAGTGTTTCCGCAGGAGATGCGAAGTACACCGGATTATTGACAAACAGAGCTGTAAGCTGCCAGAGCAGGAACCAGAATAAAAGGATCAGTATTTTTTTTACCCACTTATTTCTCACTCTCCGATACCGTAGAAATCATCCGAAGGCAGCTCCCCGCCTACGGAGGCAGGATCCTGGTCGAATAATATCTTAAGGTAACCGGATAATGCATCCTTCATCTCACTTCCTTTTATACATACTATATTACAGAAAGGAATAGCCTTCATGGCCACCGGTGCCTTTTCTATTATCCCTGCTTCCACGGTATATTCTGCTGCCGTTTCTGTATCGGAGTTTACAAAGTCCACGCTCTGCGCATGATCAGCCAGGAATTTTAAAACTGCTTCCTTATGCTCTTCCAGGAATGCTTTTCTCACAACCGTAACACCCGTAACAAGGCGTGATCCGTTGTTTAAGGCATCCCATTCCTTTGTCATATCCAGCACTATCGAAAGCTGATCGTTCTGAGCCAGTGCAGCCGTTACGAAAGGCTGCGGGAGCATACCCACACAGGAAGGATCCGCTGCCAGCTGTGCAGCCACTTCGGCGGCTTCCGACTTAAACTCGATCTTTACGCTGTCACTGAGCCCTTTTGCCGAAAGCAGGTACCTTAGTACATATTCGGGCGTGGTTCCCGCACCCGTGGTATATACCGTTGTTCCTGCCAGATCTTCAAGTGAGGTGATATCCTTATTTCCGCTGACCATATAAAGAACACCAAGTGTATTGATATCGATCACGGCTATGCCGCCGCCGGTCTTTTTATAAAGGACGCTCGCAACATTTGCGGGGATCAGCGCGATATCAAGATCAGACGATGCGATGCCGGAGATCAGTACATCAGCCTGGGTCTCCATAGTAAAGCTGTAGGGGTATTCTTCCTGCTCATGGATGAGCCTGACAAGCCCTATTGATGTGGGGCCTTTAAGAGCACCGATACGTATCTGCGTATCTTCCGATACAGCTTCCGTATCATCCGGTGCGGTCTGTGTGTTTTGGGATGCGGCAGATGCACATCCTCCCAACACAAAAAGCATTGCCATAGCGGCAATAAGTAAAACAAAAAACTTCCTCATTATGACTCCTTTCTACTTAGCACTAAGCTTTGTTGTCAGGTTATTTTTTATAACAGTATACTCGCTGTTTGCAAAAATGCAAATCAGCGTATCCTTATATCCATTATCACGCAAAGATTACCGGTAAGTGCTGCGTATACATTTTCATTTTCTTTAGGAACAATACTCTCGCATTCGATAAAGATACCGGCGTTCTCAGTACTGAAGGTGATCCTGTTGCGCTTTCGTGAGAATCTTATCTCATAATCAAGCCCTTTTCTGTTAAGAGCCTTGAATGCGTCCCAGCCTTCAAAATCCTCACTTCTGTGTATGGTAAGCTTATTCTCGGACTTACCCATATCCGTTGCATCATCTCCGTCAAGACGGATACATGCGTATTCGGCATAATTCTTACCGTTCACCTCGCCGTCATCGGATGAATACAGAAGGATGTACGCGCAGTGATGCACAAGATCCGCTACGGGAAGGCTCTGCGTGCGGAAAAGTATGCGCATTCCGTCTTCTACGGAAATGCCTTTGGTATATTCCTCCCTGTATCCGTTGACTTCAACATTCGGGATATCTCCGTCCCTGCGGGTAAAATAATTTACCTCAGGCGCTATCCTTGGAATATGATAATCGCCGGCCTGCAGCGATACCTTTTTAACCGATGCATTTCTTATACTGCAGTTTTCACCGCTTAATCCAAGAAAAACAAATCTCGTGGCATCCGGAAGAGCTACAGTAACATCCGCAAATATATAAGGGCTGCTTATCTTCAGCTTCACATGATCCTTTATACATACCGCCTCTATCTCATAAGGGATCCAGTCATTATACGCTATACCTTCTTCCGATTTCTTCTTTCTTATATCTGTCTTTATCTCCCTTGCTGCGGTACAGATAGTACGGCCGTCCATCCATATCTCACCGTACTCGAAATACCGCTGGTCCCTGATGCTTCTTTCATCCCTGTGCACACACCTGTCAAAAGAATCAAAAAGAATAATGGCAGGCAGGGACTTTTTTCTTTCGTATCCGCCATCGGGACAGGTCTCAAACCTTATCTTCAGAAATTCCCTTTCGAGACGAATACCGTCGGAAACCTGTTCTTTGTATACCTCAAAGTGCATTTTGCTAACAAGTGTCAGGTCGTTACGATCTGCCGCTTCAACTACCTCATCATCAGCTTCCCGCATGACGTAATCCGTATCCTTGTCGATCATATCTACCATGATCTTCACTATCTCGGGATCGAATTCCCTTCCCGAAGCGCTCAACAGCGTTTCGCGTACCCTTCCCTGTGCATAGGGTTCACGCGATGATTTATGTGACGTCATCTCATCATATGCATTGGCAACAGCAACGATACGTGCGATGATAGGTATCTCCTCTCCCTTTTTCCCTTCAGGATAGCCTTTCCCGTCATATCTCTCATGATGATAAAGAGCTGCCGTTCTTAAATACGGTATCTCTTCGATTTCCGACAGTATCTCTCCGCCCAGTAACGGGTGTTTTCTCAGTTCCGCTTCTTCAGCTTCCGTAAGGTGTCCCGCTCTTTTGATGATGTCCTCAGAGATCATTACTTTTCCTATGTCATGAAGCATTGCGGAATTATATACCCTGAAACAGTCCCTGTCATCCATACCGTATGCCTGCGCGATCCTGCTCGAATATTCGGCAACTCTTAATGAATGGCCTCTCGTATATCTGTCTCTTGAATCAAAAGCACCCGCTACCGCTTTTACAGTCTGCTCAAAGGATCTCCTTATCGACAGGCTTTTATTGTTTGCCTCATCCAGACGCCGTTTCTGCACTTTTTCCAAAATGTCGTTCATTTCCATTATCGCGAAAACATACAGCACCACGCCCATTCCCACGATCGACATATTAGTAAGCGATACGCCGTAAAACTTAGCCTGCACCAGAGATGCGAGCATGGGTATCAGGGTAAAGAGCACAAGGGGTATGCTTATCTTCCGGCTCATACGTCTGACATACTGTAATATCACTGACAGCTGGATGAGCAGGGCAATAAAAGGGATTATATAAGCGATTATAAAACCCTGCCCTCTCTGATATGCATTATTCTCATCAAAATAATAATACAGCCCGGTAAACTGGGAGATCACGACCATTATCCAGCCGAAGAAAGATATCGCTTCCACAGCCACAAGACGCTTTGGTGTCTTTTCAAGACCTATCTCATTTCTGCATACATCCGTAAGGTAGATATTAAACGACTGTACCACCGATATGGTCATAAAAAACACCAGGAAATTGGTTATCCTGACCATCCAGTATGCACTGTCTCCCGGAACACCGTGATAGATATATGCCAGCCTGTCGGAATACAGAAGGATACTTGCCGAAAATTCCAGATTGGCTATCGAGCGCTTTCTTTTTTTGGGAAGAGTATTTGTGAGTATGGAAAAAAAGCCTACGATAAGACACATACTGGAAAGACAAAGCATGATATTCAATTGGTATTTCTGTATCAGCTCAAACATGCCTGATCACCTCGGAAACCATTTTACTCGGAAGATGTTTTAATATCGCCTTTTCAAGCGCCCTGACATCCACGGGCTTATTCAGAAATCCCGTAAAGCCTAAAGATCTGAAATACTCTTCACGTCCTTCTTCCGTACCCGAAGACAGCGCATATACCGGAAGATCCGGATGCTGCTCCCTGATCTTTCTTATAGTCTGCTCCCCGTCCATTCCTGGCATCATATGATCGAGAAATACCACGTTAAAATCATTGTCTGCGATCTTATTGAGACACTCCTCCCCGCTGAGCGCGGTACTGACGAATACCCTGGTAGGTCTGAGCAGTCCCCTTATTATATTAAGGTTCATCGGATTATCATCAACCACCAGTATATCGGCATCCGGAGCCATAAACATAGGCTTATAGGAAACAAGCTCCGCTTCATCCCCGTCTTCCGAAAACTCTCCGGTCACATCGGGATCCACTATCTTCTGTTTGATGTTCAATATAAACTCACTGCCTTCGCCGTAAACGCTCTCGCAGCGGATCTTTCCTCCCATCAGCTCCGTAAGCTGACGTGATATATCAAGCCCAAGTCCTGTCTTTCTTGCCTCCGGATCTATCACTTCCTCCATTCTCTCATATGCATGGAAGAGTCCTTCCGTTTCCTCACTCTTTATTCCTATTCCGGTATCTTTTACGGAAATCTCCAATTCTACGCCGGCTTCATTTATATTCACAACCCTTACGCTTAATACAAATCCGCCTTCATCCGTATACTTTACAGCATTAGACAGAAGTATGAGAAGTATCTGTTTTATCTTTCCGCTGTCACCATACAGCCTCCTGGGCAGCTTTTTATCAACAATAATATTAAAATACAGCTTCTTTTCTTCTGCCTGGCCACGGGCTATGGAGATTGCGCTACGCAGCATCTCATGGCTGTCATATTCCTCCTCTACCAGACGTATCCTTCCGGTTTCTATCCCGGATATGTCGAAAAGGTCATTGATGATATTAAGAAGGGTTTCGGATGCATATCTGATATTTTTTGCGTATCCGGCGATCGCACTGCGGTATTCACGGGGAACATGTTTGCTCTCCTCCCTTAAGATCATCTCATCCATTCCTATTATGGTATTGATGGGCACACGTATCTCATGACTCATATTTGCAAGGAATCTTGTTTTGGCTTTATTGGCTCTTTCAGCCTCATCCTTTGCTTCCTGCACCTGTACATACTGCTTTCTGATGATAGTGCTCGTGGTTATACGCCATACGATTATTCCCAGAGCCAGCAAAAGTACCGCCATGACCGTTACCCTTACCGATACTCTTTCAAAAAGCCCGGGTTTTTTGACCATGGGAATGATATGATCCGATATGACTTTTTTTGTCATACTGTCAAGTATCTGTATATGAAGCGGATGATCGCCGTATTTTATGGCTGTATATTCAAGCGGCGGCAATTCATTCTGATAGGCGGTGATACCTTCATCATCCATGCCTTCAAGATACAGTCTGATAAGAGGATTGGATAAAGTATAATCAAATACAGCTGCATTGATCTGTATCCTGCCTCCCTTTGGCGGAAGCGTATATGTACCGTCTTCATCAGCTACTATCTCCGTTCCGTCATAAAAGACAGACCTTACTCCCACGAGGGTCTTTCCGGAAAGATCATAAAGCTCGTTCACATTGATGACCGATACCCCTGTCTGTCCGGCAATATACAGGTTACCGTATTCATCGTAGCTGCTGTAGCAATACGATATCGGCATACTGGTCAGACCGTTTGAACTGTCAAAAAGTTTATAACTGATCACGCTGTCATTTACGGCATCAGAAGCATTGACCACATAGATCCCCTGTGAAGACAAAAACCACAGTTTATCATTTGCCGGTATGATATCGGTATTATCCATATGCGGAAGAGTGGTAAGCGTTGTTATCCTGCCGTTTTTTATATATCCTGCGGAATTGGATGTTATTACCCAGATCAGATTTCTTTCATCATCTCTTTTGATGCGCATCAGCACATCACTTCCAAGGCCGTCTTCTTTTCCTATCCTTTTGACTATACCGTCTTTTATAACATAGATACCGTCCCCGTCACTGCCGGCATATATCTCACCGTTCCGGCCTTCACACACCGTGACTATAACGGGATTTTTCATTCCGTCCGCCACACCGTAAGTCTCTGTGACTCTGCCGTCTTTGATCAGGGCTATACCCTTGTCTGTACCTGCTATGATCGTACTGTCTTTCATCTCTGCCGTGCACCTTACGGCGTTGGAAGGAAGCCCGTCTTCGGTCGTATACTGTATCAGGGAACCTCCCAGATTCAGGCATACCAGGCCAAGGTCATCTGTGTATACGGAAAACCAGGTATTGCCTCTTTTGTCATTCATGATGCATCGTACCCTGGCCTCCCCAAAAAAATCGGTTATATAATTATTCTTTGTATAATAATCCTCATTGATTATCTTTACTCCTTTATCTGTTCCCACATAAAGGTTTCTTCTCCTTTTACAGGTTGCATTTACCACTTCCGGTTCCATTCCCGATGCACTGCTGATATCCAGAAAATTATCTGCTGCCAGTTTCATTACACCGTATCTTGACGATGCAAACCAGATATTTCCCTGATGATCGGATGTCATCATTTCGATCGAATCTTTTAAGGGCAGACTTTCAAAAGCAATAAACTTTTTGTTCACATCCACATATCCGGCGCTGCGTGTCGAAGCTATCCACAGCCGTGAGCAGGCGTAATGCATCCAGTTGATACCGGTAACATCTCCTGTATCGATCTTCATCATATTATCCGCCGTATCGCCAAACCGGCCGTAATACACACGATTACTTTCGGTCCCGAAGTACAGCCTTCCCGGATAACTGCGGTCAGCAAGGATAGTTGTAACTTTTTCCATATTCATATCGGCACTTTCATAGTACTCTCCGATACCCTGTGTTAGAACGGTAAATACAGCGCCGCTTCCTGTATGCCCGTAAACAACTCCGTTTATATCCGTTACAAGCCTTGAGATCCTCTCGTTATTTATACGTTCATCATCAATTCTGTGCAGATTCATTGAAGGATCCACATACGATACTCCGGATGTGGAACTGATAAACACATTTCCTCTCGCATCCTGCGCAAAGCTTCTGATCGAATCGGATCTGAGTCCGTCCTCTTTGGTATAATGCCATCTTTCTTTCTGACCCAGTACCACGACTCCGCTGTCATTGGTAGCAACCCATATCTTTCCGCTCTTATCTTCAAACAAAAACCTTCCGCTGGTAAGACCGTCAGTCGACTGGATCTTTTCAAAACTCACTCCGTCATACCTGACGATACCGCTGTGCCCTCCTATCCATATATACCCGTTGCGTGCTGCCAGGATACTGTATACCTCCGACACGGGCAGTCCGTTTGATGGATCGTATACAACAGGCAGATAATATACGCCCGGGATCTGTGAAGTTGCGGCATACCCGCCACCCACATAATGATCACCGTCTGTCTCGTTCCACACATCAGGATCCGTATCCGATGCGAAAGCACAGAAAAAACTGCCTGTCAGGATAAAGACAAGACACATGCATAATATGGATCTTAAGACTGTTCTTTTTCTCATCAGGTCTCCTGATATTTCTTATGTATCTTCTTGACTTCTACTATCGAATCAACAAACACCTCTACACATTTGGGATCGAACTGCGTACCTGCCCCCTCCTGTATCATCTTCAGCGCCTCTTCCAGAGGAAATGCGGGTTTATATACTCTCGGAGATGAAAGCGCATCAAAAACATCCGCCACTGCCATGATCCTGGCCGATAAAGGTATTACCTCTCCGTGAAGTCCTTCCGGATATCCTTTCCCGTCCCATCTTTCATGATGATAGGCCGCCATGTTTCTGGCTTCTTTAAGATAGTTATCACCTTCCATCGAGCTTATGGCCTTCTCAAGGATATTCATTCCTGCCGTAGTGTGTGTCTTCATTATCTCATATTCTTCAGCAGTAAGCTTTCCGGGTTTATTAAGTATCGCATCGGGAATATTGATCTTTCCCACATCATGAAGAGGCGCACTCATTTCAACGTCCCTCATATACTTATCCGTTATCTTTTCCGTATAATATCCGTTTCGCCTGAGCCCCTGCAAAATGATCCTTACGTAAGCGGCTGTCTTAAGTACATGCGCTCCGGTATCGGAATCCCTGCTTTCCACCATATCCGCCATGGTGATTATAAGAACGTTCTGCATTTTGGATATGGCTTCAGCCTTATTCCTGTTTTCATTCAGCTGGAATACCGTTTCACCCGTAAGTTTACAGATCGCTTTATACAGCTGTTCCACTTCATCGTCGGTATGTATATCCAGTTCTTCTATCTTTTCAAGACTTTCTTCGTCCGCTCCGCCTTTGCTGTCTGCCAGCTCATTGGCATACAGTGTCATACTCATGATAGGCATAACGATATGATATCTCGTAGTCAGTATGCTTACCGCCACTATGAGCATCATAAATCCCGAAAACAAAAGGATGACTTTGCCGAAATATTTGCCGAGCAGAAAACCTATCCTCTCCGATTCAATATTTGATACGGCATAACATACACAATTCCCTTTTGAATCATATACCGGACAGTATGAAGCCAGAAAGCTTCCGTATTCATCCACTATCTGAACAGGCGGTATCCGCTTTCCCGCAAGAAGATCGTTCATATAAGGCTGCAGGGCTTCTTCAACAGGGACCACCACACCCGGCGCTTCACCTTCCACATAATTTCCGTTGCTCAGAGTCGTTCCAAGGTCAAACACTACCCTGCAGCTGTTCTTCTGTATCTTATATACATAAAGAAAAGCTATATCCGGTGAACTGTTTTTTATGATGGTAAGCCTGCCTTTTACCCTTGCATATCCCTGAGCAGCATTTCCCTTTTTGATATATTCATCTATCATATCCGGATCTATCTCACGCGAAGCAAGATAGGCTATCTGTTCAGCAGACTCGGAAAGAGTTTCTATAGTCTTCTCACGGAAACTGATCAGGCTGAACACAAATGCCACAACCGTGATCAGAAGTGTGGAAAGTATTATTATCAGATTTATCCTGGTACCGATAGACATGCGTCCCTTATGCTTTTTGTGCACAAGGTTCTGTTCTTCAAAAGTCAGAGGTTTCTGTATCCAGGATGACAGTCTGACATAATCCTTTACTTTTTCCGGCAGGATGGTAATGATGATAAACGCAATACCTACCGAAACAGCCTTATCTATCGTATCGGTGATATATGTCTGTATAACATGGCATAACCAGATATTCAGGGAAAGATTGTCTGACAGCCATCTCTGTATTGATACACTCAGGGGAGCATCCGAAGGTACACCATTCATATACCATGTGATCTCTCCTCCGATACCGCCGCCGATAAAAGAAAGTATAAGTATATAAATGATCACATCGGGGATACAGATCTTTTTATTCCCGCTGCGTTTATGTTTGCTGTATGGCGAATTGTCCCCGAAGAAAAGCGCACTGACTATGGCGATCAGCATGTTCAGACTGGCATAGAATATTGACTGTCCGTCCATAAGGAAATTGACGGCATTTGTTATAAATGCCGTTATTATACCCGGAACTATCCCTCCCAGTGCCGTAGCTGTTATCGTTCCTACGGTATCGACAAAAAAGGGAAGATCCGTTGTCCTTATCAGCATGGACAAAAAAATATTAAGCAGTATCGATATCAGCATAAGCGCTAATACTGCAGGATGGAAGATACTGTTTTTCTTTCTTTCAAACATACGCTTCATTCAAGCGCTCCGGTTTTACTCTTTATGTTTAATCCTGATATTCGTAAGCGCTACCTGATCACCTGACAGCGCAACGAATATCTCTTCCGCCTCAACATTGATCTCCGTGATATTCCTTATAAATATCCCGGCATTCTCGGTATACGATTCTATCTTCTTTCCTCTTCTGTTAAACGAAACCGTACAGTCATAACCTTTTTTATTCATTTTCTTCCAGGAATCCCAGCCGCGAAAATCCTGCCTGTTCACTATGATCTCATTATCGGCAAGATTTTCACCCTCCCAGTTCTCTCCATCCAGCCTTACAAGCGAAAACTCCTTATATCCGGGACCGTTCACCGTACCGTCATCGGAAGTAAAGATCACATAGGAAGGACAATGCCACACAAGCCTTGCCGTAGGAAGGCTCATGGTATGGAATATGATCGTCATGCTGTCCTCTATGGGAATACCCTTTGTGGACTCACTGCGGTATCCGTCCACCTGCACGTTGGGAATATCTCCTTCCGGTACATTTATATAGGAGATCTCCTCCGCAATACGTCTGATATAGCCTGGTCCGACAGGCTCTTCGGCTTTTTCCGTCCGTATCCTGCTTATTATACAATGTTCCCCGGTAAGCCCCGCATATACGAATCTGGAACTGTCGGGAAGAGCTATGATGACCTCGTGTGTATGATGCCTGCCTGTTATCCTGAGAAGCGCATGGTCCTTTACCTTAACAGCTTCGATCTTATACTCGTTTTCCGCAAGACCCGCATCTCCGTCGCTTTCTGCTGTTTCGCTCTTTCTTATACCGGATCCGCTGCATGCTCCGTCAAATCCTGTCTCGCAGTATTCAAAATACAAAAGAGTCTCCACATCCTTTTTATCATTATGGAAACGACCGTCCAGCGAGTCAAAGAGTAAGACCGACGGGATCGCTCTGCTTCCGGGAGTATTTATATCCGGATCGACCTTAAGGCTTATGTACGTCATATTTGCAGTCAGGACGATACCTTCCGATACAAGATCCTTATGTTCTCCGATGACCAGCTCTTCATTATCGGAATACTCGGATATCTCCTCCCTCTCCTTCATCTCGTACTCGGTATCCAAATCGATCAGGTGACGCATATAATTGGCAAATTCCGGATCGAACTGCGAGCCTGCACCTTCTATGAATTCTTCCCTTACCTTATCCTGAGGGATGGGGTCACGATAGCTTCTTTTTGATGTCATGGCATCATATGCATCGGCAACAGAAACTATACGGGCTATCTCAGGGATATCCGTTCCCTTAAGCCCAAGGGGATATCCTTTTCCGTCATAACGCTCATGATGGAAATGAGCGCCTATGCTTATATAAGGATACTCCGTGATACTCTGGAGTATCTGCGATCCCATTACGGGATGCTCTTTTATCTTCTCGAATTCCTCCTGTGTAAGCTTGCCTTCTTTATTAATTATGGCCTCGGGAACACCTATCTTTCCGACATCGTGAAGCAGAGCCACATAATAGATCTCTTCACATTCGGCAGGACTTTTTCCGGCCAGTTCCGCGATCTTCCTTGAATACTCCGCAACACGTGCCGAATGACCATGGGTATACACATCTTTTGCATCTATCGCATTAACAAGTGCCGTAGCTGTCTGTTCAAAAAGCCTTTTGGAATTCTTATGAGCCTCTTCCCTGTGGAATATGGTATTCTGGAAAGTTATCATCGTATATACAATGGCACTTACGATGAACAGGGCCACTATAGTATCAAAATAATTACCTTCCCTGGTATATCCGGTTATCAGTTCCGGATAATAATAAGCTACTGTCCAGCATATGCACATTACCAGCGCTTCGCATATGAGCATTATCACCTTGATCCTGCCTTCCAGGATCAGAGCGATATAGATAGTCCCCAACAGGAGCCATATGGGTGTTCCTCCCTCTATACCTCCGTTTGTAAAAAGCATGGCAGGAAGAAAAACAAATATAAGGACCACCGATATAAATATCTTAGCCCTGCTTATCTGTTTCTTTTTAAAGGAATATATCACATATGCGGTAAAAAGCACTGCTCCGACGATCGTCGATATCGTAGCCGATAACGGCTCTTTCATGATGATACCCGTCGGTATAGCTGCAAATAATGCAAAAAGAACAGAAATGGAGAATAATATAAAGGTCCTTTCCTTTATATCTATGGCAGGATTATAGACATACTCCCTGATACGCTTGTAAATTCCTTTTTTTTCACCCATCAGCCGGATCACCCATAAACATGTCTATTTTTACGGAAAAATCCTTTTTCCTAAAAGAACAGTATACCATATTTACAGGATATCAGGCAAGTTTTCCGTATTTATATAACGTATCATTAAAAACCACGGGATCCGTCCCGTGGTTTTCGGAATCATTTTTTCAGATAGTCCATCAGCAGTTCATAATTAATGGCTGCATCATGATATCCCTGTAGATACAATACTTTAAGTTTTTTGGGATCCTTTTCGATACGCTCGATCTTGACCAGCTTTTCGGGGCGGAATACAAACACCCTCCCTTCAGCTTCAAGACGTTCGATCAGATCAAGCGTTTTATTATATACTTCATGCCTGCGTATCATGGCTCTTCTTAAGCCCGGGTATTTGGGATACCTTAAGGCCATAAGCTCACGGTTAGCTATAGACTGGGGCTTCTTCCTGTAATCCACCGGTCTGGTAAGTACCACCACATTCTTTTTATTACCGTCGCGAAGCGACTTTCTTAAAGGAATGGAATCCGCCATACCTCCGTCAAGATAAAGCTTTCCTTTGTATTCCACGTTACGGGATACCAGCGGGAGTGATGCGGATGCCTGCACTGCCGTTATATCCTCACGCATATTCTTAAGCTGCAGGTACTCTGCCTTTCCGGTCTCCAGATCGGTAGCCACCGCATATGCCTTACCGGGCCATTTATCCGCGGTCTCATAATCATACAGATCCAGCTCATTGGGGATGGTATCATAACACATCTTCGCGTTGAAAAGATCCCCTGTCTCTCTTAAGCTCTTCATGCTGCAGTAGTTTTCATCATCAAGATAGTTTATCGCTACCCTGAAAGCCCTGCCTGGCTGCTTTGAGATATAGCTGCACAGATGGCAGGCTCCGGCAGATACGCCGTAGCTGTGATCGAACCACAGCTCCTTTTCCATAAAAAAGTCCAGTACACCGGCGGTGTATGCGCCGCGCATGCCGCCGCCTTCAAGTATAAGGCCTGCTTTTATCATTTCCATGATCTATCTGCTCCCTTCTTTTTCCGCTTCCGATGAAACCTCTTCCGTCCTCTGGTTCATGATCAGCATCTGCAGACGGTTCTCGATGTTGGCACGGCTTACGTCGGGGTCGTAATCCAGCGGCAGCAGCTCTATATCCGGGAACATTTCCTTAAGCTTCTTGCATACGCCGCGGCCTATAACGTGGTTAGGCAGGCAGCCGAAGGGCTGAAGTATAACGAAGTTCTTGCAGCCGTGCTTTGCATTGTATATTATCTCCGCCGGTATCAGTATGCCTTCACCGGTATCAAAGGTATGATGTATAACATCGTCCGAATCCACAGCCAGCTCATCCATCAGCACTGCCTTCTCGTGCAGCTCCTGATCCTTTGCCAGTCTGTCGGTCACCCAGTGCGCAAAGTTAAAGAACTTGTTTGCCACATTGCTCCAGAAGCGGGTCGCCTTGTCACGGTGCACCTTAAACTCCGTGATCTGCTTGCCCTGGCAGAAGTAGGATTTCTGTATAACGTCGGTCATCTTTGCCTCGATGATCTCAAAACCGTTATCTTCCAGGTAGCGCTCTATCTCATCATTTGCGCCGGGATGGAAGTTCAGCAGATACTCACCCACTATGAGCACCGTAGGCTTGGGATGAGATCTGTCATATTCCACTGCGCTCAGGGTCTTCATCGCTTTCTTAAAGCCGCTCATCGCACCAAAGGTTCCGTGTTTTTCCAGTCCTTCGCAGAGCTGGTCCATCGCTATCTCAAATGCAGCATCCGCGCTGCCCTTTACCTTTTCGTAAGGGCGGATCTTTCTGAGCATTTCTTCCAGCGTGTCTATCATGGGCAGACATACCGATATGCGCAGCAGCGAAGTCATGTTTATCTTAAAGCCGGGATGCATGTCGTGCAGATCGATATCATCATTTGTCATGATGGGAACATAATCATAGCCCGCATCGTCCAGTGATTTACGAAGTATCGTCGCATAGTGCGGCAGACGGCAGCACCCCAGATATTTAGCCATCGCAACCGATGTATTGTGCGTATCGTATTTGCCGCTGTTTAATGCTTCCAGTATCTCGCCTATTACTATCTGCGCAGGGAAGCATATATCATTGTGCGTAAAACGCTTGCCCAGGCGCACAGCCTCAGTACGGCCTACGCCTAATGGCACGGTCTTTATATTCTGCGAAGCAAAGGCAGATGACATTATACGGCTGAATGCATGTGATGAATTGGGCACCAGCACGGTATGCATCTTGCGTTCCTTCTTCGTAAACTTAACGGGATAGGGATCGGGAAGCGGCTTCACCTCTTCCTTTATATTTAATTTGCGCTTGCGGCGTATGGTCTCGATAAAGCTTCTAACACGTATGCGAAGAGGTCCCTGGGCGTCGCTCTCATCCACCTTTAGTATCAGAGGCGCCTTGCCGCTTATCTCCTTCATCATACGCACTATCTCATCGGAGAGCACCGCATCGTGTCCGCAGCCAAAGCTTACTATCTGTATATATTCCAGGTGATCGTTCTGTGCAGCCAGTATACTGCTGCCCAGCATACGCGCATGGAAGTTATTTACTATATCGATACGCGACTTGCGCAGTTCCACATCAGGCAGATCGGGCAGTGAATCCGCAGTCAGCACCGGCACGCCCATGCTTACCAAAAGTTCGGGCAGCTCGTGGTTTACCAGCGGATCGTTGTGATAAGGCCTGCCGGCCAGCACCACGGCAAAGCCATCGTTTTTCTCAACGCCTTCAAGTACCAGCTTGCCTGCAGCCTTAAGTTCCGTATCGTAATTCTTCTGCGCGCGCGCAGCCATCTCAACAGCGCTGGCCGTTACCGAAGGTTCGATATTATAGGTCTCCTTCATGTAATCGCAGAGCTGCTTTTCCCTGTCTTCATCGGAATACCAGTAGAAGTAGGGCGAATCAAATTTAACGCCGTATTTCTTATAAGGGTTGTCCGAATTCTTTATAACGATGGGATAACCCTTTACCAATGCACAGCGTGAGAAGCTGGTCTCCTCTTTATTTTCCGAAGGCATTACCACTATCTCGGGCATGAAGATGCGGTCTACCTTAAGCTTGACCAACTCGCGTATATGCCCGTGCACCAGCTTGGCCGGGAAGCATTCCGTATCGGAAGGCACAGCATGTATGCCGTTTTCGTAGATAGCGCGGGTGCTTACCGGTGAGGTCTTAAAGCCAAAGCCCAGCGATTTCCAGAAGGTGCTCCAGAAAGGCATGCCCTCCCAAAAATTAAGCACTCTGGGTATACCTATGGTTATATTCTGATCAGGAAGGAGCTGCTCGAAGGGATAATCCATGTTCTGCAGTCTCTTCCTTGTTTCGTACATATTGACCGGTTTATCGGACTTATTAACTATGTCCTTGATGCGCTGCTGCGTAGCCTTATCCTTGGGATCGCCCAGCACCTCACCCTTCTCGCAGCGGTTGTTGGTCACCCAGCTTTCGCCGGATGAGAAGGTAAGTATAGTGCGGTTACAGTGATTCGTGCAGTATGGACAGGGAGAATTGGCCTGCTGTTTATAGGAAAATTCCTGCAGTTCTTTTTTACTTAAGAAGGTTCCCTTAAAGCCCTTTACTGCTGCCGTTTCCTTTGCGGTGAGCGCACAGCCTATAGCTCCCATCAGTCCCGCGTAAGGCGCACGTGTTACCTCGCGGCCCACGTACTGCTCCATAGCGCGCAGTACCGCATCATTCTGGAAAGTACCGCCCTGTACCACTATCTTCTTTCCAAGCGAATCTATATTGGAAACACGGATAACCTTGGTGAATACGTTCTCTATGATGGAACGGCAGAGGCCCGCCATTATATCATCCGGCTGGCTGCCGTTACGCTGCTCGGTGATTATCGAGCTGTTCATGAATACGGTGCAGCGGCTGCCCAGTTTGGCAGGCGCATCGGAACGGAAGGCCGCAGTTGCTATCTCTTCGGTCTTTATATTCAATGTATGTGCAAAGTTTTCGAGGAAGGATCCGCAGCCGGAGGAGCAGGCTTCGTTCACCACTATGTTTGTGATGATGCCCTTCTCCAGCCAGATGGCCTTCATATCCTGTCCGCCTATATCCAGTATAAAACTGGTATCCTCACCGAAATAATGTGAGGCTGCCAGCGCATGCGCCACGGTCTCCACCAGATGGGTCTCGGTGCGGAAAGCCTTATTGAACAGGAACTCTCCGTAACCGGTAGATGCAGCCGCTATTATCTCAAGCTCTGCTCCGGCCTTTTCATATTTATCATACATATCAAGGAGCGCCTTCTTTGCCACATCCAGGGGATTGCCCTTATTGGAGGCATAAAAGGAATCTATCAGCTCCTCCTGTTCGTTCATCAGTACCAGCTTGGTAGTGGTGGAGCCGGAGTCGATACCCAGATAAACCCTTAACTTTTCACCCTTTTTAGGCTGATATGAAGGCATATCGGGCTTTTTGTGCCTTTTCGCAAATGCCTCTCTCTCGCTGTCACTGTCAAAATATCTCTGTCCCTTTTCGGAAGCCTTCTCATCAAGGTTCTTAAGGCCCTTTAAGCCTTCGATCAGATCTTCGACCCTGCGGCTTTCAGCATTTTGATGCAGCTCTTCTATAGAAAGTGAAGCGCCGTAGGCCACCATCATCTCCGGATGCTCGGGGATGATCACGTCATCATCCGTAAGTTCCAGTCTTTCCTTGAAAACCTTACCCAGACGGGGATGAAAGGTAAGCGGGCCGCCTTCAAAAGCTACGGGAGCTTTTATCTCCAGTCCCTGTGAAAGACCGCCGATGGTCTGCTTTGCTATCGCATGATAGGAAGAAAGCGCTATGTCTTCCTTCTTTACGCCCTGGTTTAAGAGCGCCTGTATATCTGTCTTTGCGAACACGCCGCAGCGGCCGGAAATATCGTAAACGCTGCTGCCGCGCTCTGCTGCCGCATTAAGCTCCGTAGCAGGAATATTAAGTACGGTAGCCACCTCATCGATGAATGCGCCGGTACCGCCTGCGCAGCTTCCGTTCATTCGCATGTCAAATACCTGGGGCTCGCCGTTATCATCATCCTTAAAGAAGATGATCTTTGCATCCTGACCGCCCAGCTCTATAGCCGTGCCTATATGATGATATATGCGCTTTAAGGCAAGTGAATTGGCCACCACCTCCTGGGTGAAGGGAACGCCCAGTCCCTCTGCCAGGTGTCTCGCACCCGAACCGGTCATGCACATTATTATGTCTTTTCCGGCCAGTTCATCCTTTGCTTCTTCCAGAAGGTTTATTATGCTTTCTCTCTGCCTTGCGAAATGCCTGATGTATTTATGATAAGTAAGCTCGCCTTCCTTTGTTATCGCTATCTTTGTGGTCGTGGATCCTACATCGATACCCACATAAATCTTTTCCATAACTTACCTCTTTAATATATTCGTTACACTTATCTCATATTCTTTACAAATTCATCAAAACGCGGCAGAAGAAATGATAAATGTCCATAAGTTGCTGTATCCGGAATACCCTTTTATAAGTTTTTATAACTTTTGTCAATGACACGCTCACCGAAGGATTCTCTTATTTCACCAATTCCTCTGCCAGCGCCTTAAGCTGCTCTATGTTTTCTTCCTTAAGCGTAGACTTAATGGTTACCATGGGCTCCACAAGTTCCACATCCTTAAAGCCCTCGATATACTGCTTCATCACTCGGCCGGCGGTGGGCGCCCAGCTGCCGTTCTCCACCAGTGCAACTTTTCGCTTCTGATATGCCTTTATGCTAAGTACATTAAGAAATGCGCGCATAGGCGGGAAAACATCGGCATCATAGGAAGATGCGCACAGTACCATCTTACTGTAGCGGAAGGCATCCTCCACTCCTTCGTGCAGATCATCCTCGGTTAAGTTGGTCACGCCGCACTTAACGCCTTTTGCTTCCAGTATTTCCTTAAGTTTAAGCGCTGCAGGCTTAGTGCCTGTATCATGGATCCCCGCATAAATTATCGCCACGCCTTCATCCTCGGGCTCATATGCCGACCAGGTCTTATACTTATCTATATAGAAGCTTAAGGGCTCGTTTTCCGGAAGCACCGGTCCGTGAAGAGGACAGATGTGTTCTATCTCCTTACCTGCAAGCTTTTTAAGTACTGCCTGCACCTGCGCTCCGTATTTTCCTACTATATTAAAGTAATATCTTCTCGCTTCGCAGGCCCAGTCGTCTGCCTCGGCGCCCTTGTATCCGAATTTACCGAATCCGTCTGCGGAAAAGAGTATCTTTGATGATGCGTCATAAGTCATCATCACTTCGGGCCAGTGCACCATGGGCGCTGCGATGAAGCTGAGCGTATGCTTGCCCAGTTCAAGGCTTTCGCCTTCTTTTATGATATCCGTGCGGCTACTCAGATCTGCAGCAAAAAACTGCTTCATCATATTGGAGGCCGCCATGGAAGTCTTTATCCTCGCATTTGGATACTTATCCAGAAACGCCAAAAGCGACCCGGAATGGTCCGGCTCCATATGCTGTACCACTATATAATCTATGTCCCTGCCTCCAAGGTATTTATCCAGATCAGACAGCCACTCACCGGTCACATCCGCATCCACGCTGTCTAAGACACATACCTTCTCATCAAGGATCAGATATGAATTGTATGCCATACCGTCGGGCAGTTCGTACTGGTTTTCAAATACTTTGATATTCTTATCATCAACACCTATATTTATGATATCTTCGGTAATATTTGCCTCGTACATAAAAACACCTCCCCGAAATAAACTCGAGAAGGCATTATAGCATAAGTCATGTCAAACCGCAAATTTACAGGGAAAACCACGAGGTCCGTCCCCATGGTTTTTATGCCGGCAGGCTGAGCGTTATGATAAAGCGCTCTTCATCCTGCTGCGCGCTTATGTCGCCGCCCATTACCGCGGCGAAGCTCTTGCAGATATAAAGTCCCAGTCCGGCCCCGTCATTGGTGCGGGAGCTGTCCCCCTTTACGAAGCGGTCGAATATCTTTTCGGTATCCACGGCCTTGTCGGAATCGGTGATAATCCTTATATTTACCATATCCGAAGCGGCAGTCTCTATCTTAAATACCAGCGTCTTCTGCGAATACCTCACCGCATTGGATATCAGGTTCTGCACTATCCTTGAGAGCTTCTTTTTATCGGCGGTAACATAAATGTTCTCATCTGCCTGCTCAAATGATGGTTCCATGCCCTTTTTATCTATCTCCGGGCTCTCAGCCAGTATCTCTTCACAGATGATCTCACAGATATTTAAGCGCTCGGCGCTGATATCCATCTGTCCGGATTCTATCAGCGACAGCTCAAACAGATCGTTCACCAGCCTGTTAAGATATCTGGCCCTCTCCAAAGCTATGCGGAGATTGGCGTTTGCCTCTTCGGGGTCCGTTGCTTTCTCCGCCAGCTGAAGATAGCCTATAACAGAAGTCAGGGGAGTCCTCATATCATGTGAGATCATCGATATGGAATCTTTGATCTTTTTTTCGTTTTCCCTGCCTTCGGCCCTGATGCTCATCACATATTCGTAGAGCCTGTTAACTTCACAGATCAGTTTCTCAAGATCCGCATCCACAAAGTCGACATTCATATCGCGGCCGTCTTCGTTAGAATGCATCTCTTCCGTGATCCGGCGCATCTGTCTCCTGATCACTGCCAGTTTAAGCGACAGGATCAGTACCAGGACTATCAGGATTATTATCACTGCGTATATCAAAGCTTAATTTACATCCTTTTTTCTGAAGATAAACAGGGTTATCGTTACCAGTATCACGGTAGCTATTATCGCACATATGGCGCAGGGTATCAAATCCGCATTACTGCTGCTCTTTGCGAAGCAGAAGAAGGAGTGCTCGTATATGTAATTTCCGCCCAGGAAATTCCTTAAGATATTTCCGCCTATGGTCGCGATGAGTACCGATGCTACAAATGCAGCATATACGTTTCCGCAGATATAGGTTATCAGGATGAAGAACGCATTGAAAGCGATCATCTGCAGGCACACCGTCAAGAACCAGAGTATATCTCTTGCATTAAAGCCTTCAAAAGAGAAGCCGAACTGCGTTCCGTACATGATCACATCACCTATGACAGTCACAAAATGAAATACTATCGTTAACACGCTGGTCGCGATCAGTCTTGATATAACGATGTCCGAACGCCTGCTTCCTGTAACTATCGATCTGTGTACCGTTCTGTTTGCAAAGTCGCTTCCCACATACCAGGCGATGAGCATGCCCCAGAGAAAAGCAAAACTGCAATCCTGAACGCCTTCCTTAAATCCGTCATACATCGTGTGGAATTCCGCGATAGCCTGTGGATTCATCCCTCTTCCCAGGATAACGTACAATACCGAAAACAGATAGAACAACATGCATCCGTATAAAGGGGTAAATCTCCACATCTTATATCTTTCTACTCTCAACTGATTATACATTTGTCTCACCTCCTGTAAGGGCCATAAAATATTCTTCAAGCGACTGTTCTTTTTCCGAAAGCTCCGTTATCACTATCCCGGCTTCCATCAGATGTTTTGAAAGCTCTGCTTTCATCTCCGCCCTGCCGTAAACCTTCACGGTATCGTCGGCGATCACCTTATACTGCGTATCCGGGAAATGCTTTTCCAGTATCGTTACCGTCTCGGGTATATTGCTGTCCCTGACCAGGATGTACTGACTGCACTTTTCTTCAAGCTCTTCATGCGTATTCGTTTCTATTATCCTTCCCTTGTGGATAAAGATAAAATCCGTTGCCAGCAGGTAGAGCTCACTTAAAATGTGACTCGAAACAAAGACCGTACATTCCCTCTCTTCATTGATCTTCTTAAGCATGTTCCTGAGCGCCACGATATTTTTAGGATCCAGTCCGTTTATCGGCTCATCCAGGATCAGGAGCTGGGGATTTCCTACCATCGCTATTGCGATACCCAGACGCTGCTTCATTCCCATGGACAGGTCCTTTGCCTTTTTGTTTTTTACATCACTGAGTCCCACCAGCTCCAGCACCTTGTCTGTATAGGATGCATCCGGATTCCCGACTATCAGTCTCTGCAGTTCCACATTCTTATGTACCGTGAATTTGGGATACAGGGCCGGCTCTTCTATCATGGTCCCCACCTGTTTTCGCTTCTTATCGATCTCTTTCGGATCATCTGCGCCCATCAGCGAATAATCTCCGGAAGTGGGAAATACCAGTCCGCTGATGATCTTCATGAAGGTGCTCTTGCCGGCGCCGTTCTCACCGATAAAGCCGTATATATGATTCTTCTTTAAGCTTACGCTCACATTATCAAGCGCGCAAAAGTTTCCGTACTTCTTTGTGAGGCTTCTTGTTTCAAGTATTACATCACTCATTTACGTGACTCCTTTCTTTGTTGCTTTCATTTGATGATGTGAGTATAAAAAAAGAGCTTAAAAAAGATATTCACAGAATCTAAAGAAAAACTAAAGATGAAAAACCGCCTTTACTTCGAAAGGCGGTATCCCATTCCGTATACTGTATCGATATACGGTTCATCCGTTATCTTTGCTATCTTCTTGCGGAGATTACTCATATGCACGTTCATGGTATTATCTTCGCTTAAATATTCTTCACCGGTTATGCTCTCAAAGAGATTGCGCTTTGAGAAAACCTTATTGGGATTAGCCAGCATTGTTTCCAGTATGCTGTATTCCATCTGGGTACAGCTAAGCTCCTGCTCAGCGATAAAGACTCTGGCGGATTCCTTATCAAGCTTCATATCCTTGTACTGCAATCCGCTCTGAGTTTTTGCACCGCCGCTCCTTCTTAATACAGCCTCTATCCGCAGTATCACCTCGTCCACATCAAAGGGCTTGCTGATATAATCATCCGCGCCCAGGCGCAGCAGCTCTATCCTGTTGACCACTTCGTTCTTGGCGGAAAGGACTATGGCCGGTGTACTTTTTGTTTTTCTCAATTCTGCCAAAAGCTCCTCGCCGGTCCTGCCCGGCAGCATCAGATCTAAAAGGATCAGCTCGTATTCGTTGGCTATAGCCTTTGATAAGCCTTCATTTCCGTCTGCTGCGCTGTCGGTTTCGTATCCGCTGTCGGACAGGACCTTGCACAGAAGCTTGTTTATCATCTGATCGTCTTCTATAACCAGTATCATTTTTTCTTAATTATAATTGTTGTTATTGTTGGAATTTGCAAATGCACCCTTAAATACATTCTTCATTTCCGTATTATCCGCATACAGAGGAGTATTGTCATCTTCTGCAGGCTTAGCCGGCTTAGCAGCTGCGGGGGCTGCAGGCGCTGTCCCATATAAGGGTGACGCTCCCATCGGCGGCTGCGTGGGTACTGTGCTCTGCGGCTGCTGTGCCGGGCCCGTACCATATAAAGGCGACGCTCCCATCGGTGACTGTGTGGGTGCTGTGCTTTCTTCACTCTCACCCTGAGGCGCAGGCATATCAAAATTATGGTTGCTTACTGTCGTGGGAGATACTCCCAGCGGCAGGGTTGCTGGCTGCGAAGCAGCCTGTACATTGGCTCCGCCTCCGCCAAGCGGAAGGACAGCCGGCTGGGATGATGCAAAAGCCATGGCTCTGAGCATCGCGGCTGCTTCTTCTTCCTCTTTCTCTTTTTTAGCCTTTTCAACTGCCTCCTTCTCTGCTGCTGCCTTTTCCTCTTCACTCATAACAGTTTCCGAAGGCTCAGCCGGTGAGCTTCCGAATAACGATACAGGTTCTGAAGCCGGTGCCGGGGATTCGTCACCGAATAATGAAGCCGGTTCAGTTTCCCTTATAGGCGAAGGTCCGAGTGGTCCGCTTCCGGATACTGAAGACGGTCCTAAAGGTGCCGGTCCCGATACAGACGACGGCCCTAAAGGAGTACTTCCCGGCATTGCCGAGGGTCCTGATACTGTAGTACCCTGTTGTGAAGGTGCAGGACCTAAGGAGATCCCCGGTATATAAGGAAGCGGCGTTGTCTCCAGGGTAGCTGTCGAATAGGGGCTTCCCATGGGTTTCTCCGGAGCAGGCTGTGAAGCCGCGGGCTGTCCTCCGGCAAACGAGGATCCGAAGTTATTTCCCGCCGTATTCTGCGGCTGTCCTCCCGCAAATGAGGATCCGAAGTTTCCTCCCGCCGTATTCTGCGGCTGCCCTCCGACGAATGAGGATCCGAAGTTATTTCCTGCCGTATTCTGCGGCTGTCCTCCCGCAAATGACGATCCGAAGTTATTTCCCGCCGTATTCTGCGGCTGCCCTCCGGCGAATGAGGATCCGAAGTTATTTCCCGCCGTATTCTGCGGCTGCCCTCCCGCAAATGAGGACTGCATATTTCCGGCTCCTCCCTGTGCAGGCTGCTGGTTTGCAAATGAGGACCCGAAGTTTCCTGTATTCCCGTTCTGGGGAGTATATGCTGTCCCCTGTGAACGGGGCATTCCGTAATCTGCAGGCTTAGGCCCTGCGACGCTCTTTAATCTGAGAGCAAGGATGACCAGAGTGGCCATAAGGCACAGGATCCCCGCTATTGACATACCTTTAACTGCCCCCGGTGCCATTATCGGCTCAAATAATAAAGGGAGCATATAGTCTTCAATACTTTCCCCCGGATCAAGGTTATTGGCAAGCTGTTTACGGATATCATTGGGTAACTTCTTTATCCTGCCGTCAAGGTGAAGGGAACATGTGGGTACTTCCGAAAATTCCCCGTCCGATTCCCACCAGGTCGCAGTTTTCTCTATCTGACTGTCCAGAAGAGTATTATACTGGCTGGGTATCTTTGTCATAAGATATGGTGTAGGATATATATAACCGTCATCGGTATCCTGGCAGAAAGGTATCAGGTAATAACGGCCGGTCTCCCTTTCTGATGTAGTCACCCCGAAAGTTTTTGACTGTGATACCTGTGAACCGATCTGGTCCCATACTAAAGTGACATCAAGGCAAACATGATCACCTACTTTTATGTTACTGTAATTATAATCCCATAATTCGGTGATATCCTTTGCTTCTTTTGACAGACACATCCAGTCTCCCACGCCAAGATAGGTCATGATGATACCAACTGTTGCCAGCACGATAAAAAGCCGCGTTTTCAATTTCATGATTTATCCCTCCCTATACCATTCTGAAATGGCTACAGTTACGCATGATAGTATAACATAAGCAAAGATGGGCTACAAGAATATTCTTAATGCCCTATATCCTTGATTTTTCGCCTTTTTTAGGGTATATTTTACTTATTATGAATGGAAAAGTTTTGCATACTCTTGAATTTGACAAGATCACTAAGATCCTTTCGGAATTCTGCGGCAGCACGCCTGCCAGAAACATGTGTGACACCCTGCGGCCTTCGCAAAATCCCGAATGGATAGAACAGGCTCAGGACCAGACAGCAGCGGCATTTAACAGACTCTTAAAAAGTGACCGCATTTCTTTCGGTGCCAATTTTGACGCAAGGCAGCTGTTAAAAGACGCTTCCATAGGACGTGTACTGTCCATGGAAGAACTTTTAAAGACCGCTCGTCTCCTGCAATGCGTTGAAGACCTTAAAAAATACGATTCCGATACGGCCGGGGAAACCGGAGATGCCCTGTCGGAACTCTTTTTACGGCTTATATCCTTAAGCCCCCTCAAAAATGAGATCAACCGCTGCATAAAAAGTGAAGAAGAAATGGCAGATGATGCATCTTCCGACCTTAAGCGCATACGGAATTCATTTGCTACAGTCAGCGGCAGGATACACAGCCAGCTGAATCACATGGTGAACCAGTCCTTAAGGAGTTATCTGCAAGACGCTATCATCACCAAAAGAGGCGACCGCTACTGCATCCCCGTAAAATCCGAATACAAATCCCAGGTCCCCGGCATAGTCCATGACCAGAGTTCAACAGGTTCTACCTTTTTTATCGAACCTGCTGCCATAGTGGAACTCAATAATCAGCTTAACAGCTTAAAGCGCGAAGAGGACGATGAGATCCGCCGTATCCTTGCAGCCTTAAGCTCAAAGCTTGCCGAAGACGCCGGCATATTTAATGAAGACCAGCGCAGCATTACCATGCTCGACTTCATCTTTGCAAAAGCTAAATATGCACTGAAGCTCAATGCGATGAAACCCGTATATAATACGGAAGGAAGGATCCGCTTAAGATCGGCCAGACATCCCCTTCTCGATCCGGCAAAAGCCGTACCGATAGATGTAAGTCTGGGAGATGAATACGATCTTCTGATAGTAACAGGCCCCAATACCGGAGGAAAGACCGTTTCCTTAAAAACAGTCGGCCTTTTATGCCTGATGGGCCAGGCAGGACTTCATATACCTGCCGCCGACCGAAGCGAGCTGTCACTGTTTGGCGATATTTTTGCGGATATAGGTGATGAACAGAGTATAGAACAGAGCCTGTCCACCTTCTCATCCCATATGAGCAATATCGTCTGGATCCTTAAAAAGGCAAAACACGATTCACTGGTACTGTTCGATGAGCTGGGTGCAGGTACCGATCCCGTAGAAGGAGCAGCGCTCGCAACTGCCATACTTGACCGCCTTCATAAACAGCATATACGGACCATGGCCACCACTCATTACAGTGAGCTAAAGATATATGCTCTTTCCACGGACGGTGTGGAAAACGCAGGCTGTGAGTTTAATGTGGAAACATTAAGCCCTACCTACCGCCTGCTCACGGGTATTCCCGGAAAAAGCAATGCTTTTGCCATAGCCTCAAAACTGGGACTTTCCGATGAGATAATTGATTCAGCTTCGCAATACTTAAGCAACGAAGCCGAAAGCTTTGAAAACGTAATAAGCGATCTTCAGGAAAAACGTCTTAAGCTCGAAGCCGAGCTGGCGGAGTTTTCCAAAGAAAAAGAAAGCCTTGAAGCACGCATACGGGAACTTACCGAACGTGAATCCAGGCTCGAAAGCCAAAAAGAAAAAATATTGAACAATGCCCGTGAGGAAGCCAAAGAGCTTTTGCAGGAAGCAAAGGAAGTGGCAGACGAGACTATCCGGGCTTTCAACAATCAGGGTAATCAGATGAAGATCCAGACCATGGAAAAAAAGCGCAGCAATGTGCGTGAATGGCTGAGCAAACAGGATGAAGCCCTGTATAAAGATACATTAAAAAGAAATAAGGCCGAAAAGAAGGATAGTACGGGTGCTGCACTCAAAGCTTCCGAAGCTTTGCCGGGAACTACGGTGCACGTTCTTTCCATGGATATGGATGCGGAGATAGTCAACGCACCCGATAAAGACGGAAATGTACAGGTAAGATGCGGGATAATCACGACCCGCGTTCCTTTGGACGAACTCGTGAAAACCGAACTGAGCGACAAACAGATAGAACAGAACAGACCCAGAAAGACCCAGCCTAAACTCGATCTTTCAAAGGCATCACACATATCATCGGAAATAAATGTCCTGGGATGCACCGTAGATGAAGCAATAGCCAGGATCGATAAATACCTTGATGATGCATATATGTCCCATACCGACAAGGTTCGCATCGTCCACGGAAAAGGAACCGGTGCCTTACGCAAGGGAATACATGATTATCTGCGCTTTAATTCAATAGTAGCCCATTATGAGCTGGCAGCTCATGGTGAGGGCGACGCCGGAGTTACGATAGTTTCATTTAAATAATTCTGATATGAGGGGATAAAAATGGCGGAAAAACAGAAGGTACTGATCGTTGATGATGATGAACACATCGCCGAACTGATAAGTCTTTATCTTACAAAGGAATGCTTTGAGACCCGTATAGTGGGAGACGGCGAAGCCGCTCTTGTAGCGGTAAGCGAGTTCAATCCTCATCTTATACTACTGGATCTTATGCTCCCCGGCATAGACGGATATCAGGTATGCCGCGAAGTACGCAGTACCTCACAGGTACCCATCATCATGCTCTCTGCTAAAGGTGAAGTATTTGATAAGGTACTGGGGCTCGAGCTTGGTGCCGATGACTATATGGAAAAGCCTTTTGACTCAAAAGAGCTTGTGGCGAGAGTAAAAGCCGTTCTCAGAAGATATAAGAACACCGCACCGGTAGAAGAAAATGAAGAAGGTGCTGAAGAGCTTCATTTCCCGGATCTTACCATCAATAAGACAAACTACAGTGTTACATGTATGGGACAGCGCCTTGATATGCCTCCAAAAGAGCTGGAACTGTTATACTTTCTGGCATCCGCACCCAACCGTGTATACAGCCGCGAGCAGTTGCTTGATCAGATCTGGGGTTATGATTATGTAGGTGACACCAGAACCGTAGACGTACATATAAAACGTATACGCGAAAAGATCGGCGATCATAATGCATGGAAGATCTCCACTATATGGGGTCGCGGATACCGTTTTGAAGTACTATGAAAAAAACCCTCTATGTCAAACTGCTGATAGCATATCTCATATTTGCCGTATTCGGCCTGATAGTTGTGGCTACCTTCATGCAGCAGATGACCATAAGCCGTCTGCAGCAGAACAAGGCTGAGGAATTATACCGTTTCGCTAACATCATGTCCGAAAACGAAGGACTTTCGCTTTACCAGAACGAATCATCCATCGCCGGCACAAAAACCGTAACGGATCAATATGCAGAAATGCTTAACGCGAGGATACAGATACTTAACCCGTCGGGTCTTATCATAGTCGATTCGGCCCTCCCGGTAGATGTGGATAACCCTCCTACCGTGGAAGGCTTTGACATGACCACCCTCTCCGGTTCCTTCTATACTATAGGAAGATTTTACAATCAGTTTAAATCGGATCATCTGTCCGTAGCGGCACCTATCACTACAGGTTATTCCGTACGCGGTTATATACTTATTCATTATGACTGCAAACTTATACAGAAGACAGCGGACCACCTGATCGATATCGACTACATACTGGTGCTCATACTTTTTGTCCTTTCCTTGATAATACTCATATTCTTTACGGAACTCGTTTATATGCCTCTCAGGCGCATCATTGCCGCCACGGAGGAATACGCTGCCGGAAACCTCCGTTATCCCATCAGTGTAGACAGTGATGATGAGATAGGTTATCTTGCCGCATCCCTTGCATATATGGCGCAGGAGCTTGCCAAAGGCGAAGACAACCAGAAACACATAGTGGCAAATGTTTCCCACGATTTCCGTTCACCGCTGACATCTATCAACGGATACCTTAAGGCTATGGAAGACGGTACCATTCCTCCCGAGATGTATCCGAAGTATATAGGTATAGTCCTTAACGAAACGGAGCGTCTGATCAAGCTTACAAACAATCTGCTTACCCTCAATAATCTAAATACCGAGGGAATGATATTAGACAAGACCGATTTTGATATCAATGACGTGATCCGCAAGACTATCTCTACTTTCGAGGGAAGCTGCCGTGAAAAGAAGATAGCAATGGAACTTTCGCTTACCGGTGATACTCTGCCCGTACATGCCGATCTGACCCGTATACAGCAGGTACTCTACAACCTGATCGATAATGCGATCAAATTCAGTCATCATAATTCCGTTATAAAAGTAGAGACAACAGAACGGCATAATAAAGTTTTTGTTTCCGTAAAAGACAGCGGCATCGGAATACCAAAAGAAAGTGTTCCGCTGGTATTCAACCGTTTTTACAAATCCGATATATCACGCGGTAAAGATAAGAAAGGTACCGGACTTGGCCTTTCGATAACCAAAGAGATAATCCGCGCCCATGGCGAAAACATAAATGTCATAAGTACCGAGGGAGTGGGGACGGAATTTATTTTCAGTCTAAAACTCGCAGATGAAGAAGAAAACGAATAAAAAGGAGGGTAAGCTTTTGTTCAAGAAAAACAATTCCCGGGAAACTGAGATCATCCAGGCAAACCTGATGACCTTCGTTGAAGCTACAAAAGTTAATGTGGTCACTCTTTCAGATGCCATCAATGTTCTGTCCCAAAGCGTCGACGCAAACTCCAGAGGAAATGAGCAGATCGCCAACAGCGCTACAAATGTTGCGGAGAAGACAGCCGAACAGCTTGAACTTGTAAAAGATAATTTCAACCTGATAGAAGAAAATAACCGCAACATGTCTAATATCAATACCGCGCTTAAGGATATCAATTTTATCCTTGATGAAACCGTTAAAGAAAGCAATCACGGGATAAGCAGGATAGAAGAACTTGACGGGGATATGAAGGCTATGAGTAATGACCTTAGCCGTATTAATGAAATCCTGTCCAAATTCAATAAAGAGATCGAACGTATAAGCGAAGTAGGCGATTTCATTATAGAGATCGTAGACCAGTTACAGCTGCTTGCCCTTAACGCTTCCATAGAAGCTGCCCGCGCAGGTGAAGCCGGCCGCGGTTTCTCAGTAGTTGCTAATGAGATGAACACAATGTCCACCAAGACAAGGGAAGGTATGGAGACCATCAGCGGGATACTGACGGAGATAACCGATTCCAGCCGTATGGTAAATGAAAGCATCGGCAACTGTACGGATACATACAACAAAAGCAACGTTGCGTTCTCATCTGTCAGTGACTCCTTTGGAACCATCAACAGCAGTTCACATCAGATTCAAAAAAAGTTAAATGATATTTCTTCACTGTTCGATGTAATGAGTGATAATTCCGATAAATCAAGAATAAAGGCGGAGAATCTGTTCGATACTGCTGAAGCCATAAGCGAAAACACTCATGAAATAGCCGCTGTATCTGAAGAAGTCGCCGCAGAATCGATCAAGATCGGGACCAATACGGAAAATCTGGATAATATGCTCACCGGTATCCGTAATCTTTTGAAACAGTATAATACCTCTATCACCCCCACAAACAGAAAGAGTTCAAAGCAGATAAAAATTCTTTCGATGAGCATGCTGGACAATGATTTCTGGTACGGTGTAAGAAAAGGCGTTTTATATGCCCAGAAGGAACTTGAAGACTGTAAGGCCGTAGTGGAATATGTTCCCCTGATACCCGGTGAATTATCGCTTGATGAAATAGTTGTCAATTCAATAAGATCAGCTATCGACCGCGGTTTTGACGGAATAGTATTTCCCGGCTTTTTAGGCGGAGCAAACAGATATTTTAAAGAAGCTGCTTCAAAAGGAATAAAGATAATGGCGTACAACTGCGATTGCAGCAAAGAGATACCCAGGATCGCATGCCTTCGTCCCGATCCGCTGGAACCGGGTATATTAGGTGCAAATGCGGCAGATAAGAAAACCGAAGGACACGGAAGTGTACTTATGCTCACCGGTGACAGATCGGTAGGTGTAAATGTCGAAAGAAGCGACGGGTTTAAAAAACAGCTCAAGAATTATAAAGGTCTTAAAGTGTGTGATGAACTTACAGTTCCCGATAATGCCGACGGTGTATATAAGATAGCAAAAGACGGACTGAATGCTCACCCGGAAGCAAATATCGTATTTCTGACCAACGGTTTCCCTCTTCCCGTAGCACAGGCGATCAAAGACTGCGGAAGAAAAGGAAAGACTTCACTTATCTGCTTCGATCATAACCAGGAGATCTTTTCAGAGATAAAATCCGGCGTGATCAGCGCCGCTATTGGTCAGGATGCCTTCGGCCAGGGCCACGACCCCGTTATATGGCTGTATAATCATATTGTAGGCGGAGAGAAACTGGATGAATTCATTCCCTGCAGGCTGTCTGTTGTAGACAGTTCCAATGTAGACAGCCTGGCAGAGGCTTAGAAAGTACTTCTGCTTCACCCGGGATGACACTATCAGTTATCCCGGGTGTTTTTATTTAATGACGGCTCTTTTTCTTCTTTCTCACAGCTGTTATCACTATTATCAGGATCATCACCACTGCCGCTGTTCCGGCAGCAGCTGCTATGATCAGTCCGGTATTCTGCTCCGGAAGTGCTATACAGTATATACCTTCACTTCCTTTCATATTAACCTGCACATAAGATCCTCTTATCAGGATTTCCTGCTTCTGCCACGTATTATCCTTATATGTCCATACTTCGATCTTATCGCTGTCATAAGGATCATAAAGCCTTAATGACACTTCTTCATCCGCACTTATATCACTGTCCGATATTTTTACCTGATAGATCACATTGCTTCTGTAACCCTGTCTTACGAATCCCGGCTCAGTAACTTCTGTCACATTAAGCGTGGCTTTATCATCAAAACTCCTGTCGATCAGTGCAAGCTTCTTTCCGCTGCTTTCATCGGATGAACCGCTCTCAAGCAGCTTTACCCTGTCTATATATTCTGCACTTATCACCAGATTTCCAAGTATCTTATCACCGGTCACTTCCTGCCATGAGGCAAAATACCCTTCCTTTTCAGGAACTATCGGATACGTAAGTACCGATATATCATCACCGTATTTAACCTTTTGTGTACTGAGATACCGGTCTCCCACCCTGAATGTCACGGTCAGATTTCTGAACTCCGCAGGTACGCCGTCTGCCGAAAGCAGTTCCTCATAAGACATTCTGTCTGCACTGTCCCTGTAGCTTATCTGGTCTATACCGTATAGACTGTCACTTACATAATGATTATCGGAAAGCTTATCAAGTTTAAGTGCTCCTGTTTCCTCGTCGATATCGATCTTTCCGGCTATCGCTCCGCAGCGGCTATCATATCTCTGAACCATCGGCATTGCATAGCAGCCTGTTATCGTTGTTCCGCTTCCGGCTATACCGCCCACATAGCTTCCGCCCGACAATGAACACAGCACATAAGCATTCCTGATCACAGCCAGAGACTGTCCTGCTATACCGCCTACGTAATTGCCTTCCCTGCTTTCCACAAAACCATATCCGTTACAATGGGATATCACACCGCTCTTCATAAAACCGGTCATTCCTCCGGCACCGTCATTTTTGGCAGTTATATAACCCCTGTTGATACAGGCACTTATCACATTCTGTGTGGTATAACGTCCGTTTATATTTACCTTGGCTGTTCCCGCAGCATTTTCTTCAGGATCATCTTCATCAATAGCCATTGATCCGGCTATACCGCCTATATTGATATCACCCCTGATATTTCCGTAATTACTGCTTCCGCTCACTTTACCCATAGTAATATCATTCAGGTCCGTGTCGGAAATATCCGCATAGATAAATCCTCTGTCTTCACCGGTGATATCTTTCAGATCCTGTTCTATCATATTGTATATCTTGTTTATCTGATCGTTTATCTTTCTCAGCTGGTCGTTTACCTCGGTAGAATACTCCATGCTGTGATCTCCCAGATCAGCCATGGTACCGCTCATTGCATTTAACTGTTTATGGATCTCATCCATATTGTCGTTCCATTGCTGTTCTACTTTTACCATCTGAAGATCGGACTGCGCATTAAGATATGCATTTATGGCTTCAAGTGAACTCTGGGCTACACCCGCTGCTTCGCCTGCAGCCTCCAGGGCATCCATTGCTTCCTTTATATCCGAATCGCTTGCCGTTACCGCTTCATCCATATAAGGTGCATACAGTACCATGAGTTTCGCTATATCGGAAGCTATCCCTGCCATCAGCTGAGCCTGTCTTGCAACATCCCGGGCATTCTGAGTGGTAACACGGTAATAACCGTCTTTATCGGCCTTGCCGTCCCCGGTAAGTTTCTTAACCTTAACACCGCTGTAGGAATTACCGCTTAACGTGATAGATGCTCCTGTATTAACAGGTGATACTATACATTCACCATTGATCTTATACTCTGCTCCTTCCGTTAACATGAACCAGTTATCCTGCATAGCGGTGATCTCTTCCCAGGAATCCCCGTTCTTTATATAGGAAGGTACCGGAGTCTCTATAATCGTCTGCCGGGTCTCTCTTTCCCCGGCTTCGTCATCGCTTACCGTATCATCACTTACCGTTTCACTGACTTCTTCCTCCACTACTTCGGTAATGACAGAATGAACCCAGAAACCTGCAGTTGCATGTTTTGACGGTTTTTGCAGTTTTTCCAGTTCTTCGGCATAATTCTCCAGTTCGTTTAAAAGCTCATCTGCCTTCGACTTTTCCTCATCGGTAAGATAACCGTAGATATACAGATCCTCATTGGCTTTTCTTATCTTGCTTACCATTTCCTTAAGATCATCAGCCGCTATATCTACATTACCCGTAACGGAAGGCATCTGCTCCATTACATATGAAAGGCGTCTGCCGGCATCATTAACCGCTTCAATATTGGCATTAACATAATCGCTCGCCTGTCCGGCCATTTCATTGCCTTTATCACTCACATTCTCTGCCTGGGTCTGAAGATTCACAAGATCATTATGCACCTGATCGTTCTCACTATCCATCATGTCCAATAAATCGGACACCATATCATGAAGTTTGTGTACTTCATTTGAAACCGTCTCGCCATCCGTAAGCTCTATATAAGGCTCCATCTGTCCGGCTATCCCGCCTATATCCTTTCGTCCCAATACGGTCCCGCGGTTTATGCATCCTGTAATGCTTCCGGACTGTCTTCCGACTATACCTCCGATATTATATCCCGTATGTTCATATCCGACTGTTCCTTCATTCGAGCAGTTGATCAGCGCTCCTCTTGAAAAGCCTGCTATACCGCCCGTATCAACACCAGTACGAACCCTGCTTTCCGGAGCATCACTTTGCGTAAAGCTTGTCAGGAATTCTCCGCTCATGGCATCATCTTCTTCAACCCATTCAATGCTGTTGTTCAGATTGCCGATATTCTTACAGCCGTATACCATACCATAGTTTTTTCCGCATATCCCGCCTGTGTAATAATAACCGAATATCTCTCCTTCATTTACACAATCCAGGATATTCCCTGCAGGATCATTTATACCTGCAATACCACCGCATTCACTGCGGCCGCTTAAATGCCCGGTAAATCTGCAGTTTTCGACACTTCCTTCATTTACACCGACTAAGCCTCCGCTTATCTGCTGCTGTCCTGCGGCTTCTATATTTCCGGCTATAGTCAGATCACGGACTATGGCTGTTTCTTCGAGATAACGGAAGAATCCCGTCACATAACCGTCTCCGCCGTATGTATATCCGCTTATCACGTGACCCTGTCCGAAAAAATTCCCTCCGAAGATAGGTATGGAAGTAAAATCACTTCCCGCTAAAGATATATCTTCCATAAGATAAACATCTTTTTCCGTCGAATATGTGTCTTCATGACAGTTCTTTGCGAGCATGCACAGATCTGCAGCTGTTTTTATCTCTATACGTTCACGCTCTGGGGCATCATCTTCGCCGATCTCATCTTCCGGGTCGGCAGCAATGACAGTAACCGGAGAGATGGCACTAAACAAAAGACATATACATAATAAACAGGCTGTTAATCTTTTCATCAGTCCTCACCCCCTTCGGTCGTTTTCTGCTCTATCAGTTCTTCCGGCGGTATATCCGCTTCATCTGCAGGACTTATCTTTCCCATACGGACTATCGCATTTACCTCGCCCTTTACCAGCGCATGCATCTCACCGATCACGACACCGTTTACAGCTCCCTGCACCAATCCGTCAACTCTTACAAGTCCCACACCATGATCCAGTTTAAGAGGAATGGATACCTTAAAGCTGGTACGTTCAATAACCTTTTCACCTATAAGGAGTATCTGTGGAAGTACAAACATTACCAGGAATATCGATATCAGCGTACCTCTGGCTAAGCACTGTCCTATACCGCATATGGCTCCGTCGGATGAAAGCTGTCCTATAAAGAAACCTGCAAGCGCCATCATCGAACCGCTTGTTATTATGGTAGGAAATGCAAAATTGAGTGTCTCTATCATTGCCTGCTTCTTAGGCATCGTATCCTTGATCTCCATAAACCGTCCTGCTATGACTATGGCGTAATCGATATTGGCACCCATCTGTATGGAAGAAACTATCAGATAGCCAAGGAAGAAAATATTCTTTTCCTGTAAAGCGGGGAATGCAAAATTCATCCATATGGCTCCCTCTATAACAGCTATCAGCAGAACAGGCATACCTGCACTCATAAAAGTAAACAGAAGCACTGCCAGTACGGCAAGAATACTCACTACGCTGACCACCGTATTGTCACGGTCGAAGGTCTTCTTCAGATCGTACTGACTGGTTGCTTCCCCGGCAACAAGTACATCGTCACCATAATATTTTGCCGCTATCTCATGCATCTCATCCAGAAACGCAAAAGTTTCTTCACCCTCCTGCGGAAGTGTAAGATATACCAGCGCACGGCTGTAGTCCTCTCCCTGCAGCTGGTCCTTAGCCATCTGCATTTTTGCATGTGCATCGCTTAAAGTATCATACATCTCATCATCAAGCGTTACATAACCCTCTTCCACTTCATCATATAAAAACATTATCATGTCGATAAGCGGTACAGCATATGAACTGCGGCCGTTTATCAGCTTCGCATAATTCTCATCATCAACCGCATAGGCCATATACAAAAGCTGTGCCACTTCATAATCCAGATCCATTACTTCGGACAGCTGCCTGGCAGTAAGTTTATCCGTAAGCATATAACCGTTCATGGCCTCTGTGTTTGATAAGCCCTGACAATGATCCACCTCAGGTCTTTTTTCAAGCTCGGTCAGCAGCTTCTTTTCTTTTTCATAATCACCTGCCGGTACTATCAACGCAACAAAATTGCTGTCTCCGAAACTCTCACTCATCATCTCGTTGGCAATCTGCGTGTCGTTCTTTACCGGTGTTTCTATCTTTGAATATCCATACACATATGGCGTTTTATTGGACAGGATCATAGCTCCTATCATTACTATAAGGAAGATTACCGGCACAGCATGCCTTGTCAGATAATCTATCTTTCCGACAAAAGGGATCTTGGGCACAAAGCTCCTGTGCCTGGTCTTATCCATAGCATTACCGAACAGCATTATCAGCCCCGGCATGAATAAAAATACCGAAAGCAGTGAGAAGAATATTGCCTTTATCAGACATACGGCCATATCCTTACCGATACCGAACTGCATGAAGAGCATAGCTATAAGACCGCCTATCGTAGTAAGCGACGAGGAGGTGATCTCAGGTATGGCCTTGGAAAGAGCGATTATATCCGCTTCACGTATTCCGTGTTTCCGATGTTCTTCCTTATAACGGTTACAGAATATGACCGCATAGTCGATGGACAAAGCAAGCTGAAGCACTATGGTCACCGAATCAGAAACAAAAGAAATGGTCCCAAGCAGGAAATTCGTTCCCGATGCCAGAAGGGCCGATGCTCCGAATGTAAGTATAAGGACCGGTACCTCTGCATAAGTCTGCGAAGTAAATATCAGGACACTGACTACTATCACAGCCACGATAACACTCACCACCTGCATTTCGGAACGGATCTGTTCTGCTGCCGCATCTCCCATAGATGTAGATACATACAGATCATAAGCTTCCAGCATCTGTCTGATCTCTTCCAGAGCTTCCAATGCAGCCGGATCATCTTCCGGATAGGCAAAGGTTATATCATACAGGGCCGAAAAATTATTATAGTGTGATGAAGTATTATCAAAGCTGATCATATATACATCATCACGCATATCTATATCATCAGCTATCTTTTTAGCCTCATCATAGCCTATGTTCATCACCATCACTTTGGCGCTTCCGTAAGTGATGAACTGCTCCTCCATACGATCAAGACCCTGTGCTGTTTCTGAGGTTTTCGGAAGATACGCCGCCAGGGCATTTTCCACTTTTACCCAGTTAGCCGCTATCAGGCTAAAGATGACTGCAATTCCGAACAATAGAAAAAAGAGGTTCCGCCGGTCTACGATAAATGTCGCGACTTTCATCATCGCTGACGGCTTCTCCTCCATATTCAATTCTTTTTCTTTCATTAAATTATCGCCTTCTCCCTGTTGTCGATCAAGCCACATAGTTTGGAATTTCTTATTATATACCCCTTATTAAAAAAGGCAAGCTTTTAAAACACGGTTTCACTGTTTATTCACAATCTCCACTCCGGATCAAAACAGCTTGCAGAGAGAGAAAAAACCACTTAAAATGTATATACTGCGGACACAGATCAGAGACGGCAGTTAAATCCGTCCGCATATAGAACTATCCTGCCCGGAAAGGAATACTGACATGTATACTTACAGAGAGATCACCGAAAAGGACAATGCGGCTGTTGCCGCTCTGGTAAGACACAACCTGGAAAAGCTAAACCTTAATATTCCGGGAACTGCATATTATGATGAAGGACTTGATCATCTGAACGATCAATACGGAAGGGAAGATGCCGGATATTATGTGCTTACTGATGAAAACGGAAAAGTAGTTGGCGGAATAGGTTTTTCAAAACTTCCATTTATGGAAGATACTGCTGAATTACAGAAACTCTACCTTGATGATTCCGTAAAAGGCTCGGGTCTCGGTTATGATATGATCCGCTATATAGAAGAGCGTATGCGTGATGCCGGATTTAAGCATTCATATCTGGAAACACATGATAATCTAAAGGCTGCTGTTCATATCTATGAAAAATGCGGTTACAGAACCATAGAAAAACCAAAAGAGGTCCTGCACAGTGCCATGACCCTGTTTTTCTTTAAAGATCTGTGATCTGAAAAATATCGGAAATTTTTTTTAAAAAATCTGTAACGAATCCCCTTATTTTTTCATTAACCATACAGAAAGGTCAAAAAGCGGCACTTAAAACAGGCGCCGCGTAAAGGAGATACTTGCTTTGCAGTCAATGGATGAACTGTATCAACAATACGCCCGGACGGTATATAAGTACCTGAAGTCGGTCACTCATAACGAAGATCTGGCTGAAGAGCTCACTCAGGAGACTTTTTACCGGGCTATACGCAGCATAGACCGTTTTGACGGCAGCTGCAAGGTATCTACCTGGCTCTGCGCCATAGCAAAGAACCTGTACTTAAACCACCTGCGAAAGAATCCGGCCCATGAAGACATTGCGGATATTGAGATCCCGGTGGAATCAACGGAAAACATCGTCATGGGATCCGAAGGAAAGCTGGATCTGCTTAAGAAGCTCCATGATCTGCCGGAACCGTATCGTGAAGTAATGTATCTGCGCGTCTTCGGCGGCCTGTCCTTTGCGGAAGCGGGAGAAGTACTGGGCAAGAGCGAAAACTGGGCAAGAGTGACCTTCTACCGTGGAAAAGAAAAATTAAGAAAGGAAGTTGATGATAATGAATAAGATACCCTGTGAAGTGATAAAAGACCTGCTGCCTTCTTATATAGACTCTCTCACCTCCGAAAAAACAAAGGAGTTGATCGATGAGCATTTAAAAAACTGCACTGAATGCAGCGAAACCTTAAAAAAGATGCGCGGCGAAAATGATGCAATAATGCAGCCCGGTGAGGATGATAAGAAGGAGATAGCTTTCTTAAAGAAAACAAAGCTGATGCAGAACATTGCGATACTCAGCAGTATTGCCGCCATTGTGCTCTGCGGTCTCTTCATACTGCTGCGCTTCTTCATAGTGGGCATCTCTTACAGCGGCTCATATTATATGATCGATAAGCTATCTATGGCAAATGGCGTTGTGAGCATACAGCTTGGTTCGGCAGACAGCAGCGCGAATGTGATCTCCCGTATAAAGTTTAAAGAAGAAAACGGCGTGCTGAACTTAACGCCGAACGAAGTGCCTGCAAGCATATTCTGCCGTGGCGGGAAGGAATTCTCATATACGTTAAAACAGCCGGATCAGCTTAAGACGATATGCATCGGCAAGCAGATCATCTGGGAAGCCGGAAGCCCTATGAAGCCATACTCCGCTATCACTTCCGCCGTGTACTTAACCAGGCATGCATATATCGGTGATATGTCCGCAAACCAAAAGACCGCCAATGCACTCAATATATATTCAAGACTGGGCGAATACGAAAATCAGCTTGATACTTCAGCAGAACCTTACGGCTGGATAATACGTCTTAAAGAAAGTGTTCCTGCCGATAAAGAAGCCGTGATGACAGCCGATATGCAGGATATCGCATACATACTGATAGCTGTCATAGACAATCTCGATCATGTGATCTTCGAATACACTGTTGACATGGAGGATCGCACCATAAGCTTTGACGCCGCCGAAGCTACCTCCTTCTTCGGCAGCAACATAAAGGACTGCAGCGGCAGCATCGGTCTGCTTGAAGAACTGGTAGAAAAGACAAGGTATTGAGTTCCAAAAATACACCCGTAAGGGTATAATCCATGCTGTATTATCGGTATTATACCCTTATGGGTGTAAAGCTCACGGCGCCAAAGACGATCCCCACTCCGGATTCCGGCCATCCTTCTCTCCGTCCATCCTGGGATCCTTCTTCAAAAACAATTCCGTACATATGCTTAATACATCCAAAGCTTTTAAATTATATAAATAGTATTTCTTTGATATCTCCGAATCCTTACCATAAGACACAGTGTATTCTATATAAAGGATCCCGGGGTCGGGTGATCTGCAAACAGAAACTTCAGTAAGCCCCAGGAAGCTCTCCTGCGGAGAAAGCTTCACGGATTTCACTCTGTCATCTTCCAGATCTTTAAGAGCATTACTCAGTGCTTTCTCGAAAACAGAAATCTCATATATTATCTGTTTATCCTCCGCCGTCCTGAGCGTCCACATATTAGCAGGGATAATACTGTTTTTATCGAATGTCTTCTTTCCTACCCTCATCAGGGCCGCCTGCTTGGCAAGCCTTAAAGTATCTGTACCTTTTTCGGCATCAGAAACTCCCTGTGCAACTTCCTTATCCGCAAGAGATCTGCCGTTACCGCTGGTAGCAAAGGTAGGTATGCGGATCTTCTTACCCTTATGATAAAACTGAAAGTAAACATAGGTTGTAAACGCCTGACTCATATACGGAACATGGCTTATACTGATCTTTCCGATCGCCCCGGCAGATATCATCTGAAACTTCCACGGATTCATATTCGACAGATATGCTATCCTTCCGCCTTCCGTATCAATGAGTATCGTACCGTTATATCCCCTATAGGTATACGCCTCATCAAAGCCGTACTTTCCTTTATTCTTCTCTATCGTTTTGGAAATGACACGGTAAAACACGCTGTAAGGATTGCCGGCGTTTATGTTAAACAACAGCCATACAATAGCGACCAGAAGAGACATGCATAAAAAAAATGCCACAAGATCCCTGCCTTCGGATCCATGCCGGAGAACTGCCGCCGCTAAAGCCCCTCCGCCAAAGATCACAAGCATATTGCAAAGCAGATAATCCGCTCCGACGGTACGGATACGATCTGTATATTCCGCTTCGTCATATATTATTTTATCGTTGTTTTCTGCCATTTTTTTACCACTCACATATATAAGCTGTATTATCAGATGCATATATTCTATAAGAATATACGATATCGCTGTCTTTTTTTCAACCTGTGACGCAAACCCGATATTTTTGTTATGATCCCTTATCGAACTCCTTATTTTTCATTATTCAAACAGAACGGTTATAAAGCTTCATGATCTGCCGGGAGATTGTCAACCTCTAACATTTGAGGTTGACAATCCGGATCGCCGGTGCTATTATCTTCCTTGCGCAAAGAACAGAAAGGAAGATACACAAATGGCTGAATCCACAAGTACTGCTACGAGAATACCCGCAAAACGATCCGCCGCATTCAAAACCATCGATATCGCATATATCGCGATCGCAGTGGCGTTAATGGCGGTATGCTCATGGATATCGATCCCCACCATGATATCCTTTACCCTGCAGACCTTCGCTGTGTTTTTGAGCGTATGCCTGTTAGGCGGTTTCCGGGGAACGATCGCAGTAGTTGTCTATCTGTTGCTTGGAGCTGCCGGCGCACCGGTCTTTGCCGATATGCACGGCGGAATAAGCGCTTTACTGGGTCCTTCCGGCGGATATCTTATCGGATTTCTTTTCTCTGCTCTCGTTATGTGGGCATTTGAAAAACTGCTCGGAAAAAAGGTCTGGATGTACGCTGTTTCCATGATACTTGCCCTGATCGTCTGCTATGCCTTCGGAACCTTATGGTTTATGAAAGTATATGTTGCCGAGGACGGCAGCCGCGCCGGACTGATGACCGCACTCTCCTGGTGTGTCTTTCCATTCATCATTCCGGATCTGGTGAAGATTGCAATAGCGCTTCTTATAGGCAGCAACAAGGCGCTGCGCCGTGTGATCCGAAACGGTGAGAACGCATGATCCGTCTGCGTCCCCATCACGGGATGTGCCTGTATTTTTTTAAGGGAAAGGGCTACAGCGGTGACTTCGTCCGCAATATGACCGAATATAAAGAACTGCTGGAGAAAGAAGATCCGCTTATCACACTTACACAAGGCGTAGATGATATCTGCGCTAAATGCCCCAACAACCGCTCAGGGGTATGCACTTCCATCGACAAAGTGAGCTGCTATGATGCACAGGTCCTTAAGATCTGCGGACTGAAAACTGAAACCTCTATGCGCTACAAAGCTTTTTCACGGGAAGTGTATGAAAAGATACTGATCACAGGAAAAAGAGAAAAGCTCTGCGGCAACTGCCGGTGGAATGGATTATGCTTTCTGCCTTCCGCTCCGGACCCTGCAGACAGCACAAGCTGCGGACACTGACATATTGTGTGCTACAGCCGCCATTACTGACGAGTATTACTTACATGAGGGCGGCTTTTAGCATAAATGAAGCTGACGTACTATTTTTAGTGCGTCAGTTTTTTATGCACAGAGGGCCTGAGTGTTTTCAATCCCGGATAAAAATGCTATTATATGAAATATGATCAAGAAATGAATTATTTCAAGGAGGTTGTTATGCTGCAGGATATCATAGGATCAAAGACAGAACTGTTTGCGGACGGGGTACAGACAGTTCTGAGAGGACATGAGAACCGTAATCGCAACGTGACCATACTTAAAGGAAATCTCGTGAATAATTCCCGTTCGGAAGGAAGAGGTATCAGTGCAAGGGTAAACCGTAACGGTGTTTTCGGCTTTGCTTCTATCGCGGAATACTCTCCCGAGGCAGCGGAAAAAGTTATAAAGGCGGCAACAGAGAACGCCATGTTCTTATCAAAACATTCTTCACGGAGCATCGCCCTGCCCGCTTCCGTATGCAGCGGCAGCGTTGCATTAAACCGCGATATCGTGGATGTCACACAGAAAGAGATCATCGAACTCTGCCGCACGTTTGATGCGTATGTTGAAAAGAACTGTCCGGAACTTACCAGCCGCGTTGTTTCGTACGCAGAGGATTCACAGGACAGGGTAATCTATTCCTCCGATGCGGCATGCGGACATCTGGTAACCCCCCGCGCTTATGTTTATATACAGATGACTGCGGAATCAAAAGAGGGAACTCCTGTTGAGATGTTCAAGGCACTTGGCGGATTCGGAAGTTTTTATGATCACTTCTCCGATCCGGAAAAATACTATCCGGAGATAGATGAGCTTTATAAATGGGTTATGGATAAAAGAGAAGGCATATACCCCGATGCAGGCGAAAAGACTGTCGTACTTAGCGGTATGATGGGCGGTATGCTGGCTCATGAAGCAGTGGGCCATACCGTGGAAGCAGATCTGGTACGCGGCGGAAGCGTTGCGGGCCCCTGTCTTAACAAGCGCGTGGCTTCGGAGCTGGTAAACCTTGTAGACTTTGCCCATAGCTATAACGGTGGCCTTGCGCCTCTTCCCGTATATCTGGATGATGAGGGCACGATAGCCGAAGATGCCGTACTGATCAAAGACGGTATACTGGTAGGTTATATGAATGACCGCGAGAGCGCTGCGGAATACGGTATGAAGCCGGCAGGCAACGCAAGAGGCTGGACTTTCAGGGATGAACCCTTAATACGTATGCGCAATACTACTATCCTGCCCGGAAAGAATACCGTTGAAGAACTGATAGCTTCTGTTGACGACGGTTATTATCTTATGCAGTCCGGTAACGGTCAGGCCGATCTTACGGGTGAGTTCATGTTCGGTGTGATCTGCGGCTACGAGATCAAAAACGGCAAACTGGGAAGAGCCCTTTTGGATACAACGGTCAGCGGTATAGCTTTTGACATGCTAAAGAGTGTGGACATGATATCCGATGAAGTGGAATGGTCATCCTCCGGCTTTTGCGGAAAGAAACAGCCTATGGCTGTGGGAATGGGCGGCCCCCATATACGCTGTAAGATAACGATAGGAGGAAGATAAGATGTCGAATATAAGAAATACCGGTGATACTTTTGATGCGCTGATCAAAAACAGCGAAGTAAAAAAATATACTTATACGCTTTCCGAATCACAAAAGCAGGAATTAAATCTTGAGGACGGCGACTTTAAGCTGATGCGCACCGTTTTTGATAACTACGGTTCTATTAAAGTATTTGAAAACGACAAAATGGGATCCGTGGGCGGAAATGATATCTCTGAAGAAGGACTTAAAAAACTGATCGAAGACAGCCTCTCTGCCGCAAGATCCGCTACGGAAGATCCCTGTCATGATATCGCACCCGACCAGGGCAAGGACGTTTTTGTACAGGGCGTTCAGGAACCGGACATAGACCGCTTTATAGAGCGGGTTCAGGAATTCCTTAAGATCCTTGAAAAAGACTATCCCAAAATCAAGATCGCGGGCGGCGCCGCAGTGATCGACCGGTGGAACTGGTTTTCTCGCAACTCCAACGGCACCGAATTTGAAGGTATCGGCGGACAGTACCACTTCTCCCTGGAGTTCAGTGCAGGAGAAGGTGATAAGAACAGCGGCGCGGATTTCCTTGGTTTTTCAATGAAAGATCTGGATACTCCCATCATCGAAATGGCGGATGTAAAACGCAGGCTTAAGGCTGTCTGCGACAGGATTTACCCCGAAACGATCGATTCCAAGTTTACCGGGACCGTAGTGCTGATCCCCGATTGTGCATCCCAGTTCCTCTACATGCTGGCCGGTAATTATATTTCCGGCGGGCGCATTATCGAAGGCACAAGCCTCTGGCTGGACAAAGTGGGCGAAAAGGTTGTTGATGAAAAGCTGAGCGTTACGCTGGATCCCTTTGATGAACGCATTGTTAACGGAGAGCGGGGAACGCAGGACGGCTTCCGCTCAGAAACGGTCAAAGTTATCGATAAAGGAGTACTAAAGACACACTGGCTCGATCTGTATGCAGCCAATAAGACCGGACGGCCTGTAGTAAAGAATACCGGCGGCGATATGGTAGTAGACCCCGGAGATAAGACTTTAGACGAGATCATCTCTACTATCGATAAAGGAATAATAATGGGCGGTTTTTCCGGCGGTGAGCCCGGCGTAAACGGAGATTTTTCGGGAGTTGCCAAGAACAGCTTCCTTATCGAGAACGGAAAGATAAAATGCGCGCTCAGCGAGACTATGGTAAACGGCAATCTGGCCGAAATGTTCAATAACATCCGCGCAATATCAAAGGAACAGATCTGTGACGGAGGATCCGTACTGCCGTATATCGCGGTGGACGGGATCGTTATTTCAGGAAAATAAAACTTCCGGGGACGGTTCTCAGCGGATGGCACATAAGCTGCCCAACGAGAGCCGTCCACCTTTTCGTGGCTTCTTGCGTATTAAAGACTGCCCCTTCCCGTCCTCATGCATTGATCCGCTTACGAAGCGGTATCACTATGATAGGGAATGCCGGCAAAAGCCATATCAGCGTCAGCAGAACTGCAGGCATACGGCTGGAAAATCCCGTTATGAGGATCCCTCCTATTACACTTATGAATCCGGCCAGACCGCAGATGTTCATAGCAAGCTCCGCTTCTTCGGCGCTTACATTTTCCGCTTTTCTGATAGCTATCAGCCAATACAAAAAGATCGGTATCAGTGTTAAAACAGCAATAACCGCAGAATAGACCCCTAAAACAGCAGTCACTACCAATGCATTGCTTCCTGCTGCCAGACCTTTAAATATGGCTGTAAAATCAGATCCGTCTATGTTTATCGGCCCGACTGTCTTTGTATCTATGAGCATACTCGATGTATCTGCGCTCATATCATAGATCTCGCGGCTGTATGCGATCACGCAGTATGCACACCACGCCATTATCAACGCCAGAATGACAAGTCTGATCTTAGCGGTCCGGTCTGTTTTTAACCATTTATCCTTCATATTTACCCCTCTTTACAGAGACCGGGGTCTGACCCCCGCCGAAACAGTTTTTTATACACCTGCCTTCGCAGTGATTATCCACGGCGCCGGCTGGTCCTCAAAAACATTATTCGATTTAAGCCTTGATACGGCGATGCGGATTATGTTCACATCATTCAAACCGTAATTTGCCAGTATATCCTTGATATTCGCTGCCACCTTAAAGTCAAGCGTATAGATCACAAAATCCATTGCAGGATTGAGCTTAGTCAGATATTCCAGCTCATGCTCAAGGCTGGCGCTTGCTACCAGCATGGTGGTGTCGGGAACAGGAAGCCCTGTGAAGGTATCCTCTCCCACATGATCCACTATGGTCACGTTGCGCAGACCAAACTGTGCAACATTCTCTTCCATGGTCTCACGATCCTGGCTCTTGTACTCAACAGCTATGACCGTACCTTCGGTACACATCATGGCAGCTTCAACCGCGATGCTCTCACCGCTTATCACGCACAGATTCTTATGCTCATCGATCTGCATGCGGGAAAGCAGTACGGAACGTATCTCACTGCCCACATACTTAACAGATCCCGATGCAAAGAGCTTATTGTCCATGCCGAACTTAACGGTGGATCTGGCATTGGGATTGAGCACTATCATGCCGGCGCTGGCATTGATGCCGCGGTCGATCATCGCCGAAACCTTATCCCTCTTGATAGGGCCTACGGGCTCGGATCCTTCATTGTATATGACCTCGCAGTCGCCCAGGCCCACTTCCCACATCTTATAAAAGATGTCCATGTTTCCGGCCTCGGTAAATACCAGCACGCAGCGGTGAGCTTCCACTGCAGGAATCAGGCTCTTATTCTTCTTGGTGATGTCCAGGAGCTTAACATGCTCCAGGTCTATATCGGTATTATCCGAAAAATACTGTAACCACGAGATTATGTGTTTATTGGAAAACAATTCATCAGCCATTATGCAGCCCCCCTTATGATCATGTGATTTCCGCCGGCAGTTTGTCTGCCGCCAGCTAATAAATTATACCAAAAACAGCCGCCTTCTACAAGTAAACCCTGTATGAATCAGGATAAAACCCCGGCGTATCTTAAGATATCCTCCTGTCTGTCTGCGTGGTCGAATTCATCGAGTATCGCACAGGGGATATGCGGCTCAAAAGCCCTTTCATGAAACCAGGTGCACTGCACCGGATGCATCCCGGCTTCCCTTGCCGCATAAAGCTCCTTTGATCCCCCATCGCCTACATACAGGCATTCCTCAGGCTTTACGCCCAGCTGCTCTTTCATCCTGCGAAACAATTCCTGATCGGGCTTGCATATCCCCTGTTCAAAAGAGATAAGCGCCACATCAAAATATGGAAACAGCGGACAGTTTCTGATGAATTCACGTTCATCCGAAAAGGTATTTGTGATGAGCCCCACCTTGAGTCCGTTTTCTTTCAGTTTCTTAAGCAGCTCTATCGACCTCTCCGGGATCGCATTAAAGGTATCACCCAGAGCCTCCCATCTTTTGGAGGCAGCCAGCTTAACCTTATCCTCCGAATAAACCCCCAGCCGTTTAAATGTAAGTTCAAGCCCTTCTTCAATGGTATACTTTCCGATACTCCTGTCATTTTCTATAGCATGCCACTCCTTTCGAAAAGCCGCCGGATCAACGCCTGTATCCGCCGCAATATCCTCCCCAAAATAAGTCCTGCCTTCAAATAAAGTGACAAGTGTCTCAAACATATCAAATATCACTGCTTTGATCATTTCTGCTCCTCCCTGGTTATGCTTTCAATAATCTACACTGATCCGAAAATCATGCTTGTCCTTCAAGATATAACATCATCTTCTGTTTGAAATCAGAATACCTTCTCGAAGCCATATATGCTTTGCAGGATGAACCAAAGAATCTTATCTCCCGTGCATCGTAATCAGATACATGAACAAGATTAACCAGAAAACTTCTATGAGGCTGATAAAAGCACGACAACTTAATGCTGTCTACCCAGTACCTGAGTGGTTTGATCGCCAGATAATCCCCATAGGTAGTATGAAAAACAGACATCCGTTTAAGCGTTCATCAGAAAGAATGTCAGTGAAAATATGTTAAAATGTAATAATTATAATAACCTTGATGGTATCATAAGTTTCATCAAGCTTCCTGCTCATCTCACTTCCCAGCCGTTTATGCTGCGCTCCTTTGAATCGAAATTTACACCGATCTTTAAAAGCTTGCGCTTATCTGCAGCGTAGGGCTTTGCATAGTCCATATCCTCGATCTGCTTAAGGGCTTCCTGCGCACTCTTATCGCGCTTGAATTCAAAGATGTAGACATAATCATCCGTCTCGACTATACAGTCTGCCCTGCCTTTGGCACTGTGGATCTCTGTAAAGGTATATTGACCCAGCAGCATAAAAACGATATATATCACATTCTGGAAATTCTGCTCCACTATCTTTTCATCTGTCGGATACGGAAGGCGGGCAAAAAGCGCAGTAAAGCGATCCCGTAGCGAATCTGTATTACCTTTACGTATATCCAGCACAAAACTACGCACATCCAGCGGATTTGTCTCTTTCTCCGCACACAGATAATAAGGAGCCAGACTCTTTAAAAAACCGTATTTCACTTCTTCATTCGGATAACCCAGAGCATAGCTTCGGAATTCCTTATCAAAGCCTTTGATCGTCAGATATCCTGTCTGATAAAAAAGAGGTACCGGGTCATCACTCTCCACCCTGTAGTCTGTAAGGCTTCCCTCCTCTTCATAGAATTCTTCGCCGGTAAATCGCTTAGCATCAAAACCGGATTTCTTCAGTTTTTCGATCAGAAAAGTCGGCGTACCGGTAGCAAACCAGTACATACCGAAATTCTTTCTGGAAAAAGCATTCAGCAGGCTGAACGGATTATATACTCCATCAGTATCATTGCCGAAGTGGTACCCGTCATACATTTTTTTCAGCTGTATAAGACAGGTATTCTGATCCATACCCTCCGTCTCCGCAAGCTGTTCGATCTCCGGCCCAAAGCATTCCGTCAACTCAGACTGCGTGATGCCGCAGATTCCATTATACTCATTATCCAGCGAAATATCATTCAACTGGTTTAAGTCACTAAAGATACTCACCTTTGAAAACTTGGTCACTCCGGTCAGGAAAACAAACTTAAGGTAATGATCATAACTCTTAAGCGTGCTGAAAAAACCTTTGAAAACAGCCTTGTTATGTTCAAGCCTCTCCTCATCAGTTTCCAGAAGGGCTTTATCATATTCATCAACAAGAACGACGGCATTCATACCGGTTTTTTCAACCGCTTTGACCAGCAAATACCGGAATCTCTCCTCTAATGATGTTTCTTTTCGCTCATCACCGTATAAAGACTCCCATTCTTTCAAATGTTCCGCAAGTACTTCCTCCAAAGCGGTATCCGTTTTAAAATTCTTTTTGTTGAAATCAAAATAGAATACCGGATATTTCTGCCAGGCATCCGGACCATCCCCCTCCAGTTCCATGATCTTCAGCCCGGTAAAAAGCTCCCTCCTGCCCTCAAAATAGGCGCGAAGCGTCGATAAGAACAGGCTCTTTCCGAAACGACGGGGGCGGCTCAGGAAATATGGTTTTCCACTATGCACCAGCTTGTATATATATTCTGTTTTATCCACATAAACATAATTATCTTTCCTTAGGCTCTCAAAATCCTGTATCCCGATCGGAAGTTTTCTGCCCTGCACCATCAGCCTTTCCTCCTGACTTTCATCATGAGTCTTTCATTAAACATCCCCGTAATGAAGCCCTCCTGTGAGCAGCCTCATTATAACAAAAACGGCGGCCTTAAACAAGCCGCCGGAAGCTCCACACTTCGGTTAACACGATCCTTACTTGCATTTTGCCAGTAACTCTTCCCACTTCTTATCAACATACTCCTGTGCTGCCTCGATTGTCCACTCGTTACCCTTTGCAAAGCAGTGCTTAAAGCGTGTCTGCTTCTTCATGAATTCCTCGACGGGCAGTTTTTTCTTGGGCTCATAGGTGAGTCTGTATTCACCGTTCACCACTTCATATATCGGCCACACGCAGGTATCGATCGCTGCCTTGCAGATAGCCAAAAGATCCTCTGCGGGATAACCCCAGCCTCTGGGGCAGGGCGTCAAGCAGTTTACGAAGGTAGGACCTTCGGTATAGATAGCCTTGTGAGCCTTCTCATGGAAGTCCTTCATGTTGCCGAAAAGTGTGGTCTGCGCTACATAAGGCGCTCCGTGCATTACCACGATCTGAGTCAGATCCTTCTGGTTCTGCTTTTTACCTACGCTCTCCACGCCGGAAGGAGTGGTGGTCGCAGATGCGAAACGGGGTGTTGCGGATGAACGCTGGGTACCCGTGTTCATGTACGCATTATTATCATAGCAGAAATAGGTAAAATCGTGGCCGCGCTCAAGTGCACCGGATAATGACTGGAAACCTATATCATAGGTGCCGCCGTCGCCGCCGATAGCCAGGATCTTTATATTCCTGTCTGCTTCGATCTTTCCTTTTCTCTTCAACACATTATATGCTGCCTCTACGCCGCTGGCAGTAGCGGATGCATTTTCAAATGCGGTATGTATATAGGAATCTTCCCATGCCGTATAAGGATACTGGAAGGAAGATACCTCCAGGCAGCCTGTAGCATTGCAGATCACCGCCTGATCCTCAGGCTCCACCGCACGCATCATGGCACGGCAGACTATACCTGCGCCGCAGCCTGCGCAAAGCCTGTGCCCCGAGTGAAAACGCTCGGGCTTGTTCATTTCCTGCTTAAGATTATATGCCATCTTTATTTACCTCTCCCTCTGTCCCATGTGGGTGTAGAGCTCACCGGGCTCGCCGGTAGCTGCAATGTTCTTCAGTCTGTCATAGACGCTGAGCGCAGCCTCTACCGTAAAGTCACGGCCGCCCAGACCAAAGACTATATCCACCATCAGCGGACGGTCCGGCATATTGATGCAGGCGCCTGCTGTCTCTGCGAAGAGAGGTCCGCCGCAGGCAGAGAATCCTTCGCTCTTATCCATAACTGCCACAGCCTTTACGCCCTTAAGCGCTTTAGCCAGTTCCTCTCCGGGGAAAGGTCTGAATACGCGGATCTTGATGAGTCCGGCTTTTACGCCCTCTGCGCGCAGCTTATCAACTGCCGCCTTTGCGGTACCGGCGCTGGAACCCATGATCACCATGGCCAGCTCTGCATCTTCCATCTTATATTCTTCAAAGAATCCGTACTTACGGCCAAAGGTCTTTTCGAAATCAGCAGCAACATCAAGTATGACCTTCTTTGCATTCTTCATAGCCTGAGCCTGAGCCACGCGCGCTTCCATATAATAATTGGACACGCCGTAAGGGCCCACTGCCAGGGGATTTTCTTTCTTTAACAGGTAATTTTCGGGATGATACTCACCTACGAATTTCTTAACGGCCTCGTCATCCTCCAGCTCGATATTCTCGATAGCGTGCGAAGTGATGAAACCGTCTTCACATATCATAAGCGGCAGACGCACATCGGGATGCTCCGCGATGCGGTGAGCCTGCAGATAATTATCATATACTTCCTGATTATTCTCGCCGTAGATCTGGATGAAACCGCTGTCACGCTCAGCCATGGAATCAGAATAATCATGATTGATATTGATAGGTCCGGTAAGCGCACGGCAGGCAACAGCCAGCACGATGGGAAGCCTCGAAGATGCCGCCACATACAGCACTTCGTTCATGAAAGACAGACCCGCGGAAGATGTAGCCGTTACGGCTCTTACGCCGGCAGCCTCTGCGCCAAGACATGCGGAAAGGGATGAATGCTCACTTTCCACGGTGATGAACTCTGTATCCACTCTTCCGTCCGCCACGTACTGTGCATAGTACTGGGGGATCTCTGTCGAAGGGGTGATGGGAAACATTGCAAATACATCCGGATTGATCTGGCGCATAGCAGTAGCTATAGCCTCGTTACCGGAAAGTCTCTCTCTTATGCTCATGCCTCCTCCTTCCAGACTATTGCGTCAAAAGGACATGCATTTATGCAGATGCCGCATCCCTTGCAATGATCATAGTCAAAATCTTCTCTCTTTCCGTCTTTTACGGGAATGGAGGCATCGGGACAGAAAGGCGCGCAGAGCACGCACTGCTTACACTTATCCTGAAGCCACTGGGGTGTGCGGCTGCGCCACTCACCCGTTTTCGTCAGGCGGGATGTACCGGGCTCGTATATCTCACAGCCGGTAGTCATGTCCTGCCAGGCGATCTTTTCGTTTATTTCTGCTGCTGTTAACATTTTATCCTTTCACCTCTTCCATAGCTTCCCGCAGGCACTTAAGGTTGCCCTCTACCACCTGGGGCTTCTTTGCAAACTTATGGCGGTAAGAACCTTCCATATCTTTAAGGAACTGCTCCCTGTCCACGCACCCGCTCACTGCCACCACTGCTGCCAGCATGGGAGTGTTGGGGAAATACGCGCCCAGGTTTCGCAGGGAGATCTCCCTTGCATCGATGGTGCACACCCTGCCTGTATAACCCTTAAGCTGGGGCTTTAATTCCTCGGGACTCTTTGAGGAATTGATGATCACGGCTCCGTTTTCCTTAATGCCCGCGCACACATCCACACTCTCCAAAAGAGTCTCATCCACTACTGCCACGTAATCGGGATCGTAGATATTGGAATGCACGTTGCAGCGCTCATCAGATATACGGTTATATGCCGTGATAGGCGCGCCGCTTCGCTCGGGGCCGTATTCCGGAAAGCTCTGTACGAACTTGCCTGCCATGAATGCGGCATCGGCCAGCAGCTGGCTTGCTGTCTTTGCGCCTTGGCCGCCACGGCCATGCCAGCGCACTTCGATCATGTCACTCATTTAAAACATCTCTCCTTACTCATCAAAATCTTCCGGCGGACCGTATACCGGCGCCGGTATATTATCTATCACATCCGGTTCTTCTCCGTCGAACCACTCGGGCGGACCATATACATCTTCCAGTTCATTATCTGCAGGGGTAGGGCCGTCTTCAAACCACTCAGGCGGACCGTATACGCCTTCGATCTCATTATCCGCAGGTGTGGGTTCATCATTGAACCACTCGGGCGGGCCGTATACATCCTCCAATTGATTATTCGTCACGTCCACATCTTCCGAATCCTCATACAGCCCCCTGTCGGGCATGCCGTATACATTAGGCTCCCTGTTCGAAGGACAGCCCGTTACGGAAAAAAGCGTAGATGCAGCCAGTCCCAATAACAGTTTTTTTCTTTTGGTTATCTTCATCAGCAGCCCCCTTTATTTCTTAAGCGCTACCCAAAGTCCAAGTGCTGCATTACATAGCATTACTATACCTGCAACACGCAGCATTATCTCTTCTACCCTGAACACTCTTAAAAGTATCAGCACACCAAAAAGAATGATCACTCCTGCGATTATAACGGGAACCAGACTCTTCCCGCCTACTTCTTTAGTGTCAAGCGCACCTATCAATAATGTTGCGCCATGTACAACGATTATCGCACCGAATATAATATTGAAAAGATGCGTTACCGCTGCAGCATTGAAAAACAGTACAAGCCCGATAACGGCGATCACTATATTTCCGATCATTCCGGCTGTAGCAGTAAACTTAAAATCGTGCTGCAGAAGGTTTGTTATCACTGCTCCTATGCCAAAGATAAGAAGCGCTATACCTACCAGCCTGATACCGGTATGTATCACCCAGCCGGGATTGAGTATGAGTATCAGTCCCAGTGCAAACATAACCACCAGCGATATATAAGAACCCATCTTCTTAGCCATATCTTTTTTCCTCCCTTCCTGATGATCCCGGATAAAGTACGGGATTATAATGCCGACCCATAAAAAAGTCGCTATTTCTATTATATACCCATTAAAAGGGATTGTCTATGCAAATGTTTTATGTATACCGCCCCCGCCGCACAAGCCGTCCGCTTTCAGGATGCGCTACTGCGATAAAACGATCTTTATCAGAAGACAGCCGTCTTCGTATTCAGCCGTGATACTGCCATGCATACGTTCGATGAACGTACGCGCTATCGAAAGTCCTATCCCGGTGGAATTATGCGCTGCTTCCACCGTATAAAACCTGTTAAAGAGCTGACCCACCGTAGCGGCGGACAGCCCTTTTGCATGATTTTTGAATATGATCTCACCGCTGTCGGCAAGTGTGATATACAGATCCCCGTCACTGTATTTGACGGCATTGTTAAGAAGATTGGTGAATACTCTGGTAAGCGCCGCTTTGTTTACTTCCCTCTCGATCCGCTCGTCCGTGATACTTATCTCGGGCGTGATCCCCTTTTCCGAAAGATCCGGATAAAAGCCGCTGATACTCTCCGCCAGCAGCTGATTGATGAATACCCTTTCCGTCTCAAGCTCTTCTTCATCCGATAATATTACCGAATACTTAAACAGTTCTTCCGTAAGCTGCTTCATCATACCCGCACGCTCTTTTATTATTTCAATATAATGTTCCTGCTTATCCTTATCTTCTGTCTTAGGCAGCATATCGACATATCCGCAGATCGCCGTAAGTGGAGTACGCAGATCGTGGGATATATTGGTTATCGCCGCCTTAAGCTCTGCGTTTCCCTGATGGTACAGCAGGTGCTCTTTTCTTAACACCCGCAGCCTTGAATTCAGCGTTTCTGCCAGCATGACTATATCCTTATCACCCGTTGAAACATCTATCAGTGTGTTGGTGTCACTCTCTACCCTGTCGGCAAATTCATCAGCTATCTCACGTACCGCTTTTTTTATCAGCGCCAGCTTTATACAAAGCACTGCGAGGATGATCAACAGAATCCCGGCAATAATATATATCATTATCTGCTCCTTTATCGTTTCCCTTATGTGGCAAAGCGCCCCGTCTTATATCAGTCTTTATTTCAGGTCACGCTTTGTAAATATCACCATTCCCGCTGCCATCAGTACCACCGTCTCCGCAACGGGGACCATCACATCCCCGGCATCTACGGTATCGGAATATGCCAGTATCTGTGATATGGGGCAGAGCATATGTATAGTCTCCATGAGCTTCCGTTTGCTGCCGCCCACATAATCAGGATTCTTCATCAGTGAAGGATCATCCTCCGAAGGCTCGTATTCCGAAAGCCTCTGCGCCGGTATCTCATCTGCCGGAATGTATTGCGGCATGGAGAGTATCTGCACCGTCATCACACCGGTGAACATGATCATAAATGCCGCTATCACAGCCGCTACGGAACCCATGCTCTTAGAGTGTATGCACATCCCGATCAGCACATACAGTGCAGTCAGCATGGTAAATGCCAGAAACGATATCAGTATCAGCACAAACATCTGTTTTGCACTGCTTGTAAATCCTCCCAGAAGAAGTGTTCCCAGGATACCGACCATCAGCCACACGAAAACGTACATTATCATGACGGCTGTATAACACACGATAAAACTGCTGATATACAGCTTAAGCCTTTCATGGCCGACCGCTATCTTGTTCCTCAGCGTACCGTATTGATGTTCACTGCCCAGAAAAGATGAGATGAATACAGCCGCAAGCAGTACCACTACCAGAAAACCTGATACGATGTATCCCTCGGGGCTTGGAAGATCCCTTCCCGGCTCGGGGAACAGCACTTCTTTTATGATATCAAGACCGTCTACAAAAAACAGTACTGCCAGACAAATATATAAAGTCTTTATCCTGAAGATTCTTTTTATCCCTGCACGTATAAGCTTATTCATGGCTGCCACCTCCCACAAGTGAGATATAGTAGCTCTCAAGGCTCTCATCACGTTCCGTCGCCGTGATCAGGTCACAGCCGTGTTTATCAAGCTTTCTGACTATCTCCGACAGAACAGGGCTTGCATAGACATCTGCATTATGATCATCCGTTATCCTGTATTCGATGCCCATGTCATCCAGTACCATCGCAAGTGCTTTGACATCCGTAACCGTCAGCCTTATGCACTTCCTGCACGCGCTCTCCAGTTCTTCGGCGCTCATCTGACGTACTATGCGGCCGTGATCTATAAAGCCGTAATGTGTAGCCAGCTTTGACAGCTCATCAAGTATATGGGATGAGATCAGCACAGTGATCTTTCTTTCATGGTTTAATTTAAGTATGAGCTCGCGTATCTCGATTATACCCTGCGGGTCCAGACCGTTTATCGGCTCATCAAGTACCAGGAAATCGGGATCGCCGCAAAGCGCTACCGCTATGCCCAGTCTCTGGCGCATGCCCAGGGAAAAGTTCCTTGCCATCTTCTTTCCGGTATCCGTAAGTCCTACCAGCTTAAGGAGTTCGTCGATACCTTCATATGCCGGCATGCCCAGCACATCATACTGCTGCTTAAGATTGTCCTCTGCCGTCATATCCAGATAGATCGAAGGCGTCTCTACGACTGCCCCCATCCTGCGCCTGGAGGCGCTGATCTTACTGCTCGTGTTCTTGACTCCGTAAAGCTCAAAATCTCCGCCGCTGGGTTTTTGCATACCGCAGATAAGACGGATGAGTGTTGTCTTTCCCGCACCGTTTTTTCCGACAAAGCCATAGATCGAACCTTTGGGAACGCTCATAGTAAGACCGTTAAGTGCCGCGAAACTTTTATATCTTTTTTCGAGGCTGTTTGTTTTCAGAATGTATTCCATAACATGTCACCTTCCTTTCTGAAAACAGGATAACACTGAGCAGTTAAGAAAACGGTTAAGAGAATGGTTAAGATACGGTTAAGATGCGTCGGTGAGCATAAAGCCTATGCCCCATACCGCAGAAATATGATCCTTACCCGAAGCAGCCTTAAGCTTGCGGCGCAGATTATGGATATGTATCTTTAATGAATCCTCTGTACAGTCCGGTGTATCGATGCTTATATCCTCAAGTATCGTAAGCTTTGCCACAACCTGCCCGGGCCTTAGCATCAAAAGCCTTAGTATCGCATACTCCGTCCTGGTCAGTCTGATCTCGCTGCCGTTACATTCGACCATACGGGTATCCTGATCAAGTGATATATCACTGTAACGCAGCACATTTTTATCCGCAGCAGTCTCCTGCTTCCGCAGCTGTACATCTATGCGCGCCAGCAGCTCCTGCATATCAAAAGGTTTGGTCATGTAATCGGCCGCACCGTTTCGCAGAAGCCCCACTTTGTCAGCTATATCCGCCTTAGCACTGAGTACAATGACCGGTATTTCTTTAATCTTAGTAATGAGTTCTTCTCCGCTAATGCCCGGCAGCATCAGATCCAGCAGTATCAGGTCCGGTCTGGTTCCGGAAAGAAGCAGCAGTGCTTCGGTCCCCGAATATGCTGCCACTACGTCATAACCTTCTGTTGAAAGATTTTCGACCAGCATATCGCTGATATGCTGGTCGTCATCTACTATCATTATCTTTTTCATCTGTCAGTCCATTACTTAAATATTCTCATCAGGTAAAGAGATTTACTATACCCGAGATCTTATCAAGCTTATCCGCTACTCCGCTGGCTGCGGATCTTCCTGTCTGAGCGGATGATGCGTTCTCAACAGCATTGCTCATGCCTGCGGAACCGAAACCGCTCATCACGGGAGCCATCCAGATCTTACCGCTGCCGCGGTATACATTTACCAGACCCTCTCCGGATACTGCCGATCCAAGAAGGCTCTTGGAGGATTTCTCCACTGTAAACTGAAGGGATGAAGACCATGCGATAGCCATATTCCCGTCTATCTTCATGCAGTCGTTTTCCAATACCACTTCTATCAGTTCTTCCATGGGTACAATGCTCTCAAGAGCAGCTATACCCTGGCCCATCAGACACAGATTGAAAAGCCCCTCGCCGCCAAGCACTGCAGAAGAGAAATTGCTTCTTGCCGTAACCTTCTGCTGTATCGAGCTTTCACATGCAAGGAAAAGACCGTCATCCAAAACAACACTGCCGCCCCAGCTTCCCACATCAAGAAGGATTATGTGACGATAAGTAGGCTCGAGCATCAGCTGGCCGTTTCCGGAATATACGGGTTTAACTGCAGACTCACCTGTCATCTTGGAAGCCACCATCTTTCCAAGAAAATCTCCGGCACCCTGGACACCGCTGCTCATCTGAACATTTCCTGCCATCCACTGCATTGCACCCGCCTGAACGGTCACGCTGTTATTATTTAAGTTTACCAGCAGCTGGCGCTTCTGCACATTCATCTGTGAGCAGAAGAATTCCGTCCTGGCTGTAAGAGTGCTTACACTCATATCCTTTGTATATTCCACCACCTGCATACAGCCAAGCTGGGATTTAACGGATACGTTCTGGCTGTTTAACATTGAGTTCTGTACCATATCATCGCCTCCTCTATTTAGCTGTAGGTGCCATCAGGATGGAACCTGTTCCGCGATATACATTTACCAGACCTTCGCCGGATACCGCCGACCCAAGAAGGCTCTTGGAAGATTTTTCAACTGTAAAATCCAGTGATGCCGACCATGCGATAGCCATGTTTCCGTCTATCTTTACAACATCATTCTGCAGGTTGAACTGTATGAGCTCGGTCCTGGGAACAGGACTTTCAAGTACAGCGATACCCTGTCCTGACAGGCAAAGATTAAAGAGACCTTCACCGCCCATCACTGCAGAGGAAAGGTTCTTTCTGCTGATAACCTGCTCCTGCAGCGACTTATCACATGCAAGGAAAAGGCCGTCCTGCAGTACTATGGATCCCCACTGTGATACATCCACAAGAACGATGTGTTTGTAAGTGGGCTCCAGCATCACATAACCCTGGCCATGGTATTCGGGCTTTGACATTGTCTCACCGGTAACCGCACTTCCTACCATCTTGCCCAGGAAATTCTTTCCGGTAACGCCGGATGACATCTCAACATTACCCAGTATCCACTGCATAGCTCCTGCCTGAAGCTTAACACCGGAATTATTGAGTTCGCAGAGTACCTGACGGCGCTTAACATTCATCTGTGCAGCGAAATACTGCGTCTCGGCAGCATCAGGAGATACGGAAAGATCCCTCTGGTGCTCCAGTACCTTAAAGCACCCCGCCTGATCGATACAGACCATGTTCTTGTTGTCAAAGAAATTATTCAGCTGAAACATTTGCTATCCCTCCTATCTCAATATTTGAACTTTGTCAATATATCTCCCGATATATTCCATATATCAACATCCAAAAAAGGATGTGATTATTAATTATTTGATCTGCCG
>CACZBK010000009.1 GCA_902779395.1 uncultured Lachnospiraceae bacterium | reverse complement strand
AAGACCACCATCACCAATCTGATCAACCGTTTCTATGATATACAGGATGGAAAGATACGATACGACGGCATCAATGTCAATAAGATAAAGAAAGATGACCTGCGTCATTCACTGGGAATAGTGCTTCAGGAGACTCATCTGTTTACCGGCACCGTGCGCGAGAACATCCGTTACGGAAGACTGGATGCAACAGATGAGGAAGTGGAGGCAGCAGCAAAGCTGGCCAATGCGCACGGCTTTATCAGCAGGCTTCCCGAAGGTTATGATACGATGCTGGCCGGTGATGGCGGGGCATTGAGCCAGGGCCAGAGACAGCTCTTATCTATTGCCAGGGCCGCCATAGCGGATCCTCCCGTGCTTATCCTGGATGAGGCTACTTCATCTATCGATACGCGTACAGAGAAACTGGTACAGGAAGGCATGGACCGCCTTATGAGTGGACGCACTACTTTCGTTATAGCCCACAGGCTGTCAACGGTACGTAACAGTGATTGTATCATGGTGCTTGAACAGGGAAGGATCATAGAGCGCGGTACACACGATGAGCTGATCGCGGAGAAAGGAAAGTATTACCAGCTGTATACCGGTGCCCGGGCGTAGTCCGGTCAGAGACAGCTTTTATATCCCTTTGAGGGGGCAATGTCATATGCAGAAGATAAAGGTCCGCTTTTGGGCCTTTTGTCTTTTCCGGCAAGTGCATATTCGGAAAAGTTTAACAGTCTGGTCGCAGCTTCATCTGCATTCCATTCACCGGCTATGGTCTTATATGTTGGTTTTTTATTCAAGATACAGCATGGTTTACAAAATTTGGCAGTAGTGCTAAAATAGCCGCATAAAATCAGTATAATATTAACAGGGAGAGTAAGATTATGTTAAGTAAATGCCGCAGAAAAACGGCTTTGTTTTTATTTGCCGTTATGTTGTTCATGGAGCTGGCGCCATTTGTACATGCCGCAGATCCCGATGCCGGTGGTGACGGACCGGAAGTATATTCAAATGAATGGTGTGCTCTTTATGGTGTGGATACCGATCTTGAGTCTTATGATCCTTCGGTGCCTGAGCCCGGAACAGACGGGGATGCTCTTGGGATAGACGGAGAGAATGCACACACCATATATGGCTTTTTAAGGAGCAATATGGGACTGCATTCGGCAGCGGCAGTGGGAATACTTGCAAACTGTTTTGCTGAGTCTTCATTCCGGCCTGATGCCGTCGGTGACGGAGGGACCAGTTATGGTATATGCCAGTGGCATGCAGGCAGATGGGAAAAACTCAAGAACTTCTGTGATAGTAACGGTCTTGACTGGCACAGCTTAAACGGGCAGCTTCATTATCTTAAGCACGAATGTGATAATGATTATCCCAATACCATGGACGCGATAAGGAACAAGACGGGAAATGATGCTGACGGAGCATACCGCAGTGCATATCTATTCTGCAAGAATTTCGAAGTTCCTGCAGATACCATAGCAAAATCCGAACAGCGCGGTGCTTTGGCAAGGGATAAATTCTGGCCAATATACGGTGAACCGGATGCCGATAATCCGGCAGCCCCTACTCCTACCCCTGTACCTGAAGAGCCTGTTGAGGTGATCCCTGTTCCCGATGATGAGGATCAGCAGCCTGCTCAGGAAGATGAAGTTGAAGATGAAGAGCAGACTTCGTCTGTCCTTGAAGAGGATGTACCTGAAGATGGAGTGATACCGACGGGGTTGTGGTTTGCGGGACTGGAGGATAAGGATTACACCGGTAATGCAGTTAAGCAGGAATTCCGTTTATATAACTCATCACATCTGCTTAAAGATAAAACCGACTATACTGTCAGTTATTCTAATAATAAAACAGCCGGTACCGCTTATATGACTGTCAGTCTCAAAGGTAATTACAGCGGAACGATCATAAAGACATTTGAGATAAAGGCTCTCGATCTGAAAGATGCGGATGCGGATGATATAACACTGAAATATACCGGAAAAGAGCAGAAACCTAAGCCGGAAGTGAGCATGCACGGTGTTAAGCTTAAGTATGAAAAAGATTTTTATATACCGGCTTATTCAAAGAGCGGTTTTACGGGCAGTGAATCCGGAAATGTGAGCGTGAGCATCGATATCTGCGGGCGTGGAAATTATTGCGGAAAAAAGACCATATCGATCAATTATATAGGAAAGACCACCGACAGTAAGGCCAGACTTCCCCAGATAATGATGGGTAAAGTTAAAGCCGTATCTGTCCCGAATCAGGAATATAAGGAGGGCGGGTACAGTGCTGTAAGTCTTTCGCAGAATAACCTCCTCACTAAAAAGGGAACCCCGTTCGAGATAAAACTGAAATATAAGGGAAAGACTTTAAGCGAGAATGATGTGGAAGTGGTAGGCATAGAAGGCGGTGATATGCCCGGAAAGGCGTATATAATCATAAGGGGAAGTAACTGTGAAGCCTCTGCTACCGGCTACAGTTTTATCGGAGAGAAGAAGATAGGCTTTAAGGTTAAAGGCAGATCGATAGGCAGGCTTAAGATAAGCGGGATAGAAAAAAAATATCCCTATACCGGAGAGGAGATCAGGCCTGTGCCGCAGATAAGCGGGATATCCGGATTGAAGGAGGGCGATTATTCCGTCAGTTATGAGAATAATATCATGCCCGGGAAAGCAACGCTTATAGTCCGTGGTGAGGGTATATATACCGGCGTAAAAAAGAAAAGCTTTAAGATCACCGGACTGCAGATAAACAGTGTATCCATGGATTTGTATTATGATGACGGAACAGCTGTGAGTACAAACGAGATAGCAGTGGATTATAAGAGGGACGGAGCATTCATAAGGCCGGCGCTTTCGTTTAACGGGGCGGCTCTTAAGGAAGGCACTGACTATAAACTTGCTTATTCCGGGCATAAAAAAGCAGGCAATGCGACTATGACGGTAAAGGGCATGGGACGGTTTGAAGGAACGGTGAATGTCAGATATAAGGTCATCGCCAGGGATTTCAAATCTAATATAAGGATGTTTGCCGCAGATAAGACTGCGGGGGACGGATTTAAACAGCCTGTATTCGTTACGGATATAGACGGGACAAGGCTTGTGGAAGGCAGGGATTATACAGCTCCGAAATATTACTATCGTAAAGGCAGCAAGCTGTACAGCGTAAGGAGCAAGGATGTGCCTGTAGCCGGCCAGGAAGTATATGTATTTATAAAAGGCATGGGCGGATACAGCAGGGATAAGGCCTTTACAAAGTATAAGATAGTAAAGGCTGCTGGAACTTTAAGCAAGGCGAAGTTTACTATAAAAGATCAGGTATATACAGGGAATGCGATTAGGATAAAATCTCAGGACCAGTTCTCTCAGGCTGTCATGGGAGATAAAACACTGATCCTGGGTGTGGATTTTAAGATTGTGCCCGGAAGCTATGAGAATAATGTAAATAAAGGTACTGCTAAGGTCACGATAAAAGGCTGCGGAGAATACGGCGGACAGAAGACGCTGACCTTTAAGATAACAGCCAGGGGGACCTGAATGGGACAGGCCGCTTATACGACCAGTCCCGTTGCTTCGTCGGCGCCAAGTACCAGGTTCATACACTGGATCGCGGCGCCGGAAGCTCCTTTGCCAAGATTATCAAAACGGCTGGCGATAACTACGCGATCTTCATTACCGGTAACAAAGATCTCCATTCCGTCCCAGCCTGCGCAGGCATCTGAAAAGAGTACGCCACCGACTTCTGCGTCTGCACCTGACGGCATAACACGTATGAATTTTTCGCCGCTGTAGTGATCGGCGAGTATATCACGGAGCTCTTCGGGGCTCCTTTTTTTGCTGAGAAGTCCGGTATATAAAGGAAGCTGTACGATCATCCCGCTGTGGTAATCTGTGGTAAAAGGCAGGAAGAGAGGCTCCCTGTCAAGACCGCTGATCACTTTCATTTCCCTGAGATGCTTGTGCGTCTGGCCCCAGCCATACATTCTGGCGGAATCAAACTTTTTATCACGGCCTTCTTCCTCATAAGCGGCAATGAGTTTTTTGCCGCCGCCGCTGTAGCCGGAAGCGGCAAAAATGGAAACGGGGTAATCTTTCGGCATTACTCCCGCACTTATCAGAGGATAGGCCAGAGCAATGAATCCGCTGGCGTAGCAGCCGGGAACAGCTATGCGTTTGCCGTTTTTTATTGCACTGCGGTGCTTTTCGGAAAGCTCAGGAAAGCCGTATGCCCAGCCTTCTTCGGTCCTGTGAGCTGTGGAAGCGTCAATGATCACCGTATCCGGATCATCACATAAAGCAACGGCTTCCTTTGCTGCTGCATCAGGCAGACACAGAAAGCTGATATCCGATGCATTTAAGAATTTCTTTATCTCATCGGGATCTTTTCTTTTATCGCTGTCTATCTTAAGTATCTCTATATCGCTGCGGCCTTCCAGGCGTTCATGTATGCGCAGCCCCGTGGTTCCTTCGCTTCCGTCGATAAAAACTTTTTTCATAAGATCTTCTCCTGTATAATATGTACCGTCCGTCTCTGCCTGCACTGTAATTCATGAGCGGCGGTTCTTTTCATGCTCTATATACTATCATCACCATTACGGTTTGTAAACTATACGCCGCTATTGCACGATATACAAAAAAAGCATACAATTAAATATATTTGGAGGTTGATAGTTTGCCGGATGAAAAGACGCGGGTCAGCCGTTTTATGTTAAAAACAGAGATGGTACTCGCAGCGCCCGGTAAGGGGCTGCATGTACTGTTAGGCAGGATAAGGGCACGAAAGGATATCGGACGTGTTGTTTTTCTGATGTTTATACTGATGCTGGTGGGGCTTGGCCTGTGGCTGATGAGGAAAAACACCGTACTTCTCGTAGCGGGAGGTACAGCGCTGGCGGTCATCGCTTTTCTGTTATATAAGCCTGTGATGAAAGGATTTGCCGCATTCTTTATTTTTCTTGAAGCATTTACCCATATGTTCGCTAAAAGCTATGATGACTGTAAGAGCGCCATAGCCCGCTACGACTATGAACACCGCAGCGCAAAGCAGAGGCGGGAAGATGAAGAAAAGGCAAGGCAGGCAAAGGCACGGGAAGAAGAGATAAAGAAAGCTCGTGAGAAAAGACGTGCCGAAGAAGCGAAAGCCCGCGAAGAGCGTATGAAGGCGGAATGGTCCAGGGTGCGTCAGGAGGCCAGGCAGGAAAAACGCCGTGAACACACAGAGCGTAAACGCCGGCGCATGGAGGAGGAAGCGCAGAGGGAGCGGGACAAACGGGGAGGTCCGCATGTAAAGACCGATAAAGAGCCGCATGTCAGTAATGCTGCCCTTAACGAAGCCAAGTCCATCTTTAATGTTGAACTTCCGTTTACTGAAGAAGAGATAAAAGAAAAACGGAATCTTCTGATTAAGAAATACCATCCGGACAATCCGGGCGGTTCCGAAGAAATGTGCAAAAAGATCAATGAGTGTTATGCTATATTGTACAAATATGCTACGTAACATGTGTTACATACAAAAGGGATCTCAGGCTGTATCATACATCATAAGCCATTTGCCGTGTGATCTCCGGCGCAGCTGAGGGTGCCCGGTACAGAGGATGGCCGAACACGTGGTAGACATAATATTTTAGGTATTTTTACATATAAATTATTGTAAAAATGGGCCTCTTTATTATTGACTATCACAGGTGGTTTTTTATATAATAGTGGGTAATTGGGACTTAAGTCCCGTACATTAACTTTAGCGACCAAATCCGGCCGTTAACTAATACTTTTTTATAGGAGGCAATGCAATGAGTCAGGAAATGAGATCAGAGTGGGAAGGCTTCACCGGCGGTAAGTGGGTGAACGAGATCGACGTGCGCGACTTCATCCAGAAGAATTACACACCTTATGACGGTGATGAGTCCTTCCTGGCAGGTCCCACACAGGCAACTAAGGAACTGTGGGAGCAGGTGCTCGATCTGCAGCGTCAGGAGCGCGAGGCAGGCGGCGTACTTGATATGGATACCAAGGTTATAAGCACCATTACATCCCATGGCCCCGGATATCTGGACAAGAGCAAGGAGAAGATCGTAGGCTTCCAGACAGATAAGCCCTTCAAGCGTTCAATGCAGCCTTACGGAGGTATCCGTATGGCAGAGAAAGCTTGCGCAGATAACGGTTATACAGTAGATCCCGAGATCAGCGAGTTCTTCTCAGTACACAGAAAGACACATAATGCAGGCTGTTTCGATGCTTACAATCAGGAGATGAGAGCATGCCGTTCCAGCCATGTTATCACAGGTCTTCCCGATGCTTACGGACGTGGCCGTATCATCGGTGACTATCGTCGTATCGCTCTGTACGGTATCGATCGTCTGATCGAGGACAAGCAGGCTCAGAAGGATTCCACCGGACGTGTTATGACAGATGATGTTATCCGTCTTCGTGAAGAGCTTTCCGAGCAGATGACAGCTCTGAAGATGATGAAGGAAATGGCTGCTTCTTACGGCATCGACATTTCCAAGCCCGCAAGCAACGTACAGGAAGCTATCCAGTTCACATATTTCGGTTATCTGTGCGCAGTTAAGGAGCAGAACGGTGCAGCAATGAGCCTTGGCCGTACTTCTACCTTCATCGACTGCTACGCAGAGCGTGACCTTAAGAACGGCAAGTTCACTGAGGAGCAGATCCAGGAGTTCGTTGATCACTTCATCATGAAGCTCCGCTGCGTTAAGTTCGCACGTACACCTGAGTACAACCAGATCTTCGCCGGCGATCCCGTATGGGTTACCGAGTCTCTGGGCGGTGTAGGTGTTGACGGACGTCATATGGTTACAAAGACCAGCTTCCGTTATCTGAACACACTGAATAACCTGGGTGCAGCTCCCGAGCCTAACCTGACAGTTCTGTGGTCAACCAGACTGCCTCGTCCCTGGAAAGAGTTCTGCGCAAAGATGTCCATCAAGTCTTCTTCCATCCAGTATGAGAACGATGACCTGATGAGAGTTACCCACGGTGATGATTACGCTATCGCATGCTGCGTATCTTCAATGCGCGTTGGTAAGGAAATGCAGTTCTTCGGAGCACGTGCTAACCTTGCTAAGTGTATGCTGTACGCTCTTAACGGCGGTATCGATGAAGTATCCAAGAAGCAGGTTGGTCCCAAGTACCGCAAGTACGAAGGCGACGTTATCGAATATGATAAGTTCATGCCTATGTTCGAGGATATGATGGAGTGGCTGGCTGACGTTTATGTAAATACCCTTAACGTTATCCACTACATGCATGATAAGTACTGCTATGAGCGTGCACAGATGGCTCTGCATGACCGCGACGTACGCCGCTATTTCGCAACCGGTATGGCTGGTCTGTCAGTTGTTGCTGACTCTCTGTCCGCTATCAAGTATGCAACCGTTAAGCCTATCCGTGATGAGGACGGCATAATCGTAGACTTCGAGACAACCGGAGACTTCCCTAAGTACGGTAATGATGATGACCGCGTAGACCAGATCGCTCACGACCTTGTAAGCAAGTTCATGATGATGATCCGTCGTCACCACACCTACAGAGACGGATTCCCTACAATGTCAGTTCTTACCATTACTTCTAACGTAACCTATGGTAAGGCTACAGGTAACACCCCTGACGGACGTCGTAAGGGACAGCCTTTCGCACCCGGTGCTAACCCGCTGCACGGCCGTGATACCCACGGTGCTGTTGCATCCCTTAGCTCTGTTGCTAAGCTGCCTTTCAATGACAGCCAGGATGGTATCTCCAATACCTTCACCATCATCCCCGGCGCTCTGGGCAAAGAGGATAAGGTATTCGCAGGCGATATCGAAGTAGACCTGAGCAAAAAATAATATGAGGCAATGAGTCCGCGCTCGAGCGGATGATATATAAGGAAGGAGCCCTATATGGCAGATCAGATGACAGAGGATCAGATGATACAGGATCTCGTGGCACAGCTTGACGGAGGTTTCTCCAAGGGCGTAGGCCATGTGAATGTAAACGTGGATGATGAAGCTTCCGCGAAAAAGGAAGTGGAGACCATGGGCTGTACAGACTGCAGCCGTACGCCTCTGGCATGTTCCGTTCCTACCCTTCATCAGGGACTTGATGATTATGAGTGATAAAGGGATTCAAAGTCAGTGTTTTCCATGCCTGCATGGAATAAACGCTGACCTTGAAGACCTAACATACATGAGGAAGCAGCAAGATATCCGTAGGAAATCGAAGCGGATTCCGAATGTATGTTGGAATTGCGGGAGTTGCGTAGCAACGGAGCAGTTTTTATCAATAATAATAACAATTTGAATACTTAAGATTTTTAGGAGGAAAATAAAATGGCAGAAGCAAGTGCAGCACAGGTTAAAAACCTGGTTTCATTACTGGATGGCTATGCAACAAAGGGCGGCCATCACCTTAACGTTAATGTACTTAACAGGGATACTCTTCTTGATGCTCAGGCACATCCCGAGAACTATCCCCAGCTGACCATTCGTGTGTCCGGCTATGCAGTAAACTTCATCAAGCTTACTCCCGAGCAGCAGGCAGACGTTATCAGCCGTACATTCCACGAGTCTATCTGATAGTAGATCAATTATCCCGGGCGTATGCTATTATGAGCATACGCCCTTTTATAACAGTATCTTATTTCTTAAGCAGGACCAAATTCTTAATGCATGGTATTTAGGGGGATATTACAGGCATGGGGATCGTCGAGCTGGAAAATTCATTGATCAAGGTTATCGAAAAAGGGAAACTGTCGCTTGGATTAAGTCTTAGTCTCAGTGATGCTACTACTATGATAAAAAATGCTTATGACAGGGTAAACGAGAAGTTTCCTGACAGATATGTACTTGAGCCTGAAGCTGCGGATTCATTTAATCTTGTGGATCTGAGTGTTATCATGGATAACAAGCAGAAGAAGAGATATTTTCTGGCCAGGACCAGGTATATAGAGCATGCCGAGTGCAGCCTGCACAGACGTGGTATTGCTGATACTTTTCCGGAGATCCTTCCGCCTTATGTTATTTTTCCCGAGCAATCTGGCAGTCTGCCGCATGGTGATTGCACGGCGGCTTATGAGTATTATCTCAACGGATTAAATGACGACCAGCTGTTAGATCATTTTCATGAATATCCTTTACCTAAAGCATATTCCCTAAGAATAGAAACACCGGGGCTGGCAGAGAGAGTGCAAAGATGCATCGACATCATTTCGGCCTTGAAATAATCTGATGAAACTCAGTATCATAGTTCCCGTTTATAATATGTCTGCCGATGGCCGGCTTTCATACTGCCTTGACAGTCTGCTGGCACAAAGCCTTAAGCAGGAATTTGAGGTGATCGCGGTAGATGACTGTTCTACCGACGATTCTTTTTCTGTTCTGAAGGATTATGAAAAAAGATATCCGAAGCTCCTGAAGGCTCTTCACAGCGAAGTCAATCATCATCAGGGAGGGGCAAAAAATATCGGACTTGCGGCCGCTAAGGGTGAATGGATAGGTTTCATCGATTCTGATGACTGGATAGTACCGGAGTATTACGAACGTCTGCTGAATAAAGCGGAGGAGACCGGAGCCGATATGGTGGGCTGCGATTATTGCTTTACCGAAGAGCATTCATTTAAGCCCGGCAGGCAGGTGAGCAGCAACCATGCAGACCAGACAGGAGTGATGGATCATGAAAAATATAAAAAACTGCTGCTGGAAACCGGCAGTCTGGTGGTAAAGGTATACCGCAGGGAGCTGATCCTTAAGGATTATGCTGCGGGAAGTTCGCCAAAGGTGGATGTTTTCCCGGAGGATATTTTTTATGAGGATAATGCAGTAAGTAACAGCTGGATGCTGCACTGCAGGCATTTTGAATATATACCGGAAGCCATGTATTTTTATTATCAGCATGATGCATCCACGGTTCATACTGTATCGCTTAAGAATCTTAAGGACCGTATGGAAGCCGGGAGAATGATACTTAAGAATGCGAAAGAAGAAGGCTATTACGAAGAGTATAAGGATGAATTGGATTATCAGTTCATAACTCTTTTTTATAAAAACACCCTGTTTTCAGCTATGCCTAAAAAAACAGGCTTACAGAAAGGCTGTTTTGCTTTTATCAAAAATCTTTCTAAGGAAGTAAAAGAGCTCCTTCCGGATTTTTCCGAAAACCCGTATTACAGAGAACGTACCGATGCGGAAGAAAAAAAGCTTATGAACATGCAGATGAAGAGTGATCTTCTGTTTTATGTTTATTACAGGCTTTTATGGTTCTACAGAGGATTGAGGAGCAGATGACCAAAAGTCTGAAGCATACGTTCTTTACATCTCAGATCGCTTCATTCTGCCTGTGTATCTCAGGTGCTTCATATTTATCCATGAAATCATCATATAGAAGGATCTTTTCTTTAGCAAAGCTGATAGCGTCAAGACGGGTGTATACCGATACCAGACGGTCAAATGTGAGCCCGTCGATGAAATTCAGCATCTCCATGGGAAATGTCCCGTCAAGCAGAACTGCGTCAGGAAAGAGTTTTTTGTAATCGAGCAGATCCCGGGGGTGTTGTTTGAGTATTACGGTAGCTTCCTTACTGTCTATTATATGATAAGTGTCGATAATATCCTTAAAGATCCGTTCTCTTGTTTCAAGATCACATAATGGCTCTGTAAGTACCAGCAAGGTTGGGGCATCGGGGGATGTGCGCAGGGTTTTCCTGAGTTCACTTATATTCTCTATAAACAGATCAAGGAGTATTTCCTTTTCAGATGATGTCAGCCGCCCGGTAAGAGTGCTTCTGGGCAGTTCTACCATGTTTTTGGTGGGATATTTAAGCTTGGAGATATCATTTACCTCCATGTCGATACAGTATCTTCCGTAACCGTTCTGTATATGGATAAGCCCGAGCCTGGCCATAAGGGCCTTTATCCTGAAAGCGCCGCGATTATCGTAGCGGGCGGTATCATAGGCGGCTATGCAGTCCAGACCGTCTTCCACGGCATGATAAGGTATTTTTTTGTGATCCAGATAATAACCTATGGGATCGGAATCACAAAAAACATATATATCCTTATATCTTTTCAGGTCGGTGGGGATGAGAGGCCGCGTGTGTTCAGCCATCTTTTTGCAGAATCTGATGCGGCGGAGCATATTGCTTACGATATTACCGGTATTTTCCTTAAGCTTTACAAGATCAGGGAACTCTGTATATTCTTTTTCGTCAAATTCATATACCTCATTAAACAGAGGACATTTTCCGGCACGCTCGACCATTGAGCCGAATCTGTTGGACATTTTTGAGAGTACAAGATCCGCCCGGCTGCCGTCGTTTATATAGAATTCCTTCAGGCAGGCTATGTATACGTGGTAGAAGGTATGGCATATGTATATCCGGCTGCTTTCTGCCAATTGATGACTCCTTTTTAATAAAATGATCATGCTTATCTTAATGAAAAAACGGGTTAATGTCAATGATCCGGGGAGTTTGACAGTCGGCTGAAAGAAATGGGAAACGTTTCTGTGAAAACTTGATAAACAGGGCCTTTTATGGTAACCTTGATGCTGTCGGACGGTTAAAGAGACCGTCATTTTCCGGGAGATGATCATGAATATTAGTACGCGTATGAAGGACAGGGCATGAGTATGAACGCAGCAGTTATAGGTGCCGGCATAGAATCGGTATTTGCGATAAAAAAGGCTCAGTCTATGGGCCTTAAAGTAACAGCCTTGGATGGCGATCCGGATGCTGCAGGTCTTAAATATGCAGATGCGTCATTTGTAGTTGATATCAGGGATAGTGATAAAACAGCAGAGATACTGGATAAATACAGGCCTGAGGTAATATTGCCGGTTCCCATAGGCAGGTATCTCATCACTGCCGGAGCAATGAATGACCGATACGGCATTAAAGGTGTGAGTTATGCCGCAGCGGATCTGTGTACAGACAAATATGCTTTTCATAATTGTTTGTCGGGAAACGGGTTACGCGATGCCGAAGTATGTCTTCTGGAAAAAGGAAAGGCCGTTTTCGATGCGCAACATCTTTCGTATCCGCTCGTAATGAAGCCGCGATTCGGCTCGGGAAGCAGAGGGGTCTCTATCTATAACGATCCGGCTTCTTTAAAAGCGGCTTTTATGGGAAATGCGGTTTTTGATGAAGATTATATATTTGAAAGCTGTATAGCAGGTAGTGAATACGGAGTGGACGGGATATGTATGGACGGCATTTTCCATATGATACTGCTCCGTGAAAAGATGATCACTCCGCCTCCGTACAGGCAGTGTGTTGCCTATTTTTCAGCGGATATAAGTGATCCCTTCAGAAAAAGAACAGATGAATTTATGCAGGCGGCAGTCCGGGCAGCCGGACTCAGAGACTGCGTAATGCATGCGGATATCATAAAGCAGGAAAACGGTGAGCCCTTTGTGATAGAGATGTCGCCGCGTCCGTCCGGACATAACCTGCATAATCTGTTTACCACACTGGCAAGCGGAGTTGATGAGCTTGAGACTTTCTTAAGATATGTACTCGGAATGGAGTATTCTTTTGAACCCTCTGTAAATGAGCCTTTGATGATAGGCTACTTTGATATGGAGGGTAAAGTGATATCTGTTCCTGAAGAGGAATACATAAAGAAAAAATACCCTTTGTCGGATTATAAGTGCAATATCAGCGCAGGAGATCTTTTGGGCAGTGTGAAAGACGGACATTCGTTGATGGGGAGAGGGTATTATATCTTAAAGGCAGAGGATAAGGGGCGGCTTCGTGAATACAGTGAGGCTCTGAAATGTGAATTTGAGGTGGAGAAATGAAAAGCCTTGCAATAATTACCGCAAGGGGAGGCAGTAAACGCATCCCACGGAAGAATATAAAGGAATTCTGCGGAAGACCGATAATTGAATACTCGATAGAAGCGGCGCTGGCGAGTGGTGCCTTTGATGAAGTGATGGTATCCACCGATGATAAAGAGATCGCGGATATTTCAGCTAAAGCAGGTGCTTCTGTTCCGTTTATGAGATCAGAAGATATGTCTGATGATTTTGCGGGAACGGACGCTGTAATAGCGGAAGTTCTTAAATGTTATAAAAAGCGGGGCATTAACTTCGACCGGTTTTGCTGCATCTATCCGACGGCACCTTTTATCACGGCTCAGAGGCTTAAACAGACAATGGATCTGCTGAATGATCATGAATCTGTCTGTCCGGTGTGTCTTTTTTCATATCCTCCTCAAAGGGCTTTTGTTATCCGGGATGGCCTGCTTAGGAGAGCATATCCGGAATATGCCATGATGCGTTCGCAGGATCTGGATAAGCTGTATCATGATGCAGGACAGTTTTATGCATGCCGTACCGATGCGTTTATGCGTGAAGAGAGTACCGATACGGATGATATGATCCCTCTGGTCTTAAATGATGAAGAGGTGCAGGATATCGATACAATAGAAGACTGGAAGACAGCAGAGAGAAAGTTCCTTTTATTGCGTGATAAAAAGATCAACGAAACAGATCCTGTTTTTGATGACAGTGTACTTAAAACACCATACTATCGTGTGGATGAAGATGCTCTTGACAGAGATATAATGCTGCTTAAAGATTCGCTTGCAGCATCATGGGAAAACAGTGTTTACTCTTATTCGGTAAAAACTAATGCGCTTCCGTGGCTTCTTGAAAAACTTAAGAAGGAAGGCTTTTATGCTGAAGTGGTATCGAAAGAAGAATTTGAGCTTGCGATACGCCTTGGCTATGAAGCATCCCATATGATATATAACGGTCCTATAAAAGACAGAAGTGTTTTTGAAACGGTCTTAAAAGCAGGAGGGATAGTCAACATTGATTCGCATGAGGAAGAGGTCTGGCTGAAAGAGCTGTCCGATAAAATGGACTGTATTAATATAGGCATTCGTGTGAATTATGACCTGTCAACACTGGTACCGGATGAACAGCTTGCGGATGACGAAGGGAGCCGATTCGGTTATTGCTATGAGAACGGAGAACTTGCCCGTGTTATTGCTCATATAAGGTCATTGAAAAATATCCGGATCTCGGGACTGCATCTTCATTCATCCACCAGGTCACGTTCGGTCAATGCATACAGGGCATTGGCAAAAGTGGCCGTTAAACTTGCGGATGAATTCGGTATTGAGCCTGATTATATCGATATGGGCGGAGGTTATTACGGCGGTCTTAAGGATAAGCCTGATTATTCGGATTATATGCCTGCGATCTCCGAGGAGCTGAAAAAAAACTTCGATCCGCAAAAAACAAAACTTATAGTCGAGCCCGGAGTATCGCTTATATCTTCATGTTTTGAGTTTGTTACATCGGTTCTGGATGTTAAAGCGATAAGAAACTACCGTTATATAGTAACGGACGGCAGCAGGCTGTATCTGAATCCGCAGATAAGTCGCAGGTGGTATCCTCACAGGATAGAATATTCCTCTGAAGAAAGAGCGGCCATTCCGTCTCAGATGATATGCGGACATACCTGTATGGAGTATGACAGGCTTTTTGAAATGGAAAATGAAAAAGAACTGATCACAGGAGACAGAGTGGTATATACAAATGCCGGTGGTTATACTTTGTGTTTATCTCCTTTGTTTATCAGATATTTTCCGGCGGTTTATGTGAAGAAAAGCAATGGCAGGCTGTTTACGGCAAGAAGGCCATGGACAAATGATGATTATCTGCAGGGATATGGAGTATAAAAATGCATAAAGGGAAATTTATGGGACAGATCAGGATCGGAAACAGACCGGTAGGAGAAGGGCACCCGGTGTATATCGTGGCGGAAATGAGTGCCAATCATCTTCAGGATAAAAACAGGGCGCTTGAGATAATACATGCGGCTAAAGAAGCCGGTGCAGATGCCATAAAGCTGCAGACCTATACCGCTGATACAATTACGATAGACAGTGATAAACCGTATTTTCAGATAAGCGGAGGGACTATCTGGGACGGAACTACTCTTTATAAGCTTTATGAGGAGGCCTATACCCCGTGGGAATGGCAGCCCGGGCTGTGTGAAGAAGCAGCCAGACTTGGGATGGATTGCTTTTCTTCTCCTTTTGATCCTTCGGCTGTGGCATTTATGGAAGAGATGAACATGCCTGCTTATAAGATCGCTTCGTATGAGATCACGGATATACCGCTGATCCGTCTTTGCGCATCGAAGCAGAAACCTGTGATAATAGCTACAGGGGTTGCAAGAGCTGAGGACATAAGGGCAGCGCTTGATGCATGCCTTGCAGAGGGTAACGAAAATGTGATCCTGCTTAAGTGTGTTTCGGCTTATCCTACACCTTATGAGGATATCAATCTGAGGATGATACCCACACTTGCGAAGGAATATGGTGTACTGACCGGCCTGTCGGATCATTCGATGGGAAGTACTGTTCCTGTCGGGGCTGTCGCTCTGGGAGCATGCATGATAGAAAAGCATCTGACACTGTCGCGTAAAGACGGCGGTCCTGATGGAGCATTTTCCATGGAACCGTCAGAATTCGCTCAGATGGTCAAAGATGTACGTATTATGGAAAAGGCGCTTGGCAGCAGTGAATATAAGCTTACACCTGTTCAGGAGACGGAACGGGAAGGTGCCAGATCGCTTTTTGTTGTAAAGGATATCAAAAAGGGAGAGAAGCTGACTGCTGATAATATACGTTCCATCCGTCCCGGAAACGGACTCCCTCCGATAGAAACGGAAAATGTAATGGGTAAGACGGCTGTTTCCAATCTGGAACGCGGAGAGCCGCTCAGATACGGGGATTTCGAATGATGAAAAGTGTTGTCATAAAAGCTGACGGTAATAAGGTTATTGCCAGCGGTCATATCCGAAGATGCTTAAGCATCGCGGAGGCCTTAAAAAGAAAGGGCACCGGGGTGTGTTTCTGGTTTTCGGATGAAGAGAGTCCTGAGATAATTAAACGTTTCTGCACAGGAGATAATGACTTTCCATACACGATGGAGCCTCCGGAAAGTAAAGCGGATCTTCTTCTGCTGGATTCATATTCCATACGCAAAGATGATTTTTCTTCCTTCAGGGAGCATGCCGCAAAGACAGCCTATATAGATGATCTGTGTGAATGTGATCCGGACGTGGATCTTCTGATCAATTATGATCCCGATCCGCCTGCTGATCTGTATCATGCCCCTGTTCAGCTTCTTGGAACCGCTTATGCACCGCTTCGTGAGCAGTTTTCTTCCTGCAGTTTTAAAGTGCGTTCTTCCGCAAACAGGCTGTTTATATCCAGCGGCGGGACTGACCCGTACAGGATCATTGAAAAGCTTCTTAAAGAATTATACTCTCCGAACAGATTTGATCCGGTATCGATGCTTCACTGTGATGTGGTGATAGGAGCGGTATTCGATGAAAAGTATAAGTCGGCTTTAAAGCTTCTTTCAGCCAGATACAGAGGAGTTATGCTTAATGAAGGCGTACAGGATATGGCGTCACTGATGAACAGCTGTGATCTGGCGATCACGGCAGGCGGTACCACTCTTTATGAGCTCTGTGCGGCAGGGGTTCCCACCATAGCCTTTACTATGGCAGATAATCAGCTGGAGTTTACAGAGAGTTTCGGAAAAAAGGGAGTTGTATGCTATGAAGGTGATGCGAGAAAAGATGCTTTGCTCGCGCGAAAGCTTGCAGGGCGTGCTATGACTCTTCTGAATGACCCGGGACAGAGAAACAGCATGAGCTGCGGCGCGCGTAAAATGGTAGACGGCAGGGGAGCGGAACGCATAGCGGATGCCATTATCCGGATCACACAGTAAAGCTGATACATATCCGTATAATCCCTGCAGGTTTATTGTTCTAAATATCCGTCTGAGTTAAAGCGGTATTCAATTCCGTCTATCGTCTCGATAGCGTCTCTGGTATATGCGCCATTGGCTTTTTGATAACGCAGTCCGTCATTATCCTTTTTCCAGCCTTCTGCGCTGACACCTTTTTGTATGGAGGGCGGGCTTAATTGCTTTCTCACATCATTATCCTGAAAATGCCACCATTCACTTGCTATTCCGCCAAAGCCTTCATCATACATGTAAGTCTGCAGCAGTTTGGCCTCGCCGCTGTTAAGAGACTGTATCGAATTGTAACTTAAGTCATGCATATTGCTCTGCATGGGAAGCTCCTCGGCATTATCCCTTCTTTCAAGGGTCAGGTCAAGCGCTACACCAAGGTTATGCATAGAGCCGCCTTTTGCCAGAAAGAAGCTTAGGCCGTAAGTAGCATTAGTCATAAGCTGGCGGTAAGTTATTCCCGAGCCTTCGGGCTGTACATCCCCGTCTTCGGCCTGTCCCTCGGGCATTTCACTGTCTTCTCCGGGCTGCCCGGGGTCTGCGGAAGCCGGGTCTTCAGGATCTGTGGGGGCAGGTTCTTCTGTATAAATCTCTTCGTCATTATAGTTCATGCTGAGATATTCCGGTAAAGTAAGTCTTTGCATCAACTCTGCAGGAGCTTCCTCATCAAGCTGTGATTCGGTGGCATCATATATATACCTTGTTGCCACGTAAGGCCTGAAACTGTCATAAATTTTTAAACGGTAACCGTCATTCATGGTTTTTTCGGCAACTGAAGCAAGACGTTTTGCCACCGGATAAAGAAGAGGGACCAGAAAAGTTCCGTCTTCCTTAAGGACGTGTTCGTATCCCGGTATGACGGTACCGCTGATCCCGCGTATCTCATGATCGTGAGCCATATATAAAGAGAAATAGCTGTTGGTGATGTCGTAAGAGCACATACCGCCAAGGTAATCGTTCAGGTCGATCATGCAGTAATTACTGTCTATATAGGCATCGCCTTCAGGTCTGTATACTTTGAACATGCCGTTTTCTTCGCCGGTAACGCAAAGAGCTTTCCCGACAGAAGCTTTTCCGATGCTTTCGGACATATCACTTCCGGAATACAGGGAGAGTTCTTTTACCGGCCAGATGGTAGCATAAATGGGAGAATATCCGGTAAATATATCAACCTCAGCCACGGACCAGGGTGTGCTTCCTTCGGTGATCGATGTCACACGATAGCGGTATTCTTTTCCGGAAAGGAGATATTCTGTTTCATAGATCCGTTCATCATCAACGCCGTATTCCGCGACGGTATCCCAGATAAGACTGTCGTCGTCACGCCGCTGTACACGGTAACCTTTTCCGGCTGTTTCGGAGAAGCTTATCCGGTAACGGTTATAGCCAAGCTGTTCTGCATCTGCGGTAAGGTTGCTGCAGAGAAGATCGTTTCTTACCACGGTAATGGTATCAACCATCTCTTCCCATATTCTGACATTTTCCTCTACGCGTTCAGCCATAAGTACGAAATGCATTTCCTCATCTGTCTCAGGCATGGGAAAATCACGGTCATCACCGAATCCGACTACCATTTCTCCGTATCCGCTGCCGTTGCGGTCCATAGCAGTATACTGCAGACGCGAGATCTCCTTAAGTTCGCCGCTGTCCATTTTTCTGTACAGATGATATATATCACTGCCTCCGCCGGCACAGCCCACGGTAAGGGTCTTACGCTCGGCATCAACATACCATTCGGGAACATAACGGTCTGTTTCACGCAGGCAGAAAGTCATTTCCACAGGATCTCCGTCTACCGTATTTCCTTTTATACCAAGAACACTGTATTGTTTTATGGGAGTTATCCTTAAACATATATTAGATTTTTCGGGAAGATCCGGCGGCAGTATGCACTCATTGCTTTCGCTTTCGCAATTAAACAGTGACTGTCCGGAATTGCTGTCACGTAATATTTCCAGAGTGTAGCGGCTTACATATTCTCCTTCAGTCCAGGAAGTGTGCCAGCCGTCATCTGCCTTTCGAAGGCTTACACTGATGTCCTGTGACATTGCCGGCTGTACAGGCCATATATAGCCGCTGCGTATCAGGAGCAATACGGCAGCAAATGCAAGAATAAAGCTTACAAGCAGACAGATCCTGAAGATCCTTATCTTTTGCCATTTTTTCAGTTTCTTTTTTTCGCTCATAATATCCTCCTGACAAAGGGCACGCATCTGAGCAGAGCCGTAACGAGAACCGCGGTAGCATAACATCCTGCCCAGATAAATACAAAAGCAGCCCATCCCACATCATAGGGGTTGAGGCCGGAGTACCTGAGGATAAAACGCAAAGGTATCATATGGATAAGATAAATACCAAAGCCTGCTGCATCAGGTATATTTAAGACATTTACGGCTTTTTCCGGTATACGGCAATGCCATATCATCACAAAAAGTCCCAGTGCCTCGGGAATGACTGCCGGAGAAGCATAGCTTTGAAGTATGCCGTCAAACCCGTTCATGGGAAGTTTCCAGCTTAAGATCATGAGAAAAAGATTAAGGGCAAATCCCGTGACAAAAAGCAGCATTCCCCATTCTTTGGGGATCCTGAGCTTTCCGCTGCTTATGCCGTATCCTGCAAAAAAATACAAAGTATATATGGCCGGGATCTGCAGCTCAAACCCTATCGGTAATACGGTACTTTCAAGAGCGGGAATTATCGAAAGAAATATCATGCAGCAAATGAATAAATATCCGAAGGTCTTTTCATCACAGGCAGAAGCTATCATCCGGTATGCCGGAAGCAGGATGTAAAGTCCCAGGAGCAGATACAGATACCATAAATGCGACCAGCTGCTGTTTGAGATCAGTTTATATACCGCATCGAAAATGATATCTGCGCTGAACTTTTCACCGTTCATTATCATATCAAATATGCGGAAGGCAAATACAAAAAACACGAGGGCGGCGGCGACACGCAGAACATAACTGCTGTAGATCTTTTTGATGCTGATCTCCTTTGCGGGATCCAGCAGAAGCGCTCCCGATACCATGATAAAGACAGGTACTGCCCACATGAGTGAATATACCGCTGACATTGACACTCTTTCCTGGACAACACTTAAACTGTCATGCCATATCATTTCCGATATGTTCATTGTGTGCAGCATGACTATAGCCATACCGGCGATCACTCTCAGTATGACAGCACCTTCTATGCGTTTGTTGGCAGCAGTTTCACCAGACAAGTCCTTCGTCTCCTATACATCCGTTATCCGCATCGTTTGAAGCTTTCTTTACAAACGGTGTCGGTGTGGCTGTTACGGGTTCTATGGCTATTACGGCTTCGTCATTACTTACCGTTGTCTGAGCTGTGTTTTTCTGTATCGGCTCAGCCTCGGGGGATCTTTCCCAGGGGGCGGCCATGTATATCCACAGGTACATGCTCGCGGCAAGGAGCAGCAGCAAAACATATGTGACCACAACAGTTTTATCCGTTTTCTTTTTATCTTCATTCATTATCATTCACCTGATCTGTTTAATCGTTCATAGGAGTATATGCTGTATATCTCCAGGTACCCGGGGTGCCGTAGTTGATCATAAATCCGTTTTTGCCTGTTGCATGCTGAAACTCCGGGTCAAAGACATATGTGCTTCCGTTAATATCGATCTCAGTCCATGAGTGAGGGGTAAGACCTCCCCTGGCTGCAGGAACCTGTCCGTACATCTGCCTGCACGGATAGCCTAAAAGTCTGGCCATCTCACAGAAGGTGGCTGCAAATACAAAGCAGTTTCCTTTATGTTTTTCAAAACCGAAATCCGCGAACCATCTGGTTCCGGGGGAACCGTTCTCCGGCATATCCGGCTTGCCGTGACCGTAATATGACAGAGTGTTTACGGACCAGTAATAAGCGGCTTTCAGATCCCAGCCGGCCAGGTCCAGAGCCTGTGCTGCAGCCGGATAAACAGAACGGTCTATAGGATGAAGAACATCCGGAAGGTAGGAAACAGAAGTGCTCTGTGCTGCGGCTGCTCTTGGCAGAGGCCTTTTTTTCGGATTGGCAGTGGCGTAGAATCCGTTATCATCGATGTGGTATTCGGCACTGTTCTCCGAAAGGATCTCTAGCTTTCCTTTTTTTACCAGTGCATCCGGGGCTTCGGTATATATACCTTCTATGCATCTCTGTTCGTCGGAAGGGCAATACCATATCGTGGTTTTGTAGTTCTTTTTCCAGTAGCTGTCATACAGTTCGGCTTCAGTCCATCCGGCTACCGGCATGGGATGAGCCATATATTTGTCCAGTCCTTCGGGGAGCTCACTTTCATCCAATACTTCAAGATAGCCGTCTTTATATGTTTTTTCACATACAAAAAGACTCTTATTTCCCGATACAGATGCAATGCATTTTCCTTCAGCCACGCCGTCTCTCACAGTAAAGTTTTCACTTACGGTCACATCGAAGCTTTCTATCTGCCTTCCTTTATTATCAAAAACCGTAAGCACATCCTTTCTGAAACATTCCGCATCACCATCAGGGATATCATTTTCAAAATTCAGTCTGTATGTGCACAGCTCACCATTGTCATCGATATACAGCCATTCGGCTCCACCCTGTCTTTTGCCGTCTGCAAAGGAGCCGTAATAAACATAGGGTATCCCGTTGACATTATACAGCGCGATCCCGATCCCGGATCTGTTTTGTTCCAGAAGAGCGGTTTCATAAATGCATTTTGGAATACTGTTTACTGCTTTTATGAATTCTTTATTATCCAGCATTTCTTTAAGACTCTGCTCATCATCTTCTTTAAGAGCTGTTGTGAGTTTTGACATGCAGAGCTGGAGCAGCCTGTCATTTTCTTTCATCCTTGCTATTTCGGGCCTGCGGTTACTCAGGACATCCGTACCGAACAGTCCGCTGCATTTGTACACTGCATCGAAGGCATCAGTATAACGCTGTGCAGCGGTATATTCGGTAACCGCACTGTCAGCGATCTTAAGAAGTTCATTTCTGAGCATCTCATCGCCGCTTATCATGCTTTCGATCTCAAACAAGAGAGAAAGAGCTGAATCGTGATCCTGCCGGGCCCATTTTTCTTCGGCGATAGCTATGGTGATCCTTCGCAGGAGCTCTGTGACATCTTCTCTGTCAGGGTATTTCTCATGCATGGACTTAAGGTATTCCAGGGCATCATCCCGGTTTCCTTCATCTATCATGGCTGTAACGGTCCTTAATTCTTCCTGCAGCTCCATTCTGTCGATAACAGAGCGCATCATTTCCGCCTTTTCGGGATCGGCAGCCGTTTCGGACCATAATGCATAATAATACTTTAAGCTTCTCAGATCGCTCTTTTCGTACGAAAGCTGCATTAGGCTTTCGAGAGCGGCAGTATCTCCGGCGTATGATGTCTGTTTAAGCTCTGATGCCGTAACATCGGCTTCGGCGATATTGTCCGCATTCAGATATTCGTTGACCAGGCTGGCTTCCCTGTGGGTCATGGAGCCGGGGATCAGATAAAAGAAAAGAGCAAATATGAAGAAGATCACGGCGATGATCATCGTGATCACTCCTGTAAAGAGCATTGGTTCCGATTTTAATTCCCTCATCTTTATCGTTCTCCGAATAATGATACGTTTTCGCCGTTTTTCAGCGAGTATGCAGCAACACTGTATTCCGAACCGCTGTCAACATAGTAAACAGAAATAATATCATCAAATATGAAAAAGGAAAGCACATTGTTTATCTTCGTACTGTGTCTTTCATCGCTTTCGATATCAAAAGAAGTCAGTGTATTGCCTGTGGTAGAATCGATATACCATAACTCACCGTCAATGATCACAGGTACGGAATGCAGACCTTTGATCCTGGTAAAACTTTTTTCACTGCTGTTTTCCGGGGCCGGCTTTTTTTTGTTTATATCAAGTTTTCCGTAGCCTTCATCATAAACGGAATAAAGCAGCATACCGTCATAATAGCCAAGAGCGTCGTAATCAGCGTATTCGGTAAGATAATCCCTGTCATCGCCATCCGGATCCATACTGCATATCACGCTCTGATGACCGTCTTTTCCGCTTTCATCTTCAAGGATCGCAAAAATCCTTCCTTCCGCCAGGAGCATCTGTCTGCATTCTTCTTTAGCTATAAGCGTATCGCCTGTGCCGTTTATATCAAGCCGGCAGATACACCCGTCGTAAGCGCGCAGATAGTATAAGCGGTCATTCATAAGCTGCAGATCCCGGAAATCTCCTTTTTTCATAAGCTTAAGCCCGCTGCCGTCCGTGCCGGTGCAGTAGATGCCTGCAGGACAGTTTTCGTTATCTCCGGAGGTAATAAAATACAGCATATCATTTTTTACATTGATACATCTTACCGAAAGGGAAGAAAGAAGCTCGCGCTCCGAAAGATCGTTTTTACTGATCTTCACCAGGGCATTACCGTCGGTTGGATCTGCCAGATAATAGTATTCGTCATCCGGACAGAGTGCGGCCTTTGAAGCACTGAGCTGGGGAAGATTGCCGTAAACATAGTTTGCCGATATGGCAGAAGCAGAAAGCGGATAAGTATCCGGAATAGAGATCTTTGGTAATTCGGGAATGGCCATATCATGGGTTTCATACCATTTATCGCCATTATAGCTGATATTGATATCAGTCTTTGATGCTATAACATAAACACATATTATCATAAGAAGCAGGCTTATGATCACCAGTACCAGACCAAGACGATCCGAAGCCCTGTCATTTGTCATTGTATCTTTCTGTTTCATCCCTGAATTCTCTGGTTCTTTCCATAGTATGACAGCTGTTTCCGGCTGCCGTATTTACAGTAAGCGCAATAAGTGATCGCACTTACTGTACAATGCCGTATTATATCATAATACGGTGTTTATTGCCATATGAATATAATATATTGATTTTTAACTTGTGGGAGGGAGCCGTTTTTGATATTATTCGATATATGACTACGCGCAGAGAGTGGCTGCGACAGCAGCGTAAAAGAAAATACGGGAAATATAAAGGCATATTCATTGTGCTGGGGATAGTTCTGGGACTTGCCGTTTTGGCAGGTCTTACTTTTGCATTTATACGATGGGGGCTTCCGCTGATAAATAAACAGAAACCCGGAGAAGTGCCGGTAAGTGCCGATATCGTCGCCGCGGCAGTATCGGAAGACGTACCGGAGCCTGCGGTGTCCGCAGACCGGACGGAGCCCGAACCCGTACCGGAGGGATTCAGCCTTAAGGTGTGGAAAAAGGAACATACACCGGTCAAAGGTATTTATGTTACCGGACCCGTAGCCGGAAGTGAACGTATGGCAGGACTGATCGAGCTTCTGGATAAAACAGAGCTTAATGCCATGGTAATAGATATCAAGAATGACGGCGGAGAGGTGACATTTAAAATGCCGGAGGATACGCAGCCGGCACAGATGGGAAACTGCGTGCGTTATATCAGGGATATCGAAGAGTTGATGAGGGAGCTTAAAGAGCATGAGATATATACCATAGCCCGTATAGTGTGTTTTAAAGATCCTATGCTGGCAGCTGCCGCCCCGGAGCTGGCCCTGATCGATACCGATGGCAAAGCTATCACGGATTCGAATGACCTTGCCTGGGTCAATCCCTGTCAGGAGGGAGTCTGGGCATATATCACGGATATAGCTCTTTATTGTGCAGATCTGGGCTTCGATGAGGTACAGTTTGATTATGTGCGCTTCCCGGTGGGGAAAGGAACCGAGAAAGCGGATTATAAAACTGAAGTTACTGAGGAGAATAAGCACGAGTTCATAAGCGGCTTTTTGAACTATGCAGCAGAGCGGCTTCACGAAAAAGAGGTGCCTATAACTGCAGATCTTTTCGGAACAGTGATAGGCAATCCGACCGATGTGGGAAAAGTGGGACAGGATTATGTGGAACTTGCATCTACAGTTGATGTTTTGTGTCCCATGATCTATCCTTCCCATTATGGGAACGGTGTATTCGGGCTGGATATACCGGATGCACAGCCGTACGATACAGTGATCGGTGCTCTTGGTCTTTCGGCCAGGGAACTTTCGGGTATAGAAGAAGAAAAGAGGGCGGTGGTAAGGCCGTGGCTACAGGATTTTACCGCTACCTGGGTGAAAGGGCATATTTCATACGGGCCGGAAGAAGTACAGGACCAGATAAAGGGTGTTTATGATGCCGGCTATGATGAGTGGATATTATGGAATGCAAAGAATAATTACAGCATTTCTTTTGAGGAAGAAAGTATAAGTGAAAACGGGACCGGTCAGGAAGAAGAGGCAGAGAGCGGTCAAAGTGACTGAGCCGGATTTTGGCCGCTGAAAGCGGTATCCTGCTTCCAGCTCAGGCGGTGAAGCTCACCTTCTTCAAGAAGTCCGGGGAAGCCGAGCTGCCTGAGGGCTTCAAAAAGAACGATATTAACGGAATTAGAAAGATTAAGGGAGCGTATTGCGGGAAGCATGGGAATGCGGATGCAGCGCTCTTCATTTTCAACAAGGATCTCTTCCGGTATACCGGCACTTTCTTTGCCGAACATGATATAGTCTCCGTCGTGGTATTCCACATCCGTATAGCATCTTTTTGCTTTGGTAGTAGCCATAAATATACGTGCATCCGGATTACGATCAAGGAAATCGGCATAATTTATATAACGGGTATAATCCACCTTGGCCCAGTAATCCATGCCGGCCCGTTTCAATGCATATTCCGTAAGGCGGAAACCGAGCGGCTCAATAAGATGAAGCCGTGTGCCTGTGGCAACACAGCTTCTTCCGATGTTTCCCGTATTTGCCGGGATCTCCGGCTCGTGTAATACGATATTAAGGCTCATTATCTCAGCTTTCTATAACACCTATATAAGGCAGGTTTCTGTATTTCTGTGCATAATCAAGTCCGTATCCGACTATGAATTCGTCAGGTACTTCAAAACCGGTATAATCCACGCGGACTTCATTGGTCCTCCGGGAAGGCTTGTCGAGAAGCGTGCACAGGGAAAGGCTGTAAGGTTCACGGTCTTTTAACAGCTCCAGAAGATATGAGAGAGTGCGTCCGGTGTCGATTATATCCTCGACCACCATAACATGCTTGCCCATTATGCTCTCGTCAAGGTCTTTTACGATCTTTACAACACCACTGGAATCTGTTGCATTGCCATAGCTGGAAACGGACATAAAATCAATTGTAACGGGTACGGTGATACGCTTTGCAAGCTCGCAGGTAAAGAATACACCGCCTTTCAATACGCTTATAAGATGGAGCTTTTTACCCGCATAGTCTTTACTGATCTGTGCACCAAGTTCCCTTATCCTTTTATCAAGCTCCTCTTCGCTTATCAGTACTTTGATCTCATCCATCTGTGCTTCCTCCCGTCCGGAGCATTATTTACAGTGATTATAACATAAAGTGACTAAACAGTCACTTTTTTTGTCACTGCAATGTAATATTAGGGTGTTAAAGTAGGTATCATAAAAGAACAGCACAAAACAGGGAGGATAAAATGGAAATATTAAGATGTGAAGATGTATCAAAGATATACGGAAAAGGTGAGACGGAAGTAAGGGCTCTGGATAAAGTGAGCTTTTCGGTAGATAAGGGAGAGTTTGTATCGATAATAGGTCCTTCGGGCAGCGGAAAATCCACCCTGCTGCATATACTGGGCGGTGTGGATAAGCCCACGGAAGGAAAGGTATTCATAGACGGAACGGATATACACAGCTTAAGTGAGGATAAGCTGGCCATATTCAGAAGAAGACAGATCGGCCTGGTATATCAGTTCTACAACCTGATGCCGGTACTTAACATAGATGAGAATATAGCGCTGCCCCATCTGCTGGACGGAAGGCCGCTTGATAAGGAAAGGCTGGATCAGGTAGTGGAACACCTGGGGCTTACGGACAGAAGGCAGAACCTGCCGAATCAGCTTTCCGGCGGACAGCAGCAGCGCGTATCGATAGGAAGGGCATTATACAGCCACCCCGCTATACTTCTGGCAGATGAACCTACAGGTAATCTGGACCGCAAGACAGGCGAAGAGATAATCGATCTGCTTAAAGAATCAAATAAAGTTAACAAGCAGACTCTTATACTTATAACCCATGATGAAGCACTGGCAATGCAGGCTGACAGGGTGATAAGCATAGAGGACGGAAAGATAAGCAGGAACGAAAAAGTAAAAAATATTGTGTGAAATAGAGGGGACGACAGTGAATAATAAGAAAATAGTATTTCAGGTAACAAAGACATACATGAAGAAAAACAGGAAAAGGACTGGCATAACTTTTCTGGGAATACTGGTAACGGTAATGCTTATGACAGCAGTATTCATAGGCAAGGATACCGTTATGAAATATATGGAAAATGCCGTAGCTGCAGATCAGGGAAGCTGGCATATGCAGGTATATGATGTGGATAAGACCATAGTCGATAAGATCAAAGCATTACCCAGCATAGATAAGGCAGAAGTTTCCAGGCCGCTTGGATACAGCGAATTTGCGGCAAGCGGAAATCCCGCATATACTCCGTTTATCGAGCTTAAAGGATATTCAGGTGAGATCTTCAACCGGATGAACATCAGACTCGTCGAAGGGCGTTTCCCGCAGAATGACAGGGAACTGATCATAAGTAAGAGAGCTATCGACGAAGGGGCGGATATAAAGGTCGGAGACACTATGGAGGTTGACGCCTTTACAAGATATATTCACGCATATCTGTCAGATGAAGAAAAAAAGACGATCGAAGAAGAAGGCAAAGAACCCGGAGGTGTGACGTTCGGAACGGGCTTCACTGTTACTCACGGGGATACCGTAAAAGTCCCCGATCATTTTCCCTGCTATGAAGAGAATGATATATTTGAGGAGATCCATAAGCCTACGGGACTTAAGGGCACATACACGGTAGTAGGCATAATGGGATCACCTGATTACGAATCAGCGGGACAGGGTGGGTATATAGCGCTTACAACAACCGGCAGTGATGTGGCTGATAATGAAAAAGTAAATCTCGTGCTTACGATAGATCTTGATACTAAGCTGGATGTTCATGGGGAAATTGCAAAGCTCATCGATGCATCCAGGACAGATGAGGAAAGAGAAAAGCTCATAGAGTCGGGCATTGCATATGTTGGTAAAGACGGTATACGTATCCCTATGGAGAACGGAAAGATTCTTTCCAACGATATGCTGCTTTCCTTTGCAGCAAAGGGACAGGATGAGAGCTTCAATTTCCTGATGGTGTTTTTCCAGGCATTCTTTATCATACTGATCACGGCTGCTTCGCTGGTTCTTATATACAATGTTTTCAGCATGTCCTTTAAGGAAAGGAGCAGATATCTGGGTATGCTTTCATCGGTAGGCGCTACAGGTTCCCAGAAAAGATGGAGTGTATATTATGAAGTGTTTTCTCTGCTGCTGATAGCGCTGCCTCTTGGTATCATAATGGGACTCTTTGTGATAAAAGGGGGGATGGAATTATTAAAGCCGCATTTCGCAAAGATCATATCGGCTATAGCGTCCAATGTGATAAACGGCAGGAGCAGCGAGATAGAATACAGGCTGATAATAAATCCGGTTAACCTTGTATTCATAGTATTGTTTTCCGCATTGACGGTATGGCTTTCCGCATTGATACCGGCTCTTAGGATCAGCAAAGTGGGACCTGTGGAAAGCATAAAGGGGAATGAAGGCGTAGCAAAGCTTAAGAAGAAAGGATACAGGACATATCTGAACTTTATGTTAAAGGGAAAGGCGGAAAGGCTGCTTGCCAATGCATCCGTGGAAAGAAACACTCATTCGACCAGAGGCATAATCAGAAGCATCACGGCGTTCATCGCGCTTACGCTTATTACGGCATTTGCCGCACGAAGCTTCACCGATATACTTGAGAGTAAAGCGAACCGCGAACAGCTTGTGCCCGGAGAAGCTTACAGCAGCTACCCTTATCGATTCAGTATAGAAGACGATATACAGTATCAAAAAGGCAAAGAAGATATAGCTTCCTCCGATGAGGTGAGCGGATACAGAGAGATGAACTTTAACATGTATTCCTATCACATTGATTATGATCTATTCACTGATGAATACCAAAATGCCCTCAGCACAACACTTGAAAAGTATTTCCCTGACGGCATGCCTGAATGGGTCGGGACGTCATTCCTGGGAAAAGGTGATCTCTTCTCGGATCCTGCGGTCAACATCATCACGTTCTCTCAGGAGGAGTATGACAGCATAGCAAAAAAAGCCGGTATAGATGTTTCCGGATATTCAGATGAGATAAATGCATTGATATATGAGGATATTTCGATATCGACCGATGATTTCCGCTTTGGTTCGGACGGGGCCATAAAGCCTGATTACAGTGTGTATCAGATAAAGAGACCTCTTAAGGCAGAAGCGGGGGATATGACGGAACTCTTAACCTACGAGTATGATGAGGAAAATGAGGATTTTATTGATGTAACGGTTCCCGTGAGGATAGCAGGCTATGTATCTGCTGAAGATATAAAAGAATTCTATACTTTAAGAGGCGGCGAACTCTGGCTGCTGGTATCCGAAAGCACAAAAGCGCAGATCGATGAGATGACCGGAATTGCTGCGCATGGGATAGATACAAAAGTCATACTCTTTGATGTAAATACGGATGACTCAAAGCTGATAAGAAGACTTTCGCAGATAAAAGATGAGTATGGGGACAGCGCAGTGGAAAACGCAGGCCTGATCAGCGAGTACACGGATTTTAAGACCGCAGTGACAAAAATAGCTGATATAGTTGCAGTATGTTTTACGATACTGATCGCGATCATCTGCCTTATGAATCTGTATAATTCCGTGATGGGCAGACGTCTGGCCAGACAAAAAGAGCTTTCGGTCCTTCATTCAATGGGTATAGGCAGAGCCCGGAGATCAAAGATGCTGATGCTGGAGAATATCAGACTGCTTATTCATTCGGTCATAAATTCGTCTTTAATAACCATCGTATTTGTGGTATGCTTACGTATACTGCTGGATAAGAGGTTCGGGCATATGATATTCAGCCTTCCTTTGTGGCAGATACTGCTGACTCTTGGCATAAGCATTGCAGGCTTGCATATTTTTACTGCTATATGCTACAGAGAAGATGACAATACGCAGATCATAGAACAGATACGCATGGAGAGTGTATGAGGATACTTATAGTTGAAGATGATCCGATCATAGTGGAGGGATTAAAGATAGCGCTTTCCCAGGAAGGATATGAAGTACAGTCTTTCGGAGATATGAAGAGCAGTTTAAAAGAGATACAGAAGGAGGTATGCTTTGATGCATGCCTCCTTGACGTTAATCTTCCCGATGGTGACGGATTTCAGATATGCAAGGCGATAAGGGATAAGTCGGAGGTGCCGGTTATATTCCTTACAGCTTGTGATGATGAGATACATACCGTGCTGGCTTTTGAACAGGGGGCAGACGATTATATCGCAAAGCCTTTCAGGATAAGGGAACTGATAGCCAGGATAAAGGCGGTGATAAGAAGGAGCAGGGGAGCTGTGACTGCAGCGGGATCAAAGGATGCGGCAGAGCTAAAGGAAGATAATGATGTGATCATGGTAGGAAAGAATACCCTGAATATAAAGACAGGTAAGGTGATGCGCGGGGATGAAGATATCTTTCTCTCTGCCGTGGAGTACAGGCTTTTGCTTACCTTTACGGGAAACAGGGGGCAGCTTCTTACCAGACAGCAGATACTGCATTCGATGTGGGACAGCGCGGGGGATTTTGTTAATGACAATACCCTGACCGTATATGTTAAAAGGCTTAGGAAAAAACTCGAGCAGGAAGGCGATGAGCCCGTGATACAGACCGTTCGCGGCATGGGCTACAGGATGGACTGATGAAACTCAGGATCGCGGTCTTTATCATAGCGGCAGCGCTCTGCATACTGTTAAGAGATCCGCTCCTGAAGGCGGGAGTACTCTTTCTTGCGCTGATCGCCGTGATAGTTATCGATATAATAGAAAAAAGAAGATCGGAAAAGCAGATAAATGAACTGGTCTCTTATATAACCAAAGTACAGGACTATACTTCGCTGCCTGAAATGCAGAAGATATCGGAAGGAAGCATAGGCATACTGCAGAGCGAGATATACAAAGTGATCACCATACTGCGTGAGCAGTATGCATCCGAGCATGACCAGAAAAAATACATGTCGGATATGATGTCTGACATATCCCACCAGTTCAAAACTCCGCTTACTGCGATCTCTTTGATGAATGAGCTTCTTATGAATGAGGAAGTGAGCGCCGAACAGCGTATGGAATATGCCGGGAAAATAGATGCGCAGATCAGCAAGATGACCTGGCTGATAAAGAGCCTCCTGACGCTTTCCCAGCTGGAGGCGGGGGTTCTGGAGATGAAAGCGGAGAAGGCTTCTCTTAATGAACTGATCACGGATCTCTCCGAGCCTCTTTCGGTAATGGCGGAAGTGGCTGAAGTAGACTATAAATGCAGTATCCCGGCAGAGATAGAAGTAAGTGTTGATGCGCACTGGTTTAAAGAAGCGCTCACCAATATCATCAAAAACTGCATCGAGCATACAAAGGCGGGCGGATATGTTAAGATATCCGCTGCTCAGAATAATCTGTGCACTACCATTGTTATAGAGGATAACGGAAAGGGAATAGAGAAGGAGCATCTCCCTCATATATTTGAAAGATTTTATAAAGCAGGCAATTCATCCCACGACAGTGTGGGGATAGGCCTTGCCATGGCCAGACAGATAATCCGCTCACATGACGGAAACATCGAGGCGGAGAGCGAAGTGGATAAGGGGACAAAGTTTATCATAAGTCTGTACTGAAACGGGAAGGAAAGACTATGCGTCTGATCACGCATTTAAGAACAGGATCCGAAACGATCAACTACGGAAGGGATATCTTCGGTGGGATAGTTGTGGGGCTGGTTTCGATACCCATATCAATGGGGTATGCCCAGATAGCCGGATTGCCGCCTGTCTACGGTCTTTACGGTTCTTTATTACCGATAATCATCTTTGGACTCATGACTACTTCCAGACAGTTTGTTGTGGGAGTGGATGCTATGCCTGCCGTGATAGCAGGAACCATGCTATCGCAGATGGGAGTAGGTCCGGGATCGGAAGAAGCACTTATCCTTGTCCCTTTTATGACACTGCTTACGGCCGTATGGTTTTTTGTATTATATCTTCTTAAAGCCGGCAGGATAGTAAAATATGTATCCACACCTGTGATGGGAGGGTTTATCTCCGGCGTGGGCTTTACCATAATCCTTATGCAGATCCCCAAACTTTTTGGCGGCATGGCGGGGACCGGTGAAGTGATAGAGCTTCTTACCAATATCGTTATCCAGTCGGACAGATTTCATCTGATCTCATTTATTCTTGGGCTTGGGACAGTCCTGATCATACTTTTATGTAAAAAGCTGATACCCAAAGTACCGATGACCGTGATCATGATGCTGGCGGGTGCTGTACTTCAGATCATTTTTCATCTTGACCGTTATGGGGTAAAACTGATGGCAGAGGTTGCTCCGGGGCTTCCTAAGCTGATCCTTCCCGGCTATGTGTTCACGGCTTCGGGCCTGCCGGTTTTCGCCCTTACCGGTATAAAAAGCTTCTGGGACAGTCTTCCCGATCTGATAATGCAGTCGCTTGGAATAGCTGCTGTTATAATGGCACAGACTCTTCTGGCTTCCGGAAATTATGCAAGGAAATATCAGGATGATCTTGATAATAATGCCGAACTGCTTGCTTACGGAGCTATGAACCTTGCAAGTGCTTTTTTGGGGGCGTGTCCGATAAACGGAAGTGTATCCCGAAGCGGTATAGCGGATTCCCAGGGAGTAAGGTCGCAGCTCATGTCGGTATCGGCAGGATTGATCATGCTTATCGTACTCCTTTTCGGTACTCCCTTTATCGGATATCTTCCTGTTCCGGTCTTAACTGGTATAGTCATCACGGCATTGATCGGGATACTGGAACTTAAGCTGGAGCGTAAGCTGTGGCATATGGGCAGGAATGAATGGATAGTCTTTATGCTTGCATTTTTTGGGGTAATGTTTTTAGGGACACTGTACGGTATAGTCATAGGTGTGGTGCTTTCCTTCGGAGAGACTGCCATACGCAGTGTAAGTCCTCCCACTGCATTTGTAGGCCGCATTCCGGGGCATGGTAACTTTTATTCACTAAAACGAAACTCTGCCGCAAGACCGATCAGAAATACGGTGATATACCGGTTCAGCGGAAACCTCTTTTTTGCAAATATAGAGTTCTTCTGCAGTGAGATAGAAGGAGGTATAAAAGAGGATACGCATCAGGTGGTTGTGGATGCCCGCGGTATAGGAAGCGTAGATATGACGGCTGTAGGAAGGCTTGTTCAGTTATACATCAGTCTTCGCGAGAGAGGTATTCTTTTTTATCTTACCGAACATGACGGTTCATTGAACGACCAGCTGCGAAGTCTTGGCGGAAGCATGCTCATTGAGGAAGGGGCTGTACGTCGTACCATTACACTCGCGCTCCGGGATGCGGGGCTTGAAAAGCCGTATGAGCTGGAAAATACAGGGGAGCAGGATATGTCTGCAACATCAGGGATAAGGCTGAATGATGCGGAAAATGCGGTGGAAGCGGAAGAGAGGCTTTCTGAATTTGAGTGGGTATTCGGCGATGAGGCTGATGAAAGGATGGAGGCTCTGGCACGCGGAGTAGCGGATGAACTGGCATTTTCCGGTGCTGACGGGAAAGAGCTGGAAGAGAAGGTGCTGGATGAAGAAGGGATACGTACCTCATGGGGGCTTTTAGGGCGCTTTGATGAAGATGAATTCTGGGACCTTCTGGAGATACGGCTGGAGGAGCTGAAGGCCGGGGGCAGGATAAGCAGCGAGACAACGTCCAGGATAGAAAGGCATATTGAGAGGCGCAGGCGCTTCGGACAGAAGAAGCTTAGCCTGATAAATCCGGGAGCCATTCACCTTTTAAACAAGCATGAAAAGGTGATAAGGAATTATATAAAACATAAACATCCGAATGAATATGAGACTTTTCTGAAGATGAGAAAAGAGCAGAAAACAGATGATAAGCACTGATGATCACGCTTAAATCTCTTCGTCTCCGTTCTTTTCAGCGATAAACATCATCGATGACATTTTCCCTGAACATCCTGCGCATGGCGGTATAATGAGTACCGCTGCGCCAGCCCTGATCGATGGAGCCTTCCCCCTCCGAAACTATCCGCGCCGAAGGATAGAGTGCTCTTAGCTGCTGAACATCGTATCCCGAAATATAAGTGTGCTCCATCCAGAGCCTCTCAAGCTTAGGCAGGTTTTTCAGATGTTCTATACTGCTTACGGAATTGTAGCTTATATTAAGATCCTCAAGCTCGGGCAGGTGATCCATAAATTCAAGATCCGTGACATTATTCGCGAATATCTCCAGATACCTGAGTTTCGGGACATACTTAAGCTCGGAAAGATCTTTGATATGCGTAAGCTTTCCGTTCACTCTTCCCCGTACATTATCAACAAGTATAAGAACTTTTAACTCAGGCATATATTCAAGAAAACTCAGATCCGAAACATAATTATGGCCTATGTCGAGTGCCACGAGGTCCGTACAGTATTTGAGATAATACGCTTCGTCATTTTTCAGAAAAAATTCCTGATCACAGCTCTTGCTTGTGGAAAAAGCCACATCGTCCGTACGCAGTGTCCAGTTCGAAAGCACGATCTCCCATACCAGCTTTACATCCGGATGTCTGTCCTGAAGGGCGGCATAACGCTTATTATCAAGCCCGCAGCCGATGAGAGTAAGCTTCTTAAGTTTCGGCATACTATCCAGTACAACATCCATATCAACAAGCGAAAGATCCGTTCCGCTGAGGTCAAGTTCTTCCGCCTGCGTATCTATCCCGGTCTTTTCCATCCATGAGCGGGTTATATCACCGCCCCCTTCTGTAACTGCCTTTTCCGAATAATTATCAAAGCGGGCAAGCTCGCTGAGTGTTCCGGCCTGGAATGATAAGGATAAGTCTTTCGTATCGGTCTGATATGCCGCATTTGTGATCACGGATATCTTCGGGGAAGACGGATCCTCCGACTTCAGTATCTCTTCCGCTTCGAACACCAGCATACCCGAAGGAATGTGATAATCACTTGTAACTATAGCCAGCCGGTCGAGCCAGGGATAGTCCTCTTTTAAGACGGCACAGGTAAATATCGCATTCTGGGCTGTTGTAAGGGACTTGTCCTCAACGATTATACGGGATCTGTCGATCCCTTTATCGATCAGCCATTCTGCCATACTGCCGGCCTCTGTCGCATCCCTGTTTGCAGAGGCTGTCCCTCCGCCCGTACATGCGATATATGCCTCCGGATACTTCTTAGCGCTCTGCAGCGCCACTTCAAGCCTGCCGACAAGTTCATCTTTCATGCTCCCGTCGGAGTTGAGCTGGTATCCCAGGACCACTATACATAACCTTGCGCTTTTTTGAATATCATCAGGTATAACATCCTGATTGATCGTTATACCGCCGTTTGCTTCTTTCCAGCGTTCCAGTATCAGCGACCAGCGTTCTGCCGCATCTTCATCATTCAAAGCCAGCTCAGAGAGAAGGGCAGCTGCCTGCGCATCACCCTTTCCTTTTTCGTAACTCTCTATGAGTTCCTCGATGATCTGCCTGTTATCCCTTATCACAGGTGCGGGGACAGGCGTAGGTTCTGCCTGTGAATAAACTCCCGGCGAAGGCGTGACAGTATCGTTTACATCTCCTGCCGGGGCTGCAGGATCATTCTCACACGCACATAATATCAGGACAGAAAAGAGGATACAGGTTATTATCTTTTTTAGCTGATCATGTTTCAATGAATATATCCTTCCATAAAAAAACCGGCGATATTTCTGCGTTAAAAGTATATGGCGGGCTTTCGCCCATCCATATCGGATCGCGAAGTAAACGCAGATAGCTGCCGGCAGTGTGGCGGCCATGTTATCACAACACTTTTCAAAGACATGAAGTAAGCATTGTCAGCTATGGCCTTTTCGCCGGCGATATTACCGGATTATCCATCCGGGCGCTCTTTCTCTGAGCTACGGTTTCCGGAGAAACCGACGGGAATCTGACCCGTGACCTCCCGGTCCACCGAAGGAGTAAACCCGATCAGCTGCCGACGATATATTTTATGATAACAGTTTCAATTCCAAATGTAAACATCATACGGTTCATATAAATAAGACATTATTTCGGGTGATCCCACATTATCTGTAATGGATAAAAAAGCACCTGCAATGCCATGTAATAAAGGCTCTTGCAGGTGTTTAAAAGGATTTATGAAAGAGCGGAGACGAAGGGATTCGAACCCTTGTGCCGGGATAAACCGACAAACGCATTTCGAGTGCGCCGCGTTATGACCGCTTCGCTACGTCTCCAAACAACTTTGGCTATTATATAGGAATCCGGACAAAATTGCAATGATTAAATTATCACCGCCACTGCCACCTTGGATCTTATGATGGTTTCAGGGCTGTATGGACAGATTTTTTTTCTTGCATATTGTAAGTGGCTGTAGTAAAATAAAAGCTTGTAGGGGATCTTAGCACAGCTGGGATGTGCGTCCGCTTCACGTGCGGAAGGTCACAGGTTCGAACCCTGTAGGTCCCATATAAGGCTTCAGAAAACCGTCGTTTATCGGCGGTTTTTTCTTTACTTATTATAAATGCTGTGGTAAAATCATCAAGATATAGTGGTTTACATAAAGAGTTAACACTAAAGAATCGGCCGTTAAGGCCTTAACGTGTTTGGAGGTTGAAGTGAATAAACAGGAATACAAGTTGCTTTCGGAAGAAATAATGACGCTTACCGCAAATGAGCAGTTTCAGGATGCAGCAGGTATCGCTGACAGGATAGACTGGAGAAAGGTACGCAGCTTCAGCATGCTCATGAAGATAAGCGAGCTTTATCAGCTGAACCGCCGTTATGATGATGCTCTTGAGATCATGCTAATGGCATATGATCATAATCCGAAGAACCGGGATATCGTATACAGTCTGTGTGAGCTTTATATAATCCTGGGCAATCATGTAAAGGCCCTTGAATTCCTTGCATTATATAAGAGAATGGCTCCTCATGATCCGGGAGTGTATATATTACAGTATAAATTCCAGGAGCTTGAAGGAGCATCCATAGAGGATCAGATACAGCTTCTGGAGGAGTTTACCAGAAAGGATTACCGGGAGGAGTGGGTATACCAGCTGGCATATCTGTACCACAGGATGGGGCTGGGCACAAAGTGCGTTGAGACCTGTGATGATCTGCTCAACTGGTTCAAGGAAGGCCCCTTTGTTATAAAGACTCTTGAACTTAAGATGCTTCATGCCAGACTTAAGCCCGAGCAGCAGGCTATATATGACCGCAGGGAAGATATCGCGGATGAGATAGAAGCGGTAGAGAGTGACGAGTACACAGCTGAAAAGGCAGATCCGGATCTGCATCCAGAGATGAGCGATGTGGATTTTCATGTAAAGACCATAGATATGAGCAAGTTCAACACGATCAATCTGCAGAAAACCCTTGCGGAGAGCATGAGAGAACTGATGGGCGTGGAGAACGCATCAGGCAGTGATACGCGTTCCGGCGGCAGGGATATGAAGCCGATGATGGAAGATGATTATATGTCTACCGGTGAACTGGAAAGACAGATGGCATATGCCGGATCGGAACATTATCCTGAGGAAAACAGCGAAGGATATGAAGAGGAATATCCTGAAGAAAGCTATGAGGGAGACTATTCCGGGGAGACATATGAAGAAGCTTATCCGGAAGAAGGTTATGAAGGCGATTATCCCGAAGAAAGCTACGGGGACGGCGAATATTATCCCGAGGATGGCTACGCTGAGGGATACAGTGAAGAAGGATATGAAGAGGAACCTGCCGCAGAAGAATATACGGACGGCGGAAACGGGAACGGTTACTCCGAAGGATATGGGGAGGCGGAGCCGGATCCTTTTGAATCGGTTCCCGGCGAACTGGCATCCGAACCCGAAGGTGTGGAGGATCAGACCATATATTTCAGACCGGAAGAGATCCCGCCTGCAGTAAATACGGTGAATTCCGTAAATAAGGAAAAAAGGGGAAAGGTGTTCAATACCGGCAGTATCAATACCGGAGATGATGAGATATTCTTTGAAGACCGTACGGATGATATCGTGATAGACAATCTTCCGTCCAATACTAATCCGGCCTATGAGAGTGTATTAAGCAAAGCGCGCGAGGTTATGCTGGAAGAGGAACGGGAGCGTGCACAGCGTTCGCAGTATATGGGCAATGATGTGGAAAGAAGGACTGTCAGATCCGGCAGACCGGCTATGGACGGTATGTTTTATCTTGGTGATGACGGACAGCTCGGACTTGCGGTACCTGCAAGCAGTCCGGTCGAAAAACAGATAACCGGACAGATCCATATCAATGATTATCTTTCCGAGTGGGAAAAGACCAAAAGACGCAAGCTGGCCCAGCAGGATGAAGAGCTGCATCGCAGTATTTTAGAGCGTACCGGTCCCATTTATAAAGATTATGAGGAAAAGAGCAGAAACGGTCTTATACAGGAACTTGAACGTGAACAGAAGATTTTTGCGGATAAGTATCAGGCCGATGATATCGAGCTTCGTACGATAGAAGAGATAAGTGAAGATCCCGCAGCGGCTGAAGGAGTGTCTGACGGAGTGCTTGCGGATGAGCCGGCAGCAGGCGAAGTGGACATTATGGGAGAGGCTGTATCCGGACGTTCTATCTGGGATGAGGTTAACGAAGCTGTAGAGGCGGATAAGAAGAGTACTACCGGTCTTGTAGATGCGGCTGTAGCGGGGGCCGGTGAGCTTGCGGATACAAAGGATTACGGTATCATGAGGGAGATCACGGCCACGGCGGTCATGGCCTCCGATGAGATCGAAGAAAAAATAGAAGGATCCGCAAAAGACGAGAGCGAAAAGGAACAGCCGGCAGATAACTCAAACCCGGAAGAACAGCCTGAAAATTCCGTGCCTGAAGCACAACAGCCCGAAGATGAAGGCTATGCACAGGAGCAGTATGAAGAAGATGAATATCCCGAAGGCGGGTATCAGGAAGGTGAATATGCCGACGGTGAATATTATGAGGAAGGCGAATACTACGAAGACGACGGGTATTACGAGGAAGGCGGATACAGCGAAGACGGCGGATATTATGAGGCCGGCTGCGAATACTATGAGGACGGTGAATACTACGAAGATGACGGGTGCTATGAAGACGGTGAGTATGCAGAAGGAGAGTACGCCGACGAAGAGTATGCCGACGGAGAATACGGGGAAGACGCATATGAAGAGAGCGGATATGCGGAGGAAAGTACCGATGGTGAGCTGTCTGAGGATGAAGAGCCCGGTCAGGACGTGAACGGAGAGGAACAGCCGTCCGGTGAAGAGATGCCTTCAGCAGAAGAAAACGGGGAGACGGATATAGCAGATGAAGCAGCCGCCGGGGCGGATAAGGCTTCCGATGACGGTAACTGGGGCAGCGGGATGAATACTGCACAGATACAGGAGATATCCGGTGCACTTGAAGCCGATGCGGACCGCGTGGGCCATGAAACCGTTGATGAGATGAACGATGAGTTTACGCCTGAGGAAGAGAATGAGCTTAGCGGTGACGAGCAGAAGCTCTTTGCCGATTTCCTTTATTCCAGGAAAATGCGCACGCAGCTTGTGGAGGCTATCGATAAGGTGAGTCTTGCATCTTATGTAGGAAATGTCATAATCACAGGCGATAATGAGGAAGCTTCTCTTAAACTGGGCAAGAATCTCATCAAAGAGATACAGATGATAGATGCAAATTTTGTATCCACACGTATAGCAAAGATCAGCGGTAATAAGATGAATCACAGGGATATACCCCAGATGCTGAATCAGCTGTCTAACGGTGCCCTTCTGATCGATCATGCTTCGGATATGAAAAAGGAAACCTTAGAGACCATCGCTAAGACCCTGGAGAGTATGACGGAAGGGATCTTCGTGGTGATGATCGATAAGAAAAAAGGCATGGATAAGATGCTTGAAGAGTATGAGATGATAACGGGATATTTTAATGCCCGCATCGATATAGCACCCATGAACAATAACGCTTTAGTGGAATACGCAAAGAAATACGCTTATTCCAGGGAATATAAGATAGATGAAGAGAGAGGAGTTTTAGCCCTTCATCAGCGTATAAGCGAGCTGCAGATAGGCGAACATAACGTGACCACAATGGAAGTGGAAGATATAGTGGATGAAGCCATAGAGCATTCCAAAAGAAAACGTATTGCGGCATATTTCCAGGTATTGAGCGGAAAACGCTATGATTATGAGGATATGATAATACTTCGGGAAAAGGATTTCATAGGCAAGTAATACTTCCTTTTTAGTGTGATATGTGGTAAAATAAGACCTCGGGAGGGATTCCCGGGGTTTTACTATAATCAGACTATGGAGGGTTACATTATGGCACCAAAGAAGCAGGAAAAGGCAGTTCATTCCCTGCAGGAGGAGGAAGTATTCATCTCCGAGGCTGACCAGTATGTATTCGGTCAGGGTTCACATTATGATATCTATAAGAAGCTGGGCGCTCATCCCTGTACGAAGAACGGGAAGAAGGGCGTCTTTTTTGCTGTCTGGGCACCGCATGCAACGGAAGTGCATGTGGTGGGTACCTTCAATAACTGGGATGTGAATGCGCATGCGATGACACGCCTGGGAGAGGGTGGCATCTATACCTGCTTTATCCCGGATGTAGGGGAAGGAGAGCTGTATAAGTTCTTTATCACCACCCGGAGCGGAGAGGGTATTTATAAAGCAGATCCATACGCCAATTATGCGGAGCTCCGGCCCGGTACGGCATCTGTTATATACGATATCAGAAAGATCAGATGGTCGGATGAGAAATGGCTCTCGGAGCGGGCACAGAAGAATTACTTCCAGGAGCCCGTAGCCATTTACGAATGTCACATAGGTTCGTGGATGAAGCATCCCGACGGGACAAAGGACGGTTTTTATAATTATCGTGAATTTGCCGACCGTTTAGCGGATTATCTTAAAGATGTAAAGTATACCCATGTGGAACTGATGGGTATAGCGGAGCATCCTTTTGACGGATCGTGGGGATATCAGGTAACAGGTTATTATGCCCCCACATCACGTTACGGTACGCCGGAGGATTTTGCCTATCTTGTAAATAAACTGCATAATGCGGGAATAGGCGTCATCCTTGACTGGGTGCCTGCTCACTTCCCCAGAGATGCCTTCGGACTTGCTGATTTTGACGGGGAACCCCTGTATGAACATCCTGATACCAGACTGGGCGAGCATCCCGACTGGGGTACCAAGATATTCAATTATGCCAAGACTGAGATAAGGAATTTCCTTATCGCGAATGCTCTGTACTGGATAAGAGAGTTCCATGTGGACGGACTGCGTGTTGATGCTGTGGCGTCCATGCTGTATCTGGATTACGGAAAACGTGACGGACAGTGGGTTGCGAATAAATATGGCGGAAATGAAAATCTTGATGCCATAGAGTTCTTTAAGCATCTCAATTCCGTTATCAGGGGCCTCAACAACGGCGTGATGACAATAGCGGAAGAATCCACAGCATGGCCTAAGGTGACCGCGCGTCCCGAAGATGACGGCCTTGGCTTTACTTTTAAGTGGAATATGGGCTGGATGCATGATTTCTGTGATTACATGAAACTGGATCCTTATTTCCGCAAGGATAATCATAATAAGATGACCTTCGCTATGAGCTATAACTGTGCGGAGAAGTATATAATGCCTCTGTCACATGATGAAGTGGTTCATCTTAAGTGTTCCATGGTAAATAAGATGCCGGGATACAAGGTTGATAAATATGCCAATCTTCGTGTCGGATATGCATTTATGTTCGGGCATTCAGGAAAGAAGCTCCTGTTCATGGGCCAGGAATTTGCACAGGAGCGTGAATGGAGTGAGGAACGTGAGCTTGACTGGTTTCTTCTGGGAGAGGATCTTAACAAGGGTATGCTCGAATATGTTAAGGAGCTGCTGAAGATATACAGGGATAACCGCTGTCTCTACGAGCTCGATGATTCCTGGGACGGCTTTGAGTGGATCAATGCCAATGATTCCTATCGCAGCACGTACAGTTTTATCCGTAAGAGCCGTGACGGCAAGAATAACATGGTATTTGTGCTGAATATGACGCCCATAGCTCTTGATGACTATGCGGTGGGTGTACCTAAAAAGGGCAAGTACAAGCTGGTCCTTAATTCGGATGAAAAGCGTTTTGCGGGTAACGGAGGAGAGCTCCCTGCCGAGATAAAAGCACAGGAATTTGAATGCGACGGCCGTCAGTATGCCATCAAATTCAACCTTCCTCCTTACGGAGCAGCAGTATATTCATTCTCATATTAAAGAGTTTGACCGGTTATGCCGAAATAAAAGTCAGATGTGTTTCGCATCTGACTTTTTGTGTCTGTATAAGGAGAATCGATCTATGAACGTACAGTTTAACAATATCCCCGATGAATCGCCAAGAACCTCTTCCGCGCAGCCGCGTGAGCTTGCGGATCCCAAAAGAACGGAAAACGGGAAAGCATTTCCCGGCTATACTCTGGATATAGGTAATAACAATACTTCCATTATCGGAGATAAGAAGAAAACGGCTGAGCAGCTGATCGAGGCAGGGAGCCCTGCGGATGTGAAGAACCGTCAGGACATGATGGTGCTCATGTCAAATACCTTAAGTCCGGAAGCTTATAAAAAGATGCAGGACGAGGGTTTTGATCCGGGGAAGATAGATCCGGAAGATACCGTAAATATAGTTGATGAGATAAAGGCTACCATGGCAAAGAGCGGGGTGGTCATAGCCGGATATAATGATGATCTGAGTGATGAACAGCTTAAGGAGATCACCGGCAGTGAGGCTTATGCCAGGGAAATATCGAAAGCTTTTGAGAAAAACGGTGTACCGTTAAATGAAGAAAATGCAAAAGAAGCTTCCGTATTTATGGAACGGCTGGGAAGCCTAAGCACGCTCGATCCCGGCACTAAAGCCTACATGGTCGAAAACGGAACGGAGCCTTCTGCAGATGCCCTGTATAAGGCGCAGCACAGCGGCAGCGCAGCACATTCGGGTGCACAGGGTTATGTGCAGGCAGGAGGCTATCTTACAAGGACGGCATCGGCTGATGATGCTTCTCTTTCGCAGCTTTCGGGTCAGATGGAGAAAGTGATAGAGCGCAGCGGAGAAGAGAAAAATGAAGAAAATATGGCCCTTGCTGAGGAAATGATCAGGCAGGGACTTCCTCTTACTGAAGAGAACTTTATGCTAATGAAGAAGCTGGACGGGTTAAAGCTTCCGATGAGTGCGGACAAAGCGGCCGAGAAGGCGGCAATGGCATTAGCGGACGGCATGCATCCTGCGGATTATGATATCAGCAGGGATAAGACCATGCTTGAAGAAGCGATAAAGCTCAGCGACGAAGTGGCGGATATAAAGGATGAAGCGGTAGATGAGGTGATATCAAAGGATCTGCCTGTAAATCTGAGGAATCTGTCACGCGTCAGTGCTTCAATGACAAGCATAAGCATATCGGTCAGTATGGAAGCGAGAGCTGTAACGGCAAGAAGGCAGCTTGAGGAAGTGCGTCTTTCCATGACGGTGCAGGTAAGCTATCATATGCTGAAGGCCGGTGTGAATGTTGACACCCTGGAGCTGTCTGAGCTGGTAGATCAGCTGAAGAGTGCCGAACAGGACATGCTGAAGAGCCGTTATAATACGGATGATGCCGGTATTGCAAAGCAGCGTTCGGATATATTTGCTCAGACGATGGACGATCTGCGGCAGATACCCGGTATGCCCGTATCACTGCTTGGAGATTTCTTAAAGGATGCTTCGGAAAGCTTTTCATCACTTGAGAATTTTTCTGCGGCAGGAAGTTCGCTGAGGCTTAAATATGAAGCGGCAGGCATGAGTTATGAGACTATGCAGACGCAGGTCCGCTCAGATCTGGGAGACAGCATATCAAAAGCCTTTGTACATGCAAAAAGCCTGCTTGAGGAGCTCCATATAGAAACAAGTGAGGAAAACCTCCGTGCTACCCGTATCCTGGGATATAACAGCATGGAGATAAGCATGGAAAATATAGAACGTATCAGGGAAGCCGGCAGCATGGTAGATGATATCATCGAAAGGATGACGCCTGCCAATACGCTTCAGATGATCAGAGAGGGTATGAATCCTCTGAAAATGAGCATGGAGGAGCTGGATGCATATTTAGGCGACAGCGGTGCGGGCAGCGAAAGCTACAGTGAATTCCTTGTAAGAATGGAGCAGAAAAACAGGATCACCGCAGATGAGCGTGAGAGCTATATAGGTGTATACCGCATGCTCCATCAGGTAAGTTCAAGGGACGGAGCGGCTATCGGCAGCCTGATAAAACAGGACAGGGAATTGAGTTTTGAAAATCTTCTTACCGCCGTAAGGAGCAGGAAGAGTGCCGGAATGGATGTAAGTGTTGATGATACCCTGGGCGGAGTAGAGGGCAATGTTGAAAATGATATAGCCCGCCAGATAGAGACAGCCATGTATAAAGCGGCCAGAGAGGAATTGAGGGAAGCTGCGGATCTGAGCCCTGCCTTATATGAAGAGCTGATACAGAACGGCCTTGGGGCGGATGCGGATGATCTGATCGGCTTAAAAGGTTTAAGACAGAATAAGGGAGAGCTGTTTGACATCTGCAGGAAGGCTTCGGGATCAGAACGCAAAAGGCAGCATACTTTGCCTGATGGCCGTGTGGTGAGTGCCGGAAGTGCAGGAAGTCCGTCTGCCGATCCGTTTGAACTTACAGAGGGGATAGCGGAGGCTTCTTCAGAGGATGCTTTCTCGGATGTACTTGATAAGTTTGATTCGGAATCTGATGCAAAGGAGGCATATTCCCGTATGTCGGATGCGGCTATGGAGACACTGGTCAATGCAAGTATTGATGCGGACGGCAATATCGATTTAAGATCCATAAGCGCAGCCATGAAGCAGCTTGGTACGGCAAGAGCACTGGCAAGGGAAGAAAGCTATGAGATCCCCATGGAGCTTAATGGTGAGCAGACTGCGGTAAGCGTTAAGATAAAGCATGAAGAAGGCATACGCGGCAGGGTGGATATCAGTCTGAGCAGCGCATACTGGGGTAATCTGAACGCTGAATTTACCGCGCTTGAAGCAGGGCTCGATATCTATGTGGTAAGCGACAGCAAGGAAGGCCGGGACAATGCAGCTGCTATGGAAGAACGTTTATCACAGCGTTTTGCGGAGGCTCAGATAGGCATATATGCCATGAATTTTGCATATTCTTCCCACTTTGCTATTAATAATCGCATCACAAGATCCGATGATAATATTGACGGTTTTGATACCTCTGTGCTTTACAGGAGTGCAAAGATATTCCTGAAGACGATGGGAGAGGCATAAACAGAGACGAATGAAGCCATGGACGGCTGACTGATACGGAGATAAGGAGATCACCGGGAACGGAGTAGATATGAGAATAAATTATAACGCTTCCGCTGTAGTAACAAATAAATCGCTTAACAAGAATGATTCACTTTTAAGTCAGTCATTACAGCGCTTATCATCAGGACTTAAGGTAAACAGAGCCCAGGATAATCCTGCGGGTCTGGCTATAGCACATCGTATGGACTCGCAGATAAAGGGCCTTGATGTGGGCAAGAGAAACAGTAATGACGGTATTTCCGTTATATCCACTGCGGAGGGTGCTTTATCGGAGATGTCCGCTATCCTTCAGCGTATGAACCAGCTGGCTGTACAGTCTGCGAACGGAAGCAATACCGATGATGACAGAAGGCTTCTGGATCAGGAAGTCCAGCAGCTTAAGCAGGAACTTACCCGTATCTCAAAGGACACCGAATTTAACGGAATGCCCCTTCTTGACGGCAGTTTTGATATGAAGGCTTATACAGATAAACCCGAACAGGCCCAGGTGGACTTCTATTCCCAGGATGTGCCCCCCAGCAAAGACTATAAGGTGGATTTTTCAAAGCTTTTCGGTAAGGATCCCGCGGATCCGGATGCTTTTACCATTCCTTCCGTAGAAGCTCCCGCAAAGCCTTCCGACAGCGGCTACACCGCAACTGTCAATGATGATCTTGATCAGGTGACCCTTACGGGCCCCGGGGATTTCAAGCTTGTGGTAGGCATCAATGATAAGGTTCTTGAAGGAAAGACTACCCCGGCTCAGAAGAAAGCAGCTATACGGGAGATAGGTACCATGAACATGGATATTACCGGTATAGGAGCCATGAAGATACAGGTCGGCGCTAACGAAGGACAGGAGCTGGCAGTACAGATCCCTACCGTATCACTTTATCGCATGGGGCTGGATAAGCTGGATATATCAACCGTGGACGGAAGTGAAAATGCTACGGGAGCATCGGCAGGCATAGATGCCATAAAAGGCGCGCTGGATTATATAAACGATATCAGGTCAAGGCTTGGTGCTTATGAAAACAGACTTGAGCACAATGTTGCCAGTGTAGATATTTCATTTGAGAATCTTACGGCTTCCTACTCGCGTATAATGGATGTGGATATGGCAGAGGAAATGACGGAGTATACCACACAGCAGGTACTGGTACAGGCAGGAACCTCGATGCTCTCGCAGGCAAATGAGCGTCCGCAGACCGTACTGCAGTTATTACAGTAAGGATCCTTCGGGTTTAAGCCCGGAAAATGACATTCGTAGCGAAGGATCATATCGGGAGGAGGCATTTTATGACAGACGATAAACGACAGGATTTTATTCTCAGGATCAGCCAGGCGAATCCGTCAGCTATGGTAGTTGTTGTTTATGATATTTTTGAAGAATACAGCAGGGAGCTTCTTGCAGCGGATCCCATGAGCGAAGATTTTAAGGATCTGATCTGGAACTGCCGCTGCTGCATAAGGGAACTTATAGAATCCCTGGATATGAAATACGAACTTGCAAGGAACTTTTACGAGATATACAGATTTGTGGACAGGCAGCTGATCACTGCGGGCGTGCGTCGTGAGACGGAAGGTCTCGCAAGAAGTTTTAAGCTTATTACCGCTTTAAGGGATGCATACGCCGAGGCGGCAAAAAGCGATACGTCTGCTCCTGTGATGAAGAATACCGATGTGGTATATGCCGGAATGACATATGGGAGAAACGATATTAATACCGGCAGCATCGCTGCGGGATCAAATCGCGGATTTTTAGTATAGATATGAAAGCACTTATAGCAATGAGCGGAGGCGTGGATTCGTCCGTAGCTGCCGCTCTTATGAAGGATAAAGGATATGAATGCATGGGAGTGACCATGCGGCTTTTCCACAGTGAGGAACAGAGATTAAGCCCCAAAAGCTGCTGTTCCGTAAGGGATGTGGATGATGCCGCCAGGGTCGCTGTTTTATTGTCCATACCTTATGAGGTTAAGGATTATACCGCTGATTTTTCCGAAGCGGTCATAGATAAATTCATACGGACCTATCAGAACGGCGGCACGCCAAATCCCTGCATCGACTGTAACAGATATCTCAAGTTTGAAAAACTGCTTGAATACGGTCTCTCAAGAGCCTGTGATGTGATAGTCACGGGGCATTATGCCCGGACAGGATATAATGAAGAAAACGGGCGCTATATCTTAAAAAAGGCGCTTGATCCCGCGAAGGATCAGAGTTATGTGCTGTTTAATCTGAGTCAGGAACAGCTTAAATACTGCAGATTTCCTCTGGGAGAGCTGAGTAAGACACAGACCAGGCAGATAGCCGCAGAATACGGTTTTGTAAATGCGGATAAGGCTGAATCACAGGATATATGTTTTGTACCGGACGGCGATTATGCTTCTTTTATAGAACAGCAGACAGGCGTAAGTTATCCCGAAGGAGACTTTGTGGATACCGAAGGTAATGTGCTGGGACGTCATAAGGGTGTAATACGCTATACCATAGGCCAGCGTAAAGGCCTGGGGATAGCGGCAGAATATCCCTGGTATGTATGCGGTATCGATGTGGAGAATAACAGGGTGTGCCTAAGCCACGGTAAGGAACTGTTTACGGATACTCTTACGGCACGTGATGTAAATCTTATTTCCGTTGATCATATAGAAGGCCGGATGCGTGTTAAAGCCAAGGTGCGTTACCGGCAGCAGGAACAGCCGGCGGTGGTGGAACAGACCGGTGAAGACAGTATCAGGGTCGTTTTTGATGAGCCGCAGAGAGCCATCACCCGCGGACAGGCTGTGGTGCTCTATGACGGCGATGTCGTTGTGGGAGGCGGCACCATTGCTTGAAACAGGCGGGTATTAATGCTATAATATCTGCTGGTTATGAGAGAAAGAAAGAATCCGCACGAAATAGTGATGCTGATATGGAGCCTTGTGGGAGAGACCGCCGCTTATGTTATAGCGCTCCTTTTCAGATATCTTATACTGGAACCCCTTTATCCGAATAAGACGAGAGAGTATGCGTTTTATCGCATGTTTTTTATTTTTCTGCTCCTCGCCTATTCGGTTATTTTCTTTTTAAGGAGAAACAGGATAAAGCATGCCTGGGAGATGGATTTCTGGGAAAAGAGTTCCGAGGTGATAAAATCCCAGACGATACTCCTGTTTCTTGAACTTATCTTTGTTTTTTTCATCAGCTGGGGAAGAAGGATATCCAGAACTGTTGTGGCCATCCTTTTTGTGATGGGCATCGTATTTGACATCTTTGCAAGAAGACAGTATTCCAGGTGGTATGTAAAAAAATACGGCCCGGGTGTTAAGCACAGGGATATCATGATGGTAGCTCTTAAAGCCGAAAGCGAAAGGCTTAAATTCTGCATAGAAAGATACGGCTATCTGAACGAGTGGAAAGATATCTGGGTTATAGACCATGTGACGGGTATGGCGGATGTGGCTGATGTGAAAAAAGCCTGCCTGAAGATTCCCGAAAACTGTAAGATGATCTATGTATCCGCTGCTGCCGCGGAACAGCTTACGGATAAGGAAAACGAATATCTTCGCTCTACCGGAGTACCCGTATGTATAGGACTGAAAGCCTTTGGAAGATCCCTTCCCGAAAGGGCGGTCATAAATGAGGGCGGATCGGCAGCGCTTTTCATGAGCAACATGCATAACCGGCTTCCCGTGCTTGGAGTGGAGTATACTACGGCAGGCCGTACCGAGGCTGCATCTTATGTGCTCGATCATGTTAAGGAGCTGAAGGGCGGCTATATATGTTTTTCAAATGTCCATACCACTGTGATGGCCTGCGATAACAGGGATTACCGTGATATACTGAATTCAAGTGTCTTTACCTTCCCGGACGGAAATCCCATAGCTTCGAAGATAGCGGCATCAGGATATCCCGAGGCGGAGCGTGTTGCGGGGCCGGATTTCATGGAGGAAGTATTCCGCCTGAGCATGGAGAGCGGCGAAAAGCATTTCTTCTACGGATCAACGGAAAAGACCCTTGGCTGCTTAAAAGAACAGCTTAAGGAGCGTTTTCCCTGGATGAATATCGCAGGTATGTATTCTCCGCCGTTTCGGGAACTTACGGAAGAAGAAGATGAAGCGGTGGTAAAGATGATAAATGACAGCGGGGCTGATCTGGTCTGGATAGGTCTGGGTGCGCCCAAACAGGAAAAATGGATGGCAGCCCATAAAGGCAGGATAAATGCTGTGATGCTCGGTGTCGGGGCAGGGTTTGATTTCCATGCCGGTACTGTGGATCGTGCCCCCAAACTTATTCAGGGAATAGGTCTTGAGTGGCTTTACAGGCTTTTCCAGAATCCCAGGCGTCTGTTCAAAAGATATCTGGTTACCAATACCAAATTCATGTTATATTCAAGGTTTAAGCGCAAATGAACATAGAACCGATAGCGCACATCCGTACGGATTTTCCTGAAAAATTCGGTATACCGAGACAGAGCGGCCTTGTCGAAGGGGCGATGGGTAGGATAGTTTTTGAACCCGCATATTTCCATCCCGATGCCATAAGAGGCATTGAGGAATACAGCCGTCTGTGGCTTATCTGGGATTTCTCGGAAAACCATAAGGCCAATTTCAGTGCTACAGTGGCACCTCCAAGGCTTGGGGGCAGGAAGAGAGTGGGAGTATTTGCCAGCAGATCTCCTTTCAGGCCCAATCCCCTTGGGCTTTCCTGTGTGAAGCTGGAAGCCGTTGATGAAGACGGAAGCCTTATAGTGAGCGGTGTTGATATGCTCGATAATACACCCGTTTATGATATAAAACCTTATCTGCCGTATGCGGATTCTTTTCCGGACGCAAAGGGCGGATTTACCGACAGCGTAGAGTTTAAAGAGCTTAAGGTACACATCCCCGAAAGGCTTCTGGGGCAGCTGGATGATAATATGCGGCAGAACATTATACAGCTGCTTTCTCAGGATCCGCGTACCAGACATATACATGATGAGGAACGCATATGGGGAATAAGTTATGCCGGATTGAATATAAGATTTACCGTAAAGGATGATCAGCTGGAAGTGAAAGAGATACAGGGGATTAAAAAGATAAAAGCGGATGCTGTTTTTCTGGATGTGGACGGAACTTTATGGGACTCGACTCCTCTTGTGGCAGGAGCATGGACAAGGGCCTTAAAAGAGACCGGGATCGACAGGGTGGTACAGGCCGGTGAGCTGAAGAAGCTGTTCGGAAAACCTATGGATGTGATAGCCATGGAGCTTTTGCCGGATATAGACCGGTCCGTTCGTGATGAGATCATGGACAAATGCATAGTCTATGAACAGCAGATCCTTGAAGAGAATGAAAAGGATATCAGCTTTCACGGAGTAAAGGATACGATAATAAAGCTTTCGGAGAAACTGCCGGTGTGCATAGTGAGCAACTGTCAGTCGGGCTATATTGAACTGGTGATGAACAAGCTCGGTATCGCGGAATATATAAGCGATAAGGAGTGCTACGGGGATACGGGGCTTTATAAGGCCGGAAATATAAAGCTTGTGAAGAACAGGAACGGATACGGCTTGCCGGTATATGTGGGTGATATACAGGGAGATCAGGACGCTTCGCATGAGGCGGGCGTGCCGTTCATTTTTGCTTCATACGGTTTTGGCGACGCGGATGCACCGGAAGCGGTCATAAGGGATTTTTCGGAGCTTGCGGATATTCTTGAGCTTACGGATGGGGACGCCTCCGAGATTGACGGAATATAACAAAAAATGTAAAATACCTGTGTTATGTTGTGATCCCGCAGCTGTCGGGGCTGTATTATAAACTGAAAGAAAATGAAGATGCTTAACAGTCCTCTTAAAGAGCTGGATTTTTTCCCGAAGCTTAAAGAGGACCTTTTAAACAAAAGACACGGTATTTTATGCGGCTGTGCAGATCCTGCGAAGCTGCATCTTATTTCTGCGCTTTCGGAAGGCGAAGGCAGCACTCTTATTCTGACATACTCCGAACGCCGTGCCAGGGAGATCGCGGAAGAATACCGTTTTTATGACAGGGAATGTCTGGTCTATCCTGCCAAGGATCTTATCTTTTATCAGGCCGATATCAACGGCAGGGAAACAGCTACCGAACGTATCAGGGTATTAAAACGCATTATATCGGGAGAAAAAGGTACCGTAGTTACCACCATAGATGCGCTTTTTTCCGATTGTCTTCCTGCCGGGGTATACAGGGACAGTCAGATCACCGTATCAAAAGGCAGTATACTGAATGAGGAAGCAGCAGCGATCAAACTCATATCGATGGGATATGAGAAGAATTATCAGGCCGAAAGTCCCGGACAGTTTTCGGTAAGGGGCGGTATAATCGATGTTTTCGATCTGTGTTCGGAAAATCCTTACCGTATAGAGCTTTGGGGGGATGAAGTGGAATCCCTGCGGAGTTTTGATGCCCAGAGTCAGAGGTCCATAGAGGAGCTGTCGGAGCTTACTGTCTATCCTGCTACCGAGATGATCTTGAGTGAGGCTAAACGTGCCGAAGGCTACAGGAAGATCAGGCTTGAGGCTTCTGCCCAGATAGAGATAATGCGGGATGCAAAAAAGCCTGAAGCGGCCCAGCGCCTTTCGCTTGCACTGGAAGAGCTCGAACAGTACCTGGTATATAATACCGGAAGCATAAATCTTGACAGTTACCTTCGCTTTTTCTACAGCCGGGAGGAAACCGGCAGTTTATTAAAACTGTATAAAGAAGCGCCGCTTATCTTCCTGGATGAGCCGGTAAGGCTTACCGAGCACGGAAACGGAGTAATGGCTGAGTTTTCGGAGAGTATGTCAAACCGCCTGGAAAAGGGATATGCGCTTCCCGCACAGGCAGACGTATTGAGATCCTTTGAAGAAAGCCTTGGAGAACTTCGCAGATACGGAAGTGTGACCTTAAGTTCGCTTGATGCCGCTTACGGGCTTTTCGGCGATGAAAAAGATTATCAGATAAGCTCGCGCACACTGGCTTCCTATAACGGCAGTTTTTCCACGCTTACCGATAATCTCAAGAATTTAAAGAAAGAGGGCGGACGTATTGTGATAGTATCCGCATCACGTTCACGCGCTGAGCGGCTTGCATCGGACCTGCGTGAGGACGGCGTTGAAGCGGGCTTTTCGGAGGATGAATCTAAAAGGATACTTCCGGGTGAAGTGGTCACGGTATACGGCCGTATACATAAAGGTTTTACATATCCGCAGATAAAATTCACCGTGATAGCCGAGACGGATATCTTCGGCGCTGAACATAAAAACAGGCGCAAGCGCCCTAAATACAGCGGCGGTAAGAAAGTAAGCTCATACGGTGAGCTGCATGTGGGCGATTATGTGATCCATGAGGACCACGGTGTGGGCGTATATCGCGGGATTGAAAAGATCGAAGTAGAGCATGTCCTTAAAGACTATATGAAGATAGAATACCGTGACGGAGGCAGCCTGTATGTGCTGGCTTCTTCACTGGACCGTGTGCAGCTCTATGCGGATAAGGATTCCAGGAAACCCAGGCTTAATAAACTGGGCGGCAGCGAATGGCATAAGACAAAGGAGAAAGTCAGGGCTGCCGTAAGCGGTGTGGCAAAGGATCTGGTAAGCCTCTATGCGCAGCGCAGCTTAAGAAAGGGATACGAGTTCGGAGAAGATACTCCCTGGCAGAGGGAATTTGAGGAACTTTTCCCTTATGAAGAAACCTATGATCAGATGCAGGCCATCATCGCGACCAAGGATGACATGGAGAGCACCAAGATAATGGACCGCCTCATATGCGGTGATGTGGGCTTCGGCAAGACGGAGGTGGCTATAAGAGCGGCGTTCAAGGCAGTCCAGGACGGAAAACAGGTTGCATATCTGGTGCCCACCACGATACTGGCAGAGCAGCATTTTACTACTTTCTGCGAACGTATGGCTGCATATCCGGTACGTATCGCCATGCTCTCCAGATTCAGGACTGCTTCCCAGATAAGGGAGACGCTTAAGGATCTTAAGGAAGGCAGGGTGGATATAGTGATAGGTACCCACCGCCTGCTTTCAAAGGATGTGGAGTATAAGGATCTGGGGCTTCTTATCATAGATGAGGAGCAGCGCTTCGGAGTATCCCATAAAGAGAAGATAAAGCAGATAAAAGAAAATGTGGATGTCCTGACTCTCACGGCCACGCCCATCCCCCGTACCCTTCATATGAGCCTTGTAGGTATAAGGGATATGAGCCTTCTCGAGGAGGCACCGCGCGACCGTCTGCCCATTCAGACTTTTGTCTGTGAGTACAATGAAGAGATGGTGCGTGAGGCCATAAGCAGGGAATTAAACCGCGGAGGCCAGGTTTACTATGTATATAACCGTGTGGATACGATACAGGAGATGACTGCCGAGGTAGCATCGCTCGTACCCGAAGCCAGGGTATCCTTTGCGCACGGACAGATGAATGAAAGGCAGCTTGAGGATATCATGATGGCTTTCATCCGTAAGGAGATAGACGTCCTTGTATCCACCACTATTATAGAGACCGGGCTTGATATCCCGAATGTCAATACCATGATAATCCACGATTCGGATAAGATGGGACTTGCACAGCTTTATCAGCTGAGAGGGCGCGTGGGAAGGTCCGACCGCAGCAGTTACGCTTTTCTTATGTACCGCAGGAACATGGTCCTTAAGGAAGTGGCAGAGAAGCGTCTTACTGCCATAAAGGAATTTACGGAGCTGGGCAGCGGATTCAAGATAGCCATGCGTGATCTTGAGATACGCGGAGCAGGTACCCTTCTGGGCAAACAGCAGCACGGACATATCGAGAGTGTCGGATATGATCTGTACTGTAAGATGCTGGAAGAAGCCGTCAGGGAGGAAAAGGGTGAGACAAAGGAAGCAGAAAGCAGCTGCACCATCGATCTGGATGTGGATGCGTTCCTGCCTCCGGAATATGTGGTCAACGAGATGCAGAAGCTGGATCTGTATAAACGTATCGCACAGATAAGTGATAATGCCGATGCGGATGCCATGCGGGATGAGCTTAAGGACCGCTTCGGCACCATTCCGAAGGAAGCGCAGAATCTGCTTCGTATAGCCCTGGCGAAGAATACCGCTTCGTCCATGTTCATTACCGAGATAAGAGGAAGAGTGGGACGCATACGTGTTAAGATGGACAGAAATGCTCCGGTAGAGACAACGGCGATCCCGCTTCTGATCAATGAATACAGGGGAGAAATGAAGCTTGTAACGGGAGCCGTGCCTGAGTTTATATATACCTATGATATAGTAGGAGTGGCAGCACCGGATGAAGCGCTGCTCCTTGAAAATACAGAGAAGATGATAGAGAGTTTCAAACAGCTGTATCCGGAGAGATATGCTTAGAGAATGAGACCGCTGATGTCAGGAAACAAGGGTGGCGCGGAGTTTTCGCTTCTTACAGCCATAGTGCTGGCCGGGGCGGCTTATCTTCTTGTGCTCGCGGCTTTATGCAGCGGATGGCTGGAGACAAAAGAAGGACCGGAACGTTTAACATATGATGCGGCTATGGCAATGCTTCAGGAGGAAGAAGAGGAGCCGGCAGTGCCGGTCATTGAAAACGGGAATACTCTTGCGGGCAGCGGATGGACTTCGCCGGAAGGGGATTATTATTTCACTCCGGAGAATGATGAGCTGTTCTATATAAATGATAAGACCGAAAACTATATCCGCGGGTCCGTAAGCGTAAAAAAGGTAAGTGCGGCGGAGCTTATGGGTACTGAAGGGGAGGCGGTCCTCACCGGGGACAGCGTCGCCGAATATTTCAGGATAGATGCGCTGGTGCTGGAGGAACTGTATTTCGGCAGCAGAAGGGGCGGATACAGTTATGTCCTTTATATGGGGATAGACGGTGATGAGGCTTATATCTATGATTCGGGCTGGGGCGAGACCGTAAATGTGGAGCGTGTTGAATATCCCCTGCAGGCATCTCTGGAAGATCATTTTGCTTCCGATCAGATCGCCAATGCGAACGTATGGGGCCCGGGAGGGGATCCTTCGGTATTTTCCAGGGAAGATGTGGATTTCAATACAGTCGAGAATATAAAAGAGAGCTGGAATGCGATAGAGATAGGTAACAGTATAGTTTTAAAAAGAGAAGGTGATAACGGTGTCATCGGCCTTTATGTAACAGCCATGGGGAGCACGGAAGATCCTGAGCCTTTGTATATCCCGGCTGACGGAAGGGATATAACCGTTTTCGGCACCGACGGCTACGACCTTATCTTCGGACTGGGAAAGGTATATTCCGGCGGCTATGATACGGAGGAGCTGATGCTCATGGATATGGGAAACGGCCTGGTGAGCAGTCTGGTCAAAGACAGGGTACAGGATTTCTGTGTTGCTGACGGGATCATCTACTATACCGATTATGATAAGCTGGTCAGGCTGGATAAATACGGACGTACGGAGCTGCTTTGGGATTATACCGTATACAGTTACGAAGTTGCGGATGATATGATATTCCTTTATGACGGTGATGCCTGGGAGCTTTTGGATGCAAAGACCGGCGAGGATTACGGATATATAGTGAACGGTCTGGAATACGGCTATGAATGTGATATAAGCAAGCATACCGAAGATTATATCTATTACGTAGCATATGATTATAACCGTACCAGCATATCTTTATGGGCGCTGAATATATGGACCGGGGATGTGCGCATGGTAGGAGATGAATATGAGGGCAGGATGAGTGATACCTACAACGTGCTCTTTAAGGATACCTTTTGCTATTTTACAGCCGGGAACGGAGAAAAGCTTGTGCGTGTTGATGTAAGCACAGGTACCACGACAGAGAGGGATCTTTCCGATGCCGGCTGGTGGTATGCAACGGAGATAATGGATCTTGGCGGTGAGTGCGTACTACATGCTTATGATCCGTATGGCAGCGAGATCTACTTAAGTGTAGGTGATGATCTGCAGATGACGGAGATACCGGCACTGACCCCTCCCAGGGGCTGAACCCCGGTACTTGACACGTAACAAATGTTACGTTATAATGACGTGTTCGGAGGTTTTTAGATATGGCAGAAAACATACTTAAAATAGAAGGCCTGCATGCAGGTATAGAAGGCGAGGAGATACTGCACGGCCTCGACCTTTCCATCGCGGCAGGTGAGACACATGTGCTGATGGGACCTAACGGTGCAGGCAAATCAACGCTGGGCAATGTGATCATGGGGAGTCCGGTTTATAATGTGAGCGCGGGGAGCGTCACATTTGACGGTGAGGATATAACTCATGATGCCGTTGACAGCCGTGCCAAAAAGGGAATATTTTTATCCTTCCAGAATCCGCTTGAGGTGCCGGGGCTTTCTATGGAGGCATTCCTTCGCAATGCCATAAGAGAGCGCACAGGAAAGCCCGTTAAGGTATTTGCCTTTAAGAAAAAGATAGAGGAGACCTGTAAGCTCCTTGAAATGGATCCTTCATATGTAGACAGGGATCTGAACGTAGGCTTTTCCGGCGGTGAAAAAAAGAAGGCAGAGATATTCCAGCTGCTGATACTGGAGCCCAAGCTGGCTATACTGGATGAGACGGATTCCGGGCTGGATGTGGATGCTGTACGTACCGTATCAAAGGGCGTAGACATCTTCAAGCAGCGCGGCGGCAGTCTTTTGATAATAACGCATTCCACACGTATACTTGATGCGCTCAGTGTAGATAAGACACATGTGCTGGTAAACGGCAGGATAGTAAAGAGCGGAGATGCGGGCCTGGTTGATGAGATCAATACGGACGGCTTTGCTAAATATATTGAGGGATAAAGATGGCAGAGGCAAGAAAGGACAGCCCCATTGATATAGCGGAGGACAGAAAGGGAGAACTCCTGGCCGACGTGGAGCGGGGGCTTTATGACTTCAGGGAAGAGGAGAACGACGAGGACTTCTACAAGGTAGATGAGGGCCTTACGGAGGATATAGTACGCCGTATCTCCGAAGAAAAACACGATCCCGGGTGGATGCTGGATTTTCGCCTTAAGTCACTTAAGATATATAACGAACTGAAGGTACCCGACTGGGGACCGCCTATCGACGGGCTTGATATGAAGCATATCGTAACGTATGTAAAGCCGAAGACCGGTATGAAGGGCAGCTGGGACGAGGTACCCGAGGATATAAAGAATGCTTTCGAAAAGCTGGGTATACCTCAGGCTGAGCGTGAAGCTTTAGCCGGTGTGGGCGCACAGTATGATTCGGAGCTGGTCTATCATAATGTCCGTAAGGATGTGGAAGCCCAGGGTGTGGTATACACCGATATGGAGAGCGCCCTTACGGGTGAATATGAGGAGATGGTACGCAGTCATTTTATGAAGCTGGTGCCTCCCACGGATCATAAATTTGCGGCGCTTCACGGTGCGGTATGGAGCGGCGGCTCATTTGTTTACGCACCTCCGGGGGCAAAGGTTGAGATACCGCTGCAGTCTTATTTCAGACTCAACGCTCCCGGCGCAGGACAGTTTGAACATACACTGATAATAATCGATGAAGGAGCGGACGTGCATTTTATCGAAGGATGTTCCGCGCCTAAATATAACGTGGCCAATCTGCATGCGGGCTGCGTGGAGCTCTTTGTCGGAAAGAATGCACACCTGCGTTATTCCACTATAGAGAACTGGTCGAAGAACATGTACAACTTAAATACCAAGCGCGCCATCTGTGAGGAAGGCGGTACCATAGAATGGATATCCGGTTCCTTCGGATCGCATGTATCCTATCTGTATCCCACATCGGTATTAAAGGGCGATCATTCCCATGCGGAGTTCACTGGTGTTACCTTTGCCGGCAAGGGTCAGAATCTGGATACCGGTGCCAAGATGATACATCTGGGGAAGAATACTTCTTCCTTTATTGATACAAAGTCGATCTGCAAGAGCGGTGGCATAAGCACCTACCGCAGCAGCGTGGAGATACGCAGACAGGCCGAGGGTTCAAAGGCATCTATCAACTGCGGATCCCTTATGCTGGATTCCGTATCACGTTCCGATACTGTACCGGCCATGGATATACGCACCGATAAGGCGGATGTCGGGCACGAGGCAAAGATAGGCAGGATAAGCGATGAGGCGGTATTCTATATGATGAGCCGCGGAGTAAGCGAGGCGGAGGCCAGAGCCATGATAGTAAGCGGCTTTGCCAATCCGGTCAGCAAGGAGCTGCCTTTGGAATATGCTGCAGAGATGAACAATCTGATAAAGCTTGAGATGGAGATGGGCTGATGAGTGAGATTAGAGTAAACCCTCTTTCGGTGCTCACCTGGAATCAACTGGATCTTAATCATGCGAAGATGGATGTGAGCGACGGCCTTAAGGCTGAGAGCGGCATCAGGGACAATAACCTTCCTGAAGGAGTATCCTTTAAAGGCATGTTAGATCCCGGAGCATATGAAGAGTGGCTGAAAGATAACGGTATAGAGTATGTGAAGGAAGCTGTGGTGGCAGGGAAATATCCCATGCCGGATGTCCAGGCTTTCCCGACGGGTATGGGAGCAGAGGTGGATAAGCTGTTTAAGGACAGAGATGTTCCGGCAGTACTTTACGAGGTTAGCAGGAGTATCGAGAGGCCCCTGCGCTTTGACTATTTCTACAGCGATGGGGACGCGATACTGGAGAATATGATAGTCCATGTCCGCCGGGGCTGTGAATTTACGCTGATATTGAATATAAGCGGCGAAAGCGGCAGCGGGAGTGTGGGGCATTCGCTTAAGCTTCTTCTGGAAGAAGATGTGAAATGCACGATCATAAGGCTTCAGATGCTTCCCCCCGGCTTTATGTATTTTGAAGATGCCGGAGCCAGGCTTAAAGACCGCGCCAGGCTTAAGTATATAAGCCTCCAGCTGGGAAGCTTAAAGAACTATCTGGGGGCATGCTTCGATCAGTGGGGCTGTGAGTCGGAATTATGGGCAGGCCTGGGCTATATAGGCCTTAAGGACAGTTTTCTGGACTACAATTATGTTGATACATTCAGAGGTAAGAAATCCGTGGGCGTCATGCGTTTTAACGGAGTTCTGATGGATAACGCCACAAAGGTATCCAGAGAGACGCTGGATTTCAGGCAGTACTGTACGGGTGCCGACGGCGATGAAGAGGAAGACCTGCTGGTACTGGGAGAAGATGCGGTAAATAAGGCAAATCCCATGATACTTGGCGAGGAAGAGGATGTCAGCGGCCGGCATGCCGTATCGGTGGGCAGGCTCTCACAGGATATGCTCTTCTATATGCAGAGCAGGGGAATAGATGAAGTCAAGGCACAGGAACTGATGGTACGTTCGCGTATCATGCATCTGGCTTCGCAGATCCCCGATGATGAGCTTAAGAAGGCTGTTGAACGTTACCTTGACAGACTTTACTGCGATCGCGAAAACTGTGTCGCTCCCTGCTGTTAGGAACTATATTTTATATTGAGGATAAAATACAATGAACATCTCCACTGTCCGGGACGATTTCCCGATAATAAAAAACAATAATGTCGTCTATTTTGACAATGCTGCTACCGCCCAGAGACCTGTGCAGGTACTTAAGGCTGTAGAAGATTTCTACATCACTACAAATGCCAATCCTTTAAGGGGGCTCTATGCATGGAGTGTGGGTGCCACCGATGCGTATGAAAATGCCAGGAGCCGTGTGGCGCGTTTTATAAACGCTGCGGATGATGCGGAAGTGATCTTCGTGCGCAACACCACCGAGGCCATTAACCTTGCGGCATACAGCTACGGCATGGAAAAGGTAAATGCCGGTGATGAGATAGTGATAAGCGTTATGGAGCATCACTCAAATATCCTGCCCTGGCAGATGGTCGCAAAGGCAAGGGGAGCGGTGCTTAAGTATATAGAGCCGGAAACGGACGGTACCATCACTGCAGATATGATCAAAGAAGCTGTCACCGATAAGTGCGCGATACTGGCGCTGGGCCAGGTTTCAAATGTGCTGGGTGCAGCCAATCCCGTTAAGGAAGCGGCACACATAGCCCATGAGCACGGTGCGATGATACTGGTTGACGGAGCTCAGGGGCTTCCGCATGTTAAGACCGATGTGCGGGATATGGACTGCGATTTTTATGCTTTTTCAGGACACAAGCTTCCCGGACCCATGGGTATAGGCGTCCTGTACGGAAAGCGTGCGCTGCTGGAAGACATGCAGCCTTTTATGCGCGGCGGTGAGATGATCGAGTATGTTAAAAGAGACAGTGCAACCTATGCGGAGCTTCCGCATAAATTTGAGGCGGGAACGGTCAATGCCGCTGATGCTGTGGGACTGGCTGCCGCTATCGATTATATAGATGCCATAGGCTATGAAGCGATGGAAGCGCAGGAGAATGCCGTGACGGCGAAGATCCTTGACGGCATGAGAAAACTCCCCCATGTGCATGTATACGGCCCGGAGGATCCGAAGCGCCATCATGGCATAGTGACCTTTAATATAGACGGCTGTCATCCGCACGATATAGCATCGGTTCTGGATGAGGAGAATATAGCCATAAGAGCGGGTCATCACTGTGCGCAGCCTCTTATGGAATATATGCAGGAAAAATGTGCCATGGAGTTTCGGGCTGCCGCCAGGGCGAGCGTGGCGTTTTATAATACTGAGGAAGAAGCAGAGCGCTTTGTGTCTGCGGTATCAAAAGTAAGGAAGTGGCTTGGTTTTGGAGATTAAGGATTTATACAGAGAGATAGTAAATGAGCATAATCTGTATCCTGCTCATAAGGGAGAGATGGAAAAACCGGACATGATACTGGAGGGGGTAAATCCCAGCTGCGGAGACGATATTTATCTGCAGCTTAAGCTGGATGAAAACGGTATGGTAACGGATGGGATGTTTAACGGCTCCGGCTGTGCGATATCCCAGGCATCCACGGATATGATGCTGGATCTGATAATCGGTAAGGATAAGGATGAGGCGCTTAAGCTGGCAGAAGGCTTTATGTCGATGGTGCGCAGTACTGCCACATCCGAACAGATAGAGGCTCTTGATGAAGCAGCTGCACTTGAGAGCATAGCCCATATGCCGGCCAGGGTGAAATGTGCCACTCTTGGCTGGAAGACCATGCAGAAAATGCTGAACGGAGAAGGCGGAAAAGCCTGTACAGAGAAAGAGGAATAGGAGAACAGCAACATGGAATACAGACCCTCCCCGGATGCTGAAGAGGTAGACCGCTGGAAAGAAGTTACACTGGTCTATAATTCGGCTCTTAAGGAAATCGGGACCAAACTGGAGATACTGAATGATGAGTTTCAGCATGTCCATAAATACAATCCGATAGAACATATCAAGTTAAGGCTCAAGAGTTCCGAAAGCATAGTCAAGAAGCTGAAGAAAAGAGGCCTGGATTCCACCATTGAGAATATGGTGGAATACGTAAATGATATAGCCGGAGTAAGAGTCATATGCTCATTTACTTCGGACATATACCGTATTGCCGAAATGATCGCCGATCAGGACGATCTGACGGTGCTTGCCGTAAAGGATTATTTTAAAACACCCAAACCCAGCGGATATAAATCATATCATATGCTGGTACAGGTGCCGGTATTCTTATCGAACCGTGTGGTCGACGTAAAGGTGGAGATACAGATACGTACCGTAGCCATGGATTTCTGGGCCAGCCTTGAGCATAAGATCTATTACAAATATGAAGGCGAGGAAGCACCGGAGCATATCCAGAAGGCGCTGATCCAGTGTGCGTCCATGGTCTCAGATCTTGACCAGGAGATGCTGGCTCTTAATGAGGAGATACAAAAGCTTCTGGATTCGGAATGATCATCCCGGATAAAACAGAAATGACATACGAAAAAGCCCCTGCCGCGCATTGAGGAGGTTGCGCTATGGGGCTTTTTCGTATATTGCAAAACTAGAAAGGAGGTGTATCCGGTTGTCCGGATACGAACTATGAAAAAACAAAACAACCGACTAAATCAAACAATCAAACAAACTAACAATCAAACTCTTTTTTATCCGATATCTTCCATCTGACAAGTCAAATTGTACATGCTAAATATGAATAGATTATGAATAAGCAGTTAATTTCATGTTAATTCGTGCATAAAATTTATTTGTTCGTGTAATCTTTTTTGGTGTTGTAAAAAGCAGACTCTTTTGATAAAATAATTCAGATACTATAAACACTGAGGGCGGTGGGACGCGCCCGGGTTGGAGGTATATAATGGATAATTTTATGGATAAGCTTGCGGAGAAGTATAATGCGCAGGATATGATAAGGGCAAATTCACAGGCTGAAAGCGCCCAGATGCAGAATCTGCAGGATCAGGTAGAAGCATATGAGGCTGTTCTGCAGGAAATGCGTAAGCTGAATTATAAGAATACCGAGCTTACCGAAAAGATGTATGCACTTGTTGATGAGAGCATAGAGAAGGTAAGGACTCTTCAGATAGAAGCAGAAGGCGGGGCCAATACGGAACAGGTATCGAAAGAAATGACGGATGCCGTGAACCGTGCTATGAGTGAAGCGGTAAGCAATATGGATGAAAACATGGTCCGCTCCCTTACCCGTACGCTTGAAGATGCTTTAGTCCGGCCCGCGGATCAGCTGCGTCAGTCCACTGAGGATGTTAAGAATTCGGTAGTGGCTGTTCAGAGCTCTGCTGATGATATGCGCAGCGGCGTTGACAGGGTCAAGAGCAGCATGGAAGACCTGACGGCCGGCATGGAGCTTGTTACTTCAGGCATGGAAAATCTGAAGGGAAGTGTTGAGCAGCTAAGTGACGGCGTCGGCAGTGTCAAAGAAGAGATAGGCGGTGTCAAAGATGAGATAGGCGGAATGCAGGATAAGCTTTTCGCGATCCAGCAGACCGGCAGCAATACTGAAGAAACTATCAGCTCTATGGCGGCAGCCGTAAAGGAGCTTGGTGAACAGCTCGACAGGATGCAGAGGGATACGCTAGATGGTATCTCTGAGCGTATGGAAGGAATGAAGAGCATGCCTTCCGAAGAAAGCAGTAATGATAATGAAATCCTGGAAAAGATAAGTGCTTCAATAGAAGAGCTTAAGCAGCAGGCACAGCTCAGCAGCCTTATCCAGGAGACGCTTTCGTCTCTGGCGCAGGCCGGTTCAAAGACACAGGATTCGATCACTGAGTTAAAGACAGCTGTAGGAAACCTTAAGGAAGGAAACAATGGCTCGCTTGAAGCGGCAAAGGCTGCAGCAGATGCCGGTGAGGCTGCCAAAAACGGCCTGGCTGAGTTAAAGACTGCCAATGATGAGAACAGGAGTGCTCTGGAAGATATCTTCCACGTACTTCAGGCTACCAAGTCGGATGTGGCAGAGCTTAAGGCGGGTGTGGCATCACGTTCGGAGTCATCCGGGAATGAGGAAGAGCTTGTTAAGACATTGAGCGACCTTATGGCAAATAATACCGAGGTCAGCGCAAATATCAGGAATTTAAAGCAGGCTACGGATGAGAATAAGAATACACTGAAATCGGCTTTAGACAGCAGTATATACGGCCTCAAGCAGGATAATAAGGAGATCGTTGAATTCCTGCAGCGTATGAACGCAAATCTGATCAAGAAGACCGAAGATGAAGAGGCGGAAGAGCAGAAGAAGGCTGAGGAAGCTTCAAAGGCAGAAGCAGAGCGCAAACTTCTGGATGAGCGCTTTAAGGCTGCCGAAGATTTCATGCATAAGGAGAGCGTTAAGGTCTACCGTAACGTTCAGGCTGTTATAAATGAGAAAAATGACAAGCAGAAAGAGAGCGTAGAGAACGCTAATCTTTCCGTTGAAAAGAGGGTAGGCAAGGTAAAGGCTCTTGTAGTGATAAATATGGTATTTACGCTGATCAACCTTGCGACCATCATCTTATATATTTTCGGTTTCCTGGGGGCACATTGATATTCTATGCGTTCCAAAGGTACTACTTCAAGACTTCATAAGATACGCAGTGTTACACGTTTAAGGGTGGCCATATTCATATGTGGCCTCTTCCTTTTGTTTATGCCTGATGTTCACTGGTGGCATCCGGAGGGAGAGAACCGTTTTATGGTATACCTTGACGGAAATCCCATGGGGACGGTTGATGATGCCGCTAAGGCAGAGACCATGTATCGCGATGCAAGACGTGAGCTGGCTCTTGCATGGCAGGGGATGAGTTTTATGCAGCTTCCGGAGCTCACTACCTCCGGCGAAGAGCTGATACAAGGCAGCATAGACAGGGAAAATGATGTAAAGAATTCCATAAAAGCAGCGATCTCGGCGGAACTCTCGGAAGGATATTCCAAGGCTTATTCCATCAAGGTCGGTGAGACCATGGTGAGTGTAGCCGGTGCCGATGAGGCTGCCAAGCTGTTACAGGAGACGATATCCGAATATGATACCGGGGGAGATTTTAAAGTTGACCTTGTGGCGGATCATTCACGTGAGCTTAACGTTCTGATACCCAGGGTACAGAAGGCCGAGGAGATCGAAGAGGATGCGCCTGTCCTTTCGCTTGGCGGCGGTGCGGCGATAACCGATGACGAAGAAAACTGGGAGATAGAGGATGAGAAGACAGGCTTTGATTCCTTTGAATATGGCATAGAGGAAATGGGCTTTTCCGAGAACGTGGAGATCGTGGAAGCTTATCTGCCGGACGATTCCATCATAGATTATGAGGAAGCCAGGGCACAGCTTACGGATCTGCAGGAGCTTAAGCAGATCTATAAAGTCAAATCCGGTGATACGCTTTCAAAGATAGCACTTGAAGTGGGCCTTCCTCTTGATGAGATCATAGCCCTTAACGATACGCTTGAAAATGAAAATTCGATAATCAATGTGGATCAGGAACTTCTCATCACTGTTCCGGAACCGGAGCTTTCGGTGATATGGACCGAAACGACAAGGGATGATGAGGTCTTCGATCTGCCTACAGAATATATCTATAATGATGAATGGTTTACCAATAAATCGGAAACGCTGCAGCAGCCCTCGGCGGGATATCATGAGACCGTATCCCAGATAAAGCGCAAGAATAATGAGGAGCAGTCCCGTGAGGTGCTTTACGAAGAAGTGGGAGTTGAGGCTGTTGCAAAGGTTGTGGAGGTTGGTACCATGGTGCCTCCTACATATATCAAACCTCTTTCAGGCGGACGTATATCTTCCGGCTTTGGAGGAAGGAGGTCGCCGTTTACAGGAGCGGCAAGTTCCCACGCAGGTGTTGATATAGCCACGCCTACCGGAACCCCGATATGGGCTTCGTCAGGCGGTGTAGTCGTAACTGCCGGATGGTGCGGTGGATACGGATATCTGGTTAGCATCAATCATCCTGACGGCCGTCAGACAAGGTATGCGCACCTGAGCAAGATCTATGTTTCGGTCGGACAGTATGTAAGCCAGGGACAGGTGGTAGCTGCCAGCGGATCCACCGGACAGAGTACCGGCCCTCATCTTCATTTTGAAATGCGTATAGGCGGAGTGGCATATAATCCGATGGATTACGTGAATCTATACTAAAAATACTTAGAGGCGCTTATGAAACACGTACGTACGGAAATATTACAGGCGGGAATGGTCATAGCCAGTGATGTTATAGCCAGGAACAATCAGCTGGTATTCCCTAAAGGGTATGTACTTACCGAGAAGGCTATTGGCAGACTGGAAGCCTACGGAATAACGGATGTCCGTATAGAAGATCCCGTAGGCATTGAAGTTGAGGAGATACCCGATGAGGAGCTTGATACGGAGGAAATGCCTGCTGTGGATGACTCCATCATGTCCTTTTCCACCGAGTCGCTGATGACAGCTCTTACAGGCCTTGATGAGTCTCTTGTCGGAGAAGATAAGCCGCAGGTCAGTGTATCGAAACAGGAAGAACCTTCGCATTTTGAAAAGCTGAAAGCCAGCCGGGAATTCCAGGCGTTCAAGGAATCCTTCACCGAGAATGTTCAGGGGCTTCGTAAAAATCTGAATGAAATAGTCGAAAAGAATACGCCCATAGATGTGGATAATATGATAGGCGATACCATGCGCATCATCAGTGATCAGGGCAATACCTTCGGGGTGTTTGACATGCTCCATAATATGCGTGATTTCGATGACCTGACATATGCCCACAGCATGAACGTAGCTATGATATGTAACGTTTTTTCGAGATGGCTGGGCCTGGATGAGGAAAATGTAAAGCTTGCCACCGCCTGCGGGATGATGCACGATATAGGCAAGTTAAAGATCCCGGATGAAATAATAAAAAAACCGGGAAAGCTTACGGACAGGGAATATAATCTGATAAAATCACATCCCGTACTGGGGTATAATATCTTAAAGGATCAGCAGATAAGCGAACATATCAAGCTGGCGGCTCTGGAACATCACGAAAAATGTGATGGCAGCGGATATCCCATGAACCTTATAAGGGATAAGATCGACGGCTTTGCCAAGATAGTGGCCATAGCGGATGTTTATGATGCCATGACTGCCAACAGAGTATATCGTGAAGGCATGTGTCCGTTTAAGGTAATAGAGATATTTGAGGAAGAAGGATTACAGAAATACGAGATCCCTTACATAATGAAGTTCCTCGAGAACGTGGTAAATACCTATATCGATAACAGGGTAATGATCAATGACGGCCGTACCGGAACGGTACGCTGGATAAATAAACAGCGTCTGTCAAAACCAATGCTGGAGATGGCAGACGGTACATTTCTGGAACTCGGGAAAACGCCCGGACTCAGTATAATAAAAATATTATAAGCATCAGGCCAGCTTCAGTCTGGCCTTTTGAAGTTCACGGTCGGTGCTGACTTTTTCTATCCTGGCACCAAGCCCTTTAAGCTTTAATTCGAAATCTTCGTAACCGCGCTCTACAAAACGCGTGTCCTCAACTATGGTCTCGCCTTCGGCAGCAAGAGCGGCTATTACCAGCGCTGCTCCGGCACGCAGGTCGGGAGCTGTGATGCTTGCGCCGTAATAACGGTTAACTCCGGTGATAACGGCCATGTTTCCCTCAACTTTGATCGATGCTCCCATGCGGATGAGTTCATCCACATATTTAAAGCGGTTCTCAAATATACCCTCGGTAACGATGCTGGTACCCTGTGCCAGTCCCAGAGCCACGGTGATCTGCGGCTGCATATCTGTGGGGAAGCCGGGGTAGGGCAGCGTCTTTACCTGGGTGGAAGTAAGCGGCTCCGGAGCGGAAACCCTTACTGCATCGTCATATTCGGTGATGTGACAGCCGATCTCACAGAGCTTGGCTGTGATACATTCCAGATGCCTGGGAATAACGCCGCGCACCAGTACGTCACCGTGGCAGGCGGCAGATGCCAGCATATAGGTCCCTGCTTCTATCTGATCGGGGATGATGGCATAATCCGTGCCGTGAAGGCGTTCAACACCCTTTATACGGATAACATCCGTTCCGGCTCCTTTGATATTGGCGCCGCAGCTGTTAAGGAAGTTTGCCAGGTCAACCACATGGGGCTCCTTGGCAGCATTCTCTATGATAGTCTTTCCTGCAGCCAGGGTAGAGGCCATCATGATATTGATGGTGGCTCCTACGGAAACCTTGTCCAGGAATATATGATTACCGCGCAGCTCCTTAGCCTCGGCACTGATGCAGCCGTGGATTATACGTACCTTGGCACCAAGTGCGGAAAATCCCTTGATATGCTGGTCAATAGCGCGCACACCTATATTGCAGCCACCGGGAAGCGGTACCTGCGCCTGTCTGTTCTTTCCCAGGAGTGCGCCCACAAGATAATAAGAAGCTCTTATGCGCTTAAGATATTCGTCGTTTATTATATTGCTTTCTATTTTTGAGCCGTCGATTATGACCGTATGCCTGTCAGGGCGTTCTATCTTTACACCTATCTGTTCCATGGCAGTGAGCAGTACGTTCACATCGGTCACGGCGGGTACATTTTCAATGCGTACGGGGTCGTTCGTCATTACTGCGGCTGCCAGTATCGCCAGAGCTGCATTCTTCGCTCCTCCGATCTGGACTTCGCCCTGCAGATGCGGTCCTCCCCAAATTGCATACCTGTCCATAACAAACCTCAGTCCGATTTAATCTCAGTAATTATAATGCACAAGCGGTCAATTGTCAAAATTTTTTTCGCTTCCTATTGACAGCCTTCAATATATAGAGTATTCTGTTCAATGCAAACAAAATATTGAGAAGTTCTCTTATTCAGAGTGGTGGAGGTACATAGGACCTGTGAAGCCACGGCAACCCCTTGCAGATAAGGAAGGTGCCAACCTGAGCGATAAGGCAGTCAATGTCTTCGAACAATAAGAGGATCAGTAAGGTATGATCCGCTTATGTTTAAATAGGCGGTTTTTTATTACTATATTTGATCCCTTTGCAACAGGGAACTTCACCAGCCTTTTACAGGAGGAAAGAAGTAATGGAAAAAATCTTATTTACATCCGAGTCGGTGACGGAAGGCCATCCCGACAAGATCTGTGACAACATCTCCGATGCCGTACTGGATGCGCTGATGGAGCAGGATCCCATGAGCCGTGTAGCCTGTGAGACAGCCATCACCACCGGTCTGGTACTGGTAATGGGAGAGATAACGACCAAAGCAAACGTTGATATCCAGAAGATAGTGCGTGATACCATCAGGGAGATAGGTTATGATGATTCATCCAAGGGCTTTGACTGCGATACCTGCGGAGTTATCGTTGCACTGGATAAGCAGAGTGCCGATATCGCTATGGGCGTTGATAAGGCTCTGGAAGCTAAGGAAAACAAGATGAGCGATGAGCAGATCGAGGCGATAGGCGCCGGCGATCAGGGTATGATGTTCGGTTTTGCCACCAACGAGACGAAGGAATTCATGCCTTATCCCATCTCTCTGGCACACAAGCTTACCAGACAGCTTACAAAGGTACGCAAAGACGGAACACTTTCCTATCTGCGTCCCGATGGAAAGAGCCAGGTATCCGTTGAATATGATGAGAACGGAAAGGCTAAGAGGCTTGAGGCCGTAGTCATCTCTACACAGCATGCTGCTGATGTTACCCAGGAGCAGATCCATGAGGACGTAAAGAAGTATGTGCTCGATCCCATCCTGCCTGCAGATATGGTGGATGCGGACACCAAGATATTCATCAATCCCACCGGGCGTTTCGTTATAGGCGGACCCAACGGTGATTCCGGTCTTACCGGCCGTAAGATAATAGTAGACACCTACGGCGGATATGCACGCCACGGCGGCGGAGCTTTCTCCGGCAAGGACTGCACAAAGGTGGACCGCAGCGCTGCATATGCAGCACGCTATGTTGCAAAGAACATAGTGGCAGCAGGCCTTGCGGATAAGTGCGAGATACAGCTTTCCTATGCTATAGGTGTGGCACAGCCCACTTCCGTACGCGTGGATACCTTCGGCACCGGCAGGCTGCCTGAGACTAAGATCCTGGAGATCATCCGTGAGAACTTCGATCTGCGTCCCGCAGGTATAATAAAGATGCTCGACCTTCGCAGGCCGATCTACAAGCCCACCGCAGCTTATGGTCACTTCGGGCGTGACGATGTATCTCTCCCCTGGGAGGCTACCGATAAGGCAGAGGCGCTGAAGAAGTACTTATAATAGTTTAGATCTGTTCAAAAAAATATGTTATACCAAAAACGGGAAGGCCGTCTTGCACGCGCCCTCCCTTTTTGGTATAATACAGAAAGTATGTTCGATATCCATGGAGGGCCGCTTATATGTCGTTCGTTCATCTTCATACTCATACGGAATACAGTCTTCTGGATGGTTCCAATAAGATAAAAGAATATGTAAAACGTGTAAAAGAGCTGGGGATGGATGCTGCAGCCATAACCGATCACGGTGTGATGTACGGTGTAGTGGATTTTTATGAAGCGGCAAAGAGCGAGGGGATCAAGCCGATAATAGGCTGTGAGGTATATGTTGCTCCGGGATCGCGTTTCGATAAGGAGCTGACAGGCGGCGAGGAACGTTATAACCACCTCATCCTGCTGGCAGAGGATCAGACAGGTTATCATAATCTGATGAAGATAGTCTCCACAGGTTTCACCGAGGGCTTCTATTATAAGCCGCGTGTGGATAAGGAGGTGCTGGAGCGCTACCATGAAGGGCTTATCTGTTTATCTGCGTGTCTGGCAGGTTCTCTTCCGCGCATGATACAGCGCGGCCAGCTTGCCGATGCGAGAGCCGAGGCACAATGGTTTAAGGATACTTTCGGCGCCGGGAATTATTATCTGGAGCTTCAGGATCACGGTATCCCCGCACAGCGTCTTGTAAACATGGAGCTCATGACTATAAGCAGGGAGCTGGATATCCCTCTGGCAGCCACGAACGACTGTCATTACACATATGCGGAAGATGCGGGATCGCATGATGTGCTGCTGTGCATACAGACACAGGCAAAGGTCAGTGATGAGAACCGCATGCGTTACGAAGGCGGACAGTTTTATGTTAAGAGCGAAGAGGAGATGCGCAGTCTTTTTCCTTATGCTCCCGATGCCATAGAAAACACCGCAAAGATAGCGCAGCGCTGCAATGTCGATATCGTATTCGGAGAGAGCAAGCTTCCTCATTTTGAAGTGCCTGAAGGCTACGATTCCTGGAGCTATTTAAACTTCCTGTGCGATAAAGGCTTAAAGGAACGTTATCATGTGGGAGAGGACGCTTATGGTCTGCCGGAGCAGATGAAAGATATCACGGTAGTGGAGAGGGCACCGGGTTACTCGGAAGAGGAGCTTAGGGCACGCCTCGGCTACGAGCTTTCGGTCATAAAGGAAATGGGCTTTGTCGACTATTTCCTTATAGTATGGGATTTTATCAATTATGCGAAAGAACACGGTATCCCCGTTGGCCCGGGACGCGGAAGTGCTGCCGGCAGCATAGTTTCGTACTGCCTGAAGATCACCGATATAGACCCCATCCGCTACAGCCTTCTGTTTGAACGTTTTCTGAACCCCGAGCGCGTATCCATGCCTGATATCGACGTTGACTTCGGACCGGAACGCCGTCAGGAAGTCATAGATTACGTGAGTGAGAAATACGGCCGTGAGAAGGTCGTGCAGATAGTGACCTTCGGAACCCTGCAGGCAAGAGGAGTCATAAGGGATGTGGGCCGGGCCATGGATATATCCTATGCCCGCTGTGACATGCTGGCAAAGATGGTACCTGCAGAGCTTGGGATGACACTTAAAAAAGCACTGGAGATAAATCCGGATCTTAAAGCCCAGTATGACGGCGATGATGAGGTTCACAGCCTTATCGATACCTGCATGAAGCTGGAAGGTCTTCCCAGGCATACATCGATGCATGCAGCCGGTGTGGTGATCTGCCCGGAAGCGGCTGATGAATTCGTGCCTCTGAGCCGCAGCGGATCCGACGGCCCCGTGACAACCCAGTTTACCATGGTAACGCTGGAGAGGCTGGGCCTGCTGAAGATGGATTTCCTGGGGCTCAGGAACCTTGAGGTCATACAGAATGCAGTGGAAAATATCAAAAAGAGCACAGGCAGAGATATAGACATTTCGGGGCTTGATTATAACGATCCGAAGGTCTTTTCATACATAAGCACAGGAAAGTGTGAGGGCATATTCCAGCTGGAGAGCAGCGGCATGAAGAACTTCATGAAGGAGCTTAAACCGGGAAGCCTTGAGGATATCATCGCCGGTATTTCCTTATACCGCCCGGGGCCTATGGAAATGATCCCGCGCTATATAGCCAGCAAGGAGGATCCGGAGAGTGTCAGTTACGCCTGTGCGGAACTGGAGCCTATCCTGTCGCCAACATACGGCTGTATAGTATACCAGGAACAGGTCATGCAGATAGTGCGCGAACTGGCCGGCTATACCCTTGGGCGGTCCGATAACGTCCGCCGTGCCATGAGCAAGAAAAAACAATCCGTTATGGAATATGAGCGTGAGATCTTCGTTGAAGGAAATGCAAAAGAGCTGGAAGAGGCAAAAGCCTCGGGCAAGCCGGAGGATCAATGGCCTAAAGAGGTTCCGGGCTGCGTGAACAAGGGGATCGACAGAGCTGTGGCGGAGAGTGTATACGATATGATGATCGATTTCGCCAGATACGGATTCAATAAGTCCCATGCGGCCTGCTATGCGGTAGTGGCTTACCAGACGGCATGGCTCAAGCTCTATTATCCCAAGGAATACATGGCGGCGCTGATGACTTCCGTTATACAGTTTTCGGGAAAAGTCGCAGCTTATAATCAGATAGCCAGACAGATGGGGCTTAAACTCATGCCGCCCGATATCAATAAAGGTGATGTGGGCTTTGCCGTATCCGAAGAAGGCATCCTTTATGCGCTTACAGCCATAAAGGGAGTGGGGCACAGCGTTATACAGCAGATAGTGGAAGAACGCGAAAAGCATGGCCTGTATAAAGACCTTAACGACTTTGTCGAGCGTGCGGCGGGGCTGGATATAAACAAAAGAGCAGTGGAGAACATGATAAAAGCCGGAGCCTTCGACAGCTTTGGCTACAGCCGCAAGACCCTTATGGGCGTATACCAGATGATGATGGACGAAGCGGCCAAAAAGCTGAAACAGTCAATGAACGGACAGATGAGCCTTTTTGATATAGCCTCGGATGAAGACAAGGAGAGTTTCAGGATAAAGATCCCTGAGAATATGGGAGAGTACTCAAGGGAAATGCTGCTCACATTTGAAAAGGAGATGCTGGGGATCTATGTAAGCGGACACCCGCTTGATGAGTACAGCGGGTTATGGGATAAAGTCATCACGAATACCACAGCGGATCTGGCTCTTAATGTTTCGGAAGACGGAGAGGCATCCGAAGAGCCTCTGGTCAATGACGGGGAAAAGATAAGTCTGGGAGGCCTGATAGAAAATGTGAACATCAAGTACACGAAAAAGGGTGATGTGATGGCTTTTGTGACCCTGGAGGATATGGTGGGACAGGCGGAAGTGGTCATATTCCCGAAGACATACAGGCAGTTCCAGCAGCTCCTTACGGAAGGCAGCAGAGTCATGATAAGCGGACGGGTGAGCCTTGAAGAGGATAAGGACGGAAAGCTCATATCCGATACGGTATACGGTTTTGACCAGATCCCGAGGACTCTCTGGCTGCAGTTTGGTTCAGAAGAAGAAAAGAACGGAAAGTGGGGGAAGATACAAAGGCTGATAGATGATTCCGACGGAACGGATTTGATAAAGCTGTATTATACCGATTCCAAAAAGATAGAGGAGATACCGCATAATATATGCATTCATGCAGGCCTGGAACTCAGAAAAGCCCTGGCAGAGATCATCGGTGAGGAAAACGTGCGTGTGACTTACAGGATGCCTGCCCTCAAAAGATATTGAAAAATAGTCGGTAAAAGGATAAAATATCGGAGACAGTTTATCGTAAGGAGGCATTTGCGATGGCAAAGAAAAAGGAAGTAAAGACCATAGCTGTACTCACGAGCGGCGGGGATTCGCCGGGAATGAATGCTGCGATAAGGGCAGTGGTCAGAAAGGCCATTGCGAACGGGCTTAGTGTAAAAGGTATAAAGAAAGGCTATCAGGGCCTTCTTAACGAAGAGATAATCGATATGGACAGAAGGTCCGTATCGGAGATCATAGGTCTGGGCGGAACCATACTGGGTACTGCACGCTGCCTTGAATTCAAGACTGATGAAGGCGTGAAAAAGGGTGCAGAGATCTGCCGTAAGCACGGTATAGACGGCATAGTGGTAATAGGCGGCGACGGTTCATACAGGGGGGCCCAGAAGCTTTCGCATGAAGGCATAAATACCGTGGGTCTTCCCGGTACCATCGATCTGGATATAGCCTGTACGGATTATACGATAGGTTTCGATACTGCAATAAATACCGCTATGGAAGCCATTGATAAGGTAAGGGATACATCATCCTCACATGAGCGCTGCTCCATTATAGAGGTTATGGGACGCGGTGCCGGATACATAGCTCTCTGGTGCGGTGTGGCGAACGGCGCAGAGGATATACTGCTTCCGGAAAAATATGATTACAATGAGCAGAATATCATCAATCATATAATCGAGAACCGCAAGCAGGGCAAGAAACATCATATCATCATCAATGCTGAAGGTATAGGCCATTCCACTTCCATGGCAAGGCGTATCGAGGCTGCTACCGGCATGGAGACAAGGGCTACCATCCTCGGATACATGCAGCGCGGAGGATCGCCCAGCTGTAAGGACCGCTATTACGCATCCATAATGGGTGCCATTGCTGCGGATCTTCTGAGTGAAGGAAAGAGCAATCGTGTGGTAGCGCAGAAAAACGGCAAGTTTGTGGACTTTGATATAGATGAAGCCCTGGCAATGGAGAAGAGCATACCGGAATATGAATATGAGGTGAGCAAGATACTGTGATAAGTTCACCTTCAAACGAAAAGGTAAAGCATGTAGCAGCTCTGAATAAAAAAGCTTCGCTCCGGGAGGAAGAAGCTGTATTTGTGGCTGAAGGGGTAAGGCTTTTTGAAGAGATACCTTTACAGGATATTAAAGAAGCATACTTTACCGAAGACGGATTAAAGAGCCTTAAAGAGCGCGGCCACAGTGATCCGGAGCTCCTCATAAGGGACGGCAGGGCTGATACGGTAAGCCTTCCGGTTATGGAGAAGATGTCGGATGTGGTAACGCCCCAGGGGGTGCTGGCTGTAGTAAAAAGGCGTAAGCATGAATGGGAAGAGCTGCTGCCTGCAGGAAAGCCGGCGCTGCTTATCCTACTTGAAGATATACAGGATCCCGGAAACCTGGGAACGGTATTGCGTACGGCGGAAGCAGCCGGTGCCAGCGGAGTTATACTGGGAGGCTGCACTGCGGATATCTATAATCCGAAAGTTGTGCGTTCTACCATGGGCGCGATATTCAGGCTGCCGTTTATGCGGCTTAATGATCTGGGCTTCTGCTTTTCGGTACTCAGACAGCATGGGGTAAAGATCCACGCGGCGGCAATGGAAGGTGCGGAGGTCTTCAGCAGCAGGGATTATACCGGCGGGACAGCATTTATAATCGGCAATGAAGGAAAAGGATTAAAAGAAGAAACCATAAAGGGAGCGGATGACAGCGTGTTCATTCCCATGGCGGGAAAGACGGAATCGCTTAATGCTTCGGTGAGCGCTGCGCTGCTTATGTACGAGGCGGCACGGCAGAGAGGATATGTAAAATGAAGATTGGATTCATAGGACTTGGAAATATGGCGGGAGCCATGATAGGCGGACTGTTAAAGAAAGGCATAGTTGCACCGGCCGATATTTACGGAGCTGATGTAAATGCCGGGATGGCAAAAAAGCGTGCGGATGAGTTTAAGATAAACGCAGGAACGGATAATACAGAGGTGGTAAAGAACGCGGATTATCTGGTCCTGGCTGTTAAGCCGCAGTTTGCTGCAGCTGCGATAGATGGATTTAAGGATAAGCTGCGTGACGATCAGGTGATCATCTCTATCATGGCAGGCAAGACACTGGCGTGGCTTAAGGATGCGCTGGGCAGCAGCAGAAAGATCGTTCGCTGCATGCCAAATACCGCTGCACTGGTAGGTGAAGCCATCACAGCTGCCACACCCAACGAGCTGGTCAGTGATGAAGAAAAGGAAACGGCGCTTTCTATCTTAAGAGCGTTCGGCCGTGCATCGGTAGTATCCGAGAATCTTATGGATGCGGTTGTGGGTGTGAGCGGTTCGGCACCCGCTTATGTATTTATGTTCATCGAAGCAATGGCTGATGCGGCTGTTGAAGAAGGCATGCCCCGTGCGCAGGCCTATGAATTTGCGGCACAGGCGGTATACGGCAGTGCAAAGCTTATGCTGGATACCGGCAAGCACCCGGGAGAGCTTAAGGACATGGTATGCTCACCTGCAGGCACGACCATCGCAGCCGTGCGCGTACTGGAGCAGGAGGGATTCCGCGGGGCCGTGATCGATGCGGTGGAGGCCGCAGCAGAGCGCTCACGGGAGCTGTAAGCTTTGACCGACAGGAAAAAGCAGATAAAAGAGCTGGTATTTTTCCTGCTCTACATATCCGGTTTTGTATTTTTGTGCAGTCGGCTGGTGGTCCACCAGCCGGCTTATATATTTTGGGATACTATGTTATGTCCTCCCGATGAGGCGGACAGGTATCTTATCCCCCGTTTTATCTTTGAACACGGACGTCTTCCTTTCGGCTGGGAAGATGAGGTGGGTATAAGCGGCTATGGCGGCTCTTATGCTTATCTGCCCGGACTGAGCTATGTATTCATGGGCTGGGCAATAAAGTTTGCGAGCCTGTTTACGGAGCTTGAGACCAGATATATATTTGCAGCCAGGATGGTCAATCTCCTGATGGGAGTGGTGAGCGCATCTTTCGTATGGGCGCTGGCTAAGCGTCTGTTTAAGGACAGGCCTGCGGCTAAGCTGCTGCCGGTGATGTTCATGTACCTTCCGCAGATGATATTCATCTTCAGCTATGTTAATCTGGATGCCTGCGGCATCATGTCCATAGTGATAATGAGCTACTTCCTGCTGGCTATGGGGCAGGACGGGGTAAGCTTTAAAAACAGCGCGGGCTTTGCCGCCGGGGCGGTGTTCTGCCTGCTTTCATATTACAACTGTTATGCCATATTTCCGGGCAGTGTGCTGTATTTCATTTATCTTTTTGTTGAAAAGAAAGACGGAAAGCTCCGCCTTAAGTTTAAGGATATGATGAAGTACGGCTGTTTCATACTGCTTATCTGCCTGATAGGGGCCGGCTGGTGGTTCATACGCTCTGCTGCCTTAAACAACGGTGATTTCCTGGGGCTGGCCAGCTTAAAGGCGCAGCAGCTGAAAGACCGTGCAAGGGTAGGTCTTGTGATAGAGCCGGCGCCCCGGGATAAAGGTGTGGGATTCTTTGAGTTTCTGGCTACGCCGGGGCTTTTCTTCTGGCTGTTCATTTCCTTTGTGGCAGATTACGGTGCCACGATACTGCATACCACGAAACCGTATTATCTGGTGTTTGCAGCTGTTTTCGCGGCAGGCCTTGCGGCACTTATCATCACATATGTGACCGGAGCTGTATGCCGTCGCCGGGAAGCAGGAAAAACGGATAAGGTTTCCGGAAATGTATCGTCTGTGCCGGCTGCGGATAAAGCCGGCAGTATAGGCCTTCCCTACAGCCTTATGCTCATCTGCGGTATCATCTTTAATTTCGGTCTTTGGATGTTTTATGCATATGCCATGGATTTCCAGCGTCAGGGCCGCTATGTACTGCCGTCCGCCCTGGCACTGTTTATCTTTATCTGCAGCGGCTACGACAGGATAAGTCTGCCGGAGAAGTTTAAGAAATATGAGAAATTAAAAACCCCGCTTATTTACGGCATCGCAGTCCTTCTTATACTGCTCTGCCTCTATTTTATATTCACCAAGGCTATACCGGCTTATGCCGATTTTACGCTTCTGAGTTAGTATACCAACGGACAATAAAACAGATGACAGTTTTCCTTTGTTTGTGTTATTATATAAAGAGTTAACTCTATATACCCGACAGCAAAACAATATCGGCAAAGGTGGAGTATTGTATGTCAGAAATAGATAGTTTAAGTGCTCGCGAAAAGGGAGACTGTTTCTGGAGAAAGTTCCGTCGCTATGTGTATTCGGCAGAATCTAAAGGCGGATTGCGGGGAAATATCTTTAACGTCGATACTGCTCTGGACGTACTTCGTTATTTGGATGAGAAAGAAAAACCCGGGGTTACGAGCCTCAGTGGGAATGAATTTGCAGACAGACCTCCTTCGGCAGCAGGAAAGAGGGCTTTTATACGTTCTGTCGCCGGTATGATGCAGGTATCCGCACAGATAAAAACGCTTAAAAGTACCGGTGCACATGATGAGTTAAATGAAGATGCTCTCTACCTTGAAGGGATAAAGAAGGTGGGCGGATTGATAGACCGTCTGGTTGAAACTTTCTTTACAGCCTGCGGAACAGATCTGAAAGGAGTGCCTTTTAAGAACAGGGCTTTAAAAAAACAGGCGGAAGAGGATTTCTTTGAGATCCGTGCAGAATATGAACACCTGATCAAAGAGGTGAACCGGCAGGGTGTTCAGAGTTTTATAGCGCGTATTGTAAGAGACAGGGAACAGCATGCATATACGGGTGGTGACATACGCAAAGATCCGAAATGCGAGGAACTGATCGTCAGAGCGCCTATAGCGTATGCTTTGAGAAAGACAGATACAGATGTCATTCTGGAAAGGATCAGGCTGGCAGATTTCCAGGCAGGAAAGCTTAAGACTGAACGTGATATGGTAATATCCTGTGCAAAAGAGCTTTTTTATGAAAGACCGGAACAGGAATGGAAGAACAGGATGCTGATAAGAGCGATATCCGACTATACTGTAGAGGTTAATGAACGTTTAAGAGAAATACTCTATGCCAAGGAAGCCGGATATTACAGATTAAGATGGATTCTTTTATGGGAACCTGTTGATAAGATAATTGCTGAAAAGATTTTCAAAGAATACGGGGAATGGCCCGGGATCATTGATGGAAGCAAACGTTTATCTGACATATCCGGATTTGTGGAACCGGTGGAAAAGGCGGATGTTCATGTTAACGGTGATGAGGAGATTTTCCGTACGGGTGAAGAGTTAAAGGAATACCTTTATACTCATCCGTCACAGTTTGATGCCCAGAGTCTTTTGTCGCTTGCTACGGATACATATGAACTGACGGATGTGCTTTCGAAAGCATATGGTCTTATGCAGGCTCTGGATAAGTTGACGTCTGAAAAAGCCTTTTTTATGCGGCCTCAGGATGAGAGAGAGCATATTTTTGAGATATGGGTAATGTCGGAAGTAATGAACCGCGTAGGGTATATGGCGTTGGAGTTCATTTATGAATGGCAGTATAACACGGTGGAGGAAACTACAGAGGCGTTGCGCCGTATACTTCCGTATATCAGCTATTCCGGACAGGAAAAGATCGTAAGAGAGGTACTCAGAGATATCGTTATGGAAAGGAGTAACAGTTTTGTTCAGCAGTGAGCGGATCAATCCCAGAGATCTGAGCGAATATTCTGAATATATTCCCGATAACTATATATTGCAGGTAAGGGGGAATTCTTTATATGCCGGTATGGTCGTGGATACGGTAGGTGGTGTCGATCGTACTAAAGTCATATATGTTACCGGACATTTTGCAGGCTGGATTGAACTTGTATGGACATATTTTATGGAGGAAGACTCCACACCGTCGGCAAAGGCAGATCTTCTGCGTTATATCTTCCGCGCAGAACAGGAAAGGATCAAGGATCCTTTGAAAGGGATTTTCTGCGAAGTTCATATACAGGAAGTCAGGGACGTACAGGTACTTAAAAGAGTATTAAGGCTGGCCGGTATGGAAACGGCAGTTACAGGTAATAATATTTATGAGTTTGCTCTTTCTGATGTGAAGGAAGCTGCTTTTTTGAAAAAGGCTGCGGGAAGGATAAAATGTACACAACTTTCTGAGGCAGATGATACGCTGCTGTCAGGTCTTGAAAGTCTGATACGGGCAGATGACCGTCCTGTACCTTTTAATTTAGTATCGGGATACTCAGATTATCTTCAGGATGTCAGTTTTATAAGCCATAAGGGCGGAAAACCTGACGGTGCAGTTCTTTTGTATGAGAAAAAAGATTATATAGTTATCGACTGTGCTTATGTTGATGATCCTGTGGCACTTGCAGGATTACTGGGAAATGCCTATATGGCGCTTTTGGATGAATACGGACCCGGGCAAAAGATACTTGTTCCGGTCGTTGTAAACAAAACGGCTGAAATAGTAACGCATATGGTTCCGGATGCGCAGCGCGGGGAGCTCATAGAGGGCGTGTTGTGGCTTTAGGCAGATAATAATATAAGGAGGAGGAAGAGATGAAGGCATTTGTAGTGGGGGAAGACCGCAGGGCGGATTATACGGAAGGTTTGCCTGAGCAGGTAGTTAAAGGGTCTGATCTGTTTATTGCGGTGCAGGAGGATGATGATCCTGTCGGGCTTGCTGCTTTTCGTGCAGAGGGAGATGTTTTCCTGCTGATGTGGATCTGTGTAAGGGAGGAATACAGACAGCGCGGTGCAGGTACGTTGCTTATGGGGGCAGCAAAAGATATACTCCGTGATGCCGGAGCAGACAGTATGCAGGCTATCTATACTCTGAATGACGATACCGCGGTTCTGCATGATTTTTTGGAAGAGCAGCAGATGCGGGAACTTACGGAGGAATCACGTCCGGTGTTCAGTTTCTGCTATGGAGACATAGATGACCGGTACCGCGGGAAGAAGGCCGTAAGGACGGAAAAACTTTCCGAGGTGAATGAAGGACGCTGGACATATTACGTATCAGAATACTATAAAACTGCTGAGCAGGAAGGAAGCGAAGTTCTGCCTATAGGGGATAAAGCTATGTATGATCCTGAGCTTTCGATCGTACAGGCCGATGAAAAAAAGAATATCACAGGACTGATCCTGATATCCCGTTCGGGAGATGATCTGGTGCTGGAGCATCTGAGTACGAAAGAGAAGGGGGATGTTTCAAAACTGCTGGAATTACTGCAAGCAGCTATAGATGGAGCGGAGGGGAAGGTTAAACCGGAAGCAAAACTCAGTTTTTGTGCTGTTAATGATAAAATAAATAAGCTGGCAGAAAGTATATCTGGAAACAAACTTGTACAGACGGGAATATCTGTTATACAGGTATATGAATTTTAAGGAGGGGTTATATCATGGGTAAACAGGGAGAAGATGGAGCAGCACCGGCTGCTGTGGAAACTAAGAAAGAAGTATCCGCACCGGTAACGGCAGATGTTACAAAGTCTAAGAATGCGGCGATTCCGCCATTGCCGCCGTTACCGGTGCCCGGAGTGATCACGGCTGCATCTGCAGCGGCAGTAAGCGTATCGGCAACGGGGCCTCAACAGGCCACGGCAAGCCGTTTTTCCCACTTAGAGCAGATAGCAGTAAGCAGATTCGCGAATGTTACGGCTCCGAAGAGAACGCTGATGGATGCATCCATGCAGAATGAATTCGGATCTAAGTATAAGGAGCAGAAGATTTCTGCGAATAAACGTGCAAAAAAAGCATTGGATCCGCGAAATGTTTTGTACAAAAAGGAACAGACTGCCAGATTGTTCGAATCGGTAAAGGCAGGAGAGACAGACAGGCAGATAGCTTTATTGGAAGCTGCATCAGCGGGGCTTTCACTGGATCTTAAGGAAGAAGATGCCATAGCTCTTACTAAAGTAATGAACGGAACTCTGGCACATGATCAGGCACTGCTGCAGGATTATGCCGGAACATCAGCCCAAAAGGAAAAGGCTGTAACGCAGATCCTGGAAGATTTTCTTCGTCTGGATCTTTCCGCATATGATCTTTCGGATGAGGATGCTATAGCCCGCGGCGCGGATTCTTTGGAGGCGTTGAATTCACGTCTGGAGGGGATGGCTCTTATTGAAGTTAAAAACAAGGCATTTTTTGATTCGCTGCCCAGAAAACTGAAAGATTCTTATCTGACGCAAAAGCAAAATGCCATGCAGGTGGTATCTTATTACCGGATCACGAAAATGATCGCAACGGACCCGTATTACAGAAGTCATTTCAATTCCGAGATTTCCAGACAGTATGATCCTGATGCCACGCCGGCCCAGATGCGCCTCACACGTCTTTTGTGGAAACAGACAGCTTTAGCTACTCATAATCAGAATGGGGTTAAGTGGCGTGATCCCGCAGGCGGTTGCGTTGTTACTGATTCGGAGGAAGTTTCCGCAAATAGCCAAAAGTATATAGATGGGTTCGCCCGTATTGGAGGGAGCAATTCAGAGTTTAAAAAAGCATATCCATATACAGATCAGACTGATCCTCATTTTGCTTTTTTTCAGGGCCTTGCCCAGTCTCATCCGGATCTGTACCAAAAGCTGAAAACCACCACGCATCCTGTGATAGCGGGAACAGGTATAGATATGGGCGAGGGCATATGCCGCACTACCCCTCGTGCTCTGGAAGGGTTTAAGGGCATCAGATCCATGACCCAGCAGCAGATAATAACGATGCTTGAAAATATTTATGAAGTCCCGGCCGGGAATGCGACAGCACAGGATGTGGCTGCAGTAAAGAGCAGGAATATTGCAGGCCTTAAGGAGTATAAAAGACTGTTAGCCCAGCATGCATTTTATCTTGAAAAAAAATATCCGGATTTATATGAGAATGCCGGTTTCAATGAGATCATGAAACGCAAGGAAGAAATACGGGATGATCTGTGTTCTGCACAGATCATGGTTAGTTTTACAAGAATGATGCAGAAAGTTCCGGAACTATACGATCCCGAGAATGAGCAGGATCGTGAGATTGTAAGGATTGCTGAATACATCTCGGGAGTATGTTGGAGCAAGTGTTTTAGTCATGGGGCTCCGTCCGCAGCAACGGAGTTTCAGATGGAGGTTATTTCCGGCGAAATAACTGCATTAGTATCTGATGGTAATCTGTCTTTACTACATACCCTGGATAAACTTGAGCAGGAGAGTCCGGAAGTGAAATGGGATGCAGAGGTTGAAGCTCTGCCGCAGCAAAAACAGCAGCAACCGGTGAAACTCAGCGAGACTATAGAAAGACTTAAAGATAAAAAAATGCAGCAGGAAGCTATGAATGATTCCGAAAGGGCGAAGGCTGTGTTAAAAGAACAGAGATTTTCTGTTGCGGCAAACCCTATGACGACATCCTCTCTGATGAAAGATGTGAAAGCATGTTATACGGAGCTGGACAGAAGGTTAAAAACAGCGATCCCGGAGGATGAGGCATCCTTTAAGACGGTTTTGGGAGAGATATTGCAGGAATATGATGATCTGATCGAAAGCAGCCGTACATATGAAGAAAAACGTAATCCCCGGACCACTTTGGGAAAAGAACGTAAGAAGATGGTTCATGATATCCGCGAAAGAGCAGAACGAGAGCGTATCTTTTTTTCTACACGTGCGTGGGAACACTTCAGGGCACATGGAGGCGGCAGTTTCGGCGATGTTTTAAAAGAAATGCGTACTGTATTCCTTAAACCCACGGCAACGATGGTAAATAAAGGAGCCGGTACGTCCGATGTATATCCGCTGGATCATGAAGGAAAAACTGTATTTTATAAACCGGAAAAGGAGCTGTATGATAGAAAAGATATGTTTGAGGTGATGAAACGTCACGTTCCGGAGAATATGGATGAGGAAGATCATAAGATGTACAGTGCGATCCTTGCCGCACTTGAAAAGCGCAGGGAGCAGGAAAGAGAAAGAGCGAAGAACCTGCCTTCGGGACAAAGCCTTCCTTTGTATGATGATGATGGCCGGCTGCGCATGGGTTCGAATAATTTTTTTCAGTTACTAACAGTAGGTTTGGGCGCCTATATTATGAGTGGCAAGAAGCTTACACAGGATCTTGCAGATTCTATATATAATTTTTTGAATAATAATCTTGGACTGCATGAGGTTACTGGAGCATATAGAAGCACTCATGATAAAACTGAAGATGAGCATAAACTCAGGGTGATCCGTATGCTGGAACCCAGTATATTGACTTTTAATCAGGGGAATATAATGAGTATTTTTGGTATAGGAACAGATGAGTCTGCTGCAATGCGAAATGTAGCCACTTCACGAGCGGCAGAGGTATTGGGAATTTCAGAACTTGTCGTAAAGTCTGATCTGGCAGTGCTTGAAAAGGGGGGAGAACTTATACCCGGAATTGCAATGGATGCGGCACAGGGGAAGGAAATGGGGGATATCCATGAAAAGGCAAAGAAAACACAAGGAAGAGTAGAATATACCGCAAAGGCTCTTCTGCAGATTTCTATGTTGCAGGTGTTTGATGCTATCTGCCTTCAAGGTGACAGGAAAAGTGATAATTTCTTCGGTCAGTATACTGAGAATGGCGGAGTCTATACTGTTACCGGGATTACCGGTATTGATAACGATATGGCTTTTGGTAATCTTAATCTAGATAATTATTCAGATATGATCGGTAAAGATAAGCTGGTGGCGCTTCCCCCGGATTTTGTTCAGCGTGTCCTTGATCTGGACCCCGCAGTACTTGCGCATCAGCTTTCCGATATTCTCACAGATGATGAGCTTAGAGCATTGGATACACGTATAGCGCGGGTAAAGAAGACCCTGCGGGAAAAAATGGCTGAGGATCCTAAATTTACGGATGTATCAGATGAGACTGATGTTATTTCCAGATTTATGAGTGCAAAAGCAAGTGATCATTTAAATAAAAAATATTTTCTTTTATAAGCTTAGCATGGAGGTGTGATTATGTCATTGGAAGATCTGGTCCGGCAAGAGACTAAAGCACAAAGAACATTTCTGTTTAATGATGTGTCCAAAGACTTAACAAAAGAGATAGAAAAATCAACTGAGGAATATTATAGCGATAAAAATACAGATCTAAGGGAAAAGACGCGAAAACAGGAAAGCTATACTGTGCCTGAATATGATCCTAATGCCCCGGAAAACATGCTTACGGAACATGAGCGCAAATACGGACTGAAAAGTATCCGGGATACGATCCGCGATGTGTTCAAATCATATCGAAGCCAGGATGTCTTTGACAAGTATGATGCTATAACCGGAAAAACAGTTGAAGCAGAGCGTAAGGTGCCGCTTCATCATGCTCTGGGGACCAAGCTTACCGCAAACGGTGAACGTGTTCTGAAGATAGATTGTGCCGGATCGGGATTTACCTATTTCAGAAGCCAGCATAAAGGTTTTAAGGGTAAGGGAAAGGCGCCTGATTCAGATCTGTTTCGTAAAGTTTTTGGTGATAAGATAGCAGGGCGTTTTAAAAAAGGTATCTTTAAAAAAGAAAGAACACTTGATGACGGAAAAAAGCTTGAACGCTATAATTTATCCGGTCCTCATGGTCTGGATGCGGGAGATTTTACTGTCAGTGATATAAGGAACTATGTATTTCATCTGGGGGCAGATTATCTGAAAAAAGCTTTTACCGATTCCGGCTGGAGTGGGGCAAATCCGCCGCCAATGCTGAATATTAATATCCAGGGACATAGCAGGGGAGGAGTTGCTGTTTCTCTGGGAATAAAAGATCTGATGCAATGGATCGAGGGTTCTTATCCTCAATTTAAGGATAGGATAAAGATCAATATGCTCCTGCTCGATCCTGTTCCCGGGGCGGATAATTTTACAGGGGATAAGGTAGATCTGCGTGAGTTTTCCGATCAGGTGAATGCGACTACGATCTGTTCCATGTATACCGAACATAATGTATTGCAGTTCACTCCTCAGGAGGTAAGAGGACAGGCACGTATCATTCTGGGCAATGAAAAGCACAGTGTCCGTATGGATAGTGCGGATGCTTCGCAGAAGGATGCAAATGGTGAAATAAAGGTTCACAAGATGGCGTATTTTGATTCTAAGACAGGCGAAGCTTATCGCGGATCCGGTCTGGCGGAGCTTCCCAAAGGTGTTTTCATGCAGGATGAAAACGGAATATTGGTGAGGATGCGTTCGTATGCCCAGGCAAGGCAGATACACAGAACGGTGCGGGCAGGTAACAAATCCGAGCTTGCCCGTGCGAATGTTATTGATACCATGCTTAAAAACTGGTTTATTGATAATGAGTATGTAGATGAGACTGAAACAGATACTGAGTATGCTGAGGAAAAAGTCAGGGTTAACGGGGTTATGGAAAGTCTGCTGGATAACAGCTGGGCTGGCAGAGACAGTGATGAGATGAAAGCTGTGAAAGACGGTATAAGAGAAGTACAGGCCGCCCGTGTGAACGCTGATCTTAGTAAAGAAGAAAAGGAAGCTGTTTATGTTAATGCCATCGTTTCCTGTAAGATATATATGCTGAAAAAAAATCCGGATACTCCAAGCGGAAAGGAAAGGATGGATAAGGTTTCTGACATACTTTCACAGTTCAGAGCGGAACTCAGCAGGATAAAGAATAATCAGTTTTCATAGAATGATAAGGAGGAGAACGGGGGATGCTTGTTGAAGTAACTGTAGAAAATAAAGAGAATTTTGCTGCACTGGTACCTGAAAGAGAGCTCCTTATGGTAGCGAACGACCCGGACTGCTTTGGTATAGGCTATACAGAGTCTGCGGATGTATTGCCGGATGGGGTTTTGATATTCAGAACAGATGCCGAGGCGGATGATGAGGGGAAAAGCCATCCTTTGGCAGAGTTGCGTTATATTTTTGTGGCGGAAGAAGCCAGAAGAAGTTATGTGGGAACATATCTTTTTTCTGAACTTATCAAGATACTGGAGCAGACAGATGTTGAAGCCATTCGCTGTGATGTTCCGTTTGATGAGGAATATAATCTTTTATGTAATGTTCTTGAGGATTACGGCTTCCATTTTGCACTTTCGGAGAATTTTATTACTGAAATAACTCTTAAGGAGATACGTGATCTGGCATTTTTAAAGAAGCCGGTAAGTAAAAATGTTGTGCCGCTTAAACAGATAAGCCCCAGAGAGTTTAACCGTTTCTTTGAATCGCTGGTTAAGGATGAAGCTTTTTTCGATTATGAACTTACACCTTATATAGATGATTATGAGCCTGATGCAAGCATGGCGCTTATTGAAGGAAACCGTCCTGCCGGCTTTTATCTGGTAAGGCGTAATGCAGACGGTTCTCTCAGCCCTGCTATGCTCAGGGCTCCCGGTAATGCCGGAGCTGCCGGGATACGTGATATGGTCGCAGGTTCACTGAAAGCCACCGTAGAGAGATATCCCGAAGATACCATAGTACGTATAGCAGTTCATGATAACCGCGGTACACAGCTGATATCCAGGCTTTTTCCCGATGCCATGCCATATATAACCCGAAGGGGGTATTTCTATCTGAAAAATGTGAAATGACATTTGTTATCCCTGCAGTGCATTGAGGCCTGACGCAGCCGGCTGACCGGGGCTTTTTTGTGTTTACAAATGCGGGCAGGATAGTGTATCATAGAAACAGTTTTTTCCAAAAAGGGAGGTATACATCATGGTCGATCTTAAAGGCAGGGATTTTCTGACATTAAAGGATTTTACGGCAGAGGAGATAAGCTATCTTATCGATCTGGCTGTTGAACTTAAAAGAAAGAAAAAAGAACACGTTCCGGTAGACTCTATGAGAGGCAGGAATGTAGCACTTATATTTGAAAAGACCAGTACCCGTACGCGCTGCTCTTTTGAAGTGGCTGCACGCGATCTGGGCATGGGCTGCACTTATCTGGATCCTAAAAGCTCACAGATAGGCAAGAAGGAGAGCATTGCGGATACCGCACGTGTTCTTTCCTCAATGTTTGACGGTATAGAATACCGTGGCTATGGTCAGGAGATCGTGGAAGAACTGGCACGTTATTCAAAAGTGCCTGTATGGAACGGGCTTACCAATGAGTATCATCCTACCCAGATGCTGGCCGATCTGCTTACCATCCGTGAAGTGTTTGGCGACCATAAGGGACGCAAGCTGGCATACATGGGTGATGCCCGCTATAATACCGGCAATTCCCTCATGCTATTGTGCAGCAAGATGGGGATGCATTTTGCAGCTGCAGCACCGAAGAAGTATTTCCCCGATCCTGCGCTGGTAGCAACCTGTGAGGCGTGGGCAAAGGAGAGCGGAGGAAGCATTACTCTTACCGAGGATGCAAAGGAAGCGGCAAAGGATGCCGATGTCATATATACCGATGTGTGGGTGTCCATGGGAGAGCCGGATGAAGTATGGGAAGAGAGGATCAGGGAGCTTTCACCTTATAAGGTGACTAAGGAACTTATGAGCTGTGCTAAAGACAGCGCTATCTTCCTGCACTGCCTGCCTGCATTCCATGATCTGAAGACCGAGACCGCTAAGGAAAAGGGCGCGCAGTTCGGGATCATCGATATGGAAGTTACGGATGAGGTATTCGAAGGTCCTCAGTCGAAGGTATTTCAGGAGGCTGAGAACCGCATGCATACAATAAAGGCTGTTATGGCTGCTACTCTGGGGGCATAAGAATGGCTACGAGCATAAAGGCCGCAGTATTAAAAGAGATAAGGAACGGGACGGATCACGTTTCCGGACAGGAACTCTGCGATAAGCTGGGCGTATCACGTACTGCCGTATGGAAGGTGATAAAGCAGCTTCAGGCAGAGGGATATGATATAGAGGCTGTTACAAATAAGGGTTATAAATTACTCTCGTATCCGAATATCTTATCGGGCAGCGAGATAATGAGCCGCCTTACTACCAAGTGGGCAGGCCAGAAAGTATATTTCCACAAAGAGACCGAGTCTACCAACGATGATGCTAAATACCTGGCTGAAGAAGGCATGGATCACGGATCTCTTGTTGTGGCAGACTGTCAGACCGCAGGTAAGGGCCGCCGTGGCAGGAGCTGGGTATCGCCGCCGGGAGAAGCGGTATATATGAGCCTTTTGCTGCGCCCGGATTTCTCACCGGATCAGGCTTCAATGCTCACCCTTCTGATGGCGATAAGCGTTGCTGAAGTGATACACGGTCTGTACCCCGATCTTGATGTGAAGATCAAGTGGCCGAATGATGTGCTGGTACAGGAGAGGAAAGTCTGCGGGATACTGACAGAGATGAGTGCAGAGCCTGATTATATACATCATGTGGTGATAGGCGTGGGGATCAATGTTAACCAGAACAGCTTTCCTCCGGAAGTGGAGGAGACAGCTACATCTCTTCGCCTGTGCCATGGCGAGATGATAGACCGTGCGCAGATAATTGTAATGGTAATGGAATATTTTGAATATTATTACGGGATCTTTTGCGAACGCGGGGATGTTTCGGATTTTGTACATATCTATGACAGCTATCTGGTAAATAAAGGACGGGAAGTAAAGGTGCTCGATCCCAAAGGTGAGTACACCGGTGTGGCAGAGGGCATTAATGATAAAGGAGAACTTATCATAAATAAAGAAGACGGTACGGCTGTTACGGTTGCGTCGGGTGAAGTGAGTGTACGGGGGATATACGGTTATGTCTGAGAAAAGAAGCGTTCTCTGCGGCGCTAACGCATACGAGCAGAAGTACTACTTTAACAAGGATGAGTATGGCAACCTGCCCTCATCCATTCAGGATGAACTGCACATACTCTGTGTCCTTTTCACCGAAGAGGTGGGGGGCATCTTTACCATAGTTTTTGAAGAAGACGGCAGCGTGTCCATGGATACGCAGGCAGCGGAAGAGGACTATCTTTATGATGAGGTCTCAGCAGGCCTTCTTATCGGACAGATCCGCACCAAAAAGCGCGAGCTCTTCGAGCAGCTCAGTCTCTACTACCGCACATTTGTATTAAAGGAAGCTGTAGTGTGACCCCACCTGTCATCCCGAGTGCCACTCAATTGTCATCCTGCCCGAAGGATCATAAAAAAGGAGAACAAACCATGTTACTAGTAGTCGATGTAGGCAATACAAATATTACTTTCGGATTATATGATAAAAAGGAACTCACCGGCAGTTTCCGCCTGATGACGGGTACACCGCGCACTTCGGATGAATACGGTGCGGCAATACTTGAGATGCTCAAATACAATAAGGTTGAGACAAAGAAGGTAGAAGGCGTTATCATATCTTCGGTCGTGCCGAATGTGATGCACTCGCTAACAGGGGCTATAGAGCGTTTCCTGGAAATACATCCCATGATAGTTGGGCCCGGCCTTAAGACCGGCATTCATATAGTAACGGAGAATCCCAAGGAGATAGGTCCCGACCGTATCGTGGATGCTGTGGGAGCATATGAGAAGTACGGCGGACCGGTACTGGTGCTGGATTTCGGTACTGCCACCACGTACGATCTGGTAAATGAAAAAGGTGAATTCATTGCCGGCATCACTGCACCCGGTATCAAGATCAGCGCTAAGGCATTGTGGGAAGATACGGCAAAGCTTCCGGAGGTGGAAATAAAGAAACCCGATTCCATACTGGCACAGAATACAGTCACCAGTATGCAGGCCGGGCTGGTATACGGTCAGATAGGCCAGACCGAATATATAGTCAATAAGGTGAAGGAAGAAGCCGGCTTAAGTGAGATGAAGGTCGTTGCAACAGGTGGTCTTGGATCCATAATAGCCGATGAGACGGATGCGATCGAGGTTTACGACCGCACCCTTACTCTCGACGGTCTTCGTATCATTTACGATAAAAATAAGAAATGAAGATAGGGGTTCTTGAGATAAGCGATCCTCTTATCCTGGCCCCCATGGCCGGGGTGACCGATCTGCCCTTCCGTATCCTGTGCAAGAGGATGGGGGCAGATCTTTTGTGTATGGAGATGGTGAGCGCAAAGGCCATTCATTACCGTAATAAGAATACAGAGGCCCTTATGGCGATAGATGAGGCGGAAAGGCCCGTATCACTCCAGCTTTTCGGATCCGAGCCGGAGCTGATGGCGGAGGTGGCAAAGAGCATAGAGGAGAGGCCTTTTGATATACTGGATATCAACATGGGCTGCCCGGTCCCTAAGGTGGTCAATAACGGTGAGGGATCTGCACTGATGAAGGATCCTGAGCTGGCAGCAAGGATAGTAAAGGCGGTATCTTCAGCAATAGAAAAACCGGTGACGGTAAAGATTCGAAAAGGTTTTGATGATGCTCATGTCAATGCAGTGGAGATGGCAAAACGACTGGAGGATGCCGGAGCTGCGGCAATAGCGGTACATGGCAGGACCAGGGAGCAGTACTACAGCGGTAAGGCTGACTGGGATATCATAAGGCAGGTGAGAGAAGCGGTAAGTATACCCGTAATAGCCAACGGGGATATAGACAGCGTGGAAGCTGCGAAACGCTGCAGGGAAGAGACAGGATGCAGGGCGCTTATGATAGGAAGAGCGGCACAGGGAAATCCCTGGATATTCAGGGATATAAAGGAGTATTTAAAGACCGGGAAGATTCCCGATAAGCCGTCACGCATCGAAGTAATGGAGATGATACGTGAACATGCGGCTCTGCAGTTACAGGTTAAAGGCGAGTACATAGGCATACGTGAGATGCGAAAGCATACGGCCTGGTATCTTGCAGGCTTTCCGCATGCGGCCAGGTTACGCAAGGCAGCCTGTGAGATGGAGAGCATTAAAGACCTGGAGGGACTGCTTGCACAGCTTGACACAAACGAGAAGAATAATGTATAATACCTTGATGTTTTGGGCTGATGAAGCCCTTGTTGTTGTATATTAATATAGAAAGAAAAGAGGCGTCACAAAATGGCAGAGAAGAAAAATTATCTGACAAGAGAAGGCTTACGTAAGTATGAGGATGAACTGCAGCATTTAAAATCGGTGCGCAGAAAGGAGATCTCACAGAAGATCAAGGAAGCCAGGGAACAGGGCGACCTTTCCGAGAATGCAGAGTATGATGCAGCCCGCGATGAGCAGCGTGATGTGGAAGCACGTATCGAAGAGCTGGAGAATATACTGAAGAATGTTGTTATAGTTGATGTCGAGCAGCATGATGGCGAGATAGATGCGGTATCATTCGGCTGTACTGTTCAGCTTAGAGATATCAAGAAGAACAAAGAGGTTGAATATACCATCAGGGGCGGCACGGAAGCAAACGTGCTCAAGCATATAATCTCCAACGAGTCTCCTCTTGGACTTGCGCTGATAGGAGCAAAGAAGGGTGAGGTAGTTAAGGTGGAAGCTCCTGCCGGACTTATGGAATATGAAGTGCTGGGTATTGAGGTGAGAGGCTGATATGGCTGAAGAAAAGCAGAACAAGGTTCCTGTTGAACAGGACATTAACCAGTTAAGAAAAGTAAGAAGGGAAAAGCTCTCCGAGCTGCAGCAGGCCGGAGAGGATCCTTTTGTGATCACTAAATATGATCAGACCCATCATACCGATGAGGTCAAGAGCCTCTACGAGGCTTACGAGAAAGAGGTACTGAAGGACTATAAAGAGCCCGAACTGCCTCCTGAGCCCGCAGAAGGCGCGGCCGATGATGTGGTGGCAGCATACCGCAGCGCAAAGAAGGAAGCATATAATGCGCGCCGCGAAGTGCTGGATAAAAATGCGCCGAAGGTTTCGATAGCCGGACGTATGATGTTCAAGCGCGTGATGGGCAAGGCTTCATTTGCAAACATCCGCGACCGTCAGGGCGACGTGCAGGTATATGTATCAAAGGATGCATTGGGTGATGAGGCGTATGCAGGCTTTAAGAAATCTGATATAGGCGATATCTACGGCGTTAAGGGATTTGTTTTCCGCACCATGACAGGAGAGATCTCCATACACGCTACCGAAATGACGCTGCTGTGCAAGTCATTGCAGGTACTTCCGGAGAAGTTCCACGGACTGACCGATACGGATACTCGTTACCGTCAGCGCTATGTGGATCTGGTAATGAACCTGGATTCGCGTGATGTGTTCATCAAGCGTTCAAAGATTATCCGAGAGATCCGTAACTTCCTGGCTGAGAAGGATTTCATGGAGGTTGAGACACCCATGCTGGTGGCAAATGCCGGCGGAGCGGCAGCCAGGCCTTTCATGACACACTTCAATGCACTGGATGAGGATCTTAAGCTGCGTATATCACTTGAGCTTTATCTTAAGAGACTTATCGTAGGCGGTCTTGAGAGAGTGTTCGAGATAGGCCGCGTGTTCCGTAACGAAGGCGTGGATACCAGACATAATCCCGAGTTTACGCTGATGGAGCTGTATCAGGCGTATACCGATTACAACGGCATGATGGACCTGACAGAGGAGATGTTCCGTCATCTGGCTCAGAGCGTGCTGGGTACCACCAGGTTTAAGTATGGCGATATAGAGCTTGATTTCGGCAAGCCTTTTGCGAGACTGCGCATGGCCGACGCCGTTAAGCAGTATACAGGAATAGACTTTGACGATCCCGCGCAGGTGTCTGACGACGCGGCAGCTAAAAAGATCGCAAAGGAAAAGGGCGTGGAGTACGAGGAGCGTCACAAAAAGGGCGATATCCTCAATCTCTTCTTTGAAGAGTTCTGCGAGGAACACATGGTGCAGCCTACCTTCGTAATGGATCATCCCATCGAGGTATCACCGCTCACCAAGAAGAAGCCCGGCTATGAAGGTCATGTGGAGCGTTTTGAGCTCTTCATCAACGGCTGGGAGATGTGCAACGCTTATTCCGAGCTTAACGATCCCATCGACCAGAGAGAGCGTTTTGCAGCGCAGGATGCCAATGCGGCAGCAGGCGACGACGAAGCAGAGCACACCGATGAGGACTTCTTAAATGCGCTTGAAATAGGCATGCCGCCCACCGGGGGAATCGGCTATGGCATAGACCGTCTGGTAATGCTGCTCACGAACAGCCCTGCGATAAGGGACGTGCTGCTCTTCCCGACACTTAAAAGTTTGACCTAAAAAAGTCAATGTTTATGCGGGTTTCAAGCGGTAGATATACGATTTGACAACAAATTGACAACAATTTCGTATACGATGTCGATTAATGACGAAGGATGTTAAGTTGTTAGGCAAAAAAACGGCATAGTAAATCTGGACCCAGATAAGGCCACTTTCTTGAAAGAAATTTCGAGAAAGTGGCTTTTTTGCATTACAAGGCGTTTCGTACAAATTCAAAAATGAAAAGGAGAAAAATATTATGAGTGAACAGTATTATGATATCGAGAGAAGGACGGCTATAAAGGAAGATGCCAGGATGTTCCGGAGAAAGTTTCTTACATATGAACAGGCGGAGGTGATATACAGTATATCACATAGAAAGCTCCGTGATCTCGCAGAAGCTGCAGGAGCTGTATATCGGTTCAATGATGTGAATGTCCTGATTAATAGAGAGATACTTGATGAATTTCTTGAACAGTTCAGGATGCCGGCAAGAACGGATATAAAAATCTGAAAATGGAGGTGATCATATGGCTGGACAGGCATGGAAATATTCAGGGGAGCTGGATGAAAGAGATCTGGTTTTTCTGCAGCATGAGTATATCACGGTAAGCATGGGGATAGAGTATTACGGTTTCAGCGAGAGACCTCTGATAAGGATGGCTAAAGATGCAGGGGCGTTTTATAAGATAGGAAAGATGGCACGTATAAACCGGAATCGTTTTGACGCATATTTAAGAGAACAGAGACGCGTTCCGAGGATAGGAGGAAAATTATGTGGGAAGTCGTGAATGTAGAAGACTTAAGAGAAAAGTTTGTGTGCAGCACTCCGGTTGAGATTGATATAGAAAGGATTCATCCTTTTAAAAAGCATCCTTTCAAAGTACTTGATGATGACAGTATGAAGGAACTTATCGAGAGTATCTCAAAGCAGGGAATATTATCACCGGTACTGGTACGCCAGGCTGTAAATGGAACGTTTGAAATGATCTCTGGACACCGGCGTCTTCATGCGGCAGAAAAGATTGGTTTAAAGACTATTCCGGGGATAGTTATTTCTGATCTTACTGATGATGAAGCAACTATAATCATGGTTGATTCTAATCTACACAGGGAAGAGATTCTTCCGAGCGAAAGAGCTTTTTCGCTTAAGATGAAGATGGACGCATTAAGGCATCAGGGTGTATGTCGCCATAATGGCGACAACTTATCCAGGGCAGACAAAAAGTCAGCTGCCATAGTGGGAAAAGAGAGCGGTCTTGCAGCCAGGAGTGTTCACAGATATATATGTCTTACTGCTTTGGTTCCAGAGCTTCTGGATATGGTGGACAGAAAAGAACTGTCGCTTGTGAACGGGGTTGAGATATCACGTTTTGCAAAAGAGGTACAGGAATACCTTTTGGAGTATATAAAGAAAAACGGAAGAATTGAACCAACACAGATAGATGCACTTAAGAAGTTATCGAATCCTGAGAATCTGACACCGTATACTGCTATGACAATAATGAAGCAGGCAGCAGTTAATAAACCGGTTTCAAAGAAGCTGGATCTTACAGGTAGAAAATTGAACAGTATTTTTCCGGAAGAGTATTCGGCAGCAAAAAGGGAACGGATAATAATAGAGCTTCTTAAAAAATGGAAAGAAGAAAACTGTCAGGAAAGCGTTATCGTGGAGGAATAAAGGATGAAGATAATACTCAGAATAGCAGTGTTCCCGGTAAGGGTGATGCTCTGTATTGCGGATCTGCTCCTTAAAACTGTTATGAAATTGGAGAGCGTTGTCATAGGGATAGCGGTTTGGTTTCTGATCTTATGTGCTGTTCATGTTATAGCAAACGGATTATGGAGGCAGTTAGTCATATTAGCGATGCTGTTTCTATGCATAGTAGCCTTTATGTTTGTGGAAGTAATTTTATCAGGTTTGATAGAGGATCTACGTGATGGTTTAAGAAGGATATAGAGATTTCAGGGTGATACAGTTATAAGATGATCAGTTTACGAAAAAGAGCCGGATAATAGCATATGCTATGTCTGGCTCTTTTTTTGTATATGGCCTAAAATCTGTTATACAGACTGTGGCACTGTCCCCTTTTTGTCCACCAATTGTCCCCTTTTTGTCCACCTTTTGTCTCTTGAAAGGCCTTTTTAGCTGTGTTATTATTACAATGGACAAAGCGAACGGAAAAGCAAAACGCTTACCTGAAACTTAAGTCCATTTTTCTTTTGCAAAAGAATACAGGGTAAGATGTAGCGCCAGCTGGTGACAGTGATAAGTCATCAGTCAGGCGCTTTTCTTTTGCCCGGTAACCGTAAAACCGGATGACGATCCGTGAGATAAACAAAAGAAAGGAAAAATTACAAATGGATTATGAAAATTTCAAAGAGCAGTTTATGCAGGATGTGAAAGACAGGCTTTCGGATAAAGGCCTGGATGTAAACGTTTCAATGCATGAGATCAAAAAGGTCAACGACAGTTATGATGCGGTGACGATAACCCCTGAGGGAGCAAACATCGGAGTGAACCTTCCGGTTGATAAGTTCTTCCAGGCGGTTGAAGATGGCGCAGCTTATGATGCGGTTGTTGATAAGGCTGTAGATGTAGCAAAGAACGGCATCGAGAAAAGTCCTGAATTTGATGTGGCATCGATCACTGATTACAATCAGATGAAGGAAAAGCTTGCTATGGAGGTCGTTTCTGCGGAAGCAAATAAGGAAGTGCTTGATAACGTTCCTCATCAGAACATCGAGGATATGGCGGTTGTTTACCGTTTTATACTTGACCCTGAGGATGATTCGCATGCATCCATCCTGGTGACCAACCAGATACTTGAGACCATGGGTGTCACTCCTGAACAGCTCCATGCTGATGCGATGGAGAATGCGCCTCAGATAAAGCCGCTCCAGATCAAAGGCATGAGTGAAGTGATGGCGGAGATGATGGGCTTCGAAAGGGCAGAGATGATGGGGATCTTTCCTGTAGCTCCTGAAGATGAGCAGATGTATGTGGCGACAGTACCGGATAAGGTACACGGTGCCGGAGTACTTGCTTATCAGGACTTCATGGAGAAAGCAGCAGAGAGAGCCGGCGGTGATTTCTATATCCTGCCTTCGTACTCATAGTCCCTGATGACGGAGTGGTCAAGCTTAAGGACCTGGAATCGATGGTAAAGGAAGTAAATGCCAATGAGGTGGCACCTTCCGATAAGCTTACCGACAGCGTATATCACTATGATTCAAAAGAAAAGATCTTTGAGCTTGGTGAGAAGTTCGCTGCACGTATGGCTGAGAGGGAAGCTGAACATTCTGAAGAGAAGGATGATAAAGCCTCCGTTATCGGAGACCTGAATACTAAGAAAGAAGAAGCAGCAAAGACTCCCAGAAAAGAAAAGCCAGATAAGGGTGTAAAGACCAAGGGCGGCGAAGAAATCTGATAAATAAAATAATAATAGTTAAGCGGCTGAAAGCGTCCGTTTGAGGGGAAACCTCATCGGGCGCTTTTTTGATGCCGGGAAAGGAAAAGAGATGAACAAAAAATATAACGTAGTAGATTCAATAGGTGTTGTCGGTAAGATAAAGGATTCGATGATCGGGAGGAAGCCTCCGGCTGCTCATCCGAAGAACTGCAGGGATGAATGTCCCTACGGTCATAACCGGAGTTACTGTTTTCCCTGTTACAAGAAGATCATGGAAGAACGCAGGGCGGCGAAAGCCCAGATGGCTGCGGAAGGATAGGATATATGGGATTTGACTACTATTATGTGGAAGAATCGGAGAGCTATATATTTTATCGCATCCCCAAGAGCCTGATCACTGATGAAAGGTTTGAGACTCTTTCTACGGATGCAAAGGTGCTGTATGGCCTGCTGCTTGATCGGATAGGATTATCCCGAGAGCATGGCTGGGTCGATGAAGAAGGACATGTATATGTTTATTATTCTATGGAGAGCATCATGAAAGCGCTGCGGAGAGGGAAGAACAAAGCATGCAGGCTTCTCCGTGAACTGGAGGATTTTGGGCTTATCGAACGCAGGAAACAGGGCTTATGTAAGCCGGCGCAGATCTTCTTGAAGAAATGTTCGCATTCCCCAAAAGAGGGACTCCGGAGTAACCCAAATGGGGATACCGGACTCCCTGAAAAGGTGACTCAGGAGTCCCCCAAACAGGGAACTAATAATAATGAGTATATAAATACTGAGGATAGTAAGACTTATCCTATCCTATCAGGAGAGATTGTGGATAACTTAAAAAACGGATCGGATAAGGATGCGGATGAAAGAGCTGCATACAGTGATTTCCTTTATGAACAGCTGCGCATGGATATTCTTTATGATGAGTTTCCTTATGACAGGGAGATACTGGATGAGATTATGGAGCTGATCCTGGATGTGGTGTGTTCAAAGAGAAAGACCATCCGTATTGCCGGTGATGATAAACCGGTTGAAGTAGTAAAATCAAAATTTTTGAAGCTGGAGTATATGCACATAGCATATGTATTGGACTGCATGAAGAATGATAATGCTAAGGTTCGTAACATCAAGCAGTATCTGCTGGCAGCCATATATAATGCACCGCTTACAATGCACAGCTTCTATCAGTCAAAAGTAAATTTTGACACAGCAAATGGAAAATTTTAAGGAGGAAAATAAAGATGATGAAATTGGATATTAAGCTGGATCCGGTAAATGACGGAGCAGTGGTCAGTGAAAAAAGTTTCATAAGAAAGGGACGTGGCGGACTTATCATATCTACTACAGGCGGTTGCAGGAGCGTTGTAGGTACTGATATGTTGGAGTTAATGGGAAATATGGTTGATGTAGCAGGGATCGAAAGGATTGGAAACACACCGTTTGTTATGCTGTATAACGTAGATAAAGTCATAGATTCCGAAGATGGTGATTTCTTTATAGGAACAGTGCTTATAGTGAAAAGAGATGAAGACAAAATGCTTAAACCACTCTCTTCTTATGAATTTAGTAAGGCTGCGAAGGAATTTGAAAGCAGGCTTGTAACAGTTATGTGTGACGGGCAGGCATTCTCTGCCTATGAATTATAAGTTGAGGAGGAAAAATAGATGAGCAGAACTATACCCAGAGCATATGTAACAGCAGCATGGAGTAAGAACAGAGTAGATGCGGAGGACCAGGCAAGGAAGTACTGCTGTGAGCTGGTAAAAGCCGGTTATCTGCCGCTGTGCCCTGTACTGGCATTCAGCGGAGTCATAGCAGATGACGATCCGGATGCTGAGAAGAAACGCCGGGAGATGTCAGAAGATCTTTTAAGACGTGCCAGGTTCCTCGTAGTATGCGGTAAGAAGATCAACGATGACGTAAAGGCGGATATCTCACTGGCAAAGCATTCAAAGGTGATCCCCACGACACTGGAGGGAGTACTGGAATGCGGTGAGTAGTGTAGATAGACAGGGAAAGGAGATGATCGCATGCAGGAAGAGGTTGAAAATAAGACAGTGCATTTCGCTGTAAAGACCACGGTAGTTACTGCAAAAGTATTATGGCGGGCGCTTAAGGCTTACGAGGATCATATCAAAAGAAAGCTCAGCATAAAAGAACTCTCCGGTGAAAAGACCGTAAAAGGAATGCAGACGGTCAAGCAGCTTATAGGAAAAGGCGAAGGCGTATCAAAGATGGATATCGGTGATGAAGGTATACGTGAGTTCAACCAGGCTGCGAAGAAGTATGGAGTGGATTATGCCATAGTAAAGGATAAGTCGGAAGATCCGCCTAAGTACGTTGTTTTCTTTAAGGCAAAGGATGCGGATGCGATAAGCATGGTCATGAAAGAAAAAGCGGCTAAACTGAAGAAAAACGAAAACTCAATGGAGAAGCCCAGCGTTCTTATGAAGCTTAAGGAGTTCAAGATCAAAGCTGCATCCTTTATCCACAGGGATAAGGAGAAGAAAAAGGAGCGTGAGAGATGAAAAGGAAGAAACTTAAGAAGCTCCTTATACTTAACATCCCTTATGTTATCGTGGGACTTGTAGCAACCAATATCGGGGAGGCATTCCGTATAGCTGCAGGCAGCAACGTTTCTGAAAAGGTGCAGCATGTTATCCTGGACGGATGTTTTGGCGCGGCGTTTGCGGATCCCCTGCCCAGCTTTCATCCTGCGGATCTTTTTATAGGGGGCCTGATAGGAGCTGTATTGAGGCTTGCGGTATATATCAAGAGCAAGAACGCAAAGAAGTTCCGCCATAACATGGAGTACGGATCAGCAAGATGGGGAACGCATGCTGATATAGAACCGTTCATCGATCCTGTCTTTAAGAATAATGTGATATTGTCACAGACAGAACGTATCACGATGAACAGCAGGCCGGACAATCCTAAGTATGCCAGGAACAAGAACGTGCTGGTAGTCGGAGGAAGCGGATCAGGTAAGACGCGTTTTTTTATAAAACCGAACATCCTGCAGATGGCGACCAGCATCGTTGTTACTGATCCGAAAGGTACACTTGTGAATGAGACTGCGGCAGCACTTTTAAAGAATGATTACAGACTGAAGATCTTTAATACGATCAATTTTAAGAAGAGCATGCACTACAACCCGTTCGCATATGTACATGATGAAAAGGATATCCTGAAACTTGTCACCACACTGATTGCAAATACGAAAGGTGATGGAAAGAGCGGGGACGAGTTCTGGGAGAAAGCAGAGAGGCTGCTGTATTCTGCCCTGATCGGATATATCCATTATGAAGCACCGGTGGAAGAGCAGAACTTTTCTACATTGCTTGAGATGATCAATGCGATGGAAGTGAGGGAAGATGACGAGGAGTTCAAAAATGCCGTTGATCTTATGTTTGATGAGCTGGCTGAAAAGGATCCCGATCATTTCGCTGTGCGCCAGTATGTCAAATTTAAGCTAGCGGCGGGCAAGACCAGTAAAAGCATACTTGTTAGCTGCGGTGCAAGACTGGCTCCGTTTGATATAAAAGAGCTCAGAGAGATCACGGCATACGACGAGCTGGAGCTTGATACACTTGGCGATAAGAAAACGGCATTGTTCCTGATAATGTCGGATACAGATGCAACCTTTAACTTCCTGATAAGTATGGTGTATACGCAGCTGTTCAACCTATTGTGTGAAAAAGCGGATGATTTTTATGGTGGCAGACTTCCGGTGCATGTGCGCTGTCTTATAGATGAGGCGGCAAATATCGGGCAGATACCTAACCTGGAAAAGCTGATGGCAACGATACGAAGCCGTGAGATATCTGCAGCGCTTGTACTGCAGGCGAAGTCACAGTTAAAGGCGCTGTACAAGGATAACGCTGATACGATCATAGGAAACTGTGACAGTCAGATATTTCTTGGCGGCTCTGAGCAGACTACCCTTAAGGATCTCAACGCCACTCTTGGTAAAGAGACGATAGATATGTACAATACGGGAGAGACCAGGGGGACAAGCCAGAGCTATAATCTTAACTACCAGCGCCTGGGACATGATCTTATGAGCATCGATGAACTTGCCGTCATGGATGGCGGTAAGTGCATAGTGCAGGTCCGCGGCGTAAGGCCGTTTTTATCAGATAAGTATGATCTGACGCAGCATCCGAATTACCATCTTACGGCAGATGCCGATAAGAGGAACTGGTTCGATGTGGGTAAGTACCTGGATCATAAGCTTAAACTTAAGCCGGATGATCAATATGAAGTGATAGAGATGGGAAAGGAGGGAACATGAACAGGATAAGAGCACCTGATCATATCAGGATATAAAAACCGCATATGGAATTCATAAGAGCTTATGTCTAAAGAGCACCCGGTGCAGATGGTCGGCAAACTATGAGCACCGGATGCAGGCAAGCCCTGAGGCTCATGCAGATTATAGCATGAGCTGAAAGATTATGAAACTTGTAACTCTGATAAAGCTGCGAGACCCGGATAGAGACTTAAACATTAAGAAGGAGGATAACCAGGATCGCAGTTAAAAGAGCTAAGGTTTTCATAAAGAACAAAGCTCTTTTATATCCGGGTTTTGTATAAACACTACGAACAATAAATCTGCGATTTTGGTTTCAACAATTATGGATTTAGCGCAGTAGAGGTACTTCAGACACTTGTAGTCGCACTTGGTGCAGGTCTTGGCATATGGGGAGCCGTAAACCTCATGGAAGGTTATGGCAATGATAACCCCGGCGCTAAGAGCCAGGGAATGAAGCAGATAATGGCCGGAGGCGGAATGGCCCTCATCGGTACCGTGCTTGTTCCCCTGCTTGCAAATCTTTTCTGATACGCGTGCGGCATCATTCAGGGGCCGGGATCTTCCCGGCTCCGGGAAGGAGGTGGTTAACAAGTGGAAACAGTGATAGAGGCGATATCCGAATGGCTGAAAGAGCAGCTTATCGCAGCGATCATGGAGAGCTTATCAAATACCTTTGATGCAGTGAACTTCCAGGTAGGACAGATAGCAGCAAAGGTAGGAGAGAACCCGCAGGATTTTGTACCGGGAGTGTTCAACATGGTGCGGGGCCTTTCAGAGAACGTGATAATGCCCATCGCCGGGATAATACTTACGTTCATCGCATGCTATGAACTGATACAGCTGGTGATCAGCCATAACAACCTGGCTAACTTTGAGACCTGGATCTTTTTTAAATGGGTCTTAAAGACCTTTATAGCTGTAACACTCATAAGCAATACGATGAACATAACGATGGCAGTGTTCGATGTCGCCCAGCACGTGGTGAATGAATCGGGAGGCCTGATCATGGACTCAACAGCGATAGATGCTTCAGACCTTGAGGATCTTGAGGAACACCTTGAGGCGATGGATATTGGAACGCTCTTATCGATATACATGCAGACCTTTGTGGTGAGTTTTCTGATATATATCTTATCCGCAGCGATCTTTGTCATCATATACGGAAGGATGGTGGAGATATACCTGATGGTGAGTCTGGCGCCGATACCTTTTGCAACATTCGGCAACAGGGAGCAGAGCATGATAGGCCAGAATTATCTAAGGTCGCTCTTTGCATTGGGATTCCAGGGTTTTCTCATCATGATATGCGTAGGCATTTATGCGGTACTGATAAAGACAATCGCATTGTCGCCGGATATCGTGGGATCGATGTGGAACGTGACACACTTTACGATACTGCTTGTGTTCACGCTTTTTAAGACAGGATCGGTGGCAAAGGCAGTACTGCATGCACATTAAAGAAAAAGAAAGGAAAAAACAGTTATGGCAGCATCATATATATCGGTGCCCCGTGACCTTACGAAGGTAAAGAGTAAGGTGATGTTCAACTTAACAAAAAGACAGCTGATCTGTTTTTCTGTGGCGGCGCTCCTCGGGGTGCCGTCGTTCTTTCTGATAAAGTCCGTATCGGCAACGAGTACGGCAGCCATAGGGATGATGGTGATCATGATGCCATTGTTCTTCCTGGCGCTTTATGAAAAGAACGGACAGCATCTGGAAGTGATACTGGGACATTTTATCGAAGCGACATTCGTAAGGCCAAAGGAGAGGCCGTATAAGACGGACAACTACTATGCCGCACTCCACAGATACGCACAGGCCAATGATGAGATCATGGAGATCATCATGTATAACCTGGCAACGGAGCCGGAGAGAAATAAGGGAAGAAAGGAGGAAGTCGATTTTGATAAGTATTTTCAGGAAAAAAAGAAAAACGGATTATTACATCCCTGCTAACCTGACACCGGAAGAGAAGAAGACGGTGCAGGAGATCATCGAAAAAGCAAGGAATGATGACGGCATACCGCGCACAGCCCAGCAGAGCATACCTTTTGACAGGATGTTCCAGGACGGCATATGCCGTGTGGGAAATGACTATTACACAAAGACGATACAGTTCCAGGATATCAATTACCAGCTGGCGCTGCAGGAGGATAAGACGGAGATATTCGAGGAATGGTGCGCGTTCCTTAACTTCTTTGACAGCTCAGTGCACTTTGAACTGTCCTTCATGAACATGGCGACGGATATGGAGGATTTCAGGACGGGGATCGCCATACCGCACCGTAACGATGGCTTTAATAGCGTAAGGGATGAATACAGCACCATGCTCTTCCATCAGATGGAAGCCGGCAATAACGGGCTTACGAAGAGCAAGTTTCTGACCTTCGGTATCCATGCGGATTCCATGAAGGCGGCAAAGCCCAGGATCATCCATATCGAAACGGATATCATCAATAACTTTAAGCGTCTTGGAGTGCAGGCGAGGGTGTTAAACGGAAAAGAGAGGTTAGCGCTCATGCACCAGCAGTTCCATATGGGTGATAAGGAGAAGTTTTCCTTTGACTGGAAGTATGTAAAAGACTCCGGGCTTAATGTAAAGGACTTCATAGCTCCCAGCAGCTTTTCTTTTCCTACCGGAAAGAAGTTTAAGATCGGCAGCATGTATGGAGCCATGAGCTTCTTATCCATCGATGCATCGGATATAAGTGACAGGATGCTCGCAGATTTCTTGAACATGGAATCCAGCCAGATAGTCACCATGCACCTTCAGTCGGTGGACCAGAACGAAGCGATAAAGACCGTAAAGCATACCATAACAGAACTGGACCGCAGCAAGATAGAGGAACAGAAGAAAGCGGTAAGGGCAGGTTATGACATGGATATCATACCTTCAGACCTTGCCACATTCGGACGTGACGCTAAGTCGCTCCTTAAGGAACTGCAGAGCCAGAACGAGAGGATGTTCCTGTTAACGTTTTTAGTGATGAACACCGGCCGTACAGAGCAGGAGCTTGAGAACAACGTGTTCCAGGCAAAGTCCATCGCGCAGAAACATAACTGTAACCTTGTCCGTCTGGATTTCCAGCAGGAGCAGGGGCTTATGAGCTCACTTCCTTTGGCGCAGAATCTGATCGAGATACACAGGGGCATGACTACCAGCTCAACGGCGATCTTTGTACCCTTTACCACACAGGAACTGTTCCAGTCAGGTGACGAGAGTCTCTACTATGGATTAAACGCATTATCAAACAACCTGATCATGGTGGACCGCAAGCTCCTTAAGAACCCTAACGGCCTGATACTGGGTACTCCCGGTTCAGGAAAGTCTTTTGCGGCAAAGAGGGAGATAGCCAACGCTTTCCTTGTCACCGATGATGACGTGATCATATCGGATCCCGAGTCTGAGTATTCACCGTTGGTGGAACGCTTCGGAGGACAGGTGATAAAGATAAGCCCTACCAGCACACAGTATATCAACCCTATGGATATAAACATGAACTACTCTGATGATGATAACCCCATAGCACTGAAGGCGGATTTTATCTTATCGCTCTGCGAGCTCATCGTAGGCGGAAAGGAAGGCCTTAAGCCTGTGGAAAAGACAGTCATCGACCGCTGCATACATAAGATATACCAGAAGTACTTTGAGGATCCGGCACCTGAAAAGATGCCGCTGCTCGAAGATCTTTATAAGGCACTGCTCACCCAGGATGAAGCGGAGGCTAAGCATGTGGCTACCGCACTTGAGATCTATGTAAAAGGTTCCCTTAACGTGTTCAACCACAGGACCAACGTGGATATCACGAACAGGCTTGTCTGCTATGACATAAAAGACCTTGGCAAGCAGCTTAAGAAGATAGGCATGCTGGTAGTGCAGGACCAGGTGTGGGGAAGGGTAACGGAGAACCGCAGCCAGGGAAGGAGCACACGCTACTACATGGATGAGATGCACCTGCTCCTTCGTGAGGACCAGACAGCAGCATATACCGTGGAGATCTGGAAGCGTTTCAGGAAATGGGGCGGTATACCTACAGGCATAACCCAGAACGTTAAGGATCTGCTGGCATCGAAGGAAGTGGAGAACATCTTTGAGAACTCTGACTTCATCTACATGTTAAACCAGGCAGTGGGTGACAGACAGATACTGGCAAAGCAGTTAAACATCAGCCCCCACCAGTTATCCTATGTGACTCATAGCGGTGCAGGTGAAGGCCTTATCTTTTACGGCAACGTGATACTGCCTTTTGTTGACAGGTTCCCTACGGATATCGAACTGTACCGTATCATGACCACGAAGCTGTCTGAGATAACAGCAGCGAAGAATGAGGAAAAGGAGAAGGAAGAGACAGATGGATGAAGGCTTATATACTAGAGATAAGGGCAGGTCCGAAGAGGAAAACAGTGAGCCGGTAAAGGAACTTAAACATGGAAACAAACTTAGGAACGAAGCAACGCAGAAGAAAGCCATGGGAGAAAAGTTCCGTACCGGCAGGGCAGTGAACACCGCAGTATCTGTAGAGACCGGGGATAAGAAGCGCATCATGAAACAGGCAGCAAAAAAGCATAACGCTGAGGTGATCGTATCCACGCAGCTTGATCATCAGGTGGATAAAGCCAATGAAGATGATAATGCAGGCATTGATGCGGTGAAAGCTGAAAGCCGCATGGCAGAAGAAGGCCTGCACAGGATAAAGAAGAGCAGATACGGAAGGGATAAACCTGAAGATGTTCCTGATGCAGACACATCAGATGTCTATGCGGCAAAGCTTCATGGTGAAAAGTTATCTTCAGATGAAAAAGGTAAAGGATACTCCGACAAACTCCATGATAAGAAACAGGCAAGGGAGATAAAGGAAGCCCAGCAGATAAAGGCAGCTGGCAACTCAAACAAAAGATCCAGGGAACTGCAGCACAGCAGGATGAAAAAGGAGATCGAAGCATACGCAGCAAAAAAGAGCGCAAAGGAAAGCGCCAATGCTGCAGGCGGTATCACAAAGAAGCTGACTGATGAAGCAGAGGACCTGGTAGGACGTATAGCCGAAGCTGTAAAGGAGTTTGTTGAAGAACATCCGGTACTGATACTTATCCTGATAGCAATACTGCTGGTGGTACTCGTATCTACAGGAACTTTAAGCTCCTGCGGGATGATCGGGGCAGGAGGGAACGATGTGGTGATAACTACTTCCTATACAGCTGAGGATGAAGATATAAGAGCGGTGGAAGGTGATTATAAAACCCTTGAAGACGGCATCCAGGATGAGATCGATAACGTGGAATCCAACTATCCCGGATATGATGAGTATCAGTATGAGCTTGCGGAGATCGGCCATGATCCTTTTGAACTGGCGGCGCTCTTAACCGTCCTTTATGAGGATTATACGGAAAGCGAAGTACAGGAGATGCTAAAGACCATTCTTTCGCTTCAGTATGAGCTTACTTATGAGACCATAGTGGAGATAAGGACGAGGACCGAGACAAGAGGCCGCTGGGTAAAAAAGGTCGACGGTACCGGAGCGGTGTATTACGAGTATGAGACCTATGAGGTTGAAGTGGAATACGAGTATTACATCTTAAAGGTGACGCTGACTAACGGCGGTATCGATGCTGCGGTAGAAGCCCTGGGGCTTACAGAGGACCAGCTGCTGCGATACAGGATATTACTGGAAACCAAAGGAAACAAAGAGGATGTCTTTGATTAAGGAGGGACTGATCATGTTTGAAAAATTAAATAAACTCCGCGCCGAGTCAGAACGCTGGCATAAGCGGGAAGCATATGTCGTCGAAAGAAGGAAGGCTGCGGATCTTAAGCTTAAGCAGGCGGAGGATGAAACGATACTTGAGCAGGTGGGATCATTTAACTTAACACCTGAAAAGCTTCACGAGCTCCTTAAGCTGATCACCGGCGGAAAGAGTGAAGCATCTCCCAATGCGGTAGGTGATCCGGAGATAAGCACTGCGATACAGGAAGAGCTGGCCGGTGATGATCCGGATTTGGAAAACTATGATGAAAGTGAGGATGAAACAGATGAAGAAGACTAAACTGAATAAAGGAGTATTACTCATAGGAGCTGCAGCAATCGTTGCAGCTTTTTTGTTTGCACTGATGCCCATCAAGGCACAGGCCGGAGGGTATGACTGCACCTGCACCCATAAGTGCACAAAGAACGATGTTAACTGCGACTGCCCGCTGTGCAGGCTGGATTATAAGCTCTGCTGGGCTGAAGAGAGTGAGGATCCAAAGGAAGGGAAGATCACCACGGCAGTACCGGATGAGACGGTAACGCCAACAGAGGCTCCCAAGCAGAACACCAGGGAACCTGAGTACGGACCGCTCACGCTTTCCGGCAACATGACGCTCATAGATGATTACGGAGCACCTTCTAAGAGCGGTAAGCAGTTCATAACGGTGAGCACTAAGAACGGCAACGTCTTTTATATCATCATCGACCGTGATGATAACGGGGATGAAACGGTGCATTTCCTTAACAAGGTGGATGAATCGGATCTTTTGTCCCTCATGGATGAAGATGAAGTAAATGAATATATCGCAGTAAAAGCATCCGCTGCAGGCAAATCTGTAAAAAAGGAAAAGGAGGTTAAAGAGGAGCCCACACCTACGGAAGCTCCAAAGGAAGAAGCAGAGCCTGAAAAGAAGAGCGGCGGAGCGATAGTCATACTGCTGCTGCTCGGCATCGGCGCAGGAGCCGGGTATTACTTCTACACTAAGAAAAAGAAACAGAAGCCCAGACAGGAATATATAGATCCTGATGCGGATTATGACGAGAGTGAAGAAGACTACCTGGAGAGCCTGCCGAAGGAACCGGATGATGACATGGATCCGGGAAGCGGCAGTGATGCAGCAGATAACGATACCAGTGAAGAGGAGGAATGATCATGGCTACGATATCAAGATACATGGGATACGTAAACGGAATGAAGGCAGAGCAGGGCGGCATAGTCCTGCCTGCCATTGAGACGCGTTCAGTATTGGAGCGTCTTAACGAGATGAAGAAGAAAGCAAAAGAAGCAGAAAAGAAAAAGAATGATTCAGGGGAGGGAAACTGATATGACAGATTTTAACAAGAAAGACTTTGATCCCAAGGCTGCGGCTGAGGAACGCAAGGCAGAGATGGAGCAGATGACCTCAAAGCTTGAAAAGGGCGTAAAGGATATCTTTGCTTCAGGCAACTTTAAGAAGTACCTGGACTTCTGTGCAAAGCTTCCCAGGTATTCGATCAACAACCAGATACTCATCATGCTGCAGAAGCCGGAGGCAACCATGTGCCAGTCATATACAGGCTGGAAGGATATGAACCGCTTTGTACGCAAGGGTGAGAAAGGCATCCGCATCTTTGCACCTGCTCCTTATAAGATGCAGAAAGAGCAGGAGAAGACGGATGTATCCGGAAAGGTGGTAGTCGATAAGGACGGAGAACCCGTGAAAGAAAAAGTAGAGATCACGGTAAATGCTTTTAAGCCGGTGAGTACTTTTGATGTGAGCCAGACTGAAGGTGATCCCGTACCCACCGTGGGAGTAAATGAACTCACTGCAGCGGTGGAAGGATATGAGTCGCTGTTAAATGCCTTGAAGGAAGTGATCCCTGTGCCGGTATCATTTGAACAGATAGATTCCGGGGCAAAGGGATACTACCACCTGGAAGAGAACCGCATAGTGGTGCAGGAAGGCATGAGCGAAGCCCAGACCGTTAAGACCCTGGTGCATGAAGCATCCCACCAGGCGCTGCACTCAAAGGAAGCGCGTGAAGCATCAGGTGAAACCAAATCAAAGAACCAGCAGGAGACCGAAGCTGAATCCATAGCATACGTAGTATGCCAGCATTACGGTATCGATACTTCCGAGTATTCTTTTCCTTATGTGGCTACCTGGTCTGCAGATAAGGAGGTGCCGGAGCTTAAGGCATCACTGGAGACTATCAGGAGCACTGCATCATGGATGATCACTAAGATCGATGAAAAGATGCAGGAGATGAATAAGGAAAACGAGCTCGATGACATCATCGGCCAGATCATGGAGGTGTCCGATGAAGGCGCCCCTTTTGACCAGCCGGAGGTTCACCAGCCTGAAGGGTTCATGACGGTGGAGCCTCCGGTAGAACTCAGCGATCTTCAGAAGGAGCAGGATCTGTCAAAGTCAGCTGACGTACTGATGGATATGTTTGCCGGGGAGAAAACCGAAGTAAGTGCCGATGTGAAAGCTGAAGAAAAACCTGAAGTGAATACTGATGAAAAAGCTGCCGGGAAAGCGGAGGATAAAACTGCCGAAAAAGCTGAGGATAAAGCTGATGAAAAAAAGGAAGAGAAGAAGACTTCCATAAAAGAAAAGCTTGCCAAAGGAAAGAAGCAGGAAAAGAAAAAGGAACAGAACAAGGCTCATGATGCCAATATCAAAAAGAAAAAAGGAATAATCAAATAAGGAGGAACGAAAGATGAAGAAGATAACAGTATTTGCAGTAGCAGGAGGTTTAAGCCTGATAGCAGGTGTAGTAGCAGGGATCGTCAAAAGGAGCAATGATAAGTGCCGTGAAGCGGAAGAAGAGATAGCCATTGCAAAACATGTCACTGATGAGGCGGAGAGTTATATTATGGAAGCGAAGGATGCGCTGGATCTTTCGAAAAGAGTATTGGAATCATACATCAGGACAAAGGGATTTGATCTTGATGATCTCTATTTCGATGATCTTGACGATGATGATCTCGACTTTGATGATGACCTGAATGATGGTGAAGATGAGGGATGCTCCGGGTGTGACGCAGAGGAAAAGTGCTGCGAGTATGCTGAGAGGATCATAAAAGAGCTGGAGGAGGGAACTTTTAATGTATAAGCTGGTGATCGCTGAGAAGCCCTCTGTGGCCCAGTCGATCGCCAAAGTGCTTGGATGCACCGGCAGACGGGATGGTTACCTGGAAGGTAATGGGTACCTCGTCAGCTGGTGCGTAGGGCACCTTGTAGATCTGGCAGAGCCTGAGGAATATGACGGGAAATATGAAACATGGAGGAGGGAAGACCTTCCAATACTGCCTGATACTTTTAAGTATAAGGTGGGTAATCAGACAAAGAAGCAGTTTAAAGTATTGAAAGAGCTGCTCTGCCGTAAGGATGTGGACTGTGTTATAAATGCCTGTGATGCCGGACGTGAAGGTGAGCTCATCTTCCGCCTTGTATATGAAAAGGCTGGATGCAGAAAGCCTATGAAGAGGCTGTGGATATCTTCGATGGAAGATGAAGCGATACTTAACGGTTTTGAAAACCTTAAGGACGGCAGTGAGTACGATAAGCTGTATGAAGCAGCGCTCTGTCGTGAAAGGGCAGACTGGATGGTAGGCATTAACGCTACGAGATTCTTCTCTACACTTTATGATCTTACACTTAACGTGGGCCGTGTCATGACACCGACGCTTGCACTTGTAGTTGAACGCGAAGCACAGATAAGGGCGTTTAAGCCTGAGGATATCTATACCGTGATACTTGATACTGAATACGGAAAGCTTTCGAGTATCAAGTATAAGGATGCTGATCTAGCCGGGGATGTGCTGGAGGCCTGCGTTAAAGAGGGGAGCATAAAGATAACAAAAGCGCACAGGCAGGAGAAGAAGGAAAATGCTCCTGCACTCTTTGATCTGACCGCACTGCAGAGGGAGGCTAACAGAAAGCTTGGGTATACCGCACAGCAGACACTTGATTATACACAGGCATTGTATGAGAAAAAGCTGGTATCCTATCCCAGGACGGACAGCCGGTATCTTACGGAAGATATGGAAGGAGCGCTGCCTGATCTTATAGCAAAGGCAGAGAAGGTATCCGGATGTGTAACTACCGAGATGAAAGATCTGAAGGCAGTTATTAACGGTAAGAATGTTACGGATCATCACGCGATAATCCCTACTGCATCTGTTGATAAAGCTGATATGGATACCCTGCCTTCAGGAGAGAGTGAAGTGCTCAAGCTCATTGCAGCAAGGCTTCTGGAAGCGGTGTCGAGTCCCTGTCTGTATATGGAATCAACTATCGAAGGTGAGTGCGCCGGTGAAAAGTTCAGAGCAAAAGGAAAGACTGTTGTCGGATACGGCTGGAGAATAGTTGCGGGAAACATGCCGGAAAAGGATAAGGATGGTGAGGAAACTGAAATAAACATTCCCGGCGATCTTATCGGAGTAAAAGATATCGCGATCAATAAGGGCAGTATAAAGACAGGAAAGACTGCAGCGCCAAAATCTTTTACCGAGGATACTTTGCTCTCAGCAATGGAGAGGGCGGGCAGTGATGAGATACCGGATGAAGCAGAGCGTAAAGGACTGGGCACTCCGGCAACAAGGGCAGGCATCATAGAGAAGCTGGTACGCATTGGCTTTATCGAAAGAAAGGGAGAAAAGAAGACAAAGTATCTGGTACCTACCAATAAAGGAGAGATGCTGGTAACGGTAATACCTGAAGCGATACAGTCTGCATCGATGACAGCTGAATGGGAACAGAAGCTCCTTGAAATTGAAAAGGGAAACTACAGCAGCGAAAGATTCATGGATGAGATAAAGGATATGGTCAGGAATCTTGTTGAAACCTATGAGAAACTGCCGGCAGTTTTCAACTTTGAAAGGAGCAGCGTTTTCGGTAAAAAGACGAAGTACTACCGCCGCAGGTAAAGAGAGGTGTTGTGATGGCAAGACATGACAGCATGATCTATATCCGTGTATCGAAGGATGAATGGAAAAAGATCCGGGAGAGGATGGATGAAGCAGGGATGAAGAACATGAGTGCCTTCATACGAAGGATGGCATTATACGGTTATCTCATCCGCCTGGATCTTTCAGATGTGAGGGAGGTGCTGCGCCTCCTTCGCATCGAGTCCAATAATCTTAACCAGTATGCTAAAAGGGCAAATGAAACAGGAAGCATCTATGAAGCGGATATAAAAGATCTGCAGGGTACACATAAGAAGATTTTGTCCATGATGGGAGAGATACTGGACAGACTATCGAGTATTTAAGGAGAGATACATGGCAGCTACAAGGCTCATCGCTTTACATGAGAATAAGGGTAAGACCGTGTCAAAATGTTTAAAGGACAGGGTAGATTATGCCAAGAATGGTGAAAAGACGGAAGACGGTGAGTATGTAACTGCCTATGAATGTAATCCGGAGATAGTTGACCAGGAGTTTTATTCATCACGGAACGAATACCTTAAAGACCACAGAGTTGCGGCCGGTGATGTGATAGCATATCAGATAAGGCAGTCGTTTAAGCCGGGGGAGATAACACCTGAGGAAGCTAATAAGGTGGGTTATGAACTTGCAATGTCTTTCACTAAGGGAAAACATGCTTTTATCGTTGCTACTCATACGGATAAAGCACATATCCATAATCATATAATCTTCAATTCAACGGATCTTTCATGCAGGCATAAGTTTAAGGACTTTTATTTTTCCGGTATAGCCCTGCGTCATATAAGTGACAGGATCTGTCTGGAGCATGGTCTGTCAGTGATCAAGCCTAAACCCTATCAGGAGAGAAAGAAACGTACGGTTTATCCTAAAAGGGATTCATATCGGGATAATATCCGCGAGGCGATAAACAAGGTGCTGGCAAGGGAGCCGAAGGATATGGAAGAATTCTTCCGTATGCTTGAAGAGGAAGAATACCATATCCGTAAAGGAATGGATGCTGCGATAAAGGGAAAGGAACAGAAGCGGTATATACGTTTCAGTTCACTTGGCGAGGGCTACCGGATGGAGGATATCGAAAAGATCATCAACGGTGAGATCACACAGGATTCTGAGATAAGAAAACGTACTAATGAAAATAATAAAAGTGAAAAGAAGGTGGATCTGCTCATTGATATACAGGCTAAACTGGCACAAGGGAAAGGAGCAGGATATGAGCGCTGGGCTAAGGTATATAATATAAAGCAGATAGCAAAGGTACTGCTCTTCCTTGAAGAAAACGGCATAAGGGATGTTGATGCTCTTGCAGATAAAGCAAAAGAAGCATCGGATCATTTTAATGATTTATCAGCCACGCTTAAAAATGCTGAGAAGCGTATGGCAGAGATAACGGTACTTAAGACGCATATACTTAACTATTCCAAAACAAAAGATATATATGCAGCATACCGCAAGGCCGGATACAGTAAAAAGTTTTATGAGGAGCATCGTGAGGATATCACGATCCATAAGGCAGCGAAACAGGCGTTTACCGACCTTAATGTGGAAAAGCTGCCGACCATCAGGGAATTGAATGAAGAATATGCCAAGCTTCTTGCACAGAAGAAGGAAGCCTATAAGGAATACCGTAGGGCAAAGCAGGAAATGACTGACTGGGCTACTGCCAAGTATGATATCGAACGTTTTCTGGATATCGATATCGAAGCGGAAAGGGCAAAAGAGCAGGAACAGGAAGTAAAGAAAAAGAAAGATAAGACGAGATAGTGATCATGGCATCCGGACGGAATAGTTTCCGTAAGGGTGCCCTCTTTTTTTTGTTGTTATAAACCTGTATCCTGTATTTTTATTTATAAATTAGCAACCAGCGCCACAAAGTGGTGCGTAGCCCGGTCAACGAAGTTGAACGTTTGAAGGGATTGGGAGCAACTCCCAACGTGCATCCCGAAGGGATTGTCTGGACACAGACACTGCTCGCCAAGTTGTTTTACGGGCAGATTTTTTGGGCATCCGGTAACAAATTGTTTCACGTGGAACATATGTTCGATTTTGCGGGTTTGCTATTTTATATTACGTATGGACTAAAAACTGATGAATGAGATTAAGATTGATGTATACCATGCATATTGTAGAGATAGAAACAGGTTCCGATGGTTTTGTGCGGAACCTGTTTTAATGTATAAGTTTAAATGTTGCTAAACGTTTCCGGGAGCAGTGAGTATGGTGGTGGGAAACATTGTTCTGGGTGCACCATTCTTTGCCGGTCAAAACACTGGATTTCTGCTCATGGAAGATAGGAGTCCACTTGGCAAGATTGGCCTGGTGAAAAGTTTGGTTAGTATTCATGAGAGAAAACCGGTTGTTCAAAACCAGACTTTGAACTGCCATACTTGTTCGTGAAGAGTTCAGATGCCCACAAAAAAACATCGAACAGGGACACGATCATATGGACGCAGTTCCGGGCAGACAGCGGCATTCTATCGCTATTCGGTCTGTCCATTGTTATGCATAACAGCATAGACAAGATACCATGAACAGAATGCTTACAACCTGTATCTTGTGATGGTTTCCCAGTTTGCCGGCATACCCATCTGCTTCAATAGATCATTCATTGTAAGACGTTTACTTTTCTTGCAGTATTGAACTATCAGTTTCTTAAGGCTCTGTTTGTATTTAAGAAATTCATCCCGACGTAACAGATATCGGAAGGCTATCACAAGACTGAAATAGTCACGTTTTCCGATGGTATACATGCCTCTTCGTATCGGCAGGTTCATTTTTCTGTGTATAGGGGTATCAGGAAACTCACGCTGGGTAATGTTATGACTGAATAATCTTTCATTATGAGCGCATACATTTCTGAAAAGTGTTAGGCATCCAAGATATTAGCCAAGGCTTCTTTCTGATACATTATCGTATGCCTTGCTTATAGCGCTTTGCTGACGATGTTGTAGAACGCAGTAAAACTTCGATAGTTGCCCGAAGGTAAGAATCTTTGTAGTCACCCAAAGCGGGACATTACCATAAGTTCGTCTCTGATGAATAAGATACTGCTTCTCGTTATTCTGGTTGGCGTTATAGTTCAAGATACTGATAAGTCTTGTTATATCGGAAGCAAGTCGCGGGCTTGGATTATAATTAGCCGGATTGAGATAATGACTCTGTGATTCTCCGTAATATGCGCAGAAACTGTCGGCGATCAGCTGGCGGATCTTCTGTTCAACCTTGATCAGATAACTGAAGGTAAGCTGTCGAAGCTCTTCATCAAAATGATAAAGGGCAACCACATCTTCAAAGGTAGTATTATCCGTGTACTTTCGTGTCATGGGATCTGTAAACGGACTTTTGTATCCGCCGATCAGAGAGAAATATCCGATATCCGTGAGCATACGTTCGGCATAAGCGGTATCCTTTACGATAAGTCCTTTATCGTTAGTCAGCTTCTGGATCTGCTAGGCATATGTCAGGTAAGGCTTTGCCATAAAGAAATCACCTCAAAATTAAAGGAGGGCCCTCAGGTCCTCCCGCGGTCCCAGTCCTCACGAGTATCTGGAACTTAGTCACTAAAGATAGTATAAGGATTTTTAGCAGTCGTGTCAAGTGCTTCAGAACCATTTTTTGGGGTTTTTACAGCGGCCGGGGGCTATTTTTTCCTCCCCTTATTCATACTCTTCAGCTTTGCCTTATATCGCCCTGACCGCTCAAAAATGCTCCTAAGCATCTCTATTTCCTCGGGAGTGAACTTATCTAACGGCATACGCAGCTCTTTGTAGAAAAACTAGAGAAAGAGGTCGAGCAGATAGGAGATATGAGGGAACAGGCGGCAGAATTACAGATAGCTAATGCCGGGCTGACTGCGGAAAAGGATGAGCTGAAGATAGAAATAGCAGCTGCTGAACAGACTAGGGATGAGATCATAAAGGAAGCAGAGGAGGCAGAAGAAAAGCTTCAAAAGGCGCAGGATATCCTGGATGGTGATGTATTTAAGCATAATACCCTGCAGGAGAACTATCTGAAACTGGCTGAAGAGGCATTGGCTGATGATCCGGATAAACCGGTAGCACAAAAGATAAAAACGCCTTTGGGCAAGGACACAGGGTATGTAAAAGTATCGGAATCCGACTGGAAGAAGATCCTGCGCATTCTGCGGGTTACTAAGACAAAGGACAAAGCCGTAGAAAAAATGGCAAAAGATATGGCTGATAAAGATAACAAGATAAAGAAATTGATGGATACACTGGATAAGTGCTATGACTTCCTGAAACACAATAAATTATTTGAGACATTTATGGATCTTATCAAGCCAAAGGTCAAAAAGCGAAGCTCCTTCCATGACAGATTAGATCAGAAAAAAGAAGAGGTTGCAAAGCGTGAGGCTGCGAGGGTGAGTGTTGGAAAGAAGAGGAGTAAAGACATATTAATATAAAATACTTGAATAATTGCAGACAATCGGGAGTCGGTATGACTGATAATAAGCAATTTTTGTAGGATAATCTGTATGTATAGTTGTTGCTTTATAGCTTTGAATCGATAAAATATTTAATGATATGTTCAATCAACATCAGTTCTTTCTGATTACACAATCGCAGTGAATCTATTATATTCTTCTGAATGTCATTAGTGTGCATATTTCCGAGAAGTAAATAATCGGGAGTAACAGATAATTCATTACAAAGCATGACGAATATGTCCAAGCTTGGGTTTTCGTGTTGGTTTTCAATAGATGACATATGTGTGTTTGATATATCAAGTCTTTCGGCAAGTTCGTTTTGCTTGATTTTTAGTTCTTTCCTGCGTTTGCTTACACGTTTTCCAATCTTAATTATTTTGTTTTTATTTGATCTTTTAGATGCCATTTTTGTCTCCTTTGTAAGAAAGTTTAACATAGTTGGATAATATTAGAAGAAAGTAAAACAGTATAATTCTGTCTGGCAGAATTATTCGGGCAAATATATAAACATATACAGGAAAATTCTTTTATACAATGTATATATGGAGATTTTTACGTTTAATTGAAATATATACCTAAAAGATGCTGGTTAACGCTTAAATTATAGAAAATAAGCAAGTATATTGATAATATATTTTTATCAATACAGGAAAGGAGGAAAGGCTATGTTTAAAAAGGCAACTAAGAAAATTGCTGAGAAGTCAGAGAAAATGTTGCGTAAATACCTTGTACTTGACGCAAATTCCGTGGCATGTATAGTTCTTGGACAGCCCAAGGTTCCTGAAAAGCTTGCCCGTTTTAAGAAAAAGTAAAATGGAATTCTTGGCAGAATTACTTGTCAATTGGTTGATACGCAAGAAAGTTGTGTCTTATGATGACAAAGAACTATATGTTTATTCGGCATATAGTATCATTCTGACGTTATCCCCTATGATAATAACTATGATTATAGGTATTATTGTAGGGAAAACGTTAGAATGTTTTTTTTTGATCGTTCCTTTTATGATTCTTAGAAAGACGGCAGGTGGCATTCATTTAAAAAGTCATATTTTATGTGTTATTTCTTCTATAATAATCTTATGCTTCTATATGAAATTTGCTGAATTGATGAATAAGGATGTAACGATATTGGTTATTGCTGTTATTTCTTCCGCGGTCATTCTTGTTTTAAGCCCTGTTGATTCAGAAAATAGGAAATTGGACAAAGAGGAAATAATAATCGCAAAAAGAAGTATAAAGAAGATCATACTAATACTATTAGGGGTCTTATTTATTTTATATTTTGGATTAAGAAAGTTGTCTTCTTATTTTTCTTCTGGAATCTTATTGACAGCATCTCTTCAGTTGCCGGTAATATTTTGTAAAATCAGAAAAAGATTGCCAAATGATAAAAACATGATATAATTAAAGGTTAAGAAAAAAATGAGGTGTTAAAAGATGGTTATCTTCGTATGCGATGATGATCAGTTGGTTCTTAATAAAACAAGAAAGTATCTGAATATATATTTTAGAAAGCACAATATAAAAGACTATGAGATATATTGTTTTTTGTGTGGAGAAAATGCGGTGTCATCTAATATAATTCCGGATATTGCTTTTTTGGATATAGAGATGGAAGGGATAAGTGGATTAAAAACAGGTGAACTACTTCGAAGGAAAAATGAAGAGTTGATAATGTTCATTCTTACATCTTTTGCTGAGTATTTGGATGAAGCAATGCGTGTTAATGTTTTTAGATATCTTTCTAAGCCTTTGGAAAAAGAAAGATTGTTTCGGAACTTAAAAGACGCAATAGGGTTGTATTATTCGGTTTCAAAGACCATAGAAATCGAAACCAGAGACAAGAGTATTATCATGCCTACTAAAAAAATCATATGTATAGAGTCTGATAAACATGTATCTATTATTCATACAGTTGATGGGGACTATTTATCGGCTAAACCGTTAAGGTATTGGTTGGATAAGTTGAACATGCCGTGTTTTTATCAATCACATAGAGGATTTGTGGTTAATCTTGCCCATGTATCTGATTATGATACGCAAGAAATAAGATTTACAGGGACCTCATGTAAAGCATATATGGCTGCAAGAAAATATACAGATTTTAAACAGAAAATGATGCTATATCTTGAAGGAGTAGTATAGTCTTGCTTGTTCTTTTGAACTATTTGATAATATACTTATCTGAATTTGCTATAATAGCCTGTTATATAAGCCAGGTGTATGGTTTTAAGAAGATCAGATGGGGGAAAATTATTTCTGTTCTATTTTTGATTTATCTCTTATTGTTTTTGATATCCTTTTTCCAAAATATGTATATTAATACCTTTTCTTTTTTTATTTGTCATGTATTGTTTTTTGCAATATTAATGAAGGAAAGACTATCAATCTCAATATTTCATACAATGATTTTAATCATATGCATGGGTATTGGAGAATTGATTGTTCTGAATTCTTCTGAGTACTATGCGGGACGGTTTTATGATTATGGGATATATGAAGAAAAGCTGATATATATAGCGATATTGAGTAAGATCATTTATCTTGCCTTGATAGAATTATTTATGCTGATATTTAGAAAGATTAAGTATTACAGGCAGGATGGAGATGAAAAAATATCAGCTATAAGTATACCTGTGCTCATAGCATCAGTGTGGGGAATAATGACGTTATTTGCTGTATCTATAAGCGTAGAACTACCTGTGATACCTGGCAGGATGGCATCTATAAGTGCAGTGTTTTTTCTGGTAACGGATATAGCATTTGTATGGATAGAAAGTATTAATATATCTCGAAGAGATGAAACAAAGAGATTGGAATTCATGTTAATGAAAGAAAACTATCTCGTTGATTATTATAAGGTGATAAAGGAACGTGATGAATCACAAAGAGTATTAATACATGATATGAAAGAGCATATTCAGACAATCCGCGATATGAATAAAGAAGGGAATTTTGAAGGGGTAGAAAAGTATATTGTTTCCATGTATGAACTTCCGGCTTTACAGCCAGTACAAAAAATTTGTGAAAGAGAATTACTGAATGCTCTACTAACACGATATTATACTACCTGTAAACAGAAAAATATTTCATTTGGAATAGATATTGCCGAGGGGGAAATGTGCTTTTTAAATGATCGTGATCTTACGGTGTTGTTCTCGAATTTGATGAATAATTCTATTGAAGCATCAGAGGGGACTGAAGATGCTTTTATTGACTTAAGAATCAGAAGGCTCAAAAATGGACGTGGAACGATGATTTCTATTATTAATAAGTATTCGGGGAAAAGAGAAAAACAAGGTGATGAATTCATTACTACAAAATTGGAAAAGAAAGAACATGGATATGGTCTTCGGAGTATAAAAAAACTTGTTAAACAACATGGTGGAATTATGGATATAACTGAAACAGAGGAAGATCAGAGTTTTCATGTTAATATCCTTTTTCCTGAATAAATGCATACTTGTTAAATAATGTTTCTGAATTAAATCACGCAATTAGCGTTAAGTATTTCTTCTATTAGCCTTGCTATTGATATAGCGGTTTTTTTGTTTATCGTACAGTTATATCTGAATTTTTTGTCATATTTTGCATTTCATTGTTGCATATTGTTATTTCATGCATGACGAATTGAATATATAAATATTTATATTATACTTAAATCGGGTTATGTTACATATATACGGAGGAACGCATAGTGAGTAAGAATCGCTCATACTGATGGTGACAAAGATGAATTATATGACATATACGAAGCAGCCGGAATAAAACTGCCAAACGGAAAAACAATATATACGGATCCGACATTGGAAGATACAGATGGTGATGGAATAATTATTAGATATGCGGAGTATAATAGAGATCATGTCTATAGATTACAAAAAGATTTGGTACATTATTACACAGGGGTACTTCATGTTGATATGGATCTTGGAATAGAGACATATTTGATGGGGTTAAACATTACAATAGTGTAGCTGCTGATGATTTTTCAAAGAATATTATTAAGAATGCTATCGGGAAATACTATGATTATCATAATATGGAGATAGATGGATCAGGTAATTATATTTATTATTTTGAAATAAAACATATTGAGAATGAAACTATTATAGAGTTAGCTCAAGCTTTTAATAATCAGCTTCCTGTGGAGATAAAGCATATTTAGGTGGTTGCAGAGAAAGCGGCTTCAGGAGGATATGAAACTGTATTTAGCATACGAAATTATAGTCTTAGTGATAATCAAGAAAAACAATATGAAAGCGTATATAGTTTATCTATAGGTTATAGTCAGTGTTTAAGTGATGAAACTATCTTTAATCGTCTACTATATTTGGAAATAGATGGTATTAAAGAATTATATGTAAATAAAGAAATACAAGATAAAGCAGAAAAAAAATATTGAATGGTATTATTACTGGCTTGATTTAAAGGAGGCGGCTATATTGGAGACTAAGTGAAGAGTAGTATAGTTTGCTTGAGGAACCATAGTAACGCAAAAGAAGGACATAAATTCAAAGGAGAATATAATGCAGAATTGGATTTTGAGCAAGGATTTAGAGTGCTGGCAGGCTGATGGAATTAATTGTTTGAGAAGAAGCATCATACTTTTAGGTATTAGAGAAGAATACTTTAATTGTGGGACTAAGCTAACATTTAAGAGCTGGTATAAAGAGTATAAAGATAAGAATGAGTATCATTTTATCAATGTTGCAATCAGAACCATAAGTAAGAGATTAGAACATAAGTATACTGGTTTGCACGGTCATAAATACCATATATATAAAAGTAGTATTCGAAGATATGGGCGGACACGTAAGGGCCATAGAGTGATAGTATATGAAGGTACTTTTATTGTATATGATCAGGTTTTAAGGATGATATATGAAGATGAGGATATGAAGCGTATATATGAAAAAGAGATTAAATGTGATACGTACAAAGAGTATTTGGGGTTTCAAGCCGATTGTCTGGATGAATTTATTGGAGCAGCGGAATCATTAAGACAACAGTTCTATTCTGAGCAGGTGCGTGGGCGTTTTATTAGATCTATTGAAGGTTAGGGAGTTGTATGAAATACTATAAATATAAAAATGGAAATAGTTCATTTGAATATAATGTTGAAGCCGAATTAAAATATATTTCGAAATTGATTACAAAAAAGAATGAGACGTTATTCAGTGGAGTTATTAGTTCTATTATTTCGGATTATATAATAAGGCATGGAGGATGGGGGCCTTTTAAGTATGGCTCCATATCATTTATAGTATTGTTATTTGTGTTTTATGTGGCTATAATGATTGTAATTCGTCTTTTAAAAAAAGGATACAAATGGATTATATGTGTGAAGAATAAAGACATAATAGTAGAGGACGATGTGAAGCGAAAACTAGATTGTTTCTATGATAAAATATGTACAGAGATAATTTGTACAGTGAGTTTGGTAAATCGCGTAGAGGAATTACAGAATAAAAACATAAAAGAAGAACTATGGAATATATATAAATATCAAGCTAAGTATTGTTTAAAAAAATCATCACGTTATCTTCAAGAAGAAATCGGAACTTTCTCAAAAAAACAGAGAAAAGAATACGTTTTACTAATTGGAAAGGAGTCTATAGACTGGATGATAGATACGTGTCAGGAATATGCTAATAAGCTTAAAGGTATGGGTGTTACAGGTATGGAAAATATAGAATATTATTATAAGAATCTTAGGAACAAATTAGTTATTTGCGAAGGAGAAGCAAACTCCATGTAAGGTATGCACTGACAGCATCTCAAAAAGATATACTAAAATGTATCAGGCTTAATGAAAAATAATGTTCGTAGAAAAGCACCTGAGATCATAAAGAAGTATAGTAGGAGCCGTACGAAATTATAAACATGTTGAAAGTTAAGGATTTATAAACGGGTAGGTTAGGTCTTGATATCATTTTATGTGCGTGCTACATGATTGATAATTGCTGATTATCGATTGAACTTAGGAGAAACAGAAATGACAGATTATAAAATTTACCCAAAACAATTCATGTCCGACAAAGTGTTTATTGACAAGAACCGCTGCTTTATGATTATGCCGTTCAGTAACGAATATCGTGGAGTGTATGCAAATATAAAAACAGAACTCGGAGATATGGGTATAACTTGTAACAGGGTTGATGAAATAAGGGGTTCTAAACCTATTATGAATAAAATCATAACAGAAATCCTTAAGTCTCGATACATCATAGCGGATCTCTCGGAATGTAATGCAAATGTTTTCTATGAACTTGGCATAGCACATTCCTTTAGAGATTCACGAAACATTTTACTTTTAAAACAAAAGGCATCTAAATATCCGTTTGACCTTTCTCATCTCCCATATATTGAATACTCGCCGGATAATCCAATGGAACTTAAGGAGATTGTTAGGCGGTTTATCAGCGACTCCAAATATGCATCAGATTTTACCGACGCTTTACATCTGCATGGAATATTTATTAATACTGTAAATGGTACTAACGACTACATTGAATTTATTCAGAGAGAGTTTGAGTCTCAAGTGGATAATTTCACAAAGATTCTAAATGAAGAGTCTCAAATTAACAATGAGACATTGGATTCAACCTTTAGTTCATACGAGTTTTTTCTCTGCGATGCAATGCGTGATGAGTCTGAAGAAATAATAACTGGTCTCGTCAGTATATATTCAACACTTTTGTCGTGTTGTACTTGTGAAGAAATAGTAAAAAAATATGTTTTCAGGTTTTCAGATTTTGTACTTGCAAGAGATATTCACAATGAAGCAACTCACACTGCATGGAAAACGGACATGATGATTTTACTTGCTCAAAGAGGAAGAATCTTAAATATTTGCATGCAGTGGATCATTTCGTATTTTTCGCGTTCAAAATCCTCAAACATAGACTTAAACAGGTATAAGCTAGAAAAATTTCTTATGGAAACTGATAATGAAAAGATAAATGATATGATAATAGAGTCTGTTTATGATAGCGACTGCCATGTTAGAGAACACATGGCTGATATTATTGGTAGCAAGACATTGATCAGAGGATATAAGACCTTAATAACTCGGCTGGGGATGGAAGAAAATTATTATACGATAAGCAGTATCATAGAAGCTATTGGCCGAATTGCTCCCCACGATGAGGGTATGGCTGCTGTAGAAGAGTGGATTTCTGATCATGGTTCAGAAATAATTGCTGAAAATCAAGCTTTTATTTTCAAACATTTATATCACGCAATAGCAAGAATGGACAAAGAAGGAAACCCGCATCTTACTGCTTTTATGAAGGAATATGGTGATAAAATGCAAAAAAACAAGGTGGGTCCGATAGAGTAACAAGCTATACATAAAAAAAACGATAGATTCTTTCGTTGTCAAGATATCTTATAATATCCCCAATATTAGATATCTTCATTAATGCGGAAAACAGATAACAAAGATCGTCCGTTTTTTTCTGTTCTGTCTCATTGCGTATCATATAAAGTAGTGACGAGATGCACCTTTCCACAAATGATTGATATTCATGTTGGTAAACGGAATACATACTAGAATCCTGAAGGCGAAACTTTATCTTGCTAAGCACATCTAAACAGTTGTCTATTTTGCTTCTTGAGGCAGTGGCCTCATGTGTGGTAGAAGAATGTCTCTGTCTATAGTGGTACACTGTTTTCGGCGTAAAGGTGATTTTGTTAGCGTGAAGTATTGCAAAAAAAGAAAAATAATCATCCTGCCATGATTTGTTGTCACTACATACTATCCGATTTTTTAGAAGAAACTCCTTTTTGTATATCTTATTATTCATTATTGGAGTTATAAAAGTGCCCATATTTTCAGATTTTGTAAGGAGCCTGAGTCCCATCCTGCCATCTATAGTAAATTCATTCGTATAAGCATATCTCATTTCTGAAGACAGATGATTGTTGTATTCATCTCGGATACCGGCAATGACAATGTCGGAACAAGTTGAATTTGCCACTGATATTAATGTAGAATAATAATTAAGGTCAATCCAGTCGTCGCCATCTATAAATCCGATATATTTGCCGTTTGCCACTTGAATACCGTAATTCCTTGATTTTCCCACACCAATATTTGAATTATTTTCTATCATTGTAATACAAGAATAATTCTTACTGTAAGTAGAAATAATATCTTTTGTTCTGTCTTTGGAAGCATCCTCTACCACAATAATCTGCATGTCCTTAAATTCTTGGTTCAAAACAGAATCAAGGCATAGGTTTATATAATCTTCAACATTATAGGCTGGTATTATAACACTCAACTCAGGCATAAATACTCCCTTCGATTACTAACTGATAATCAGCAATTATCAATAAAATGTGTTTTGCGTTGAGTAACGGCTAATGATGCGGTGATCAACGGCCGGCCGGTTGAGTAAATGGTCGGGCATGAACACATTATTCCGCAGGCTCTTGACTCTTGACATGAGTCTCCACCACATATGATGTAATGGTAAAGCGGCAAAGATATATAAATGTAGCCTTTTTCATGGTAAGCAGTCTATCATATCCTACTCTTGTAAATAGCCTTTCGTGGCATAAAGAGTTTATGCTTGGATTGACCGTCGGACTCCGCATCGCGATGAATTACGCCGTCATATGCAATAAAACTCGTTTTGTTTGCTGTTTTAATCAGTAGATAAAGAGAGCCTGATAGATTGTTGCAAATACCGGTTGTTTGGTGTAGATATTCCGAAATGAACGGTACGCATATTCCAGAGGATCGGTGAATCTATTATGGTCAAACGGCGTAGCCTCTTAGGATTCATGTGTCATGCCCTTGATAGAGTGTCTAAGGTATGAGTTTGACAGTTAAGAGGCAACGCCGGAGTGTATGCCGTTCAAAATGGAATAGGCGCACCGACTGATCAGAATGGGTGCTCCGTTTCGCCGGAACAAGCATATATTGTCTACCTATTAAAAGGAAAAAGAATTCCTTGGATGCTTATTACATAGAATATCCTTTTGCTTTTTCATTGAGCAGTGAGTGTAGATTTCAGTAGTTCGAATTGAGCTATGACCGAGCATCTCCTGGATGTAACGGATATCCACATCTGCGTCAAGGAGTGCTGTGGCGAATGTGTGTCTCCACATATGTGGGGTTATGTGTTGTTCTATCGATGCCAGTTCTGTGTAATGGTTTATCATCCGACGCACAGCTTGATCTGTAAAAGGATGTCCTTTTTGATTTGCAAAGAAATGATTACAATTAGAAATTTCATTTGAATAGGATTCTTTGTACTTTACTAGAATGCTATGAACCTGTTTATTTCCGATATGTAGGATACGTTCCTTTGCTCTTTTTCCGTGTATTAGAATAGTATCTTCTGTCAGATTGATATCTTCAGGAGTCAATGAACAGAGTTCAAAGATCCGTAATCCTGTTGCAAAAAGCAGTTCACATATAGCGACATCTCGGATTGCGTTCCGTCTTTGATATACTGTTGAGGCGTTCTGCATCTGGTCATAGATAGTTGAAAGAAATTGCTGCACAATTCCAAGAGGAATAGTGCGTGGAAGTGTTACAGGTTCACGGAAATTGCATTGTACTTTATTCCATGGATTTATGGGTATAAGTTCATGGTAATCTGCATATCTGAAGAATGCTTTTAACGAAGCAATCTTTCTTTTTACAGTTCTTGGTTTGTATTTGAGGTGCAGTATTTTTATATAATCTTCGATTTGTATTGAAGTTATATTTGATAGTTTTGTAGAGCGTAATTCATTTAGAAATTGTTGTAAGTCAATTTCGTATGCACGGATGGTTTTTTCACTTAGTCTTTTTTGCTTTTCGCAATAACACAGATATGCATCTTTTATTTCTTTTGTGGTATTCATGACTACCTCCTTGGATTAGTAATGAGAATAATATTATATCAATTTATTTGGAAGTGCGTTAATTATGAGTAATATAACAACCTTTACTGTCAAGAGAGATAGATAGCAAATATGTTATATATCGCTGGTATACTGTACTCAGCAATTTATATGTCGCAGTTCTATGAATAATTATTATAAATTATGGCTCAATCACAAATTTTATGTGATGGCTGATTCCTGATATACACCTTACGGCTCATATCCATGATCTTAAGAAAGAAATATTCATCATCAGGATAGCCGTAACCGTGCCGGCGTAAGGTCTTTATCTTTTGATTAATACCTTCAATCTTACCGGCTGATATTTTGTAAGTTGCATGTGCTATGATCCCTTCGAAATGGTGATCAAGCAGATTATAAAACCAAAGCAAATGTTTATTACCGGTGGCTTTACATATGTCCATGATATCGATGATCGCTTCTGCCATTTTTGCTTCATCCGTCATGGAATAGGCAAGAGACATCTTTTCCTTAACAAGATCCAACGTAAACAGAAGCTTGTTTTCGTTAAGAAGAGAATCATACTTTGCTTCATTGCCGCCCTTACGTTTTATATCTTCTGTTTTGAAGAGCGATGATCCTTTATGAACAACTCTGTTAGCTGTTGCCTCATCGTCCTTCTTCTGCAATGTAGAACGATTGGACATCAGGATATATCTTGTCTTTTTTAGAGCTCTGGCCGCCTCCACATTGCCTTCTTCGTAGAGGCGCCGCTGTTCGTCTTTACGGACTTCACTGATGACCTTATCATTGAAGTTCTTGACGATGTGAAAGTAATCGAATACCGGTTGGATCCATTCACATTTTTCTTCGAATGCTTCCTGGAAATCGGAGTTCATGTCACAGGCTACAGCCTCTACACTGGACATCCATTCCATACCAACATGGTCAATGAAGTCATAGACTATCTGCTTCTTCTTACCATTCTGGATCCAAAGGACATGACCTGTTTCAAGGTCGATGATATGCGTGGCGTAACGTCTACCATTGTGGAGCTTGAATTCATCTATACCGAGGAACCGCGCTTTTCTTTCAGGTTTGATGAGCTTGCTGCCACCATCCGTTGTATAAATACTTTGAAGACGTTTTTTATCAATGTCCTTGACTGTGTTTTCGCCAACGCCAGTAAGCTCTGCTATCTGCTTGTTGGTATAGGTACCTGCTTCAAGCAGATCACAGATGTATTGATGTAATGCCTCCGTGATCAGATGTCCATCTGCTTTAAAGGAGATATGCTGACTTTTGGTAGCACCGCATCCAGGGCAGCGAAGCTGATTATGCGGGAATAATAAACAGCTTAGATTATCTCCGATACTGAGATGTCGGATATATATATCCGGGTGAGTATTGATATGCATCCGACGCCCGCAGGTACATAAGCGTTCTTCCTCAGGAAGATCAAGCGTTCCTTTATGGCAGAATACGGTACGCCCTGATTTAGCGATCCCAGTAGTCGTCTCCGTATTGTGAAAACCATACAGACATGATGGGATCAACAGATATTCAGTTGACTGAGTAATTGCCAGTTGCCCATATGCTTCGGTTCGTATATAATCCATGATAAAGGATCCTCCTTTTGATTGGTTGTTACATCCGCCAAGATGCAATTCAATCGTAAAGGTTGATCCTTTTTTATGCAACTGTCAATGTGCTATGCCGCCTGGTCAGCGGTATGGGCATCACATAGAAAAAATGATTGACCCTAAATTATTATAAATGCCATATACCAAAAGTTATAAAATTCACAAAATAAAGGAAAAATATATAGATATTTGCATTTGAAGTGGCGTATATGTGATTTGGTGCATAAATTGTTGATAAAGATTATTGCTTTAGTATACTTGATGTAAAAAAGATAGAAATAGTATTACTGATAAGAAGGTATTTTTAGTAAAAATACCGGATGTAAAAACGTAAGAATAGACATTTATTGTTGAAATATGGATAAGGAGAATGGTAGGGTGTTATATGAAAAAGAAATTTAGTAATCAGAATAAGGAACATATACTTAAGGAAAGAGCTCAAAATATATATCAAACTGAGGGCGATATCCGCGGAGATTTTTTTAGGGATTATTGCAGGATTTTGCATTCTAATGCCTATAGAAGATTAAAACATAAAACACAGGTCTTCTTTAATGTAAGTAATGATCACGTTTGCACGCGAATGGAACATGTTAATCATGTTGAGTCTGTTAGCCATTCTATTGCGTTAGGTCTGGGGTTAGATGCTGAGCTCACAAGTGCTATAGCCGTAGGACATGATTTGGGGCATGCTCCTTTTGGGCATCACGGAGAATCAGTATTAGATAAGCTTTCAAAGGAGTTTATGTCAGAGGAGTATAAAAGAGTCAATTTTGGAAAGGGTGTTTCAAGATTATTCTGGCATGAAAAGAATGGGCTGCGCTTTGTAGATAATATTGAATTATTACCGGATCGTAGTGGCGTGAGGAAGAATTTGAATCTTACATATGCCGTAAGGGATGGGATAATAGCTCATTGTGGAGAAATAGACGAGAATGAGCTAAAGCCACGAAGCGAAAAGATTGACCTAAATGATTATACCAAACCGGGAGAGTTTAAGCCGTACACATGGGAGGGATGCGCTGTTAAAATCGCAGATAAGATTGCTTATTTGGGACGAGATATAGAGGATGCATTAACACTGAATTTTATATCAGATTCCGGAAAGATAGAATTAAAAAATCTGGCAAGAAATTATACCGGAACAGAAACGCTGAATACTACAGGAATAATGCATAGACTTATAGGAGATATATGTGAAAATAGTACTCCTGAAAAGGGACTGGCGTTAAGTGAGGAGAAGCTTTGTTTATTAAATGAGATCAAAAAATATAATTATAAGTATATCTATAATAGTGATGAATTTAAGGTATATAAAGATTATGCAGAGCTGGTTTTAACAAGCTTGTTTGATATTTTGTATAAAGGATACGATAAGAAGCATACAATATCATGTATAGAAAGCAGGTATAAAAACATTTATCCTAAGCTTACAAAAGTATTTGTGGGATGGCTTAACACATATTGTGTTCACAGCGTGATTACTATGGATAGGAAGGAAGACTATTTGGCTTTGTTAGACAATGAGAAAATATACGGCGACCTGGAGAATAAAGATATTTTTGTGCAATCAATAATTGATTTTATATCAGGTATGACGGATGCTTATGCAATCGAGTTGTTTAATGAGTTGATCACATTTGAATAGGATGGAATTTTCTTAAGTAAATATTTAGTTGTGAAATATACATCATAATATGTTATACTAAAAGGAGAATAGGAAAAAGTGAAAAAAGATTTGATTATTACCCGCGTAGTAGCAGCTGTATTGGCTTTTGCTATGTTTGCAACACAGCTTAGTGAAACAATGCCGGTATTTTATGTGTGTGCAGAGGGAGAGGCTGAAACAGAGTATTCTATCGAACATAAAGTGAACTCTTCGTGGGATGGCGGATGCAATGCAGAGTTCATTTTGAAAAACCTTTCCAATACAGGAACAAAGGACTGGTCGATATCATTCAGTACCACAGATGTGATAACTGACATTTGGGGTGGGACGATCACTGAATGCCGGGAAGTGTCTGATGAAAATACCACAACAGGGCTAGAGCATTATTACAGATATACCGTAAAAGCAGAAAGTTATACAGCTTCAATACCATCGGGAGCACAGGTGAATATTGGTTATACTGCCTTAGGCGATATACATGATATCTGGGATACAGAGGCTGAACTTGTATCTGATGATACAGAAGCAGGTTCGGGATCAAATGGGGAAGGCGATACAACACCGATAGGAGGAACATATATTGGAGAAGGCTATACTATAGATGTTATTGTGGCTGATACCTGGGAAGGAGCCTATAACGTAAAACTGCAGATCAGAAATACCTCCGGAGAGAAGATCCATAACTGGGGACTGATAATGAAGACAACTGACAGGATCTCCGGTCTCTATAATGCTGTAGAATTATCTGATAACGATGGACTGCGTCTGATCAAAAATGCCGGATATGATCAGGATATCCCTGCCGGCGGCAGTGTAGAGATAGGATATACAGCATTTTATAACGGAAAGGCTGATGTTCCTAAAGAGTTTGCTTTATCACAGGTCAAAAAAGAAGCAGATATGGCTGAGTGCGCTGTGAGCCTGTTCATCACTGATGAGTGGGAAGAAGGCGGGATGGCACAGATCATCATAGAGAATACTTCCGATAGTCCGATCGAAGACTGGTCACTGGAGTTTGACAGTACGATGGATATCGCCAACCTTTGGGGAGGTGTGATCGAAAAACATGAAGCCGGACATTATTGCATCGGCAATGTGGACTATGCCCAGAATATCGCTGTAGGAGAGTCATGGGCGATCACTATAGTGTTTAATGGCAAGGCTGCCGATATTCAGAATATAAAAGTAAGCCAGATTGTAGTTGTTGATGGCAATTTGCCTGATATGCCCACTCCTTCGCCTGATAAAGAAGAGGATATCGATCTTGAAACCGATACTGATGAGGATGGCATCCCGGATGCTTATGAGGAGATGATCGGTACGGATTCTGCAGATAGCGATACGGATAAAGATGGTCTGGATGATTATACTGAGGTGTTTGTTCTGCGTTCAGACCCGCTGGTATATGATTCTATTATGTCAGGAATATCAGATGGTGATGCAGACAGTGATAATGATGGACTCAGTAATATTACTGAGTTGAGATTAGATTTGAATCTCACATTCAGAGATACGGATTGTGATGGACTTGATGATGGAGACGAGATTAACCTATACGGAACGGATCCTGGGAATGAAGATACGGATGGTGACGGATTAAAAGATGGAGAAGAAGTCAGGCTTGGTTTAGATCCTCTTAGATCATGTACATATGGGGTTGATGATAGCCGGTATAGAATTAAGCAGACAATTGATAAAGAGAGCGAAGCATTTATAAGGATAAATAAAGAAGACAATCCTTATAGGTTTTCAATGGATATTATAGCAGCGGGATTTGTTGAAGATAATATAGATGTTTGTGAGCCTATGGAAGCAGCAGTTATACAAAATGACGCTATGATAGGTATGCCCGTACATATGTATTATGACAGGGCAGAATCTATAGAATCGGTAACTTTGCGCTTTGAAATAAATGATGAATATGTTATCGATAAAAGCACAAGATATCCCGATATATCTGAACTGAAAGGTGTACATCGATATAACGTGTTCCACTATTTTGAAGACAGGAATATGCTTCTCCCCGTGGAAACATTCTTTGATGAAGAGAACAATACTGTTTATGCCAAAACAGACGAACTGGGAACATACTGCCTTATGGATATGGAAAAGGTATTTGATCGCCTGAACTCCTTATCAGAGAGGGAAACAGAAAAGGATGATATTTCCGGTATAAGTATCCCGGAAATATCTCAACAGGCTGAGACAGCAGAGACACAGATGACGGCGCTTGAGTTTGCAAAAGAAATGTCAGAAGTCGCTGCAGCTAAGCCGGATGGGGTTTCTGATATCCCGATCACGAAGGCATTGCCGGAAGGTGATGGCAGGAAGCTTGTCAATCTGTATTTTATTCTCTTTCATGCTGGAGAGAGTGACTGGATCTATAATAAAGAGAGGAATATGATACCTGATGTTCTGGAAAGGCTGCAGAATAACAATAAAGATTATAAGTTTAGGGCTTTAGTAATAGATCCTGACAATAGTTGGGTTATGTACAATTTTGGTGGAGGGATTCCGTGGTATGATGATCCGGAGGAACTCAGAAACATGCTGGAACAGACGGATCGTTATGAAAAGTATAATGGTTATATTGACTATGATGAGGCCGGCTCTGCTTTGCATTCTTTACTGAAAAAACAGATAAAAGAAAATCCGGATAGCCTGAATTTTGCATATAACTGTACAAGTACACATATGTGGTGCAGCCGCCATATATCCAGACCATATTCAATTTATGAAGATTTTGCAGGTAAAGTTGTATATTCGGATATCGGAAAGTATATTTTTCAATACGAGGATTATGATGAAGCAAGCGAGTATCCGACATTCGTAGAAAAGACCGGTGGAAAAAGGTGGATCTGCGAAGGTGATATGGTGAGCAAGGTATATGAGCATATAGTGGGAATCTTGTCAGAAATATCAGAAGGCGGATCAGATGGAAATGAGCCGATACCGACCCCGAGTGATGGTGGAGAGGATCTACCAGAACCCGAGGCACCGAAGGAAAAAGAATTGGTTAATTTGGTGTTTGCGCTTCAAACATCGGGGTCAGATGAAAACCTGTTTAATGAACAGGTAAGGATGATCCCGGAACTTCTGGAAAAATTACAAAATGAGCATAAAGAATATCAATATCGTGTATCTGTTTTGGCTTCATCAGGAGAAGGGGATTCAGATATATTATTAAACATTGATGATACAATGTGGTTTAACGATGTACAGATCTTACGTAATAGCCTTAGTTCTTTGACATACAAAGAAACTAAAGAAATAATTACACTTGCAGAGATGTTTAATATGCTGTCCTGGCTTATGGAGGGAGTTTCTGAAAACAGGAACTATGTATTTTTATTGCATAGTGGCGATATAGAGAAGAATTTGGAGATGGCTAACCCTAATGAAATCTGTACAAATTATTTGGGAAAGATCAATTATTCTGAACTGGGTAATAAAACTAATTATTGGGAAGGAGAGGATCCGACCAGAAAAACAGGAGGGAAGAGTTGGATATATTATGACGGCATGAACATGGTAAACATGTTATATGTTCATATTACCAGAGGATATCAGCAGAATATACAGCCTCGTAAAGCTTATCCGGCGATAACCTTGACGGGATGGAATATTATAGAACTGGATACGGAACTGGATGCATCTAACGGAACTGATACAGATGGCGATGGGCTGACGGATTGGGATGAAGTTGATACAGCATTATTGAGCTATGAAGACGGCGAATACAAGCTTCCATCTTTAAATGATTGTATTAACAGTGTAGATAAGCCATATGTAAAAGAGGGGCTGTATCGTTTTAATTCATCAGTGTTTAAGATTGCAGGGAATCATTATCAAATTACTGAAATATATAGGAAAACGTTTGTATTACCCATAAGATCCAATCCTAGTAACGTTGATTCGGATGGAGATGGTATTAATGACAACTGTGATAAACAGCCTTTATTGCCAAATACGGTAATAGTGAATTTACAAAACATTTATGATATGGATTATCTTAATATTGATGGAAAGGATGGGGGTGATCAAGGCTGGTGGGGACACTATGATGAAGATAAAGAATTGTTTTATACATCCAGAGACTACAGAATGGGGCATTGTGGTTGTGGCGTTATAGCTATGACTGATTTGGAATTGTACCTGACCCAGCAGAACAGTGGATATCACGCTGCAAATCATATTATTAGTTATAACGTCTCTGATGGTTGTATAGGTAAAGATGATTATATGGAGTATGCTAATTATAATATTGACAATGTATACTGCTTAGGTCCTAATCTAAGGGATAATATTGTAGGAGTGAATCCGGGATATATGCGATTGGGGATAGAGATGTTTTTATGTGAGAATAAAAGCCGATATAAAAGTGCTGCGTGGGCACCATCTTATACTAAATATGGTATTATATCTAGAATTGAAACTATGGTTTCAAAAGGATTACCGGTTGTATTTTCATATCATGCTCCAGATGATCCTCTTTTCATGTATGATACTATTGATGCGGCAAAAGCAATGATAGATAAATCGAATAAAAATAGTTGTGACGATCATTATATGACAATTTTGGGATTTATTAGGTATACCAAAGATAATGGGGAGAATGGATATATTTTGAAAATTATAAGCTGGGGTGATATTTATTATATAAACTATGATCAGTACTCTGAAAAATTAGGATTGTTCACGAATATACTGGAGATTATATAATGAGTAAAAGAACAATAGTAATTGTAATGACTTTAGTGGTTTTTATTTGTAATGGATGTGGTTTGGTATCAGATGACAGAAAGCCAGTCGATGACATATCAAAAAAGATAAAAGAAGAAATGGGAAATGATTTGTTTTTTTGGTTTGATGAGGTGTTAGATGATGGTGCCAGATGTTATTCCTTTAGAGTGATGAAAGTTGACGCAGGATTGATCGAAGATTTTTATGATGCATGTAATGAAGCTCTTAATGGGGAAAAGGAGAAAACCGTTTTTTGTGTAGATTATTTCTTGCCCGGAGGTGGAGCATCATTGTTTTATTTACAAAATTATAATGACGATGGAGATACGTACGATAATGTGAGTTATCTTTGTATCAGAGATCAGACAAAATGGAATGAAGAAGTGTGTGACCCTTCGTTATACTCTCAGATTAAAGGAATAAAAGAACTTCACGTAGATAAGGGTATACAGGAAAAAGCTGATGATATGGGGATAGACTGGTATAGTTACTGGCCGGATCTGGAGAAAGTCGTTGTTGAGGAGAGGTAGTCAGGTGAACAATAAAAGATTATCAATCGTGATAGTATCCCTTATATGTGCTTTAACATTTGGCGGCTGTGGATTGCAAGACAGATATTTTTAAAGATGCTGAAAAATATATGGATTTGGGGCTATATGGTAAAGCTGTAGAGGAGTATAAGAAAGCGATAAAAGCGGCACCAGAGGATGAGAATATATATATGGGCATCATTGAAGCATGCATGGAGGTTGGAGATAGGGCAAACGCAGTAGAATATCTGGAACAGGCGGAAGAGAAGCTGACAAAAGATAGTTATGAGGGAATATGGATTGGAAATAGCGTAAGCGCACACCTTGATCATTTTTCAACATATATTCTGGCTGATAAATCAGCATTAAATGCATTTTGGAATAGACCAACAGACTCTGTTTTATATGGTGGCGTGGAAGGAAGTGTATCTGCTTCTGGTGTGACGGATAAGGGAAAGGGTAAATTGATCCTTACGGTAACGGACAGTGATGGGAATCCGATTCCAAATTCAGATGTAATGATCTGCCGTACAAGCAGTTATGGAAGATACGGCCAATGGATCATGCTATACGATGGTGTGGATCCTCGTACTTTTGTACTGAAGAGCAGAACGGATGCTAACGGAAAGCTTGAATGCGAACTGGAAGCTGCAAACGATACCTGTAATGGATGCTATACAATCTTTGTGGATAAGGATAATGCATATGGAACTACGGCCAGTATTGGCAGCTTCTATGAGAAAAAGGGAACCTTTACCGGTGGCCTTACAGCCGGAGAGGAAAGAAAGCTTGTTGTAGTCCTCGAATCATATGCGAACACAGATAAAACAAAGGCTGAATTTTGCGTTTTCAGTGATGATAACGGAAGACTGGGGGATGTACTTTATGAGTACAATCTGAGCCTTTATAGGGGATGGGAATTGACAAGTTTCAATAATCCGGTAGTGAGTGAAAAAAGTCCTGAAAAGAAATTCTTTAATGAAGTTTTCACTGTGGAGGTTCCGAGAGGCCGATATACTGCAGTGATTGATAAGGCAGGATATCCGAAGAAGTATATGGAGATCCTTGTTACGGATTATATCAACAGAGCTTTTTTGGTTGTTATGGGTGTTAACGATTATGTATATGATGATCCCGATAAGAATAAGGACGGCCTGAATGATGAGCTGACGAAGCTTATATGTAAAGGTCAGATAACAACATACACTGGAACAAAGTTTTTTTGCGCTGAAGAAAATGAAGACGATTGGAAAGCTACATATAATCTGATAATGAGTAGTGCCGACCGTGATGGAGACGGTCTTAAAAATGGTGAGGAGATTGAAATATACTATTACGCTGGAAGACCGTTCATAAAAATGTATTCCGATCCTGAAGATGTAGATACAGATACTGATCATATTCTGGATTATGATGAAGTCAATAAATATCATACCGATCCTAAAACGGAAGATTTTACTATCAACAGCAGGGATTATGCACTAATAAGCAATTATAATAATTTTGAATCGGGTAAAGCCTATGGTGCTTATCTTGAAGAGAGCAATGGGGTAATAGCCGTTGAATACATATTTAACGGTATTTTGTTCGGAGGCGAGATCAGTATGATCAAAACGGCGAAGATGCAGATGCTGGATATGTTTAAAACGTATGCTGAAGATGTAGAACAGGGGAATGATGATGGGGTGTTATATCTTGCAGATTGTATTGTAAGAGTAGCTAGTAGATATAGTGATCTAAAGGTAGTTGAACGGAATAAATTAGTTGATGAGGTTAATGCAGCAAAAAAGCTGATGTCTTCATACGCAGAAGCGCGAAAACTGCACTCTTTGGAAGCTTATGCTGAAGTGGGATTTAGCAGGCGGACAAAGCTGGTGGAAGCAATGAATGAGTTGGGAGATCATATATCCAAGATGGATGAGAATTTGGAAAAAACAAAAAGGTATGCAGAGCGAATAAAAGAAAACGGCAATAGTTTAACAAAAGCAGGATATTTGCTTGCTGCTATGAGTGCACTTGCTAAATCGATTGAAGATGTACAGAAATTTACTACAGGAGTACTTGCGGTTAAAAATTTTGAATACATTTTAAACGAATTGTCGTATTGCGGTGACCTGTATGTAGAAGATGCGGCAGGGCAGCTACAAAAAGAGATGTTCGATGAAAAAGAAAGAATTATAAGTGGTGGGATAATGGTGTTTGATGATTTTTTAGCTAAGGGATCGGAAATAGGTATAGGGTATTTTATAAACGCAAAACCTACAACTGCCGGAATAATTGCGGATCTGGTATGGATGATATCAGCCATAACCATTGAAAATACTATGCAGAATAAAATCAACAATTATGTTAATGTTTCATGTGCTAATGGTGTTGCAATGGCTTTAAATAATAGGATTGAATCCGTGAATTATTTTAATGATGTAGATAACAGTGTATGGATTTATTTTCCTGGAGATAAAACAGATATTGGTAACCTTATACACTTTGAATGCGCTGCCAGAAGGTGGTCGGAATCAAAGTATCTGGAGTATCTGGATACTAAAAGATCATTCGGTGATAAGTTTGGAGGAGTCTGGTTTATATATGATACCCCTGAAAGTAAACAAAATGCAGAGGATAATATCCAAAGAATGACGGAGTTGATGATTCGTTATGGTCAATAAAAGAATGAAATTCAAGCCAGTCAGGCAATCCAATGCTGTTTTTGTGCTCATAATAGATATTTTTTTGGGGGGATTGGCTACGATGATTTTATTTTTGTCAGATTATCCGAAAATCATAATTCCCTGTGTATGGGCGGCATTTGCATTGCCTTTGGTATATTGTTTGTCCTACAGTAAGAAACTGAAGACTTTTAAGCAAAATGGTATATGTATTCCCGGATGTATTATAGGAGTATATGAACAGATTTCTAGCAGTGCTCCTAATGTGTATTATTTGAAAATAGTTTTTTTGAGGATGGAGATAAAGAATTATGTTCACAAGGCTATTATAAGGATCCTAACCGTACATTGGCTGATACCAAATGTAATGTGTATAAATGGAAGGGGAAATATTTGGAAGCTGATTTTAATACATTGTGTAAAGGGGATCATCCAAAAGTTAAGATAGATCCATATACCTTAGGCCCATTTTTTTCTTTTAAAATAGGTAAGGTGACAGAGGGAAAAAAATGATTATTTACTGATTTTAGCGGAACTGTGTACAACGCATACAATAGAGCATAATCAGATTATTGCTCGATAGGCATTAGCCGGAAACGGTATGTGGTGAAAAGGTAAGATGCCGCCAGAATGAGGTAGTATGCATAGCTGAGGAATTTAAATTCAAAGGACGATTTTATGTTTTTTTTGATATTACCATAATAAGAAACGACTCTTGTATTATACAGTAAGAGCCGTTTCTTTTATAGAAATAAAGCATTTCAACAGTCGATCACCGTTTTGTTTTATGTTGTGTTATTAGATTTCCTTGCCCTTGTGTTTGCCCTTATGAGCATCGGATGCCCTTATAAAACGACATAACACAAGGGAAAGCGTAAGGGAAAGTGTACGAGTATAAATCCCAGTGTTTTCAAGGCTTCGCGGGTATGCAGGTAACAGATTATAAAAGCAAGTGAAGCTTGTTGGGAGTGCGGATATCCAATCGGAATTTAACTCTGCGGAGTAAGGCGCAAAACGCAAAATATGCCAGGGAAAACAAATGTTGACGTGATAGATTCATAAAATTCATTTTTACTCTCATGAAATACGTAAGTCCTCAAGTGTGTCCTGAACGTTGCGCACCAGCGAAGTGGTGCGGTAAGTGTTTATGGTGACAGACGCCTGCTTTTGTGGATTGGATCAAGATGATATAAAAAGTTATTTAGCGAATTGGACGACATTAGGGCTTGGTTAACAAGTGGGACAGGACAGTATTTGTGGATGTTTAATGATTATGCGTATGTAACATTTTCCTTTCACACAACGAACTGGGCAGGAAGCGGTTTAGACTATTTTGTTACAATACGGATAAGTGAAAGCGGAAACAACATATAAAAAATCATTTTCCTATTCCGAATACAAATAGTTAATCTATAATTTTATATAAGAATTCCATTCAGAGCAGCATAGATATTTTCGGCTGCTCTGAATAGTTTATATAGAGCATATAAATCGTGGTCTGATAATAACTATTGAACTAAATCAGTCATTTATCTGATGATATATTATATTGGCAGATATAATAATAGAGGATGTCAAGGGTTTAATCGATATGACGATGTCACAGGGGTAACAATTGATCGAGAAAAAACATTGCATAAAAATAATTGCGCGATATAATTATGTCAGTGACAATAAATGATGATATAAAGCGTTGATGGGATTTGAAGCAAAGAATCTAATTATATGTTATTGTGATATAAACACTTTTACGACAATTATACAGTCGGAAAGGAAAGGGTTGTTAGGGGGATAATAAAATGGATTTGAATGCAGTAATAGGTTTACTTGGCTCTATGGTCACTTTTGAAGAGGCTGGAAGAAACTGGTTACAGATAATAAAAGGTAAAATAAAGAAAAATGGTATAAATATTAGTAAGTGGGATTCTGATGATCCGCTAGTTCAGAGATATCTCGATAAGTTTAAAACTGAAATGGGGGAAAAGTATAATGACTATATTTTTTCTGACAAGGAAATAGATAATATCATAAGAGGTTTTTTTGAGCAAAATAAAGAACTGGTAAATAATTACGAAGAGAAAACACAATTATCATTGATTATTAGTGGAATTTTGTCAGAATATAACAAAGAAACAATGTCACGAATGTCAAGCGGAGAAAGGGTTGTACATAAAACACTTTTAAAATCTAGTTTACAGATTGAGGATAAACTTGATTCAATCCAGAATCAGTCACAAAAAGATAATATTACGAAGTTTTTACGTGCAGTAGAGCGTAGTAAAGCGATAGAACTTGAAAACATTGAAGAACTCATTAACGGTGAATATGAAATAGACAGAAACGAACTAATTAGAAAGATAATTGCAGATGGGGATAGATTTATATCAATACAGGGTAATGCAGGATCAGGAAAATCGGTTGTTTGTAAAAAGCTCCTAAATGAAAAAGAATATGTGTTGGTAACTAGAGCAGAAAATCTGTCTATGGTGAATGGAGTAAATGCATTATGGGATTGTGATTTGGAGGATGCAATTCAGTGGCTAGATATAGATTTATTATATATTTTTATCGATGCTATTGAATTTATTGCTGATTGCGGTAATAATTCGTTTTTATTACTACAGGATATATATAGAATTGCAGAAAAATATAATAATGTGCTAGTTATTACTTCTTGTAGAAGCACAGATAGCTCTGCATTTATGAAGATAAATACAAAATATAGAATTAAAACATATGAAATTCCGGATTTGACAGCAGCTGAGGTGGATAGAATTGCAAAGAAATATCCAATTATATCTTCTTTACGAAAGAATAAAAAATATGCGGATTTATTACATTCACCATTTTACATAAATCTTATTATATCTGGTGGATTTATAGAAGAGAATATAAAAAATGAAAATGATTTTAGAAATCTAATATGGGAAAAAGTGGTTTGTCTAAAAGATAAGTGCAAGAAATATGGGGTCTTGCAAAGTAATATCCGAAAAGCGGTTGAAAGTATAGTGTTTGAGCGTGCAAAGAATTTCTCTGTTGGCGTGGATAGTGATATTCTAGAAAGTAACATACTAGAAACTTTGCAATCAGAAGGAATTATTGTTAAAAGCGCAAATAAGATACGCTTGAAATATGATATTTTTGAGGATATTTGTTTTGAAAGACATATAGATAAAGCATTTGATTCATGTCATGGAGAATATAACATCTTTTTTTCTGAGATTGAGAAATTGGGAAAGTGTAGATATAGGAGATATCAGATTTGGATTTCTAATAAGCTATTCGTACAATTTGACAGGGAAAAGTTTATTTATACATTGTTAAGGGATGATGATATAGATAAAAATTGGAAAAAGCAAACTGAAATAGGGATAGTAAAATCAAAGTATTGTGGATTGTTTTTTGATGAATTTTATAGCCTTTTCAATGAATCGTTGATAGTAAGTTTAATGAAAATAACAAATTTGTATGCGTTTGATGCAAAGATAACACATTCACCATTAGTGATGCAAGTTACACCCGTAGGAGCAGCAAGGGAGTGTTTAATCAATTTGATTTATGACGAGAGAATTGATTATGTGAACAATAGATCTTCAATCATTAAACTATGTGATGATTACGCGGATAGCTTAAATAAAACAAATGTTGGAAAGGAAAAAGCATGTATAATCATAATCAAATTTATTGAGGAATTAATCGAAAAAGGAAAACAATCAAATTCATTTTATGAATATGGGGATGAAATTGTACAGTTATTCTTAATAGTTATTAAAATGACAGAATCATCTAAACAATGGGTGGCTAATTTCGTTAGGGAGATGATAGTCGAATATCAGTCTGCTGAAAGTAGAAAAGAAAGTGTTTCAGAAAAAGTATTAGTATCAATTGTTAAACGGTGTACAACTTCATTTGCAATGGAATTACCAGAATTAGCATGCAAATCGGCAGAAATTCTATGGAGAAAAAAAGAATTAAGAAACTATTCTCCATATGCTTATGTAAAATCTGGCATGGATAAAACAAGATCATATGGCCTTTCTGGTAATGCTGATTATTATGATAATAGGAAGAATGGTGTATATGAAAATTCTTTTATATGGCTAGTTATGAGATATCATTTTAATGTTTTCTTTGAATGGGCTTTATCATTTATTAATTATGCTGTACATACTTTTTCTGAGATTGTGTCCAATGACATTGAAAGTATAAAGATTTTTTTTGCAGAAGAAAATAAGATAAGAGAATATTGGGGGAATGAAAGTTTGTGGATGGCGGATGCCATGGAACATAATCTTCCGGTAGTCTTAACGGATATAATTTTTGCAATAAAGAAAACACTAATCAATACAATCAAATATTCCTCAGACAGCTCGTATATAAAAGCTTTGACTGACTATGTTCGGGCAACTATATATGAGAAATCAAATAATATTCTGCTTCTATCTATTATTGAGTCGATTGGAATGAATTTTCGGAAGGAACTTCCTGGGTATGCAATGGATTTGGCATCGAGTATGGAATTAATTTACTATGATATTCGGCGCAGTAGTGAATTTATTCATAATCCAACTAAGGAACTACTTGAAAAACAAATAATGCTTTCAATTGGAGTGCCGGAAATTGAAAGACGATACAAAAAAGATGAAAAATGTGCTTGTAATTTGCAACAATATTTTTCGACTTCATATCTATATGGTGACCAAGCAATAAAAAATAAATATTCTGCAATAATGAATTATTTATACGATTTATACGATGAAGCTTCTTGTCCGAATGAAAACTTACAGATTCAAAAAATGGACTTTAGGGATGCTATTGTGACAGAAGTTGATGAAAAAACATTAATGATTGAACCGACGATAAAAGGAGAAGCAAGAAGAATAATTGAAGAAACTGAAGCGGCAAATAAACCAATAGAACAATTGATGGAGACTATAAACAATTTGATGTGTAGTATTCACGAGAAAAAGGCTACTGCTGAGCATATTGTTAATGGGATTGATAAGTTGTGTTTCAAGATGAATAAGGATAGAATGATAGAGATGAAATTCGAATCAGTCCTTATTGCTCTAATTGCTTCTGCTCTTATAACGCCAGGTCTTACGGATGAGCGACGTAATAAACTTGTCAAGGAATGGGCTGGGCGTGTTGAAAAAGTGTTTATAAATCAATCATACCTAGCGGAAGTAAATCTTGAAATAGCATTATGGGAACAATTGAATAAAAATATAGAGGATAATTTGAAAAAACGGATTCTTCTAATTATGCTAAAGAGTATTGTAAATAAGGAGCATTCCGGCATAATTAGTAAACTATCTGAAACAGTATATGTTTTTTTGTCTAAAAATAATAATTTTGCAAAGAAGTTTTTTAATACGGTTATTAAACTTGCAGAAGACGAGATGAATCATCAAGTGTTCAATGTTGAATTCATGATGAGGAAACATAAGGACGATAGTTTCAAGTTTATTCCTAATATGATGCCTAGATTAAGCGGTGTGGATCATTGGATACAAGAAGAAAAAGCAGAAGCGTTTGAAAGTGCGGAAGAGCAAATTATTCAAAACTATTTGTACGAAGGAAAAGAACTGATACTATCTAAATTTGATATTAGCAAATATGATATTAATATTCTTTGTAATACTGCGAGTTGTGGGTTGAATACGAAAGATGAAAGTTTTGTTATAGTTATAAAATCGATAGTTTGTTGTATGATTGAAATATGGCATAGATCCAGAAACGAGAAGAGCGTTCATGAGATCGTAGATTTATATCAAGAATATAAGATTGCTTCTTTTTTTAAAAGAGAATTGAATGTTATAGATAATGATCCAACTGCAGTTTACGATATCCTACTTAAGGAAAAAGATTTTTCGATGTTTACATGGGATACGATGGATTTCTATGAAGATATTTTTAGTGGATTTTTAGCTGCCTATGTTGATGGATATAGAGAAAAGGGGAAAAGGGCGGATATTGAAAAAAAGATAAGAATTCTTGAATCGTATGTGAATGTTATTTCAAACGATTTTGTAAAAAATGAACTTGAAAAAAGATTATTTTTAGGGAGAGGAAGATATACAATTTGGGATGTTAATAAGGTGAATACTGAGTATAATTTTCATAATAAAAACTTTTTGAATACTCAAATAGAAAAATACGGAGTAAATCATTTAGAAGATGTATTATATACGATATATTTGTTGAATATAGACAAATTGTTGCCAGAAATATTGATATCTATCAGTTTATGTTTTAAAAAGAATATTGCTTATAAAGAGAAATTTGTAAAGGAGATTAAGAGTTCTCAATTAATAGTTGATATGTTAGTTTTGTCGGCATATATTAATTACAGTGATGAAATAAAGAATTGCGTGAAGTTGACGGAGGCATATGAGGAAATCTTGATGTCTTTGACAGAAATAAGAAATGAAAAAGCAGCAGTACTTTTAGATGAATTTAGAATTCATTAATTTATTGACTCGTTTCAGATTTTTTTGAGAATACTTATTGATAAGAATATGATATTTTGATAGAATACATAAAAGCAGGTAACAATTGTAACCTGCACCTGTCTCGTGCGGAGAGAATTTAAGTCTCTTGGAAGAGGATACGCATCTGCATATTGGCGAGCGTCTAAAATTCCTTGGATAGCCGGAGCAAATAGTAGTCTGTAAGGCGGGAAATTATAGCGTTAACAGTTACGGTATGTTCAAAAATGGTTTGAAGAGAGGAGGCAGGTAAATGAAATCAACAAAAGATTATCTTGACATTTCCGAATTTTTGATTGACAAGGATTTATGCGTTGCTAAGATTAAGCAAGGAGCTGCTACTTTTATGGAGCAGGATCTAAAGCATAAGATATCTCAAAACATCAATCTTATCTGTTCAATGCAGGCTCGAAACTTTTTCAGTCATTGGTATGATAGTTTGGGCGTTGTATATCTTATAGATCAGGTAGATCCCGAAAGAGTAACGGAATATATTGAAAAGACCAGAGCTCCTGAGATAAATCATGATATGCTTTATGCTCTTGTTTGTAAAAAGCAGCAGAAACTTCTCAATGAGCTATATGACGAATTGAATAACACTAACGGCGTAAGTTATTGTATTTTTATGAATAGTCCTTTTAATAAGAAAAAGTTTGAAAAGATGAAAAAGGAATATATAGAATTGTGCAAACAGAGAAAGAATGAACATCCGAAGAGGATCCGGAGCACTAAGAAGTTTACAGGTTTGTGAAATATGCCAGGGAAAACAAATGTTGACGTGATAGATTTGTAAAATTCATATAATTTTATAAAACAGACCTTATCTGAGACCACAAACCGATTCTCCAGGGTCTGTTTTTTATATGCTGAAATGGTGTGTTTACAGGGCTTTGTAAGATGCTTTGAGAGAGATGGGGGGGCGTAACTGAGCACCGATAATGTTATACAGATGTCCTATTGTAGAGATAGAAACAGGTTCCGATGGTTTTGTGCGGAACCTGTTTTAATGTATAAGTTTAAATGTTGCTAAACGTTTCCGGGAGCAGTGAGCATGGTGGGAAACATTGTTCTGGGTGCACCAGTCTTTGCCGGTCAGAACACTGGCTTTCTGCTCATGGAAGATAGGAGTTCACTTGGCAACTTTCTTTTGTGGTTATAATATACCCTCATAAATATGGGCTGTAATAATATCATTGGATTACGCATTCCATCTTCTCTGGGGCAGCACAGCACTCAGCATTATCCTCTGACAGCCTAACAAAAGCCATATACTTTTATAAAACAGACCTTATCTGAGGCCAGAAACCGTTTCTCCAGGGTCTTTGTAAACGGCAAGTACTTTTCCATAAAAAGCTATAAAGCGTACGATCCGTAAAATTCGGTTTTACTCTCATGAAAGTACTTTGTTTTGTGATTATAATATACCCTCATAAATATGGGCTGTAATAATATCATTGGATAATGCATTCCAGCTTCTCTGGGGCAGCACAGTACTCGACATTATCCTCTGACAGCCTAACAAAAAGTCATATACTTTTATAAAACAGACCTTATCTGAGGCCAGAAACTGTTTCTCCAGGGTCTGTTTTTTATATGCCGAAATGTTGTGTTTACAGGGCTTTTTAGGAAATTTTAAAGTAAATATGAGGAGGGGAGGAACAGGACGCCGTTAATGAAGTTATTGAACCGTCAAGGGGTGTTTTTTCATATTTTGAAATTGTGTATTTATGAAAAATTGTATTGCTAAATATATAGATATTTGCATTTAAAGATAGAATTGCGTGATTTAGTGCGTAGGCTATTGATAAAGCTAATTATTTTAGTATACTTTTCATAAAAAGGTAGAGATTTAAGCTATGATGAGAGGAGGACGATTTCTTAATATTTAATTGAAGAGGCTAGTAATGAATTATGCGGTATCATTTTGAATAATTATTTATCCGATTGCTTTAGTAATTTCTAAGGGGTGTTAGGTAGTGGTAGGAAGCCCCGATACGTTCATCCATTATTTTTGGCATTTCATCCACGAAAACGGTCAGAATAAAACACAAAGTGACAAAATATAGACACAACAAACAATTTATACCACAAGGAGGGTAAAAAAATGTTTAAGATTCTTAACAAGTTGGTTATGCGTTATGGGGTGAGCATCAGTGCATTTGCCATTATGGTCGCTGCGCTGTCATCTGATCTGTGTAGGGGCGAATGGTATCAGCCGAAGGAGCCGGAGAATTTATGGGGAATACTTGGAAAGAGGGAATAAGCGGAAAAAACAGCAATAATATTAGCGGTTATCTTTGTTAAGATTATTATATGCGGAGGATTAGTATGAGAAAAAAAGATGTGATAAAAATGAGTATATGTGCTGGAGCTATTGTTATGTTGACGTCTTTAATGAGTTATGCTTCCGAAACGGTACTACTATATTCGAATCAAACAAATGCGTCAACAAGTGCATTATCAATTACAGATTATGATGTTACTGTCTGGGGAAATGTATCTCCTGATTCCAAACATGATGTTGAATTTGTCGTTAAGGATGGAAACCATACTGCTTTTGACGATACTATTGAGAAAGGGGATGTCTTGTCACCGACAGATTGTCTTACTATAAATGATTCTGTTGTGTTGACTCTATATGGTAATTCACAGAGCTCTCCTAAAAACAAGTGTATAGCAAGTGGGGGGATTTGCGATTAATAAGCTATATATGAAGAGTTTATATTGGCATGTGAAAGGCGAATTAGTATTTATCGGGCATATCAAGACTGCTAGAATAACAGCAGTACTGATATGCCTTGTTAAGATTTTTTTTATTCTTTATTCATTTGTATTTCAATCAAAACAAATAGATAATTTGCAAAACATTATTATAGAAGCTATTCTTGAGTATTTGATCCTTTGTAGGATTTTTCCGATAACTGTTTTTTTTATGGGATTGGTATATTGTAAAACGATAAGGAAGGATGGGTGGAGAGAATTACCTGATTTTATATATTTATTGAATCAGTATAATAGATATCTACCATGTCTATTTATATCTATTGCATGTTCAATGATGCTTTCATTTATAGCAATAGTAGTATTTTTCGTGACTTCTTATATCTATGCATCACTCCCTATAGTGTTCGCTATGGATATAGTGAAATATCTGATCCTTTATGATATGTTACCATCTATTCTATGGAATATTATGGGATTCTGTATTGGATTTAGTGATAACAAAAAGCTTATATTATACATTTCGATATCCTTAATATATGTATTTAACAGCGGATTTATATTATTATTACAGAAATGGACTTCGATATCTGATGTGTTTTATCGTGTAGCCAATTTTATGTGTTTATATGTACAAAGTAATAAAGTGCCAAATTATTATTATTTAGTACCGGTTAGTATGTGCAACTGGTATAAGATTCTTTTTTGGATCATAGTGGTTTGTGCCGTATTGAGTATAATACTTAAAGCAAAAAAATATAAGACAGTTCTTTTGGGGTTATCTGCAGCGTTGTTTTTGTTATTATATACTGTTACATATAAAGAACCTGTATATGCCGAACGTGCTAGCACATATGATGCATGGCAGGAAGATACATCGTTTTATTCAAAAAATAATCCTTACCATGAGGTTAAGATGGTGTCAGAGGATAATATTGAAGTAGATAAATATAGGATAGAGATTAATCTAATGGACTGTCCTATATTTAAAACAAGTATTTATTTTGCGGAAAATAAGCCTCATGTTGATGAATGCTGTTTTACACTTTATCATGGATATACAATAATGGCAGTAAAAGATCTTGAAGGGAATGATCTGAAGTATACTAGGGAATATGACTTTTTAAACGTGATAAATGATAGTCGTATTCTTGATGGGATTGTAATAGAGTATAAAGGTGGGTCACAGAGATTTTACGCTTTTCCGGGTCAGGCATACCTTCCGGCTTTTTTTCCTTATTATCCTGTACCCGGATATCAGACTATATATGATTTGCAAACGCATAGCTATAATCTTATTAAAGGATTTGATACGGATTACGAGCTTTGTGTTATATCTTATAACAGAGTGGAAAGTTCACTGCCATGCGTAGAATACGCAGACAACACTTTTTTGTTCAGAGGGAAATGCTGTGGAGTTACTATGATATGTAGCGACATGGTTAATACGTATGAATATCTATATGGAAAAAAAGTCATATACTCTGGTATAGAGTTTACCCAAAGTGAGGTAGAAGAATTAGTGTTAGATCTTGATGAGAATCATGATTATGGTACTATTATAGTTCCCCCATATATTGAGGTAAATGCGAAAAATGCATGCTATACAGATGGGTATCATTCTATAATGTTTCGATTAAACAATTCTCTATTTCGCAAGTATGCATATAGTAAAGATTCATAAGAGGTTTAGTGAATTGAAAAAACTCTTTAATTATACATTATTATTAAAACTTATTGCGGGGTATGGTTTGTGCATCCCTTTTATTATTTTGTATATAGTTCAACCGCTGTTTTTGATGGTCACTTGTTTGATTTCAGATACCATGGGCGATACATGGTATATTAAAGAAGAAATGATTAGTGAACTCCTAATTATATGTCCGCCGATCAGTCTTATTTGGATATATCAGTTCCTATCAGTATACATTGATGATCCATCTTGTGAACTTGAATATATAAGGGCAAAGAACAAGTGGCCTGTTTTAAGAACGTGCTTCAATATGTATTGTTTTGTGATGTTGCCAGAGTTAATAATATGTTTGATTGTTTTTCACGATAGTATATTTGTGTTTTTATTTATTTTCCTTATAGCAGTATCATACCTATACTGTGCATTGGCGTACTTTTTGGCTTATTTATTTAAATCTGCGCTAATTATCATACCGGTTTTTATGAGCTATTCTTTATTTGTAACAGTTCCATTCTCTGTCTTTCCAGATGCAATAAGCTATAGAAATTTGTTTTATGCATCATGTTTGGAAATAATCATTAACTCTGTTGTGATGATATTTATAGGAGTTATATTTTCCACTATAGGCAAAATTCTGAACAGAAGATTTTATGATTTTTAACAGAAATAAATATTTGGGAGGAGACCAAGGTGATATATATTAGTAATTTATGTTTTTCATTTAAAAAGAAAGTAGTATTGGATGAGTTCAGTATATCTTTTGACAGGGGAATAACAGGCATTTTGGGGCCTAACGGAGCCGGAAAGACTTCACTATTCAGATGTATTTGCGGTCTGTATGAAAACTATAAAGGTAAGATTAAAATTGATAAGATTAAAAATGCAGAAAACAATATCAATATAGGATATCTTCCGCAGCAATTTTCTGTTGTGCCATATATTAAGGTTAAGAATATTATGGAATACTATTCAGTTATAAAAGGAATTGAAAGGAGTAAACGTGAAGCTGAGATAGAAAGAGCGTTGAAGTTTGTACATTTGGAATTATACAAAAGTATATATGGACACGCTTTGTCAGGCGGGATGCTAAGAAGGCTTGGGATTGCTATAGCAATTATGGGAGATCCTGAGATAATTATTCTTGATGAGCCTACAGTAGGACTTGATCCGGAGGAACGTCAAAGCTTTATAGCAATGGTGCAAAAAATAAGAGAGAATAAAACAGTATTATTTTCCACTCATATTGTTGATGATCTAAGAGGAAACTGCGATAAAATACTGATTATGAAGAGCGGTAGAATATGTTTTTATGGGACTGAAAGAGAGTTGTGTATATATAATGATTCGTCATCAGGTGATCCTATAAAAAGAAGTTTGGAGGAAGGATATTTATACAGTATTAGAAATATAACATAATTCAAGCATTATACCTTTTTCACGTGGTAACGTGGCACTTCGATATCCATTCGAGACGCACAGACGAAGCGGAAAACAGTGTGGCAAGATGATGCTTTTTTTTAAGGGATGTGGTTTAGAAAAAAATGTAAACGTCAAATCATACGCTGCCCCATAAATAAGGGTTTGAAAATAGAGTTTCGAATTACATTTCAGGATCTTTAGATAATGATTTTTTTACATTGTACCGTAAGCAGAATTATACATAGTCAGGTAAGTTTTTGTATGGTAGGTAGTTCATTGTCAACTGAATAGATCAGGATGCTTCAGCCGGTAACCTTGTATTTGAGCCTGCTGTAGGCAAAAGTCCTTGGAATGGAGTACCGGCAGGACTGGTACAAAACATACGGCATCCCCTTGCATTCAAAGTTAGCAAAACTGTTCGCTGACATTTCATACACCGTGGGAAGCAGTGGTTGCAGGCTGGCATGCTCTATCTCTCAAAATACCTGTGCCGGCACATGCAGGGTGGTGCGATTGGTGTGCTTGTTCTTACGATCCGGTAATCAGGAAGTACGCGCCACACATCATTGATCCAGGTGATCGTACGGGCGCTGAAGAAGTTCTTTTTCACAAAGCCGACAGAATTCCCTATGGGGCCTTTGCTCTCTGGACCTGCTTTGTTGCAGACCCAGAGTCGGAGATCCTATTCCGTACAGAAATCATCGAAGACTCTGGCCTTGATGACTTTCCCATAGGCCTCTTGAGCCACGAAGACAGCATCTTAATCGATAGCAATCACTGATGGCTGGTATCCCAGCATGTTAAAACTCCGATAGATTGCCTGGCAGGCTTCCGTTGCATTGTATTTGTGATCTTGTACATACACACAAAGAAACGGCTGTACCGCAACAGAACCGTGATGTAAAAAATTTCTTACCATGTGGGGGTGCGCGCGGTAAGATCAGCTCCGACAGAAAGGATCTTATCCGGCTCGGAAAGATGATCCGGACTCCTGATTCAGCGTGATCCCGCTTATAAAGCGAAGAAACTACCTGAGGGCTTCTCCTTTTTGGGGGACAGCTCTGTGAATGATGTAACTATACGTGCATACACCCAAAGTCACAAAAAGGTCACCAGAAATGAGGTGGCCTTTTATTGGATAGAAGATACAATAAAACCACCTGTTATGCAGGGTGTTCTCAGTGAGCTTTAGCTTCAAAAAAAACACTCCTGAGGTATAATGAGTGCAGTTTCGCCAACCGCACAAAAAATACGAAGGAGCTTACCAAGGTCAAGAACCGGTTTGCCAGATGGTTTGCCATTTACTTTCCCGAATACACAGATGTGTTTGGGGACTACGAGTCACAGAGCAGCATGCTGGTATTGCGAAAAGCATATCTGCCGGAAGAAGTCATAACGCTTGGAGCTGAAGGGATCAATCAGATCTGGCGGGATGCGAAGCTGAGAGCTGTCGGGATAAAACGGGCAACGACCCTGTATGAGACAGTAAAGCAGAGCATCGGCCTGAAAAAGGGAACAGCCGCGGTAAGATATGAAATGAACCTGCTGCTTCAGGACTATGACTACAAGAAGGCACAACTGGACTCGATCATGAAAGAGATAGAACGTTTGTGTAAGTTGATACCCGAAAGCGAGCAGCTGCTTGCCATTCAAGGTATCGGACTGATCACAGTTGCTGGGTTTCTGGCAGAAGTGGGTGATGTGAGGCGTTTCGAATCACCCAGACAGATCCAGAAGCTGGACGGATTATCGCTGAGGGAGAATAGCTCAGGGAAGCATAAGGGACAGACGACCATAAGTAAAAGAAGTCGAAGTAAGCTGCGAGCCATACTGTTCAATGCTGCCATTCCGCTGATAGCTACGAACCCGGAGTTCCGCAAGCTGCACAGGTATTACACGACAAGAGAGAGCAACCCGTTGAAGAAGACGCAGTCCGTGATAGTCATCAGCTGCAAGCTGATACGAGTATTCTACGCAGTACTGACTAAGGGTGTCGCATATGATCCGCAGAAGATAATGAGCGAACTTTTGTACCTGTGTTTATATTATTATTACAGACAGAAATTCCGGGATCTTATAGATAATTACTTGAGGGTTGAGCTCGTTAAGAGCAGTGAAAACAGAGGTGATAAACAAGCAAGCAAAAAAAGATAATACATAATATCTATTTTTACAAAAGTGTTTATAGAATTTTTTATTTAAGTTTCTGGCAACATTTGCGCCAGAAACCTAAATGAAAAAGGAACTAAAATATTATCTCCGATAAGAGAATATGTAGGATCAGACTGTATATGTTGCGGGTATGCAATACTCAATGAACTACTCCTATATCTATCCATTCTGGATCAACCCAATATCCTCTGGTTTGATTCCATCTACGATATTGAGCCATGTTTCCGTATATACGAAACTTTGTAACGATAACATCTGCCCGAGTGTTATCCGGTGCATCCTCTGATGAAAAAAAGATGTTGTAATTGTCAAATGGCGCTTTAGCTTCAGTTTTTATCGCGTCATAGTTTGCAGCATTAGCTATTATCCCAATAATCAAAAAACTGAATAATCCATTGGCTATAGTTTTCATTGTAAATCCTCCTTAAAATCAAAATTGTCCATAATTATTTTTATATCTTCTTCGGGGATGTCAACATCACCGTATGGAGTTCTTAGTATGTAGGAACCATTTGGTTGTTGTATCAAATAGCTGTTATCGGAATCTACTTCAAAAATCTCCGATAATTCCTGTTCATGTTCATTCGAATGTTGATACTGAGGATCGTAGCTTGATTGAAAAATGAATACATAAGACAGAAAAAAGCATACAAGTAGGATTACAGAGCCGACATACTTAACATTTCTTTTTTCTTTGTAATCCTTTACGAATTCAAATCTTTCAAGGAGATTACGTTTCTCTCTTTTGCTCATTTTTTTTCTACTGGATTTATAGGATTTAAGGATTACTGTCAGATACTCTGCCTTCTCATCCTCCGTCATATTCTCTATAACAGTTTGGTCGCATCTTAACTCGAAATAATGCTTATAGTTCAAACGCAGCATATAAACTAACGGGTTCCACCAGTATATAGAACATAGAAGATTGATCAGAAATTGTATCAATAAATCACCGTTTTTTATGTGTGCACTTTCGTGTTTTAGTATATAGTATAATTCTCTGTCAGAATATATTTGGTCTGGGATAACAATTATTTTCCTAAATATGCCGCAACTAATAGGAAAGTTGATATAGTCGTTAACCCTAATATCTAGCGGTTCATTCTTTTCGCCACAGACCTGATTTATGATTTGTTCCAGATTCACTCGCATGTACTTATCAGATTTTCGTATTTCCTGATAGAATTGAAAATAATTTACAACAAAAAACATAAGCAATCCGATAGCGACTGAAATCCAAATGATGAGGAGCAAGTCATAAACAAATATTGTCCATGTATTAAACAAAACTATTTTTTTTCCGGCGATGTTGTAAATAGCGTTATATATATTTTTTGAAGAAATAACAACTGCTCCCGGTGGCTCTATCGGAATTAGCAATCTTAGTATACACAGGACACATAATAATATCATGCCTGGTAAGCTGCTAATATGTAGAAAGAGTCTGCTTTTGCGCATAAAACAGAATATAAGAATGAATACGCTGCTGCATACAACAGCCATACATGTGGAAAAAAAATTAATCTGCACAATCATTGCTTCTCTTTTTTATATCTGAAATGATGTTTTCCAAATCGGCAATTAAATCCGAATTGTCTGATACATCATCATTGGATATATTTTGGGTTTCTTCGATTAAAGCCATTACCAATCCGCTCATATCATGCCGGCGAAAGTTTCTGTTAATAAGCTCTTTTGCTAAGTATCCGCTTTTAGTGATAGCAGCTTCCATTTTTCGCATGTACTGTGTGTTGTTGCGTTCTAAACCGCATATGCGAACATAGCCTTTTTCTATCAGTAGTTGAAGCGTTCGATATAGAGTCATCCTGCTCCATTCGGAACTGTCAAGTTGCTCTTGCAAATCCATTGCAGAAAGTGGTGTTTCTGATGCCCATAGTAGTTCCATAAGAGCCTCTTCACGGTCAGAAAGAAAGCTATTCTTTTTTTTCATAGAATATAACCTCGTTATAGTGGTTTGGTTTGTGAAGCCTCATACATTTTTTCGGATTTAATTTTATTCTTTTCTACGAAGGATAAGAATGTATCCAATAAATCCTCTTCCATAGAATCAAACCGGCGGACAATTTTAGATGATGAGATTTTGTCGTTCCATAGTTGCTTCACTTCATCCTCTGTTGAAAATGCAACAGGAGATTGCGTTATAGATTTTATCGGTTTCCCACCCTCGTCTTCAATATTTACGCAAATATTTGGGAAACCATCGGATAAGGCATTTGACTCATATTTCGAATAATTCTTTTTGCAGCTTTCAATAATTCCCTTTATTTGCTTCTCGTAATTGGGATCTGACTGCATCTTCCTTATTACTGCCACATCAATACTGATACTGCATTGTCCCGATTTGCCAAAGTTATTACCTATTTGATTCATGCTACCTTTATATCCTAAGCTGTGTTCATTTGATATTCCATCTTTCTTATCATCCAATCGAAATGTAACACTTTTGTATTCACTGCACAAGTTTTTATAATACTCCAGTTCGGATTTAACAGGCGATAGTTCAGCATCTCCTGAGATATCAAATGCACCATTATTCTTTTTTTCATTTTTGATGCATACTCGGGAGTTGCATCCAATACCATTAATCATCATTGTTAGATAACCTCCGTTTATAGAACAAAGGTCAATCTTGCGTTTGCAAGATTGACCAAATATCTACATTAGTTTACATTTGTCACATAATGCTCTGAAACAGGATTATCATAAAGTATCTCATACTTACGATTGTTGTAACTGAGTTTACTACAAGATGAACTAGAACACAAGAAGAAATACTTATCGCTGCTATAGAGGAATGAATGGTATTCTCCGGCCGGAACAATACTATTACACCCAGCGCAATATTCGCCAGCCACTGCACTATCAGTTGTCCACTGGAAGTTGGGGCTATAACCGTAGCTATAATTATACTGATGACATCGAGGGCATCTTGCATATTTCTGTGAATATGCTGCAGATGCTGACATTGTTAGGGCTAATGAAACTACAAAGAATACCATAAGCCCCGCCATAACCGATACGACATGCTTTTTTAATTTCATAATAGTTTTTCTCCTTTCGTAACTGATATCACAATGTGATATTAGTATAGTATAACAAGCTTCTCTTCTTGTCAAGAAGAAATTGGAAATATCATAATTCCGCTGAAGTGAAAAGTTAAATTTCACTTTCAAAAGTGTAAAAAATCGGTGGAATTTAGTCTTTCACTTTGTAAAATGGAATTGAACAAAATCGCTGCGCGATGGCCTGCCAAGGCTGTGGCGCAGTTTTACTTTATCTAAAAAGGCAGTGGAAACATCTTCCTTTATTCGGTATGGTTTAGTCACCACAACAAAACAACTGAACCAGGAAAGTTCCACTGCCTATGAAAAGAATAACATTTCCTAGCGTTATATTCAATCACAATTATGATGCTAATGCTCCTCCTGATAGGTAGGTGTTGTCGTTAACACTACATATTTAGATAATATGAAGTGACCTCACATTTGTAGCATCGTGGATTTACCTGTATACTACGATTTGGAAAAGTTGACGGTAACAGGGATTGCTCCCCATTCCGATAATACTTTCCACGACTTTTTTGAAAGAGAGTTTACGTTTTCGTGAAAAATCACGCCCTGGATTTAAACAGTACTTCTCAGAAGCGTTTGCAACGACTTCAATTTCCGACATTAAGAGCTTTTTAATGTGTTTTGGTTTCATATAAGCACCTCCTTGCAATTAACTCTTTGCTAATTACAAGGGCCGCTTTCGCTACCTCTCTATTCAATCAGTAGCGAAAGCGGCCGCACATTTTGCCACTCGTGTCAAGTGTTTTTTATAAAAAAAAGACCCCTATACCATTTCTGATATAGAGATCCTTGTTTTGCCAGCTTAACTTAATGACATTGGTTGTGAATAGTAACACGCAGAGAGGGGGAGAGTATAAAACCTTAAAGAAATATTGAAATTTGCGTGATAATTACAGATTATCAGTTGAAAAGAGGTAGGAATGCGAATCGCGATATTATATGATACAAGGGATATGTATGAGAATACCGCAGATTTATATTATGATTTTGCAGATGAAGTGTCTATAAGCCAACTTGATGCCGCATTTAGAAGTTTAGGGCATGAGACTATACGTGTTAAGAGCCTAACTGACCTTTTGAAGCTGTTACAAGATAAAGAATCTCACTGTGATCTAGTTTACAACACCATGGAAGGTATTTCATCCAGAAACAGAGAAGGTCTTGCACCTTCTCTGTTAGAAATATTCCATGTACCATATATGGGTACGGATGCTTTTGGTCTCTCTCTTACATTAAACAAGCATTTAACAAAGATAATAGCCGAAAACTATGGCATTGCGATACCAAAATCTACAATTATTAACCCCTGTGATTCAATTGATACAATACGTGAACGGATAAAGGATATCCCGCTCCCTCATATGATAAAACCAAACTATGAGGGAAACAGTTCAGGAATCTCACGATGCGTGGGCATGGACGAATCTATTACAACTATTTTCTGGTTGGCAAAACAATATAAATCCGAAATACTATGTGAAGAATTTATATTTGGAAAAGAGTTGACAATCCCTTTTATTGGTAACGATTTTAACAGTGCCATGTGGACAATAACCACTGTAGATGTCCAGGATAGCGATGATTTTTGGTTAGATAAAAACTGGAAAACAATTGGAGATTACCGCAATATCATCTTTACCGTCCCCAAAGAAACGAGGGAAAGGATTAGCTATGCGGTATCTACACTATTTCATGTTCTTGGTTGCAAGGATTATTGCCGTTTCGATTTTCGACTTTCTATGGATGGATGCCCTTACTTTATAGAGGCGAACCCATTGCCTGCACTCTTCAAAGGAGGATCTTTCGATGTAATGGGTCAAGAACATGGAATGGATTTTAATGAAACACTTAAAAAGATACTCCATACGTCATTGGATCGACTTGCTATTCCCAGTACCTAAATTCAGCTAAAAATATCTTTTGCCGATTTATCTGCTCGTAAAAAAAATGATTATCCGGGTATGTGGCGTTTTTGTTCGTAACAGATAACTGACGTGATAGAATATCTTTCCATATAGGAGAAAAGAACTCATCACTCGTTAATAGGTGGTTATGGCACAGTTGAACTGTACTTTTTCCATGATGTTCCATAGTGATTGCATCTAAAAGATTCCTATACTGATTTTCATAGGCTGTAGCATTTTCTCTGGAGGCAATGCTTTCATAGGTATTCATGAAATTTCTATAATCTTGGGAAAACACAAGTGGCTCAATATCAAGCAGAAGATCACACATACAAATGTTTAAGTTGATTGTCATATATGTAAAATCTGAAAGTCCTAATAGTTTTGCTTTTCGAAAATATTCCAATGCTTCTTCCGCATTTTCTTTTGCTAAAACAAAAAAAATTCCTATGTTATTGTATACATAAGAAAGTTTCAGACTATTATGTCCGAATCTTTCAAGAGCCTTTTTAAAGTAGTTCTCTATTAGTGTGTCTTCATATCCTCCATGAAACAACATTTCTGTTGCAATGTTTAAATATACTTCTCCCGCATCAATTACACTATTAATTTCTTCAAAGTACGCAGCAGCTTCTTCTAAGGCTTGGATTTCTTCGTTGTGTTGGTAAAACATTCCACATTTTTTTAGACAGCTATAGTACTCGTACAAGGTATTTTCGTGCATTTTACCTCTGTTTAGTGCCAATCTAAAATAACGCGCCCCCTTATCCTCTAACGAAAGATGGTTTTGTAAGGTTACCATAAGAGAATATGCATTGCAAATCAAACGATTCATAGCATTATCTTCATTAGATATAGATCTGATATTATTAACAAGCTCCTTCGCTATCGCAAAGGAATTATCTATATCACCGGAATCATAAAGATATAGTGCCAAACGGTATTTGAACAAAAATAGGTTACTATACTCTTTATGTATTTTTTTTAGGATTTTAATCGCCTGTTTTGATCTCCCAAGTTCTTTTAAAGCTCTTACGCATATTTCTTGTGTGTAGGCTAACATTGTTCCATATAACGGTTGAATTTCCTGATCGCATAAAGCTTCGTTAGCTACAAAATACAGTTTCTCCCAATCTTTAGTAATGCTGTATAGATATAATAACTCTAACCTTATTTTCTGAATCTTTTTGCTTGATTTATCACACAATTTTTGTGCTTGAAGCATTCTGTTTAGTATTCTAATTCTCTCTGTTGTGGAAGCATTTGATTGGTATTGTTTGCTGTAATATGATACTAATATCTGTGCAGCTTTATTTTTTTCACCAATACTGATAGTATCAAATACTGCTTCATATATTCTCATCAAAGGAAATTCATACTGATGCTCGGCATTTTCGCAAGCACGAATCAGAAACCGTAGCCTTGTGGTTTCCTTTAGATATTCCTCCGCTGTTTTAATCCCAAATCCATCGACAGATTCTAGTGGAAGAGCAGAAAAAACACTGCCCATTACCGAAGATTTTTCTATAATCGAATATATGTCTTCCGAAATATCCTTAAATCTCTCTGATATTGCTTTTTTTAGATAGGACTTAATGGCAACTTCATTTTTTTCGTTATTATCTCCTCCCGATAGTTTCATTCGAAGCATAAGAGCATCTATTTCTGAAAAATTATAACCTGTTATACTAATAATCTCATCATACTCGTCATTGCTCAAATCTTGGTAGTTATATTGTATATACGCTTTTAATTCTTCTTCTGGTGCAACATACTCTTCGACATATAGATTCCTACTCACTCCATCGATGTCTGACAGGGAAAGTATGTTTTGTGCTTTCAAAAGCTCATCATTAGTAAGATCGACAAGCAACATAACCTTGTTGACATTATATATTTTACAGTTGTTTATGATTGTATTAAAAACTGACTGACAACATTTTTCCGCTTCGTCTAATATAATAGTTGATGCATCGAAAAAAATATTATGATTAACACTTGATGAGTCCACAAACTGCTCTGCGTGTATATATCTCTCATATGGATATGTTTTTTTAATATATGTTGTTTTTCCGCAACCTTTCTTGCCACATATAATCTCAATTTTCATTCCATTATACCCCCAGAAAGGCAAATAATATCCTCTGTGACAGCTTTTATTGCATCCTGTGCAGAATACTTCCTGTTATCATCCGAGGTATAATCAAAGGTGTGCGTTATTGAAAACTCTATTTGCGGAAATTTTTTCCAAGAGATTATTATTTCAGCGCATAGATTTGTATTTACTTCTCCCTGGAATATAAGTAAACATGGAAGATTTAGAAATTCATCATTTGAGAACGTAAACACGGCTTTTGTTCCTTCGTTTTCAATATAAAGCTTGTTTTGAAACGTGGCTGCTTTCAAACCATGTGTCTGTATTGCTTCACGCACATTCACTAAAAAGAATTCCAAGAGGTTTTCCCTGTGCAAAATAATGTTATTGTCAGCATATGGGATTTGTATTTTTGTTTTTATTAATTCGGCAGTTTTCGGGATATCCGTATGTTTATAAAAGCCTATGAACGAAGGGATATCTCGTGTTAAAGGTGTATCATCCAGCATTATCGGAATAAGAAAATCCGAGTCAAAGAATGTGTTCATCAAGCGTTCCTTTACAGCAGAAAATTCAAGATTAGTCCAAATCTTTTTGTAGTAATGTTCAGAGAGGAAGCACGCTACATATTTTGCGTTATGAGCATATAAATCGCGAAGATAATGGTATAGATCTTTTCCGACAAGATTAGCCTGATAGTCATTGTCATAAAAAACGTTAAATTCAGTAGAAACTATCTCTTTTATCTTCGCTACTACATCGCGGTCTTCTCCGGTGATAATCTGTAATTATCATTCGAATTCCTGCACCATAATAAGTGACTCCAGATTTTGAAGTTAACGCCGGGCGAAGATAACCTCAGGAGAATCTTGCCAGACTCCAACAAAGCTCCGTTTTTCTAATATGAAAGACGGAGCTTATATCTTATAAAACAGTTTTCTAATATGAGATTACATTAAAAATGAGTTTCTGGGGTGTTTGTTCCGCAATATATCTTTCTGCTTTGCCATTGAAACGTGTGTATATATTTCAGTGGTATGTATGGAACTGTGACCAAGCATCGACTGAATGTAACGAATATCAACGTCTGCTTCAAGAAGCGCTGTAGCGAAAGTGTGACGCCACATATGAGGAGTTATGTGCTGTTTAATGGATGCGAGTTCAGCATAATGATTCAGCATCCGTCTTACGGATTGATCTGAAAAAGGATGTCCTTTCTGGTTCACAAAAAAATATCCGCATTTGGATATCTCTTCTGAGAATTCTTCTTTATATTTCTTTAAAATATCATGTACCTGTTCGTTACCTATCTGCAAGATGCGCTCTTTTGCGCCTTTACCGCGTATAAAAACTGTATATTCTGAAAGACTCAGTTCTTCCGGTTTTAGAGAGCAAAGCTCAAATATGCGTAGTCCTGTTGCAAAAAGCAGTTCGCATATGGCTGCATCACGAATAGCATTTCTTCGTCTGTAAGCAGTTTTCCCAATTTCTATCTGGCTGTAAATAGTTTTTAAAAACTCCTGAATGCAGCCTAGTGATATTGTCCGGGGGAGGGTAGAAGGCTCACGGAATTTGCACTGCACTTTACTCCAAGGATTTGAACGTATGAGCTCGTGGTACTCCATGTATCGGAAAAAGGCCTTTATTGAAGCGATTTTCCTTTTTACAGTACGGGGCTTGTATTTATCATGCAGTTTTTTAATGTAGTTCTCAAGCTTTGACGGAGATATCTGTGAAAATGCTGTCGTCTCCATATCGGATGAGAATTGCTGTAAGTCGGTTCTGTAAGCGCGGATTGTCTTCGGGTTAAGTCTCTTTTGCCCGGTACATTCATTAAGGTAGTTTTCTAGTGTTTCATTGTTGCTGTTCATGTTAACCTCCTCTGTTTGTTTTTGTCGAGACTATTATATCAATGTGCATGAAATCAAGAAATTCCTACAGAGTTACCAAACCACCCAACCCACTAATAAAAATGTTCCAGATCATCTATGAAATACGTGCTCTATTGGCGTGAAAGTCTAATACGCATACAGACAGATGGAGAGCTTCCTGTATAATACAAAGTGTAGATGAGAAGTAAGTCGCGCTTAACAAAATGAGATACCTCAGTTAAACTGTCATTACTGACCCGGCAAAATGTATATCGAATGTTAACAACAGTATGCAGATTCTTGTATTAGAACATGCTGATTCGTCAATATACGGCGATGTGCAAGGCATAAATGAGGTTTGTGTGTGGAGAAATGGAGAAAAGCTTATTCCACTTGAGTGGATTGATTAATGAATATTTTGAGTTGAACTAAAAGCGGGAATGCAATTTTGATTGTTAGATTTGGAACGGATTTTGCGCTACATAGCGTGAAAAGTGGTATAAACGTTGATATTATAGGCATTACAGGATCTTACACCGTGATTATTACTAATTTAGAAGTAATTAAAATGGTGTTAGTATGAAAATGGGTCGGTAGTTATTTGGAAAGCCCATTCAACAATAGTCTAACTTTGGGCAAATCTTATTAACGACCCTTTTTCCGACTAACACCATTAAAATTGATATTGACCTCTGTGAAATGGGAACTTTTGCTGAAAATATTAAGTGAAAATGTGGTAAAAGAGCAGAAGCTAATTGGCAATATTGACGAAAACACTAGTGAATTGAAGGCTGAATTCTGTAGTTTTTTACGGGTTTATCTCTTTGTTATAACTTGGTATATTTAATGTGGAAGCGTTTCCAATAGGGCGCTATCAATTTTGAGGGGAGAGACCAGCTATGAAGATTAAAAAATCCAAGGTGACGCGGATAATCACCGTGTTATTGTCTACTGTTATGTTTTTTGAGCAGTTCGCAACCACTGATGCAATGTTTTATTCGCACGCAGAAGATGTCCTGTCAGAGGATTATTCCATTGAGCATCGTATAACATCAACATGGGATGGCGGTTGCAGTGCTGAGATCATCTTAACAAATCTTTCTGATAAAGATACGAAAGATTGGACGGTCACATTTTGTACTACAGATGAGATTACAAATCTTTGGGGTGGAACCATTACAGAGTGTCGGGAACAGAAGACTTCCTATGGAACGGAAAACAAGGATGAAAAGGAAAATGGGAAAGAAAATGTGGAAGAAACGGATAATTATTTTGGGACACCTGATTCGGATGACGAATGCACATATTATTGCTATACAATAAAGGCGGTGAATTATAACGGTGTCATCGGAGCAGGGAAGGGTATTACAATCGGATATAATGCATCCGGGGATGATCACGATATCTGGGATGAAAGTGCTGAGCTTGCATTTGAATCCGAAAAAACAGAAGAATTGAATGGCGCTGAATCACAGAGCAACGAAAAAGGTGTAGTAAATGAGAAAATCGAAGATACAACTTATGTTTTTGAAAGTGAAGATTATGCAGTGAATTACACTGTACAGTCCCATTGGGATGGACATTGCAATGTAAAGATAGAAATCGAGAATCACTCGAAAGAAAAGATGAATAATTGGAATCTGACATTCTTTACTGAAGATATGATCAATAATCCGTATAATGCAATTCTCGTAGCAGATGGAAACGAAGAAGGAAGGATCACGCTTAAGAATGCTGGATACAATCAAGATATCATTGCTGGCGGTAGCGTATCCTTTGGCTTTGAAGTATTATACGGAGAGAGATTTGATCGTCCGGAAGCATTCTACCTGGGAGATGAAGAATCCGTTGTTTCCCGAGACCTCTATACCTTTACCAACACAATTACAAGTGAGTGGGATGATGGATGCACTGGTGCGTTAACGATTCAGAATCTTGGTGAAAATGTGATCGAGGATTGGAGCCTGGTACTTCGTGTAGACGGTAGCATTATTTCTACGTGGGGAGGAAATCTTAAAGAGATTGGTAACGGTATCTATGAGATTGAATGCCCGGATCATTCACAGAATATTCTTGCAGGCGATAGCGTAACAATCGGTTATCAGGCAGTACAGAAGCCAGACATTACATTATTGGAACTTCGTGAAAAAAACTCGTTGCCGAATGGGATGGGGACTTCCGTTTCTAGTAATGGAGAACATTATACAAACGATGTAGGTGAAGAACAACATGTTTTTATTAATACGAGCGCATTCCGTCTTGAGGATATGGGTGTATATTTTGTTGATGAAGAAGTAGAGTTTATGTCGGGATACACTGATTATGATTGCGCGTTTGAAGTTGCATCTATGACTGTTGAAGATGTTTTTGGAGATGTGGTTTGGGATGGTTGTTTTACATCCGAAGATGGCTATGTGACATGGAGTGCAGAGAATATTGGTTTTGTAATAGGGTGCAATATTCTTATTTTCACACTGACGGATGTTGAGGGTAATGAAATAAAGGAGCCGATTCTTGTTGTTAATAGTGAAAAAGCTAATATGGATCGTACGTTAATCGGTAATGGTGACACGGACGAGGATGGAATTGATGATTATTATGAAAAATTCTATGATACTGATCCAGAAAAAGCTGACACAGATGGCGATGGATTAAGCGATTTCGATGAAGTTTATCTTTTAGATTTTGATCCGACGAAGGCGGATTCAGATGACGATGGAATTTTGGATATGAATGAAGATGAGGATGGTGATGGATTAAATGTAGTTCAAGAGATAGAAATCGGCTTAAATGATTGGAGTGATGATTTTGATGGAGACGGACTGAAAGATGGATATGAAGTAAATGCAATAGGTACAGATCCTAAAAATCCTGATACAGATCATGATGGGTTTACTGATAAAGAAGAAGTTGCTCTTGGGTTAAATCCTCTTAATAGCGATAGTGATGGAGATGGTGTACCTGATGGGGAAGAAGTAATTGCGCAGACAAGAACTTACAGTGCTTTTTCCGAAAGAAGTGCTGTGGAGAACGTTTCCGTAGGGATTAAATGTAAGGGGAGTGTTTATGAACAGGTTCATATAAACGAGAATCCGAATACCATCATAGCTAAAACTCCTGGAATTATCGGAAAGCCTATGGATATTGAAGTAGACTTCAGCTTTGATACTGCAGATATCATCTTTACATATGACGAAAGTATGTTAGGAGACAGTAAAGAAGATAATCTTAAATTGATGTGGTACAATGAAGCAGAGAATGAGTATGTATTGTTAGAGGATTCTGTATGCGATGCGGAAAATAATACAGTAACATACACAACGACTCATTTTTCAACGTATTTTCTTCTAGATGAGGGAAAATGGAAAGAGTACTCGACAGAACCTATAGATTATACTGAGGATACAAAGACGGTTGAAGAAAACTATGATTTTATTGTGTTCATTGATTACACAGTATCTGAAGAAGATCTTGCTAAAGAGCAACAAATAGTGACATCCCTAATATCTAATATGGAAGATGGGGATAGAATGATGTTTTTTTATGTGATTAGTGATAACTTGGAGATGATCACTGATCGGAATGGGACATATACATGGGCAACCACACAAGCAGAAGCTTTGAATAACATGGATCCTAATACTGGTATTTCTCCTTTGGAACTTTTCATGAGAGGCGGTTATAGTACATCTGATACCTATGATGGTCGTGCAGAATATTCACTTGAAGCATTAAACTATGCAAATAGTAAAGGGAATAAGAAGGTTGCATACCTGTTATATCCAGGAACATACTATGATAGTACATTTAGACAGAATAATGCATATATGATGACGGAAGCATCTAAAGCGCAAAGCGCAGGATCTGTATTCAATACTATTTCGATTTCCTATTCGCCTAGTGCAGAACTGGATAACTATGTGCAGATGCTTGGCGGTAAGCAGTATTCTGGCGATGAAGCGTCAATAATGGAGGCTATTTCTGAAGACCTGTCAAAGCGAATTGTATATAGTTATGGAAATGTTGATACCACTGATTCAGATGGAGATGGACTGTATGATGTATGGGAAATCAAGGGGATGCGTGCTGCCAATGGGTGGGTTGTACGATCCGACCCAAACAAGAAGGATACAGATGGTGACGGTTACGATGATGGAGAAGAAGTGGGTAGAAGAGATCTGGCAACACGTGATTTTCCTGTATATAGCGATCCTGGTGATCCGGATTCTATTCCTCATGCGCATGATGCGGTGTATATTCTTGCGTGGTCATATAATAGGGACACAGTTAAGGCTTTTGAAGAAAAACATAAAAATGAATTTCCTGAGTTGAATGGTGATGGCTTTGTTAGCGAATGGACTAAGCCGGTGCTTGAATTGTTTGAAGAAGAGGATGGATTTTCAAGAGCTGCGCAAACAATGAGAATGAAACTGATCGAATCGGGAATTGATCCGAATCAGATTATAGTTAAACGTATAGACGGTGATAATTATGGATATTCTATCGATCTTCGTGCTATATGGAACAATGAATGGAAGAAATATATAATAAGAGAATTGCATTTATTTACACATGGATATAATGGATATCCTTATATGTATAACTCAACTGCATCTGTGGTTTGGCGCACTAACGATTATAATGTATTGAATTGGACGAAAGATGCAACGGTATATTTTCACGGCTGTCATACCGCAGACGAATATTTGTTCCAAGAAGATGATGATATAAAATATGGTTTTTCTAAGTCTATGGAACATATGTATCCGCTACAATTATTTGCTAATGCTCAGGGGGTGGTTACATATGGTAATAAGTATGGTACTAGGCTATCTGCCAATCCTAGAAGATTTAAAAATATTGAATTAAGCGATTCGCAAGAAGTTTATATGGGAATGTATGGTATTCCTTGGGGCGAAATGTTTGATAAAGATGATATTAGAAAATCTAAATGGTATCTTTTTCCTGAAATTCAGGAACGTCAGATTAAGGGAAATAGACTATTGGATATGACCGCCTTTTATCCACAATAGTATATGATTGGTTGGAAAATCAATAATATTGTTGCATCAGTGCTATATAACTATATTTGTATTTTTATACAAAGCGTTGATAAATGGCCGCTTGTGAATATATTTTTGCAGGCGGTCATGCGCATTCATTGGAAGCATAATATAAATAGAAATAATGTATAAGTATCTATTTAAGTAGAATGTTATATTGGGTTTTAGAGCAGAAGATATCGTGTTGTTGAGAGGATAGTACAAGTAAAATATGTTTGAAGTGGAGAGAAGTTCTTGTGAGAATTAATAATAGAAAGAATACGTCCAAGGCAGTTATAATTGGGTTGGTTTCAGTTGCTTTATTGTTTGTAATAATAGTAATAAAATTGGTGGATCGTTATTTGGTATATAATAACAGTATTGTTGTTCACATAAAGTATGATATTGACGGGAAACCTATCGATTATAATTCTGAAACTAGGCCGGTTATTGGCATTGGGGATGGGTGTGAAACTTGTAAAGGACATGGATGGGTCCTTGAATCTGAAAAGCTATATCGTGGTTATGATACTGAAAAGATGGATGTGCATTACATATATGATGTGTGTCAGATTGGCGACATGGAGAAGTTGTTTTTTTTTCAGTTTATTTTTTTGAATGAGCAGAAACATTGGGAAGAAACAGTATACGTACATTTTATATCTGATGATGAAGGAGGACTTCATAGCGAAATAGAATGTGAGAATAATAACAGAATTGAAATGTATGATAGTGGGACTGAGTTATATTATCGTATTTATATTGAATGAATATACATGTATGTTAGCGTCGGGTAGAATCGACCTCAGGGTCGGAAAGAAACAACCAATTTCAGGCGGATTGAAATCGCCAATCCTCCTTGAGTGCTTGACAGAGGCTAATTCATCGGCATGGGGTGGTCAAGCGCTCAAGGAGTCTGGCTGCTATCGCCATTGGTCATTTCTACATGACTGACATTGTTTTTTTTCTTCCTGTCCCCCTTTGGCTATTTCTTTCCGATTTCGGGCGATTTTCACCCGACGCTAACATGTAGAAGACTGCGGGAGCATTGTATTGTATTTTACAGTATTACAAGATAGATAGAATTATTCTTAGTTACTGAGCGGTGCAGTCACTATTTATGATGTTTTTGATATTCCGGTTGACGCAAGCCAGGTATTAAGCAAAATGGTAAAGAAACCGTGGGCAGGTATGTATCTGCACGAATCTGCTGTAGAGTTTTCGGAGTCTCTAGCAAAATTGTGGAGGGTACACCCATTCCGTGAGGGGAATACGCGCACCACAGTCACATTTTGTTGCCAATATGCTGACACTGTTGGCTTGTGGCCGGACAGAGAGCTTTTTGAGAATAATGCACAGTATGTCAAGACAGCAATGGTGGCATATAACGCCATATTTGATGATCTGGGGGACAAATCGCAACTGAATTATCTGATCAAATTTGTTGAGGACGCCATAGGCAGAGGGAGAAAGAAGAGGGTATCTACTTGATCCCTTTTAATTCTTTCGCACGCCCTTCATTCGTGTGGTTTTTCTTCATCATCTTGATATAGTCAAATAGATCCTTTCGGGCGGTATCGTCCAGCACGTACAGATCGGCGATGAGTTGATCAATGATCGGAAGTTCGGTATAGTCGAATTTCTTCAGAATCTTCGTTGTGCGGGCAGAGATATAGGCTTTCTTTTCGGCGTCGATCATTATGCGCCGATTATCCTTCGGCAGCTTCGGAAGGGTTTCCATATCCTCATATGGATTATCCTTACAGATCGAGTTGATCGGTATGTCCAGTATATTTGAAATACGCAAGGCGGTATCGAAGCGGATCGACGCGTCCCGCTGAATAATGGAGTAAATGGTGGTCGGTGCGATACCGGCCTTTCGGGGGATAGTATATCACGGAATGTATTATTACGCAACAAGTAATGATGATGCAAATATTTTGAAAAGCATATTGGCATATTACGCAATACGTAATATTATCATATAACAAACAATACGAAATAAGTAATGTGTGTGAGAGTACTATGTTTTAAAGGATCCCATTCAGATAAATGATCATTATTTTGATCTACATACCAAATATATATGAAACACGTGCCGAACCGGAGTTATCGAAGGATTGGTATGTTTGGGTTATTATTGGTTGATTGAAAAAGACCGTCATGTGACGGCCTTTTCCTCTTGCTCTTCTACCCACATTTCAAAAAGCGAATTAAATGAAAGAATAATCTCTTTTTTTTCTACATCGCTAAGGTTTGTATTATAATACAGTGTTATGTCTTTAGATATAACAACTGCACTCTTTATGCTGTCAGGTAGAAAAGCTTCGTTAAGAAATGCTCGCATAGAATGCCCCTCCTTTTGGAAATAAATGTTTTCAGTGACGAAAAGTGATTATTCCGATCGAAAGGGCGGCTGGATTACCTCCTTATTTGTATTCCGCTATGCGGCATGTTAACGGGTTCCATTTTTAGCTTCATTAATACTTTTGAGAATATCATAAGCTACTCGTACATCGTTAGGAGTTGCGTTACGCGCTGCATTTAAGAGTATAACAATATCATCACGCTTTCTCAGGTCTGCAATTAGTTTTGCGGTTTCTTTATCATAGTAATAGCCTTCATCTTCTGATAGATTATCTTCATCCCCCATAAGATATTCGACAGAAACCCCAAAAAAACTCGCTATTATTCGCGCAAACTTAATGCTTATCAAGTTGTTTCTAATTTTCCAATTAGAAAGCGTAGATTGATTTATACCAGTCTTACGGCTGAATTCAGCTACGCTCATATTATTTTTTTCAAGTAATAATAAAAAACGTTCGTACATATAAAAAGCACTTGACTACACGGATGTGAAGTGGTAGTATATACACAAATACACAGGCGTGTAATTCAATCCTTGTGTTTTTACTTTGTTTAACTATATCACATATGTGATGTTTTAGCAAGCAGTAATTTGAAAGGAGGGTAACTTTACTGCTAAGTTGAAACCAGTATAATCAATACAAAAATACAGAAGGAGGAAAAAATGAGAGCACATAAGAAAACCAAAGTTTATAACGTTATCAGTATGTTTATCATTGTTGTTTTCTGTTTATCGATCATATTTAACAATATTTCTTTTGCATCAGATACGGAAGCTGGAGACACCTCCGTTTCTGATAGTGACGTTTCCGGCAATTATATGTATAATGGAAACGAATATACAGTTGACATTTCGATAACGGATACTTGGGAGCATTTCTATAATTTGCTTATTACTATTACTAATACCGGAGAAAACACAATTCACAATTGGGGGATCAGTATTAATTCGATTGATGAAATAAGTGGATTGTATAATGCAGTTCTTGTATCGCGTGATAATGATAGAGTTATTTTAAAGAATGCCGGGTATAACCAGGATATTCCTGCAGGTAGTTCTGTTCAAGTAGGATATACGGCATCTTATGATGATATTCCATCTATTCCGTCTAATGTTCAGTTAATTAGTGTAGTGGAACAGGTTGAGGCTGCTGATTGTATTGTCAGTATAATAATAGATGAGATATGGGATAATGGTGGAAAAGGATGCATATGTATAGAAAACACAGGAGAAAGTGATATCGAAGATTGGATCCTGGAATTCGATTCGCAAATGCTGATTTCAGAAATGTGGAATGCAGTTATAGAATCGCATGATAATAATCACTATGTTATCAGAAACGCTTCTTATATGCAGAATATTCAAGTTTGTGAAATTGGTATAGCTGATTTTATCTATACGGGAGATTATGATGAGATACTCAATATTGTAGTACATGAAATAGTTGTTAATGAGAGTATTGGAAATGAAAATACTGAGACAATAAGCGATAATACTGCAAGTGATAATACTATTGAAAAGCTGAATGATGATCATGCAATTGTGAACATAGACACATCTATTGCAAGTGAAGATGTCGGAAGGATTTTTTATAAAGAAGTAACATCGATAGATGAAGTAGGACAAACCAAAGATGGTTTATACTGTGTAAAAGACCAGATTCTATTAACAGTAGATGATAGTATGGATTATGACGATGTGGAGAGTATAGCGACATCTATTAATGCGCGAATAGTGGGATGTATAGAGTTATTGCATCATTACCAGATAGAGTTTAACAATTATCGCAGTACTGCTGAACTTCAGGAAATAATAGATGATCTGTCTGAACAGGAATGGGTAGAACATGTGGGGAATAATCTTCTGTTAATGGATGAACCCAGTTATAGCTCATCGGATCCGTGGGGTGAAGATGTTCCGTCTATTTGGGATAGTTCGAATCCTGCCGGAAGAAATTGGGGAATCGAGGAGATTGATCTTGAACGTGCTCTAAAAGAGGCAGATGTAATAAAAAAGAATAATAATGGGGTATGGCAGACCCACATAGAGGATTTGAATTATGCCAGAATAGGAATAATTGATACCTGTTTTGATGAAGAACATGAGGATTTGAATTGGCCGTTTATCCATACCTGGAATAATTGTAGTACAGCGGAATTAAAAAAATACTGTTATACAGTTTTACCTAATGGGTCAGTTAGTGAAAATGCTAACGCAGATTATTATAACCATGGTTCACATGTGGCAGGAATAATAGGAGCGGAGTTTAACAATAATAAGGGAATTTGTGGGGTATCTGTTAAAGCCGCGTTATATGGTTTTTCAATGTGTTACGAATTAGAGGATGATGATAAGGATCAAGATACAAAAGGGATTTTTGAAGTTTCAGATAGTACTATGAAGCTTCAATGTGCATTGGAAACATTGATTACTGTAGCTGAAGCTAAGATCATTAATTATAGTATGGGAGATGATACGATATGTTTTGCCGCTAATTATCAAGGAAACGTAATGTGTTAAATGTCGGTGAATTGGTTCACATTGCAAAAGCAAATTGTCGTCTCGAATTGTTGGTTCAGGACGAAAATGGTAATCCTGTTTCAAATGCTGATGTTCGTATCAGTGGGATGTCTCAAGCGCGGAGGTATTTATTTACAAATATTCTTTTGTATGCAGCGGCGGATGAGCTGGAAGCATATTATCAAATAAGATCGGATTTTGAAGGAAGAATTATTTGTTATCTTCCTGAAGGCTATTATTCAATAACTGCCGATTATATGGGAATACTTGGAGGAAACTATAAAATTGGAGATATTGATATTCGTGGAATATGGAGCAACGGTTTACAAAGTGGGAAAACGACGATAATTATGAATCTAAAGTCATATACTACTATTAATAATACACAAGAAAATGTATTTCAGATAATAGGGTCTGATGGGAATTATGTTGATGGTGCTACGATCAGGCTATATCAAGGATGGGAAAACGTTAATCAGGCGGGATTTGTAGAAGAAGTAATTGGTGATGACTTCTATTATGCATGGGGACTTGCAACAATTGATTTACCTGCTGGTGCATATACTGCCAGAATTTCAAAAGATGGGTATGACACGGTTTTTAAAGAAATAGTAATCGATGATAGTTATCATCATATTATTATACGTCCACATAAACAATAGCAGTAGAACAATAAGCTAACAGAAGAAGGTATTTATTCATATACCTTCTTCTGTTGTATATGAAGGGAGATGGCTATGATAGAAATACAAAGTGATATTGATAATTCTCATGTGTTAAAGTATATTATTGAAAGGCTGAAAAAGCTTAAAACAATAATTCGCATATATCATATTATTATAATAATAGTTCTTGCCATATTGATTATATTTCCTTTTGTTTATAGAAGCATATGGATAAAAGGAATGGAGAAACATGTAAACAAGGATATTACGGGCGTACCGTTATTTTTATTACCGAAGGAAGATGAGATAATAGCAGAGTATTATAGTTCCGGTGGTTATTATTTGCGTGTTATTTCAGATGGAAGAGTGTTTATTGAGAAAAATAAAAAATCATTGGGGCTTTTATACATCACTGATGATAAAGAGGAGCTTGTATGGAAATACGCTGAAAGTATTACTTATTTAGGAAAGTATTCATATGAGGTTAGTTGTCAATTGAATGAAGATACAAACCATTTCAATGACTACGGATATAATAGTTATGTTTTTGAGCTTAATCCGCCAAGGCCTATGGCAGAAGGAATACAAGCGCCACCAGTAGCGCCACCTTTGGAGGGGGAAGACAGTTCATTTTCATATTGTTTTAAAAGTAGATATAGAGAGTATCAAGGGGGAAATATGATAGTATATACACATGATGGACAATGGCCGGGAATAGAATATATGTCATATAATCCCTATTGTCAGGACGCATGGAAAATAACAAGAAACAGTTGGTTTTTTGAAAGATTTTCTGAATATATAGCAAATGATGGAAAACAGGGAGACTCAGGAAACTGAAACAGAATATACAGAAAAGATGCGGGGAGAAGGATGGGAATATAATTTAATAAATCTGCTGATTATATTTGGTGTAACAGTGTCTGGTAGCAATGTGGTTAACTTATGTAACAGTGCCTGGCACCAATGTCGGAAGAAAACATGAGGCATGATAAATGCACAGCTAATAATGAAGAAGATGTGATAATGGTGATAAGGACGATGAGGAAGATAGTTACTGGATATCTTATGGTTATGATCAATATAATAGTGTAGACATTTTTTATGAGTATGTTCATTAACTATTTATCGTGTATCATAAAGATGCTGAAAAGTATTTGCCGGTAGCATCTATATATGGTCCAAATGGTGGTGGGAAATCGAATGTTTTGGAAGCGTTTCAGGTACTTGTTGCAA
>CACZBK010000008.1 GCA_902779395.1 uncultured Lachnospiraceae bacterium | reverse complement strand
TGTTCTGCGAACGACGTTACGGAACGGTTTTCACATTTCATAACGGGGCGGATTCGTACTATTCCGTGCGCGGGTTCAGAGGTTATACTCTTATATAAAATAAGCCTCAAATATATGTGGGAATCGGGGCAAAAGGAGATTACTGAAGAAGTATTAGCCCGTTTGGATGAAGCGCTGGCTGATAAAGTGTATGAAAAGATATGGAGTGAGCTTACCCCCAAAGAACGATGGTTTCTGGGATTTATTGCCAGAAAAGATACTATGCCGTCAAGCCTGAAGATTGATCAGAGAATACCTACTTTTGGCGGTAGTGGAGCGGGAGAATATATGGTACAATAAGCTTAACACACAAAATTGCATTTAATCTGACCGGGAAGAAAGATACATAGTAAGGAGAATATGAGTGTATGTGTAAGATAGCGTTCAGCATTCCGAATGAAATATTGTATGATACCAGACAGAGTGAAGAAGAGGCTCTTCAGTTTGTCAGGAGATTTACCGCTTTAAGCTATTATGTTCACAGAGGAGTTTCTCTGGGATACGCAGCACAGATAGCGGATATGGACAAGGAGTCATTTATCAGATTCCTTGGGGAAAATGGCGTGTCTATCTTCCATTTTGACAATGAAAAGGAATTCCAGGAGGAACTTGCCAATGCGTAAGGTTTTGGCCAATACGACTCCACTGATAGCTTTGGCGAACATTGACCGACTGGACCTGCTGAAGATCACAGATAAGGTCTTACATTTGAGCAGGTCTGTAAAGATCATATAATGGCTATAAAATACAAACTGGGGATCCCGGGGATTTTAACTGAAGAATCCTCATGGTTCCAGCGAGGTGATAAAAAAAGGGTATTAGCGGTACTCAGATAGATCTGTTAATTGAGCGCAGTGACAAAGTGATTGATATCTGCGAGATGAAGTTTTCGAGTGCTGAGTATATGATTGACGAGAAAACCGATATGAATCTCAGAAATAAAGCAGAGACTTTTAGAACTGCTACAGGATGCAGGGATACCATTCAGTTGATAATGATCACTACGAACGGTGTTAAAGAAAATGAATATAGTAGTGTAATCCAAAATCAGGTTGTCATGAATGGTTATATGAGTCTTTTTTGCAGGAAGGTGTTAATAATGTGGTTTAAGATGCATCCATGGGTATTTCCAATAATCATAGGTGGTATCGGTATTTTATATTTGATATTAAATATTGGAGCAATCATCGAGACAAAAAAGATTCAGGCAAAAGGATCTGATCATCATATATCGGGCATTCCGTTTCTTGGTGGAATACATCTACTTATCGCAGGACTCATCAGTCCGATCAAATGGCTGGCGCTGTTCTGTGTTTTGGATTATACATTCTGGAGTTTTCTATATGCGGTATTTATAGGAGACTGTTTTAAGAAAAATGATGCTTTTGATGGAGAAAACCAGTATGCGACCGACGTAAAGAAAGACAGGATGGAAGTAAAATCTGTCAAAACATCCGGTGTGTGTGTCAGTGATGTAATCGTATGTTTGATACTGGTTATATTTTCTGTGGCAGGTTTCATGGGCGGAAATGTTATTCTGGGATATCTGGCGGGAGTGCCTGCGGTATTGTTGTTTCCGTATCTGACATTGAAAAGACCGTTTTTCAAGGCGGATGTCTATGGAATATTGTACAGAAAGCCGACGAGCTTTGGATATGGAAAAGTAGAATCTATTAAATGGGGACAGGTAGAGGCAATCATAGCGGACAATCAGATTTTTAGTATAGATGAAAAGCTCCGCAGTATATCGGAAAACACATTAAATGCGGAGACGCTTTCCGGTTTGGATGTTTTTGAAAGGGTTACTGAGGAGGAATATGAAGATCAGGCAGAGTGGATAGAAAATGGTTTATTTATAGTGATTAAACTGACGGAAGAAGAAAAAGTAAAATTGCTTGATTTGGGATCTTTTTTTTATCAGAAGGATTTCTTGAAAAAATTGGAAATGCTAAAAGCTTTATGGTTATGTCATTTAAAATCAAGCTTGGGAATAAATTGAATGATGATGAAAAAGGAAATTTCGGTGTTGGTGAGAAGGTCGGTAATGCCTTTAAGGATGGAGCGGCGCTTAAGTAACTAAGCAATCAACTAAGAAACTTATAGGTCAACTTGATTTACTGCCTAAAAAATGATAATATTTAGGTAGTAAATTGTTCTTTGGGGAGTTAAGTATGCATAAATATGACTATTCATTTTTGAAAGACGCTATTCCGGGGAATATAGTTGGTCTTGCTGATATAATAGCCGATTTAAAATCCCGTGAAGAGTTTCGCAAACTCCAATATAGTGAAACATTTGAAAGCCTCAGACAGAAAGCAATAATTGAATCTGTAAAAGGCAGTAACGCTATTGAAGGTATAGTAACAACAGATGACAGAATACGAGATATCGTTGCCGGAGCAGTTCCTGTAACGCATGATGAGATGGAGATTTCAGGATATAAGGACGCTTTGAATCTCATCCATACCACATACATGGATCTTGACCTGTCAGAAGATGTGATATGTCTTTTTCATAAAACAATAGAGGAAGAGACAAATCGTCTGGAAGCCGGGCATTATAAGAAAACAAACAATTTTATAATGGAGTACGGTCCGGATGGAAACAGGCGTGTGAGATTCAAACCTGTTTCGGCGAAAAACGTACAAAATGACATGGAACAATTGATATTGGCGTATTATGAGGCAAGACAAGATTCAGAGATACCATCCCTTCTGCTTATACCGTGTTTTGTTCTGGATTTCTTGTGCATACATCCATTTCTTGATGGAAATGGTCGTGTTTCAAGACTTATAACCGTTCTATTGTTATATATATCGGGATATGATATCGTCAGATACATTTCATATGAGGGACAGATCAACAAATACAAGGCCGGTTATTACGAGGCACTGCAAATATCATCGGAATCATGGCATGAGAACAAGAATGATTATGTGCCATTCATCATAAATTTCATGCAGATTTTATATAGATGCTATAAAGATCTGGACGAGTCTTTTACAGACATATCCCTTAAAAAGGCAAAGAAATCCGAGCGTGTTGAAAGCATATTGCTTGGTGCAATCGTTCCGATATCTAAACAGGATATTATGCAAAAAGTTCCTGATATAAGCGTGAAAACAGTAGAATTAGTACTTGGCAAAATGTTGAAAGAAAAAAAGATAAAAAAAATAGGAACGTACAAAGATGCACGTTACACAAGAAATGATGATGTGCGATAGTGGGTTTAATCAAATAATGTCGAAGAGCATTTTAAAACATATGAAATGCTTTTTCGGTGTTGGAAGGGATTGGAAAAAAAATGAAAAGGCGAACAGCTGTATAGAAAAAGCATATGAAATGAACCCGAGAAATGATAAGACGGCGTTCGAATATGCGGAATATCAGGCTGGAGCCGGTAATATAGAATTTGCGAAGATCGTTTTTGAAGGGCTGATAGATATGTGCCTTACGGGGATGGATCTGGCGGGGCATTTATATGAGAAGGTGAGAAAAGATGCAGTATAGAATTAACAGAAGAACCGGTGATAAGGTCAGTGAGATCGGAATGGGGACAGCTTATGTAGTCGAGGCGGAGCATTCGGAAGCTGTCAGAACCGTGCGAAGAGCCTATGAAGGTGGTATCAATTATTTTGATCTGGCGGCTGCCGACGGAACCGCTTTTTCTACTTTTGGAGAGGCCTTGTCGGATGTACGAGATGAAGTGATGTACCAGATACACTTTGGCGCGGATTATTCCAATGGGGCTTATGGATGGACATTGGATCTTGATACGATAAAGCGTTCAGTGGATAAACAGCTGAAGGATCTTAAGACGGATTATATCAATTACGGATTTATCCATTGCCAGGATGAGTCGAAAGACTGGAAGAAGTACCAGTCGAATGGGATACTGGACTATCTTCTGGATATGAAGAAAAATGGTGTGGTAAAGCATATCGGGGCATCCTCGCATACACCGGCAGTGATACAGGAGATCCTGGATACGGAGCTGATCGATATGCTGATGTTTTCGGTAAATCCGGCGTATGATTTCAATCATGGGGAATACGCATATGGTGGAGTAGATGAGCGGACAGATGTGTACAGGCGCTGTGAGAAGCTGGGCGTAGGGATATCGGTTATGAAGCCATTCTCCGGCGGGCAGCTCCTTAATGCGAAGACATCTCTTTTTGGAAAAGCACTTACGCAATATCAGTGCATCCGCTATGCGCTGGACAAGCCGGGAGTGCTGACTGTCCTGCCCGGGGCACAGAGCGTGGAAGAGATAGATTTTCTTTTGAAGTATTATGAGCAGCCGGAAGAAGCGCTGGACTACAGTGTTATCGGATCTTTTGCACCACCGGAGGCGAGCGGGAAGTGCGTATACTGCAATCACTGTCAGCCTTGTCCGGTCGGGATCGATATAGCAGCAGTGAATAAGTTTTTTGATCTGACTAAGATAGGGGATGAGATGGCAAGAGAACATTATCTGTCGCTGGAAAAGAAGGCTTCGGATTGTGTGGCCTGCGGTCATTGTAACGCCAGATGCCCGTTCTCTGTGGACCAGATGAGCAGGATGAAGGAGATAGGGGCGTATTTTGGGTAAAAAGAGCTTAAAAGATTAGTAGGGATGAACATGAAAATACTGGTATTAAATCCTGCAATAACGCAGGAGCATAAGGACAGGATCAAAGCAAGCGCTGCTAAACACAATGCAGAGCTTGCATTTGCGACATCGGAGGCGGAGATCCCGGAAGGCTTTGAGGAACCGGATATAGTGTACGGTTTTGGTGTTAATATAGCGCGCAACTGCAAAAAGCTTAAATGGCTGTGTGTACCGTCTGCCGGAGTGGACTTTATCTGTAAGCCGGGAAGCTTTGCAAATGAAGACTGCATACTTACAAATTCATCGGGTGCATATGGAGTGTCTATAGCTGAGCATATCATAGCTGTATCACTTATGATGATGCGCTGTCTTACTGTTTATCATTCTCAGATCCTTTTAGGAAAGTGGGGAACAGAACGTTTTCATCAAAGATCATTAAAGGGTGCGCGCATCACGGTGTTGGGGACCGGCGATATCGGGACGGAGTTTGCCAAAAGAGCAAAGGCATTTGAACCTGCGCAGATCATTGGCGTATGCAGAAGTGGTAGATGCAGGGAAAGCGCTTTTGATGAAGTTCTTAAGGTTGATGCGCTTGACAGTATCCTGCCCCAAACAGATCTTCTGGTGATGAGCCTGCCGGCTACGCCTGAGACTGAGGATATGTTAAACCGTAAGCGTATTGAGGCGCTTCCGGATGGGGCTTATATAGTTAACGTAGGACGCGGGAATGCGATAGATGAGGAGGCGCTGGCGGACAATCTGGATAACGGACATCTGGGCGGGGCGGCGTTGGATGTATTTAAGACGGAACCGCTTCCTGCGGAAAGCAGGCTGTGGAAGACAGGCAGACTGCTGATAACGCCGCATGTGGCCGGAAATCTGACTCTTGATCATACTCTGGATAAAAATGTCGAAATGTTTATAGAGGATCTTGATAATTATTTTGAGGGACATGACTTAAAGTATATTGTAGACAGGAAAAAAGGGTATTGACAGGGGTATATTGTTACTTTAAAAACTCAGGCAGGAAAATAGTTTGGTAAAGTTTCTGTTACAATGCCTGATAAAAAGAATGAGGCATAAGATGATATGTCAGTAGAAAACGGGGAATGGGTTATGAATGGTGTCAGTTCAAGACATCCGGAATGTATCCATACAATAGAGGAACTGGAAGAGTATATTGAGAGGATCGGCTTTCTGCCGCTGTTCGCAAACGGGGTGGAAGGTTTTTCTGTAGAGGAATGGACCGACCCTAAATACTGGTGGACGGATAATACGGTCAGGGACCCGTGGATCTGGAGAGAACAGATTTCCCGGAAACATAAGATAGCCTATGGCAAGTTCTTCGATAAGAAGGCCGGTTTCGTTTCGCTGAAGTGGTTGCCGTACTTTGTGAATTATCGTCGTGAGGGATATGATTTTGACGCCCGCTGGGAAGACGGACTTTCGAACCGCCGTGAGAAGAAGATCATGGATTACTACATCCGTACGGATGAAGACGGAGATACGGTTTATACGGAGGAGGAGATCCTCTCTACGGAATTAAAGAAGAAAGCAGGCTTTGGAAAAGAGGGCGATAAGAATTATCCCGGGATCATCACCGGTCTGCAGATGCAGTTTTATCTTGTGACTGCGGACTTTCGCAGGCGCACGAATAAGAAGGGCGGAGAGTACGGAATGGCTGTATCCATAATGTTTCCGCCCGAAAAGATCTGGGGATATGATACAGTGACCTCCGCGTATAAGGAGACGCCGCTGCGGTCCTGGCAGAGATTATTTGATCACATAAAGGAATTGTATGAAGAAGCTGATGATGAAGCGGTAATACGTTTGATCGGAAAGAAACCGCAATAACAGTGTATTATTAAGCAATACCCAAGGAGAAGGATGCTATATCAGAAATTTAATGTGCTTCCGCTGATATTTTTTCCTGCATAGACTCCGCTGTCTGCCCGCTTATAAAGGTCTTCGAAGGAGCATGTATCCCCTGCTTTGAAGAATGCAGCACCGGCGCTGACGCAGACCTGTCTGCCGCTAAGCTCCGGGATATCGATCCGGGAGATTTCCTTAAAGAAGCGGTCCATCAGCTCTTTGGCGGTTTCTTCATCCAAAAGATCCATAACATATAGAGCGTACTCATCCCCGCCAAGACGGAAGATGATATCCTCATCGTGGAAAATATGTTTTAACGCATCCGCGATCCCGCGGATCACCTTGTCGCCTGTATTATGGCCATAGTCATCGTTGATATCCTTGAACTTGTCGACGTCCAGGATGCAGAGCATTCCCGTCCGTCCGTTAGCCATGGCTTCGATCACTTTCTGTTCGCCGCTGCCGCGGTTTAAGATACCTGTCATGATATCAGTGGTGGCCAGGATCTCCAGATTCTGTCGTTCCTTCGCTGAGGCTACGATGTCGTCTACGTTCTTAAAACCTGCCAGCATATCGCTGCCCGGGATATTGGCATTGATAAGGATATAAGTGAACTGATAATAATGCACTTCGCCTTTATCTATAACACGGTAACTGGAAACATATTCAGGATTATCGGCAAGCTTGCTATTGATCGTTTTAAGTGAAATGGCATCATACATCCATTCCTGATCTTCGGAATAAACACGATCCTTTACATACTGTTTATAGAGTACATCGTAGGAATAGATCTTTTCTCCGGCACCCTCCATGCCTTTTGTAACATAGCCGTCAAGCTTAAGGATCACCACATCACCCGTTTTGGGATTGATCTTGAAGATATTGTAGTAATCGCGGCTTAAGGTTTCAACGATATCCAGCTGCTCCCTTAAATAGCGCTTGTCGGAAATGTGCTTGCGGATGGATTTGTCAATATCCCTGAAAGCCAGAATGAAATTATCAGTTTCTCCCGGCTGTCCGGCCAGCGCGAAAGCCATCTGATGATAGGACATATTCCCGTCATCGGCCAGACGCATATAATCGAGGGTAAACAGTTCTCCGTCTTTGATCCGTGAAAACACGACATCCAGTTTTACATCCCTCTGGACACTTTCAATGCTGCTTACCACGCAGCGGTCTACGTATTCCTCGATAAAACGGTCGTAATTGTTAAATCGAAATCCCAATTCTACGGCATAATGATTAGTATTTTCGCCGGTTGAACGGTACAGATACATCTTTTTTGTGACGGCGTTAATGACCCAGATAGTATGGTATTCTTTACCGATACCGGTGATGATACCTGTCAGACGCCGTATACGCGCATTAAAATCATCGACCAGTCCGCGCTGGTCTTCCGGGTAGTTCGAAGGATCAATCAATTCGTTTTCTTTGATGACTAAATCTGATTGCATATGTCCCTCCTGCAAGCGTACCCGACCTGAATAATGCGTCGGTGTAAATAGAATTTTACATCACTTTATGCAAAGTGACAATACCTTATAGATCGGTCTTGACAGGTTTATATAATTAAGTGTATCATAAATACAGTGACCGGGTGGTCACTGTATTTTGACACTTGCGGTGACCGGGTGGTCACCACAAAGAGAGGAGGACGTATGCCGACGAAGATTTTTACAGATCTTGACGAAAAAAAGCAGGAGCGTGTATTAGATGCTGCATTAAAAGAATTCGCAGAGTATGGATATGAAAACGCCTCTACCAACAGGATCGTAAAGACCTGCGGAGTAAGTAAGGGCAGTCTGTTTAAGTATTTTGAGAATAAAGAAGAGCTTTATTTCTATCTGATCGATATGGTATCAGCGCAGATGGCTTTGGAGACGCGGCTTGACATAAACAGATTATCAAAAGACTTATATGAAAGAGTGATCGAGTATTCCGCAAGTGAGATATCCTGGTATGCAGCTAATCCCGTTAAGGGAAGATTTCTTATCGGGATCGCTTCTGAGGCCGGATCTGATATAGGTAAAAAGATCATTGAAAGGTATGGGGAAAAGAGTGAGGACATTTATGAAGCATTGCTTAAGGAAGTTGACATGTCCGGACTTCATAACAGCAGAAGAAAGATCACAGATATACTGAGGTGGGTTCTTATGGGATTTAAAAGAAGCTTTCTTAAGAGCATTGCCGGCAGCAACGATGATATTGAAACATTAAAGAACAGCTATATCAAACAATTAAAGGGATATCTTCAGGTGCTCAAAAACGGGCTGTAAGCTTTAGGCTTATGTATAAACTTAAATCCGGGCGGCAAAGCTGCACGCGAGACGGTGAAAAGGAGAAAAAATGGGTAAAAAACTTATAAACGGATGCGTGGATATCGGTGATACTGAAATGTATTATGTATCTTTCGGAAACGGTAAGAAAAAGATGATCGTTCTGCCGGGATTATCGGACGGGCTTGCAACTGTTAAAGGAAAGGCATTGATACTTTCTGCACCATATAAAAGATTTTTACGTGACTTTACGGTTTATATGTTCAGCAGAAAGAACGTTATGCCGGAAGGGTATAGCATAGAGGATATGGCGGATGACCAGGTGATGGTAATGAAGAAGCTTGGGATCGACAGGGCCTGTGTACTTGGAGTATCCCAGGGCGGGATGGTCGCCCAGTGCATTGCAATAAGACATCCGGAGGTAGTGGAACGTCTGATCCTGGCAGTAACGGCGCCATATGCAAACAAGGTTGCGAAAGATGCGGTTTCAGGCTGGATCGATATGGTAAAACGCGGAGATCACACTGCCCTTATGGTAGATACCGCTGATAAAATGTATTCGGACCGGTACCTGAAAAAAAACAGAAAGTATTTTCCGCTGATCGCCAGATTTACAAAGCCATCGTCTTATGACCGTTTCCTGAAAAATGCAGATGCGATCCTGCGTTTTGATGCGAGGGAGGAATTATCAAAGATAAGCTGTCCGACACTGATCTTAGCCGGGAGTGATGATAAAACTGTAGGAAATGATGCACCGGGGGAATTTAAAGGCGGGATAACTGACAGTGAACTGTTTGTGTATGACGGACTGGGGCATGGAGCTTTTGAGGAGGCAAAGGATTTTTATGAACGGGTATTTGCGTTTGGACTGCTTTGAAGACAAATTGCCATGGCTGTGGTAGAATACTTACAGACTATAAATATATCAGAAGACAATGTGATGTTACCGTAAATGAAGAAAGGATCATAGTATTATGAACGGAAAAAGGAAAAGGATAGCGGTTTTCGGAAGCAGCCTTACAGGCCGATATAAATGCCGGCTCTGCAGAGAGCTGAATATTGCAGCGGAGGAACTGGGCGTAGATCTGGTATATTTTAATTCATATGGCAAGCTGCGCAGTATCAATTCAAAAGCCGAAGATCAGGAATCGGGATTCCTGGAATTTATTGATCTGGATCAGTTTGACGGTATTGTCTTTGACGGTGAAGGCTATAATATCGAGGGTATGGCTGACAGGGTAGAAAGAAAGCTTCGCAGTGCAAAGTGTCCGGTTGTTTCCATAAGCAGTCATGTCGAGGGCTTTTATAATATAGAATTTGATGATGCAGGCGGTCTTCGAAAGATGGTTGAGCATTTTATCGATGATCATCATTTTACCAGGATAGGTTATATGTCCGGTTATCTTTCACATCCGGATGCACAGCTTCGTCTGAAGGAGTTTCGTTCTGTAATGAAGGAACGCGGTTTTCCGGAAGACGGCGTAGGGATGTTCGAAGGGGATTTCTGGTACAATAAGGGGGTAGAGGCGGCACATTTCTTTTTATCACTTCCGGAGCGCCCGGAGGCTGTAGTCTGTGCCAATGATTATATGGCGATATCCCTGATAGATGCATTCAGGCAGATGGGGATCAAAGTGCCGGAAACTATTGCTGTTTCAGGTTATGATGGAACCGTAGAAGGAAATGAATACCTTCCGCATCTGTCTTCTGTAACACGTGAATGGCACAGCATAGCATATAAGGCGTTGAAGCTGTTGAAAGATTATTCGGATGAGGGAGATGGTAAGGAATATGATCTTACAGTGCATCCAAAGCCTGTTTATGCCCAATCATGCGGCTGTGATCCCTTGGAATACAGGCATGTGCTTGAGACCGTTGACAGGGCATATGAGGATAAGCGCTTGCTTGCCACCGCCGTATATGAACTGGAATCTGCGATGCTGAAGCTCAATAAAGTCAACAACGTGCGTGAGATGGAATCTGTATTTGCAGAGGATTCGGTTAATTTTGGAGAGTATACTTCGTTTTTCCTGATGGTACATACCGATCAGGCAGGGAAACCGGTGTATGACAGCGCTTATTCAGCTCCTTCGGGGAAATTTGTTCCTGTTATCTGGATCGATAAAAATAAGGAATATACACAGAGCCCTCATGCGTTTGAAAGTTCTTCGCTGATCCCGCAGTCTTCGGCAGACAGATGTCACGTATATTATGTTATGGTAGTTCATTTCGCAGAGAGTATCTTTGGGTACTCGGTCGTTGAGATGGCAGGAAAAGATATCTTTAATGAGTTCCATAATGTGTGGCTGCATACGCTCGGTCTTACACTCAATTCGCTTCACCAGAAAGATCACATAAGTAAGCTGATCACAAAACTTGAGGGGCACAGTATAACCGACGGGCTTACAGGTTTACTGAACAGGCGTGGTTTTGATGACAAATCCCGCAAGCTTATATCAAATATTAACGGGAAGAAGAATGTTTGTACGTTAGTAATAGATATGGACGGTTTGAAACATATAAATGATGAATACGGTCATTATGAAGGAGACCGTGCTATCAGGGCCCTGGCAGATATAATTACACGCAGCTGCGACTGTGGAGAGATAGCAGGAAGAACCGGTGGTGATGAATTCTGTATCTTTGCACCCGATTATTCGGAAGCTTGTCTTAAGAGACTTATAGAGCGCATGAAAGATCATGCGGCAGATTATAACAGGTCCAACAGGCTGGATTATAAGCTTGATTTCAGCTGGGGAGCATATATAACTGAAACTGATTCTTTCGGATTGATCGAGGATTTCCTTAAGATAAGTGATTCGAGGATGTATGAACAGAAGATGACTAAACCGGGAAGAAGGGGTTATGGCATTTAAGATAATCAGAAATGATATAACAAAGGTATCTGCGGATGCCATAGTGAATACGGCAAATCCTGAGCCCGTATATGCGAGTGGGACGGACTATGCCATTTACAAGGCGGCGGGAGCGGAAGCACTTCTTAAGGAAAGAAAAAAGATAGGAAACATCGAAGTTGGGCAGGCAGCGGCAACGCCTGCCTTTGCACTGAACGCTGAATATATAATCCATACCGTCGGTCCGGTGTGGATCGATGGTGAGCATGGGGAAAAGGAGGCTGTACGCAGCTGTTACATAAACAGCTTAAGGCTGGCTGCAGAGCTTAAGTGCACAAGCATAGCATTCCCGCTGATCGCTACCGGGGTTTATGGTTTTCCGAAGGCTGATGCACTTCAGATCGCAGTATCGGTATTCAGTGAGTTTCTGACTGAAAATGACCTGGAGATAATACTGGTTGTATTTGATGATGCTTCCTTTGTGCTGTCGGGAAAGATCTTTACCGGCGTAGATGCCTACATTGATGAAAACTATGTTTCGGAAAAGATGGATTCCGAATATAGTCCGTTAGCAACATCTTTTGCTTATGATGAGCCTGCCAAAGAAAGAAGCAGGGGCAGAAGACTGTTTGCAGATACGCTTTTTCATTCAAGACGGAAGGAATCTATGCCCGATGCAGCCGCAATGGCTGATGAGCCTGCCAACGCGTATTGCGACGATGCAGAATGTGCGGAAGAACCGGTCATGGCATCGCCTATGGCGGCGGCCGGGACCGGGAAGACTCCACGATCGCTTGATGAGCTTATGGCTAATGTGAGCGAAACATGGCAGGAGAGCCTTTTAAGATTGATAGATGAGAAAGGCTTTACTGATACAGAAGTCTATAAGCGTGCAAATGTGGACAGGAAGCTTTTTTCAAAGATCAGGAGCAATACGCAGTATCAGCCAAAGAAGATCACTGCGGTGGCGTTTGCACTGGCTTTGAAACTGAGTCTTGATGAGACTAAGGATCTGCTGGGGCGGGCGGGGTATGCGCTTTCTCCAAGCAACCGTTTTGACCTGATCATTGAGTATTTTATAAGACAGGAGGTATATGATACGTACACCATAAACCTGGCATTATTTGAGCATGAGCAGCCGCTTTTGGGAGAGTGAGCGGGATCTGCCGGGGATCTATACAGCTTGCAGCAGGGCGTATAATGTCGTTTTTCAAGCGACCACTTTAATAATGTGATCTAATATACTTACCTCAGAACAAAAAAACAGCCGGTGAGCGGCTCAAAGTGAAAGAGAGGTAGGTATGATGAAAAAAGGTTTAACAGAGATAGTTTTTATACTGGACCGCAGCGGTTCAATGTCGGGACTTGAAGCTGACACTATCGGGGGATACAATTCCATGCTGGATAAGCAGAAGAAGGAAGAGGGAGATGCGCTGATCTCCACTGTCCTCTTCGACGACCGGACAGAGATCCTTCATGACAGAAAGGAACTTGATAAAGTAGAGAAGATCACCGATAAGGAATATTATGTCAGGGGATGTACGGCTCTCCTGGATGCGGTAGGCGGCGCGATCCATCATATCAGCCGTATTCAGAAAGAAACACCGGAGGAAGAAAGACCGGAAAAGACGTTATTCATCATCACGACCGACGGCATGGAGAATGCCAGCAAAAAGTATTCGTACGATAAAGTGAAAAAGATGGTGGAGAAAAAGAAAAAGAAGCAGCACTGGGAGTTCGTATTCCTCGGAGCCAACATAGATGCGGTCGAGGTGGCAGGAAGGTTTGGTGTTTCTGCAAACAGGGCTGTCAGGTATGAATGTGACAGTGCCGGTACAGCGCTTAACTTCAGCGTAATGTCTAAGATGGTCAGCTGTGCAAGGGCCTGCAGCAGTGCGGAGGATATGGAAGAAGTTTTCGACAATGATGAGCTGCTTGCTCCCATCCAGGCAGATTATAAAAAGCGGCATATGGCTTAAGATCTGCATCAATCCCGGCCGGGAAACTGATAATAAGGTTTCGAAACTTTTAAGAGACGGAGAATACATGTATGGATAAATACAAATTTGATATTAAGGGACTTATACTTGTTTTTAAAGACTTCCGTGATCTGGTATATAAGGACCTGCCGCAGTATGGAGAATTCTGTCTGCTTGAACTGAAAGACGGCCGCCTGACTGCGGGAGCCTGGCATCCTGACGATGAAAAACAGGGGGAAAAGCTTTCCGGATATTTTTTACGGGGCTTGGCGGATAAAGTCTTAAGCGATGATGTAGCAAGATGGCACCGCCTTAATTGCTACGATCTGTCAAAGTGCATGGAAAAAGGTGATACCGAGATTATAAATCTTAAAGCTGACAAAGATAAGGGTTATTCTGTGGAGGTAAAGGATTTTAAGTCCTGGCGGGATGGAGAATTTCCAAAAAGCGAACAATACTGTCTTCTGATACTGATGGATGGCAGCCTGTCCGGGGGCAGATGGGACCGATGGCGCATAGATGATAATGACGGGCAGTTTGAACATTCTTCCGGCGGATTCAACATCAGCAAGGAGAAAGTGTGGGCATGGACGGCTCTGGGGGATGACGAGTTCTTCCTGGCGGAGGAAGAAAATGAAAATGAGAGGCTGAAAGAGGAGAAACTAAACAAAAATCCCACAACTGACACTACTCTGTTTAAGTACGGGACAGATATCAGCGTATATTACGAAAAAGCCCTGGAAAAGCTTAAGATGGACTATCCCTGGGCTACACTGACGCAGATGAAGAAGAAGACCGTATGGGAGATCACGCCTAAATACGGGAAATATGTTTTCGGACAGGTGGAAGAGATCTATGACGGCAGAAAGATCGTCCATGAATGGAAAGACGGAAGTACCGCCGAAGAATTCATTGATTTTCTTTATAAGTATGCGGAAGACAAGGTAGCGAATTCCGATCCGGAGAAAAAGTTTAAGTATGGCAGGGAAATAAAGCCATATCTGGAAAGGGCATATGAGAATGTCAGAAAGCAGTATCACTGGCTTGATAAAGACATGATAAAGAAAGATCAATATTGTAATTATTCGATCATGCAGCTTGACGGAGAATGGGAATTTGTAAGTATATACGGGAATGGCAGCTTTTCGGAATGTGAATGCGGCTCTGCAGAGGAGTTTATAGAAAAAGTGGAGAATGATTACAGGCAGATAGCACTTCAGGCGAATGAGGTTATGGCTGTATATGAAGTGCCCTTCGGCCATGTTGAGATCCACGGATGGAATCTGGAAAGATATGCTGTTTCCAAAATGAAGACAGGTGACTATAAAGTAAATGTAACGGCAGGAGACCGCGTTGCAGGCGGGAGCAGAGAGTTTTTTATAACACGGGATTGTTTTGAAGCTGCCTCTTATGAGGAGTTTCTTGACCGTTATCTTAAGATCGTTCCGGGTGAAGCGTTTGGATTGACAAAAAAAGATCTGCTTAAGGATAAAGAACTGAAAAGCTTTTTCGGATATTGACTTATCCTTATGGATCCAAGCAGGAAAAACCTCGCAGCTTTTTTGATTTTACATTTAAACTAAGACCGCTTATTCTGGATACAGGATAAGCGGTTTGTTATATAGGAGGAAAAAGAAATGTTAGAGATCAAAGGCATATACAATACAGCTGTAAGCTATGCAACCATCATAGAGGAAGAGGCGATAGAGCAGATCCGCCGCATGTGTGATCATGATTTCACGGAAGGCTCTAAGATACGTATCATGCCGGATGTACATGCAGGAAAAGGCTGCACGATAGGTACTACCATGACCGTAGAAGGAAAGGCTGTGCCTAATATAGTAGGCGTTGATATAGGCTGTGGTATGTATACCGTAAATCTGGGGAAAGCAGATATAGACCTGGAGAAGTTCGATGAGGCTGCACATTTTATACCTTCCGGCATGAATGTGTGGGAAGGACGTCAGGAAAGATTTGACCTGACTGCGTTACGCTGCTTCAGGGAACTTAAGGAAACTAAGTGGCTTGAAAGATCCCTGGGGACATTAGGCGGCGGTAACCACTTTATAGAGATAGACCGGGCAGCGGATGGGACCAATTATCTGGTGATACATTCAGGCAGCCGTAACCTTGGAAAACAGGTGGCGGAACTGTACCAGAAACTGGCGATAAATCTGAGCAGGGGATACGGAGATTACCTTGACAAGCGTGATGAGATAATCCGTACATACAAGGAGCAGGGCAGAAGAAGCGAGATCCAGGCGGCACTTAAGGAGCTTCACTGGCAGGTTTATGAGAGTGAGACGCCTATTCCTGAGGATCTGTGCTATCTGTCGGGTAAATATCTTGAAGACTATCTGTTTGATGTGGTGATATGCCAGAGCTTTGCGCGAAGAAACCGTGAGAAGATGGCGGAGATACTGCTTGAGCACAGCGGGATAAGCGGCGGCGAGGCATTTCATACTATCCATAATTATATTGATACGGACGAGATGATACTGCGTAAGGGCGCGATAGCTGCCCGAGCCGGAGAGAAGCTGCTGATCCCTATAAATATGAGAGACGGAAGTGTGCTTGCGACAGGAAAAGGTAATCCCGAATGGAACTATTCCGCGCCTCACGGCGCAGGCAGGCTGATGTCACGCAGCAAGGCAAAGAATACTCTTTCGATGGAGGAGTATCAGGCAGAAATGAAGGGTATATATACTACATCCGTTAATGAGAAAACACTGGATGAAGCGCCTATGGCTTATAAATCCCTTGAAGATATCATAGATGTTATAAGGGAGACTGTAGATGTCATCGACGTTATGAAGCCCATCTACAACTTTAAAGCTTCCGATTGAATCGGGAGACTCCCCGCCTGACAGTGCAAGAAAATGTGGAAAAAAAGCCGGCAGTAGTTTACAATGTTAAGCAGCTTGATTTCAGAGAAAGAGGTGATAATCTATGGAAACATTTTATTATGTTGTTGACAGCATAGAAGGTGACTATGCTAATCTGCGCAGGACAGATACAGAGTCGGATGATCTGAAGCTGGTGGCAAGAGCGTTGCTGCCTCCGGAGATCAGTGAAGGTACAAGATTAAAATATGAACTTTTGCAGTATTTCATTGAGGAATAAACCGTCATGGGGCTTTTTGTAATAAATTCTTAATCTTTTGTCATATTTTATCTTAATTATTTCTATATTATAATTACGGCCAAGAGCTCTTAAGAAAGCAGGTACCCAAAATGACAAAGATACTTATATGTGATGACGAGAAAGATATTGTCCGTGCGCTTGAAATTTATCTCAAGGCCGAAGGTTATGAGCTGTGTAAAGCCTATGACGGGGAACAGGCATTGGAAATATTACACGCCGAGCCGGATATACGTCTGGTCCTGATAGACATTATGATGCCTAAAATGGACGGGATAGAAGCGCTCACCGAGATCAGAAAGATATCTAATGTCCCGGTGATATTCCTTACGGCAAAATCGGAGGATACAGATAAGATCCTCGGGCTTAATCTTGGTGCAGATGATTATATCACTAAACCGTTTCTCCCGGCAGAGCTTACGGCAAGAGTCAGATCTTCCTTAAGGCGCTATACGATGCTGGGAAGCATATCGGAAGAAAAAGATGTTTATACCATAGGAAGTATAAACTTAAATGATCCTGCAAAGGAAGTGCGTGTTGACGGAGATATAGTTAATCTTACCAGGACCGAGTATGAGATCTTAAAGCTTCTTATCAGGGAACCCGGAAAGGTGTTTGCACCTAACGAGATCTATGCCAAAGTCTGGGGTGACGATCCTTACGGGACGGAGAATACAGTTGCGGTGCATATAAGACGTCTTCGGGAGAAGATCGAGATAGATCCTGCGAAGCCAAGGTATCTTAAAGTTGTTTGGGGAAGAGGATATAAGATCGAAGGTGGCAGCAGGTAACCGGCCACCGGCTACGGAGGATATGATGGAAGAGAAAAAGAAGAGCTTTATACGAACGGGCATTTTTAATGCCATATGTGCGGTACTGTGCGCGGCAGCAGCCACGGCACTGATCTATGTTACGGTCATTATGATGGTGGCAAGAGTAGGCGGATATTCCGGCATGAGCCGTGAGGGGATGGTGAGCAAGGCTATGGACCGCATCAGCGCAAACAATATGCGCATGCTGATGAATGGCTTTACTGTAGGATATGCGCCGGAAAAGGAAGAGGTGGAAGCGGATCCCGAAGGCGTGTATGCGAAGCTTAATGAAAACTGGAAAAGGTATCTTAAAAAATACAGCGGCATTAAGAATGTGGATTTCGCTGTGATCGTTTCGGAAAATGAGGATATTGACAGGATCGATACGGGGAAAGAGGATTCATTTTTTTACAAAAGTCCCGCCTATACCGGCAGCTATAAGTATGTACTGAGCGGAAAAGTGTTTTTGTCAAACTTTTGGGTCAGGAGCAGTTTATACAGCATAGTGATACATGATGATGAATTAGATATGGGATCGAACAGATCAGGCGGATTTTCTGATATGCAGTATTATGTGCATATATTGTTTAAGACAGCGGATACCATATCACATAATCCGGATGATCCCTTTGATGATATGTATGTAAATGGCAGTCTCAACGCTTTTCTGAATACTCTTTTTGTGATCGATCAGCAGGGTGATGTTCTGGCAGTGAGTCTGACGATAGCGGCGCTGGTATTTCTTATACTGTATTTTGTAAGCGCGGGCTATCGCCGGAATAAGGAAGGGATATATCTTAACTTCTTCGACCGTATCCCGCTTGAAGTGATGTTTGCGATCGCCATCTGCGTTGAGATCTTTATGGCATATGTACTATATAACATGCTTAAGTATTTCGCGCGGGATATCGAGGATTATATAGGTTTTACGGAAATGGTATTTATATGCTGCGCGCTTATCTTCATCGCGGCTCTGACCGGTATCGGCTTTCTGGGAACGATCGCCGTGCGCATCAAAGCAAAGACTTTCTGGAAGAATACGCTTATATGGCGCATAAAAGATTGGATGTTTAGATCTATAGCAAAGTTCGCTATGTGGACGGCAGAGCATGTTCCCCTGGCAGTGATACTGGGATTATCCCTGCCTGTGATAGCGGTGATATCCGTTCTGGAAGCGGCCTTTATGCAGGATGCGTCGGAAGCCATGGCCTTCTTCTTTGTACTGGAAAGACTTGCATGCATAGTGCTGATGCTTTATCTGATATGGGGATATACTAAGCTGCGTGACGGCGCTAAACGCATCGCCGGGGGGAAGACGGATCAGGCTGTTGATGAGAAGCGCTTGATCGGTTCATACCGGCTTTTTGCAAGGGATCTTAACGGGGTGGGACAGAGCATACAGCTGGCTGTTGATGAGCGCATGAAGAGCGAGCGTATGAAGACGGCGCTTATAACGAATGTTTCGCATGACATAAAAACCCCGCTGACTTCGATCATCAATTATGTGGATCTGCTAAAAAAGGAAGACACAACAGAGGCTGATAAGAAGGAATATCTTGAGATACTTTCGAAGCAGTCGGACCGTTTAAAGAAACTGATACAGGATCTGATAGATGCTTCTAAGGCATCATCCGGAGCTATAGAGGTAGAACTGGCTCAGACCGATCTTTCCACCATGGTCAAGCAGGTAGCCGGTGAATATCAGGATAAATTTGAGGAGGCCGGACTTAGCATTGTAATGAAGAATATGGATGAGAAATGTGCGGTAAGAGCTGACAGTAATCTGCTATGGAGAGTGCTGGATAATCTTTTTGGCAATACCCTGAAGTATGCAATGCCGGGGACCCGTGTTTATCTCGAGACCGGGAAACAGAAGGAGTCGGCTTTCTTCAGTATTACAAATATCTCTAAAGATGAATTGGGCATTTCAGAGGAGGAATTAATGGAACGTTTTGTAAGAGGGGATACATCAAGAAATACGGAAGGATCAGGCCTGGGTCTGTCCATAGCGCGCAGCCTTATGGAACTCATGGGGGGAAGACTTACCATAAAAACGGATGGTGATATGTTTAAAGCGGTTGTTCTTCTTGGAACATTGATCTGATATCTTTAAAAATCACATTTAATTGTATATAATAAACCACGGATATCCGTGGTTTATTATATGGTGCGATACGATTGATATGAGGAGTGATACAGATGAAAAAGTACCTGTGTTTTGCTGCTGTATTGATGATCCTGTTTATCGCAGGATGTGAAGCAAAGGAGGATGATGACGTGAAAGCCGGAGGAAGAGGTTTATTTGGATTCGGAGAATATGTGGTGGGTAAAAATATTAAATTCGATGATATTACCGAGTTTTATGATACTGAAGAGAATATTAATTATGATGCTTATTATCAGAGATATCTTTTTTATGTTAAGGACGGAAAGTATTATTTCTTTCATGAGAGAAGGGAAAGAAATAATGATTATGGACCATGCACAGAAGAAGATGCTGTTTCAAAGGGAACGTTGGAGCTTACGGATGAACAATGGCAGGCTTTTTGTGATCTGATCGGCGACGGTATAGTTAAAGCAAGAAAAGATAATGCTGATTCCGGAGACAAAGGACCCTGGTATTATATTTACTGGAAGGGAGATAAGTCCAAGTATCAGGTGTATAGTTTTGCATCATATGAAAAAGAAAAGGACTTTGGATCATATTGTAAGGAATTGGCTGCAGAATGTGACGATACCACTCCTCACACCGGTGAAGCGGATATTGCGCTGATCAGGCTGATCTACAGACCGGGCTACAGTGATATGGCAGGAGCCTATCATTATCAGGAATTGAAGAAGAACGAAGCAGGGGAGTGGATACTGGAAAGCAGGGACAGAGAGGTTTTTTCCGATCCGATCGTCAATACGATATATGAGGTAAATGAAGAGGATATCAAACAGCTTGAAGCATTTATCCGAAAACCGGATATCGAAGCGCTTACACAGAGAGAAGACAGTGATCTGTTTGTAACCGACTACAGTGCCTGGGGATATACTATAGAATTTTCGGATAATAGTACGGGCGAAAAGAAAGAGTACAATATAGAGGAATATAAGGAATATACGGATGAGGACTATGGTCTTATCAGGGAACTGGGGCAGCGTATCAAAGATATTCGCGGCGGAGTGATATCCGAGACTGAGGAGGATGAGTAAAATACCGGGATTAATGACTTCTTGTCCCGTATTTTTGCAAACTTGACACAGTAATGCGGATGATGTAGCATTGGTATCTGTGTTAAAAATACAATGTTGAGAGGAAAAGAATATGGGAGAGACTGCGGTAGCAGAAAAAAGTAAAGGAATAAGCGGTACTGCTGTAAAGCTTATAGCTCTTGCCGCTATGTTTATCGATCATTTTGCGGCTATATTTCTTTCGGATTATCTGAATCTTCGTATTCCCGATGATCTGACACAGGAGCAGTATACAGAACTTTTTGAGGCGGAACCGGCACTTGTGGGATTAAATATGCTTATGGTTGTAATGCGCCTTGTGGGCAGATTCGGCTTCCCTCTTTTTGCCTTCCTTTTGGTAGAGGGATTTGAACATACGCGCAGTTTGAGAAAGTATGCCCTGAATATGCTGATATTTGCATTGATATCGGAACTTCCGTTTAATCTGGGATTTTCGAGTGTTCTGCTTTTTCCTTCATATCAGAATGTATTTTTTACGCTGCTTCTGGGGCTGATGTGCATAACATTTACCCGTTTCTTTACACAGACGGCAAAGAATAACTCTACCCTTAAGCCGCTCTTCTATGTGGCTGCGTTTCTGGCCGGACCGTCTGTAACATATATGCTGTTTGCCCGCTTCTGGGTGGGGATAGTTCTGAATGGCGCGGTGCTCGGTAACGTGATAAATACACCTGTTTTATTTATCATAATGGGTGCATCCGGTCTTGTGACTCTTTTGATCTTTATTCTGATCGGATCGAAATGGGAGACTGCGAAGAAGAATGCATTTACCGGAGTAATACTTCCGTTTTTTGTCTTTGGCCTGATAGCGGAGCTTTTGATGACGGATTATTCTGCCGGCGGTGTTCTTACTATCCTTGTTATCTACCTTCTGCGCAAGCGTAAAATGCTGTCTTTTGCATTGGGGTGCCTGGTTCTTTTCCTGATGGATTTTTCCGAGGTTACGGCATTTCTTATGCTTATTCCTGTTGGATTATATAATGGGACCAGAGGAATGAAGATGAATAAATACGTGTTCTATGCTTTTTATCCCGTACATATCGGCCTTATATACCTTTTGACTCTGATCATGGGCTATACGACGTTTGCCCTTAAATAAGCTGCCTGTGTGCCGGAGATGGTGAGATGAGCTTATCGGTGATCCTGCAGCAGATGGGAGTTATCTGCATTCTGGTTGCAATAGGAGTATTGCTGCAAAAGAGGGCTGTGGTAGATGCACTGACTTCAAAAAAGCTTTCGGCTATTGTTGTTGATGTATGTAATCCGGCTATGATAATGGCATCAATATTGGGCGGAGATATCACAGCCGGACACAGGGATCTGATATATGCCGCAGTCATAGGCGCGGTGTTTTATGCATTTCTTATGATCATTGGCCTGGTGATGCCGCATATCCTCAGAGTTAAGCGCTCAGACAGAAAATTCTATAACCTTATGAGTGTATATACCAATACAGGCTTTCTGGGGATACCCGTTGCCAGGGCCATACTCCCGCCGAATGCGATAATCTATGTTATAGTGATAAATGTATTCTACAGCCTGCTCTTTTATACCCACGGTCTTACGGTCCTGGGGAAAGGAGAAGGCGGTAACAGGGGAAAGAGTTCTGTATTAAAGATCTTAAATCCGGGGACGATCATGGCGCTCTTAAGCCTTGTGGTATTCTGGTTTCACTTGGATCTGCCGCCGATCCTGGGAAATACGATACAGTATGTGGGTAATGCCACGGTATTTCTTTCAATGGTATTGTTAGGAGTGTCCATATCAAGATCCGGGCTTGGGGATGCTCTTAAAGATATAAGGATATGGGCGTTCATACTGTTACGGATGGTCCTTGTCCCGCTTATTATCGTGCTTATCATGCACAGCATTTCATTTGACAAAACAGCCATACTTGCGATGTGCCTTATGGCTGCTGTTCCGGTAGGAAATCTTCCCATGATCCAGGCAGAAAAGCAGGGGATGGATACTTCGATACTCTCGTCGGCTATTGCTGTTACTACAGCAGTATCGATATTTACTATCACTGCTCTCATAACCGCAGTTTCTGTTGTACTGTAGAAAGCTTTTTCGTTTTTTCGGGATTCTTGACATCAAAGCAGTTCTGTGCTATTATCTCTGTGCGTTAACAAATTTGTAACATTTACGAAACATTTGCGTAATAAGTTGACATAATTATTTAACAAGTTAACGCAAGATCGATAATAACGGGAAAGTGTTGCCGGATATGAAGTTTGTGAACTGCAGAAAAAACTTATATCGTATTTGCGGGGCTTTATTGGCAGGAGTATCTTCTTTATTACTGTTTTCGTTAAACGGTAATGCGGGGGCGTCTTATGCCGCTGAAGTTCTGGAGGAAGCGAGTGCCGGTGCTGCAGATGTCATAGAAGTAGATATAGTTCCGTCTGAGGAAGAAGTAAGAGAACTTATTGAAAAGAATAATGCTTGGAAGAATCCGGGATCTGTTGTGATGGCAGATGTTTATTCTTCGGTAAATGTCCGTAAAGAGCCGGACGAGACTTCGGACCGGATAGGATTGTTATATAAGGATTGCGGCGGCTATATAGTTCAGTATACCGACGATTGGACTTTAGTCAGATCCGGCGATATGGAAGGCTGGGTGTGCAATGATTATCTGCTTTTCGGCGATGAAGCAGAGGAACTTTTGAACGAAGTGGGAGTCATGCAGGCGAAGGTTAATACAGACCAGCTTCGTGTCCGGAAAGAACCCAATACCGAATGTGATACCTGGGGGCTTGTTGGAGTCGGAGAAGTATACGATGTAGTTGAGGAACTTGATGGCTGGGTAAAGATAGATTTTGAAGGAGAAGGCGGGTATCTTAGTGAGAAGTATCTTGATCTGTCCTTCCATATGGATTACGGTGAGACCTTAGAAGCCATAAAAGAAAGAGAAGAGGCTGAAAAAAGAGCCAAGCTTGAGGCTGAGAGGATAAAATATTACGGTGTATATGCTGCAAGCGCATCTGATGTGGTATTGCTGGGAGCTCTTATCCAGTGTGAAGCCGGCAATCAGCCCTACGAGGGGCAGGTTGCTGTAGGGGCGGTTGTAATGAACCGCTTACGCAGCCCGGCATATCCCAATACTCTTTATGGAGTTATCTATGCTTCGGGACAGTTCAGTCCTGCCGGTAACGGAGGCGTTGACAGGCGCATTGCCGGAGGAGTGAGTCAGAGCTGTCTGCAGGCCGCGCAGCAGGCACTTGACGGCTATTCGAATGTTGGGGCGGCCACTCATTTCCGTGCAGCCGGCTATAGGGATGGTATAGTGATAGCAGGGCATGTTTTCTGGTAACGGATCTTATCTGTTTAGTAAAGAAGACGATTGAAAAACTGCAGCTTCCGTTTTTGCGAAGCTGCAGTTTTTGTAATTTATGGTTTCACAGATCGGCTCAACATGATATAATCATTATCGTAAAAGACAATATAGAAATAATACTGGACTTGAAATACCGGCAAATGCATGGATGGAGGCATTCATGAATATCGAACTTCAATGCTGTGCCTTATTTATCATATTTACTATCTTTGTGATGTTTTCGCGTGAGAAAAAGCTTGATCTTATGAACCGCAAGCTTTTTCTCAGGGCCATCAGTGCCTGCTTTGCGTGTCTGATCTTTGATATCCTTTCTATAATAATGATAAACAAAGCGGTTAACGAAGGAGTCAGTCCCGCGTTGACTCTTTTTACCTGTAAGGTATATATAATGATCCTTGTAATGCAGGGGTATTTCGGTTATATGTATGCTGCTACCAGTATGCTTCCGGGAAAAGAAACATGGGCGAAAACTTTAAAGATCATCTTTCATATCATATTTATTACCGGTGAGATACTGGTATTTGTAATGCCTTTAAAGTATGAACTTGACGGACGTATAGTATATACTCATGGACTTTCAGCTACCGCAGCTTACTTCCTGTGTGCTGTTTTTATCATAGCAACGATAATAACGACCATAGCATACAGAAAAGTGATACCCGGAAGACGCCTTACCGCCATGCTTTTATGGCAGGGGATATGGCTCCTGGCTGCGCTGATACAGTTTATTGTTCCGCAGATCCTTCTGGTCGGGTTTGCATCTGCATTCGGAATGGTCATTCTTTATATACAGCTGGAGAACCCCAGCGAATATATCGATGCCGCTACAGGGCTGTTTACGACCAACGCCCTGTCTGTTTACGTATTTGACAGATATAAGTTTGGCAGGCGTTTTTCCATGTTTACTGCCAAGATCCATTATCTGACTGCGTTTGTCGAGTTTGATATGCAGCAGGATGCTGTTACACGTACTTCCCGGGCGCTTATAGCTCTTGGTCCCGAGCCTGCTTTCCGCATAGATGATGATACCTTCTGTGTCGTTTATGACGATAAAGACCGTATGTTTGAAATGGCGAAGAACATAAAGAGACAAAAGGATGCGGTAAACGATCTTCCGGCTAAAGGAACTTATCTTCTGATCCCTGACAGTATGGAAATGAGCGGACCCGATGAGTTCTTTCGTTTTCTGCATACATATCTGGAAACCGAGCAGGAGATAACAGTCGCAGATAAAGAGCTGATAAACAGGCTCAGAGAGCAGAACAGTATTAAAGAGCTGATAGATGATGCGCTTAAGAATGACAGAGTGGAGGTTTTCTATCAGCCGTTTTACAATGTGAAAAAGTCCTGTTTTAATGTTGCTGAAGCTCTTGTCAGGATAAGACGCGAAAACGGAGAGATCGTTCCGCCGGGACTTTTCATTCCTGTGGCGGAAGAGACCGGACAGATAATCCCGTTGGGAATGCGTGTTTTTGAAAAGGTATGCCGCTTTCTGTCTTCACAGAAAGCACAGGAATACGGACTTGAGCAGGTTGAGGTAAATGTATCTGCGGCTCAGTTCGATTATGAAAATCCTGCTACGTTTGTTTCGAAGTATATGGAAGAATATAACATAAAACCCGAATGGATAAATCTGGAGATAACGGAAACGGCGGCGGCAAGAAACAGAGATGTAATGCTGTTGAATATGGATAAGCTGATAAATATGGGGGTTACATTTTCTCTGGACGATTTTGGAACGGGGCGGTCTAATCTTGAATACTTCATCAATATGCCCATAAGCAATATCAAGTTTGACCAGTCTTTTACCCAGGGCTTTTTTGATAATGATAAGACCAGATATGTATTGACCGGTATGGCGGATATAGTGCATAAAATGAATCTGAGTGTAGTATCGGAAGGAATAGAGACCAAAGAGCAGGTTATGATGATGAAAGAAATGGGAGTTGAATATATACAGGGGTTTTATTTTTCAAAGCCGATCCCGGAAAACAATTTCCTGGAATTTCTTATCCAAAATAACGGTAAGAAAGTCTGAGACGGATAAAGGGGATATGATAACTGCGGAGGTTACGTATGAAGAGAGACTTTAAAAAAGAAGCAAGAGAACTTGTCGGAAAAATGACTGTAGAGGAATGTGCATCGCAGCTTTTGTATAATTCTCCTGCGATCGAAAGGCTTGGCATACCGGCATATAATTACTGGAATGAGGGCCTTCACGGTACTGCCAGGAGTGGTACGGCAACGGTTTTTCCGCAGGCTATAGGTCTTGCGGCAATGTTTGATGCTGAACTGCTTGAAAAGATCGCAGATGTCATAGCTACAGAAACCCGTGCAAAATATAATGAGGCCCGTAAACACGGTGACAGAGGGATATATAAGGGAATAACTCTGTGGTCACCCAATATCAATCTGTTCAGGGATCAGCGCTGGGGGCGCGGACAGGAGACTTACGGGGAAGATCCTTATCTTACATCCAGACTGGGAGTGGCTTTTATAAAAGGACTTCAGGGAGAAGGAAAGTATTTAAAGACTGCAGCCTGTGCTAAACATTTTGCAGTACATTCGGGGCCGGAAGCCCTGCGGCATTCTTTTGACGCAAAAGTAAGCGAAAAGGATCTTGAGGAAACCTATCTTCCCGCGTTTAAAGCTGCAGTATGCGAAGCAGGTGTTGAGAGCGTTATGGGAGCATATAACCGTACCAATTCCGAACCCTGCTGTGCCAGCAATTATCTTCTTAAGAAAAAACTGAGGGAGGAATGGGGGTTTGACGGACATGTCGTTTCGGATTTCGGCGCGCTCAATGACATCCATGCCAATCATCATGTGACTGAAAATGCGGAAGAGACAGCTGCTTTAGCTCTGAAAGCAGGATGCAATCTTAATGCCGGGTGGGTATATCCCACACTGTATAAGGCATATCAGGATAAAAAGGTAAGCGAAGAGGATATTCGGGAAGCTGCGGTAAGGGTATTTACCACCCGTTTCAGACTGGGGATGTTTGCCGATGACTGCGAATATGATTCACTCGGACTGAATGATGTTGATACTGATGCAAACCGCCATCTGGCATATGAAGCTGCCTGCCGCAGTGCGGTGATGCTTAAGAATGACGGGATCTTACCGCTTGACAGATCCGGGATAAAAACTATCGGTATTATCGGCCCTACCGCTTCATCTATAGAGGTATTAAATGGCAATTATAACGGTACGGCATCGCGTTATGTGACTGACCTGGATGGTATACGTGCTGCTGCCGGCAGCGGTGTACGCATATTGTATTCGGAAGGCTGCCATCTGTTTAAAGATAAAGTGCAGCCGCTTGGGGAAAATGATGATCGTATCAGCGAAGCTTTAAGTGTTGCGGAGCATTCGGATGCAGTGATACTGTGCCTTGGTCTTGATTCATCCATAGAAGGTGAAGAGGGTGATGCGGGAAATGCATTTGCAGCCGGAGATAAGCAGAGCCTTTATCTGATGGAGTCTCAAAGACGGCTGTTTAATGCGCTTAAGGAAAGCGGGAAACCGATAGTTCTTATACTCAACACCGGAAGTGCAATGGATGTATCCGAAGAAGAGAAAGACTGCTCTGCAATACTTCAGTGCTGGTATAGTGGTGAGTGCGGCGGAGAAGCACTGGGAGATATTTTATTCGGTAAGGTTTCTCCTTCCGGAAAGCTGCCCGTAACGATGAGTTATGAGGGCGATCTTCCGGAATTCACGGATTATTCAATGAAAGGACGTACATACAGATATACCGATAAAAAGCCGCTTTATCCTTTCGGATATGGCCTGTCATACAATGATACGGATTGTTCCGGTCTTGAATTGCATGCGATCGGAGAGACAGGTGATGTTTCGGCGCAGCTGCTTATAAAGAATAAAGGCCTGGGCATACAGGATGAGATCGTTCAGATATATATATCAAACAGGGAAGCGCTAATTTCCTGCGGAATGAATGCAGATGATCAGCCGTTTTATTCGCTTTGTGCATTTGAACATGTGAAACTGGATGCCGGAGAAGAAAAGCGCTTATGCATCACGATACCTGCTGCGGCTTTTGATACCGTTACTGAAAAAGGAGAGCGTATAAGGATAAAAGGGCGGTATAAGATATTTGCCGGTACCCAGCAGCCGGATGTTCGCAGTGTTGAGCTTACGGGTAAAAAGTGTCTTACTGCTGAGTATGAGCTTGTTTAGATCTGGCAGGAGTTTATATATTAGATCGATTTACAGGAGAGATTATTATGTTAAGCCGGAAAGAAAAAGAATTTTTCCAGCCTGATCCGGAAAAGATAGATATACTTGAAAAAGAAAGACAGGGTCTGGATGATCCGGATAAGATCATGCAGGACTATAATAATGACTTAAGGATGGCTTCAGAACTTAAGGAAAAGCTGAAAACCATTCTTTCGGAAGACAGGGGAGCTGCTTTTTATCCTAAAGAGGCAGAAAAACTGTTTATGCAAAGGCAGAAGGTCATGTGCCGTATAGCCGGAAGGTTCCATCCGCTGAGCGCTAAAGGGAGTGCAGTATTAAGCGCAGTCCGCTCAGACCGTAAAGAATATGAAAAACGTACGGGAAAGCTTATAGCGGCGATCAATAAAGCTGATTCCGCATGCTTTTCGACCGTGCTGGATGAGGATGTGCGTGAAGCTGTTGATGCGGGAAAATACCGTGCGATCGGAATACTTCAGCTTCATGGGATAAGAAAAGCAGGTGTAGGTGCTCTGGCATATTATTACGATAAGGGAGCTGAGGATGAATCGATACTCAGGATAGTCTGGCTTTATATCCATCCCGATCACAGAAGACGCGGATGTGCTGACGTTCTCTTATCTGAGATCATTAATGTGGCTATAGACAAAAAGGTTTCTGCGATCACCCTTGATTTTCATCCCGGAGATCAGTTTGAAAGCATTGGTATGATGCTGGATAATTGGCGTTTTACTTTTACACCTGCGATCGAGACGGATTTTGTATGCAGGATCGGTGATATAGATACTCATGGGATAGCAGACCGGTTTAGCGATAAAGTGGTATTTCTTTCGGAACTGGAAGAGGAAAAGGCGCAATCGCTGATAAAAAGATTTCTGGCAGTCACCGAATACAGCGGGTATATTGCTTCTGATACGCTTCCCAAAAGTTACATTGACTTAAAACTCAGCTGTTTTACCGGTGATGAGCTGAATCCGGCAGGCCTTTTGCTTGCCCATAAACGCAGGTCCGGAGATATAAGTACGGAGTTTCTGTATTGTATGCCTGAAGCAGAAGACGATGCGGAATTATTGCTTTACAGTTTTGTACTGAAAGCGTCACGTACATCTCCCCAGGATGATCTGTTATGTATCAGTGTTGAAAGTGATGAGGATGCATATGTGCTTGATGAATATTTTCCTGTTCAACAGGGGAATTATATACTGGGCGCAATTCTTCAGGAGCCGGAGGTAAGAGCGGATGTGTGATGTTGAAAAAGAAAAGAAGAGAAGTGCGTCTATCCATATAGAGCAGAAGCGGACTCTTGAAATAGAAAAGCCCGAAGAGATCGTGCGCTTAAAGAGTGATCTCAGTCTGGACAGATCCAAAAAGAAAGAGGTTTATGATGCTACGGATGATGGGTTTTCCCAGCTGGAGCTGGAAGATAATGTAAAAGTACTTGAAGGAGACATACCTGATGAAGCTGTGTTTATCGGGTTTCACAGAAAATTTGCAAAAAAGATAGAGGGCGAGAAAGGGCGCATGCCGATGGTGCGCGAAGCTCTGGCACGTTATTACAAAAATAAGGATAAAGGAAAAGAAGATCCGGAAGATCTTAAGAATATCATAGAAGCATGTAAGGCTTATTCCCGCTTCAGGTTTACTTTTTTAAAGGGCGAAACCGGAGCAAAAAGACTTGAGGAGGTAGAGGACCTTAAGAATGAGGCGCGCCGTATGCTGGCGGAAAAACTGCTTGATGATAAAGAAAATATCGGTGAATCGATACGATTTGAAAGAAATGCCATATATGATGAGGAATTCGGGGAAGACAATATCATGGCGGATAATCCCGGCCTGATCACATATACGGTAGGGTTATCCCGACGCCGTCCTTTTACGACGATAACCATTCCCTACTGGATGGTTAACAGGGAAGCGGCTGATGAGAAGTATCTTGAGGTGCCTAAGAGAAAGAAACATAAAAAAACTGTTAAAGAACCTGAAGTTATAGAAGTTGTTAAAAAGAAAAAAACGGATCAGGAAGAGGAAAAACAGGAAAAAACTAACAGTACTGAACAGGTCAAAAAGAAAGAAGACAGTCGTATAACGTCTGATAAAAATGATACTGCCATCAAGCTTCAGATGATACAGAAGCAGGAGGAAGACAGGAAGAAAGCCGAGAAAAAGAAGGCTGAAGAGGATAAAAAAAGAAAAGAGGAAGAGGAAAAGAAAAAAGCAGAACAGAAGAAAAAAGAGGAAGAAGAGAAGAAAAAGACAGAACAGAAGAAAAAAGAGGAAGAAGAGAAGAAAAAGACAGAGCAGAAGAAAAAAGAGGAAGAAGAGAAGAAAAAGGCAGAACAGAAGAAAAAAGAGGAAGAAGAGAAGAAAAAGACAAAACAGAAGAAAAAAGAGGAAGAGGAAAAGAAAAAAGCAGAGCAGAAAAAGAAAGAAGAGGCTGAAAAAGCGGCCGGCCTGGAAGAAAAGGCGCTGATGGAGGAACTTAAGAAAGCTGTAGATAAAAAGCTTTCAGCACAGGATCAGAAACTTCAGCAGATCAAAAAGGTTAAAGAGATACACGGCAGATACATCCTGGCGGATCTTGAAGCGATGGAAAAGCGGATAGATCAGGCATATTTAAGGGCGAAAGAAAAAATAGAACAGAACCGGGCGCATGTTATGGTAGCGCGTATGGGTGATATTATTGAGCCGGATTATGTGATAGATGCATCAGATAATATGTTTAAAGAGCGGTTTTATGAGATGCCGGGTTCAAAGAAGTATTCATTGTTTTATCCGCATGATGATATTAAGGCCGAAGCAGTACTGCAGGACAAAAAGATAAATGATTCTTATTTTATTGCGGCTCTGGCGGCGCTTGCCCTGCGTGATCCGGCTTATATTTTAGAAAAGCTCATAAAAGATGATCCGGCAGATGAAAAGATGGCTATAGTAAGGCTCTATGATGAAAAGGGTCATCCACAGAATATAAGGGTAAAGAAGACCAAATCTTCCGATGTTAACAGACCGATGTGGGTAGATCTGGTAGAAAAAGCGGCCTGTGTACTTCTGAAAAATACTGAAGGTGGTGCAGCTTTCCGTTATGATCCCAAGAAGGAAAAGAAGGACTGGAGAAATGCAGGTATTGCCGACAGATCTCTTTCCAGAAATGATATCCATTCGGGAAGTCAGGAACTTGCAGCCAGACTTCTGTTTGGGAGAGATGGTTTGCATCTTGGTACAAGGGATCTTCCGGGGGCTGATACAGATTATCTGAAAGACGGAACGTCTATGCAGGTCCTGCACGTAACGGGAGATGAAGTTATAGGTCAGATACTGGCGTATTCTGAGGCCGGTAAGAGTATAACGGCAACCACATGTACAAACGGAGGCAGCCTTAAGTATAATCGTAAAAAAGACAGCGTGATATTCCCTGTGGATCTTGAGCAGAATCATGAATTTGTCGTATACGGAGAAGGTGAAAAGACCGCCGGTCAGAGAACACTTCGTATAAGGGATATCAGGAAGCAGGAAACTGTTGATGTGCCGTTTGGCATATTCAAAATATGTTTTTCTGTCGTGAACATCAGCGGGGATGAGGCATAAGCACATTGGCAGCAGAAAACGGAAAAAAATCAAACAGCTCCCTTCGTAATGAAAAGATCGCCGGAAGGATAATAACCGACAGCTTTGTATGTATTTTGCTTATCGTATTTGTGATAGCATTCTTAATGATAAGGGGTGCCGGAAATATTAAACCGGTATACCTGATCAATATAAGTGCCGATCTGTCGGGGATGGTTACGGGATACGTGCTTTATATCTGCTGTATCATAGATGTTTCTCGTGGGGCTGACAGCAGCAGGTATTATCAGTATCTGTTGAATGTAGTGATCCTGGCTCTGTTTACCGATGCTGTTGCCTGGCTGTTGAACGGATTGCCGGATTTCAGAGCTGCAAATATTATTGACAATACCATATATTATATATGTATGCCCGTGTCATGTTTTTTCTTCTGGCATTATATCGCCGAGCTGCTTAAGCCCGAGGAAAAGATAAGGGCAAAGCTTGATAAAACTGTGCTTGCTGGGATGATCATATGTATAGCCCTGTGTATCATAAACCTTTTTGCCGGACAGTATTTTACTGTGAATGCCGAAGGTGAATACGGAAGGAATGCGCTTTATCCGATCCATCAGATATATGGTTTTGTTATGATAGCGCTGTGTCTGTGGCTGATGAAGCTGCAGCGCAGAAAGCTCAGATTTTATCAGCTGATAGCTATGGTATTATATCTGATCACGCCTTTTGCGGTGAGCGTGATGACGATGATGATATTCGGTCTGTCTTTGGCTTATCCGGTGCTTATGGCGGTTATGCTGCTTATGTACTGTGTTGTCAACGTCTCTAAGGGCAGGGAGGCTGCAGCGGCCTCGAGGGATATGCAGGTTGCGGCGGCAATACAGAAGCGTATGCTTCCCGATGAATTTCCTGCTTTTCCGGAACACGGTGAATTTGAGATCTATGCCTCAATGAGACCGGCTAAGGAAGTAGGTGGAGATTTTTATGATTTCTTCCTTGTAGATAAAGATCATCTTGGCCTTGTGATGGCTGATGTGTCCGGGAAAGGTGTCCCTGCGTCGTTATTGATGATGGTTGCAAAATCGATCATCAAGAACAGTATGCAGGCAGGTGCTTCGCCGGCACAATGTCTCAGCCAGATAAACCGTCAGCTCCTTGAGCGCGGGGATATCGGAATGTTTATAACGGTGTGGCTTGCTGTGTTGAATATTAAGACGGGAGAAGGGATCGCGGCTAATGCCGGACATGAACATCCGGGACTGATATCTGCAAACGGAGAAGCCCTGCTGGTAGAATATAAACATTCACCGCCTGTAGCGGTTATGGAAGATATTCCTTTTACGGAACATGGATTTAAGCTGAATAAAGGGGATAAGCTGTTGGTTTATACTGACGGAGTAACAGAAGCGATGAATGACAGGTCCGAACTTTTCGGAGAAGAACGTCTGCTGGAGGTATTGAAGAGCTGCGGTCAGCTGGATCCCGATAAGCTTATCGGAGAAGTGGATAATGCTATCGCTGTTTTTACGGAAGGTGCAGAACAGTCAGATGATCTGACTATGCTATGCCTGGAATACATCGGGGGTTAAACCCGCGAAATAATATATAAAGGAGAAAGATTATGAGTGAAATCTACAGAACCCCGGAGAAGATAGACATCGGGACAAATACGGCTTTTTCGGAGGACCTTAAAGAAATCGCATCCAGGGGGATATTTGATCTGGTCCTGGATATGGAGGATACGGTCTATATCTCATCCGTAGGTCTTCGTACTATCCTTGCAATGGATAAAGAGTGCAAAAAAAACGGTGGGAAGCTTGTAATCAAAAATGCCGGCGAGATGGTAAATAAAGTTATGGAAATTACCGGATTTTCACAGATCCTTACTATAGTCTGACAACAGGAGGGGATAATGATCACAGATAAGATAATGGTATACAGTGAAGGGGCCGGAATAGAAAAAGCGCTTGAAGAAGCTGAACGTTTTGCGGAATATGAGCATATTGATCCTGAAGAAGGGCTGTATCTCAGGCTTTTGAGTGAAGAGATGCTTGGTATGGTACGGGGGATAACCGGAGGATTTGAAGGAAAATTCTGGATCGAGAGCGGAGACGGTGAGTACCGTATATGTCTGAGAGCGGATGCTTATATGGACCGGACCAAAAAAAAGAAACTGATCGCCCTTTCATCCGGCGGAAAGAATGAGAGCAGTGTGGGTATCATGGAGATGATACGGAATATAGTCGTAAACGCGCTTAATGACCCGGAAAGCATAGACGGCCTGCAGAATGAATTTGACGGCGAAACTGTTATGTACGGTAATCTTGGTGTGCGGGAAGACGGGGCGATAAATCCCATGGATTTTGAATGGTCGCTGCTTCAGTATAAAAGTATGGTGGAAAAGGAGAAAAAACAAAAAAAGGCTGTAGAAGCCTGGGATGAACTGGAAAAATCCATTGTAGCCAATATCGCTGATGATGTCCGTGTAGGAGTGCGCGGAGATATAGTAGAGATAACTATTGTTAAAAAAACAGGAAAGGCTGGTTGACAGATCCGGTGATCACGGAAGAGGAAAGGATCAGGGTTGCTGCTCTTATCGATAATCTGCCTGATGTGCAGTCGTTTGTGCGGGATTATATGTGTAAGGCGGGAGCGGATGACATGGTCCTGTTAAATACAGAGCTTGCAGTGGAAGAGATATTCGTTAATATTGCAAGTTATGCTTATGAAGATAAGAGCGGGGAAGCGGAGGTATCGATAAGATCCGCTGAAAATGGTGAATCTGTGGATATCTGCTTTGCTGATACAGGAAAACGTTTTGATCCTTTGTCGGTCCCCGAACCGGATATCACGCTTTCATCGGAAGAACGGCAGATAGGAGGCCTGGGCATTTTTCTTCTGCGTCAGGTAGCCGAAGATGTCAGGTACAGCTATGAAGAAGGGAAGAATATCCTGCGTTTCAGGATGAGATTATCATGATGTTTAAAGGCTGTTGACCAAAATAAGGAGAGATAAATGGAAGTTATCGAACTGTCTGAAGATAATCTGGAATTATATGCGGATATAGTAGGCCCCGATGGTGCCGAAAACATAGGGCGCGAATTTTACCGCGGATTTGTTCTGTCATCTACGGGAGAAAAAGCTGACTGTGCCGCTGTATGGGAACTTCTTCATCTGGAAGATGATGATAAGGACACAGAGGCCAGGATCGAAGCTCTGTATGCTTCTTCGGATAAGGCGGGTGAGGAACTGATAGACAGGTGTTCTTATCTTTTTGAAGAAGACGGTGTATGCAGGAGTTTTTTTGAACTGCCTGCCGGAGATGAACATCTTCCGGTAGATCTGCTTGAAAGATCGGGTTATGAGATAAATAAGGGAGAAGGAAGGGTAATAGTGACTACTCTGGGAGACCTTCTGAAACTGCCGTTTGCAAAAAGAAAAAAAGTCCCTTCTTACGTCAGGGAACTTGGCAGTCTGATGGTACGTCCGTTCCGGCGCGGAGTGATGGACTGCATCTACAGAAGCAAAAGGGCATTGATGGAGGACCTGGGTACAATACCGATGAGCTGGTTTGAACAGCAGGTATCAAGCTATGTGGAAACGGATGATCGCGTAAGCGGTTTTTTGCTGGTGCATATGTGTGCATCAGGGAGGCTGAAAGTAGAAGTATTCACATCTACCGAAAGTACTGCTCGCTGGGATCTGCTTAATATGATGACTTTTTCCGTAAAACAGGCGGCTTCTATATATCCGGAAGATACTGAGGTCGTCATATGCAGAAGAGATGATGATGTAATGAAGCTGATAGATTATCTGCTGCCGGGGGTTAACGGTAAGGATGTATATTATGGGAACAGGAATGAAGAACGGAAAGACTGATATGATAAGCCGTTTACGTGATCGGTTTTTGTTTGACTAGATCAGGCTTTTTGTGTTAGAATTTGCTTTGTTATGTTAACTATTAATAATTTCGGGATCTGAGTTCATTTTAACATATGAAAAATAACAGAATTAGCAGGGATGAATATATTGACAGCGAGGGGAATATAAGGCGCCGGTCGGAGCGGTATTACAGAAGGCTGAGACAGATGCGCATCCGGATGGGGATAAGCGCAGGTGTGTTTTTGGCCATAGTGGTCTTTATTATATGCCTGATATCCGGCCATAAAAAAGAAGGAGATAAAGAAGGGACAAAGGAAACGGTGCAGATGCCTTCTGTTGTGGCTACCCAGCTTGTAATGGCAGCTGAACCTACACCCACACCCGAGCCTACGCCCGTTCCTCCGAAGGCACTTTATTCACATCCCGACACTTTTTATGAAGGGTATGAGGTTTATACGGATAAAAATACCCGTGAGATATGGAATCAGGAAGTTATAAGCAATTTTGGCATACTGGTGGATCTTAAAGACGGACATGTGGTTGCGCAGAGGAATGCTTTTGAACGTATGTATCCGGCATCTATGACAAAAGTCATGACGATCCTTGTGGCTGCTGAGCATATGGATGATCCGGAAGATACCTTTACAATGACACAGGATATAACCGATTATGTGTTTTCAAACGGCTGCTCGCAGGCAGGGTATGCTGTAGGAGAGACTATGACGGTCCGTGAACTGTTATATTCAACTATTATGCCCAGCGGCGGGGATGCTGCAATGGCTTTGGCTTACTATACTGCTGGAAGTATGGAAGCTTTTGTGGATATGATGAACGAAAAACTAGTTGAACTCGGGCTTTCCGATGTGGCACATTTTACAAATCCCGTAGGCATCTTTAATGAGCAGAATTATTGTACCCCGGCTGCTATGGCTATGATCATGAAAGCTGCCCTGGAAAATGAATTATGCAGGGAGGCATTGAAAGAAAAGAAGTATACTACGGCACCTACCGAATTTCATCCTGACGGCATCGAGATATCAAACTGGTTTCTACGCAGGATAGAAGATAAGGATACTCATGGGGAAGTGCTCGGAGCCAAGACAGGATTTGTTAATGAATCACGCAACTGTGCGGTAAGTTATGAAAGATCAAACGACGGAAATCAGTATATCTGTGTTACCGGTGACTCCCACAGCGCATGGCGTGCCATATATGATCATGTGGCGATCTATGATGACTTCGTACAGTAATGATTTATGTTGCCACTCACAGCCTGAGGGCCGTGAATAGTAAAAATTATTGCAACAGACTGAAAAATTAACTTGACAATTATATCTGCAGGTAGTAGAATTACCTTCGTCTGTGAGAGCAGATGAAGGTTAATATGGCGAGGTAGCTCAGCTGGCTAGAGCACGCGGTTCATACCCGCGGTGTCGAGGGTTCGAGTCCCCCCCTCGCTACTATGAGATCCTGCGGAAGAGCATATAGGAGCCCTTCCGCATTATTGTTATTTAACGGGTGTGACTTTTGTCGCACCTGTATTGACAATCGCATTACGATCCGCAGTGGATGGTAAGCAGAATAGAGAAAAGGGAGGTAGTTGAAATGTACATGAATGTTAAGAAAGGTTTGGATCAGCTGTATCTGTCTCAGATCCTCAGGATCGTTGAACTTGTGCTTACGATCATCACGACGTTATTAGGGGCACTTACTATCGGGCTTGCGTTTTTGGCATCGGGAGGGCTGGCGTCGTTATTTGCCGTACTTACCGGTCTTTTTGCCATTGTGCTTATTCTGGCTATGATAGGTGATTTTGTCCTGGGACTTCTTGGCATACTTAATGCTTCCAAAGATGAACAGCTTTATAAGAATGCACTTGTATGGCTGGTTATCGGCATAGTAGTATCACTTATCGTTTCTGCGATCGGGGAGAAAAGCGGGATCTGGAAATTCCTCAAGGCAGTACTTAATGCAGGAAGCAGTTTCTGTAACTTTATGGTAGTTTACAGTGTGATCAATGCAACTGTTACTGTTGCACAGGCTATAGGAAACATTGAGGTGTTCAACCTTGGCCAGCAGAGAGCTAATTCTTTCAAAACCCTTTATATTGTAGCGATCATACTTCAGTTCTTATCATTTATACCTTTTATTGGCGGGCTGCTTTCGCTTGCAGGCGGTATTATATTGATCATAATATTCTTCCAGTATCTTGGCTTCCTCGGCAAGGCAAAGATGATGGTATAAGTTTATAGAATGTTTCAGGGGCTCCCTTTTGGGAGCCCTTTTTCACGGATAAAAGAATATATTGATTTTTTGTATATTATTATCAATAAAATTCTTTGCAAATAAAGAGGATTAGTGTATAATTACATGAGCGACCCAAATGCTTTTTTTGTTGTTGCTTATTTAACAGATCAGGAGGATATTTAGATGGCAAACATCACCTGCCCTCAGTGCAGCCGCTTCGTGGATGACAGTTCAAAGCTATGTCCGGGATGTAAATTCAACATAAAAAAATATGTTAAGGAAATGAAAAAGAAGGGTAGCTCTGTAAGCGGGTCGATATCCTTCGGGAGTGTATACAGTAAGACCTCCGCGGGTACTGACGCGATACCTGAGCTTGAGTTTTTAAAGCCTGCGATCCCTGCACCGGATAAGCCTGTGGCAGAGACTACCGAGACGCCATCTATTGCAGCGGCATATGAGACACCTGCGCCTGCATACCAGGAAGCGGCGCCGGTTTATGAGGCACCTGCGGCACCGGTACCTGCATATGAAACTCCTGCTCCTGCTCCCGCACCTGTACCGGCTTATCAGGAACCGGCAGCATATTCATACGATGAATCTGCGGTTGTTGAAGAGGTAAAGAACGGAGTCTCTTCGGTGGATCCTGCAAGTCTGTTTCCTAAGGAAACAACACCTTTCAGGCCTGCATATAAGCCCAGAGTTATGTCTCAGGGACCTGTATATGATCCTAATTATAAAGCAAATCATTCAAATACCCATATAGAAGATGTTCAGCCTGCTTCTTATGAAGCACCGGCAGCTCCTGAAACACCGGCTTATGAGGCTCCTGCTGCGCCTGCTTATGAAGCCCCTGCAGCGGCAGCTCCGGTACCGGCAGTACCTGTAACTGCTGTTCCGGTGGCGGCTCCGGTGACTCCTGCAGCACCTGCGGCACCGGTTGCGGCACCTGTTGCAGCAATACCTGCAGCACCTGCGTCACCTGTAGTTCCTGCAGTTCCTGTTGCGGCATCTGCCCAGTCAGCAGCTTCTGTCGGATATACGCCTAACGGAGATGTTCCGCCTGAAGCACTTTTGTATCAAAGGCCTGCAGCACCTGCGTCACCAGCACCTGCAGCACCTTATGCACAGCCTGCAGCACCTTACGCACAGCCTGCAGCACCTTACGCACAGCCTGCAGCACCTTACGCTCAGCCTGCAGCGCCTTACGCGCAGCCTGCAGCGCCTTATGCGCAGCCTGCAGTACCTTATCAGCAGGCATCACCTGTTCACCGTGAGTATCAGGCAGCCAGACAGGTTCAGTCTGCACAGCCTGCAGCCGCATATCAGTCATCATATGCATCCCAGCCGGCACCTGCGGTAAGCGGTCTGTTTGAATCTGCAGCATTAAATTGCGGAGTGAGCGGTGGAGGAGCGCTTTCAGGCGAAGTAAGCGGACCTACTATTCTGGAAAAACTTCGCGCTGAAGAGGAACAGAAAAAAGCAAATGCATCTATTTTTGAATCACCTAATCTGCGTGCTGCCGAAAGAGAGCTTAAGAATGGTACACGTCAGCCGGCAGGCGGATTACATGGTGAGATAGATTTTGAGAATTATATCGCGCCTGAGCGTGGATCATTCGGTCAGGCTACTGCTTATCAGATCCAGCAGGCAGCTTATGTTGCGGCAGGAGCCGGCGGCGGGGCACAGTCTTCCATACCGCCTTACGCTGCTACACAGGGAGCCGGCCCGGGAGGATTATCTTATCAGATACCTGTATCTCCCGCTACAACGGCTTATGCGCAGCCTACTGCTCCGGCATATGCACCTCAGCCCGGAATGCAGAATGGTGTTCCTGCTTTTGCAGCCGGCCCCGGTATGGGAAATCCTTATGCACCTACAAATGGCGCTATTCCATATATAACAGATACGCCTGCAGCAAATGCTAATCCCATGCTTGGAGGCGGAAATCCAGTGTTGGGTGGCGGTAATGCAAATCCCCTGCTTGGAGGCGGTGTCTGAAATAATATAGATCTTTTATAATGATAGATCGTATAGGAAACGGAAATATATATACTTCTCCTTATGACAGAGGAGGAAAAAAAGCTGCGCGTGTAGAAGGTGATGCGCCGGCTTTTTTGTTGCCCGGAGAAGAAAATGGCGGTGTAATATGGGACAGGTCTCCCAAAGATGATGTATTAAAGTCAGCGGTAAAGAAAGAAGAGGAAAGCGGTAAGAGAAAAGAATATGCCGATAAACCGGAAAAAGAGGTTCAGGACGGTATTACGGATGATATAGAAGAATATAAACCATCCGGTTTCGGAAATTTTATCGGACGCTTGGGAGAAGCGATAAAAAACTTCTTTAAACGTATATGGTACGGGGATGAGAAAAAAGCAGACGGAGATCTAAAAACGGATGCTGCTGATCCATTTGCCGGGATAGATGATATTGAAAACCGAGAAAGCAGGATAAAGACTCTGATAGCCGATAAAGACGAAGAAGGTTTGATGGAGGAGTTAACAGAGGGCGGAAAAAAGCATCTCGCCAAAAATACAAGCCTTCTTACACATTATGACAGACGTGGGCGGCTCGTAAAACCGGATGATTCACAGACCGGGCGTATCCTTTCCTCAGAGAGCGGGAAAGGTGGACGAAATGTAGAAAGGCGTCCACAGGGTAATTACAGGAGGTACATATGAGGATAGGAATGGGCTACGATGTCCATAGACTTGGTGAAGGCAGGAATCTGATCATCGGAGGGATAAAGATCCCGTATAAACTTGGGCTTGTCGGGCATTCTGATGCAGATGTGCTTACACATGCTATCATGGATGCTCTTCTTGGCGCTGCATCCATGGGGGACATAGGAAAACTTTTCCCGGATAATGATGAGAAGTATAAGGGGATAGACAGTTTTGAACTGCTTGCTAAAGTAAGAGATCTGCTTCAGGAAAAAGCTTATCTGATAGAGAATATAGATGCAACGATCATCGCTCAGGCACCCAGGATGCGGCCTTATATTGATGAGATGAGAAAGCGTTATTGTGAATGTCTTGAGCTGGAAATGGATCAGATCAATATAAAAGCTACTACAGAAGAAAATTTAGGGTTTACAGGCAGGGGAGAAGGCATAGCTGCTGAAGCGGTCTGTTTGTTATATACGGCCAGAGAGATGTTTTCAACTGATGTATCAGCTCCGGGCTGTGCTTTGGCCGGAGGCTGCAGCGGATGTCCGAAAAATAATATACAGGCATAATAGTAAAAATTGTTCATGGGAGGAATACTATGAGATTATACAACACTGCCAGCAGGCTGGTTGAGGATTTTAAGCCGCACGAAGAGGGAAAGGCAGCGGTATATACCTGCGGACCTACAGTGTATCACTTTGCACACATAGGTAACCTTCGCAGTTATATCTGCGAGGATATACTTGTCAAAACATTGCTCTATGCGGGGTATGATGTTAAGCGCGTCATGAATATAACTGATGTCGGACATCTTTCATCCGATGCCGATACAGGCGAGGATAAGATGCTTAAAGGCGCTAAGCGGGAGCATACAACCGTATTGGATATAGCAGACAGGTATACTAAGGCTTTTTTCAGTGATTTTAATAAATTGAATATGAGGATGCCTGATGTAGTGGAGCCTGCAACCCATTGCATCCCCGAGTTCATCAATATGATAGAAGTTCTCCTTGAAAAGGGATTTGCTTATCAGGCAGGAGAAAATGTTTATTTTGATACTTCGAAACTTGATAAATACTATAAGCTGTCTAATCAGAGCGAGGATGATCTTAAAGTAGGTGTTCGTGAAGATGTCGAAGAGGATACGAATAAGCGAAACAAGACTGATTTCGTACTGTGGTTTACCAAATCAAAATTTGAAGATCAGGAACTTAAATGGGACAGCCCATGGGGCAAGGGATATCCCGGATGGCATATAGAGTGCTCCTGCATAGGGATCAAGCATCTGGGGGAATATATGGATATCCATTGCGGCGGTGTAGATAATATCTTCCCCCATCATACCAATGAGATAGCCCAGAGCGAAGCATTTTTAGGGCATCCCTGGTGCCGGTACTGGTTCCATGTTCATCATCTTGTTGAAAAAGATAAAGGAAAGATGAGCAAGTCGAGCGGGGAATTCCTTACCGTATCACTGCTTGAGGAAAAAGGTTATGATCCGCTTGCTTACAGGTATTTCTGCCTGCAGTCGCATTACAGGAAACCGCTTGAATTCTCTTATGAAGTACTCGATCAGATGAGTGATGCGTATAAAAAGCTCCGTAAACGTACTTCGGAGCTGGCCGCTGACGGAGAGGCTGATGAAGCGGTATTTGCAGCATATCGTCAGAAATTTGAAGATGCGCTTACGGATGACTGCAATACATCCATGGCATTTACGGTGCTTTACGATGTACTCAAGGCAGATACAAATGATGCTACAAAGCGTAAACTGATCGGCAGCTTTGATGAAGTGCTTTCATTAAAACTTCTTGAGGCGCTTCCTGCTGAAGAGATCGATGAAGAGCTGGAAGCTTTCGTTAATGAAAAGATAGCTGAACGTGCACAGGCAAAGAAGGATAAAGATTTTGCCAGGGCTGATGCCATAAGGGATGAGCTTCTTGCCAGAGGTATTGCAATAAAGGATACCAGAGAGGGCGTTAAGTGGGAGAAGATTTAAAGAATTATTCGGCGCTGGGATATGCATATCTGGGTGACGCGGTATATGAACGTTATGTGCGTGAGTATATAATGGAGAGCCGTGGCAATATGCCTGTTGAAAAGTATCATGTAATAGCTACACGTTTTGTATGTGCGGCTGCACAGGCTAAAGCGATCGAAACCCTTATGGAAACTCTTTCCGAGGAAGAAGAGGGAGTATACAGAAGGGGGCGTAATGCCAAGGCGCATGCGGCGCCCAAAAGCTCCAGCCCCGGAGAATACAGAAAAGCTACAGGTTTTGAAGCACTGATAGGATATTTAAGCCTTAACGGCAGGGAAGAGCGCGTCAAAGAGCTCATGAAAGCAGCGGTAGACTTACTGGAGACGGATACACCCCGGTCATCCTGACAGAAGTACAATAACCAGAGAATGAAAGGTTTATCATGGGATATTCAGAATCACAGATAGAAGGCCGTAATGCGGTGCTGGAAGCATTCCGCAGCGGTAAGACAATAGATAAGATATATGTACTTGACGGCTGCCAGGATGGTCCGGTACTGACCATCAAAAGAGAAGCCAAAAAGAATGACTGCCTTATCAAGTATGTGGCTAAGGAACGCCTGGACCAGCTTTCGCAGACCGGAAAGCATCAGGGAGTTATCGCAATAGCTGCCGCGTATGAATATGCAGAGCTTGAAGATATTATGAAAGCGGCAGAGGAAAGCGGGCGCGCGCCTTTCCTTTTCTTCCTGGACGGCATAGAGGATCCGCATAACCTTGGCGCTATAATACGTACTGCTTATCAGGCCGGAGCCCACGGTGTGGTGATACCCAAGAACAGAGCGGTAGGACTTACGCCTACGGTTGCCAGAACTTCTGCCGGGGCGCTTAATTATCTGCCGGTTGCCAGAGTTACCAATCTGGTACAGACAATAGAGAGTCTCAAGAAAGAAGGAATGTGGTTTGCCTGCGCCGATATGGACGGGGATGTGATGTATAAAGCAAACCTCACCGGTTCGATCGGTCTGGTGATAGGTTCTGAAGGAGAAGGCGTAAGCCGCCTGGTTAAGGAGAAGTGTGATTATAAAGTATCCATTCCTATGATCGGGAAGCTTGATTCGCTTAATGCATCGGTAGCTGCCGGTGTACTAGCCTATGAGATAGTAAGGCAGAGGGATTATCAGAACTAAAGTCATCCGATAAACACGAACATTTAATAATCTGACCGCAGTCATACAAAGATATGACCGCGGTCACTTTTTTTGTATGAGAGGATGCTTTATCATAATGCTCAGAATGACCGGTACAGATAAAGGAGCGGCGATGAGGGCAGAATTATCCGCATGGAAATTCATTAAGAATAATAAAAAGAGAGTAGGCGCGATGGTAGTGGCGCTGATGATGGTATTTACCGCAATGTATCTGATAGCGATGCTTTTAAACGTTTCGATCGAAAGCTTTGAACCGATAGTATATACGCTTCCGAAGAAGATCGCATATCTTTCTCTGTCACTTGAGAGCTATGGCATAGATCCTGATAACTATACCGATACCGGGGCGCTGCAGGCGGCCTACGATGAGAAGCAGAACGAACTGATAGAAAAGCTGAAAGGCGTTGACGGCATTACGGACGTGTATTACACGCAGGTAATAATGTGTACTTATCAGGCTGTATTCGGGATGATAGGTTATGAGATACCGCTTTTGGAACCGGAAGAAATACCGGGCTTTCTGGACCATCTAAATGCGCGCCTTAAAGCGGGAAGGATGCCGTCAGGTGCCGGAGAGGTGCTTGTGGATGAAACGGTGATGAAGAATAACGGCAAAGAGATAGGTGATCATTTTAACCCCAATGCTTACAATGAGACCTTTACGATAGTGGGGATAATAAGCTCGCCCACAATGATGGGAGTCGGCACCCCTAACGGATATACTAACAGCGGCTGGGCGATCGCAGTAGAAAAAGATGAGAGTATATATGATATGAGAGCTGTGCTTAAGCAGCTTGGAATAAATGCATCGGATACAGATAAAGTAACAGACGAAGTGGATTATAAAAAATTCTATGATGAAGAGGTAAAAGGCGTTTTAGACAAAGTTATTGATGTTATGTACCTGGCAGCAATGCTGTTTTTGGCCTTTACGGTTTTGATCGCCTATATAGCTTATATCAGAAACCGCATAAGTGAATACTGTCTGTATATGTCGATAGGATACAGCCGCAGCGCGATCTACGGAATGATCATGAGGGAAATGCTCTTTATCTTCCTGAGCGGAAGTCTGATAGGAATGGTACTTGGTCTGTGCGGAGGATGGATCATATATAAATTGCTCATAGAGGCAAAGGGACTATACTGCCGCATATTTATGCCGGAAGTGATATTTAAGATAGCTGCAGCATACGTAATTATCATGGGGGCCTTGCAGATACCGGTGATACTGGGGATAAATAAAGTAAAAACTATAGATGCAATAGAAGACTAGGGAGGAAATCTATGTTCGATATAAAAAAGATCTGTATGATCTACGACATGGAAAAAGAAGAAAAGATGTATGCCTTAAAGGGCTTTGACCTTAAACTTCCCGATAAAGGACTTATAGGTATCATAGGACCTTCGGGCAGCGGAAAGAGTACGCTTATGTATTGTATTTCGACTCTTAAAAAACCCACGGAAGGCAGTATAGTCTATAACGGCCGGGAGCTGTGTGAATGCAGCAATGCGCAAAGAGAACAGCTGCGGCGCAGTGAGTTTGGTTTTGTCTTTCAGAAACACTATCTGGTACCGTATATGGGAGCTGTAGATAATGTTATGGTTGCTGCTAACGGGAAAGATAAAGCGCTTCGTAAAAAGGCTGAAGATATACTTAAAGAGCTGGGCATAGGCGAAAGAGAGTTTAATAAAAAGCCGGCAAAGCTTTCCGGCGGGCAGTGCCAGAGGGTTGCCATAGCCAGAGCGGTCATAAACGATCCGAAGGTCATATTTGCAGATGAACCTACAGCATCCTTGGACCATGAGAACGCGTACAATGTTATGAAGATCTTAAAGGAGTATTCAAAAGACAGGCTGGTGCTGGTAGTAACACACGATAAGAGCATATTAAAGGACGCAGATTCGGTCATAGAGATGTGGGACGGAGAGATCAGTGTGAACGGAGAAGCAGAATGAATCCATTATCATCTTTTTATTACATCAAAGAGAATAAATTAAGATCGGGCATACTGATCATTCTGTTTATGTGTACCGTGCTGCTGTTTGTTGCGGGAAACTATATCAGCAGCATGCAGTATTACTGGGATAAGATCGAAGAGTATGATTCAAAGATATGCCTGATAAATGCAATGACAAAAGATGAAGATTTCAAAGACTTCGGATCATTTATCGCAGAGCTTAAGAATGACAATAAGCTGACTGTGCTGATGCGTACTTCGAGAGGATATTCGGGACTTGACTGGATGACGACAATGGGCATTGAAATGGGCAGCAGCTCAATGGTGTTTAACAGTGTCGGGGATCTAAAGACAGCATTTGATCATCTGGGGATAGACTGTGATCTTTCAAATGCAGGTAACCGGAGCGTGATAATGTCCAAAGCATTGGCAGCGCAATACGGTCTTAAAGAAGGCGATGTGATCGATGAAAAAACGTGTGAGAATATCAGAGGATCATATAAAGTTGCTGCTCTTACGGATGATAACAGTTACATGCTTTTTTATGTGATAAATGATAACGATACGCTTCTTCGGGCCTATGTGATGAGCGATGAGATGTCCGGAAATGATCTTCGTGAGTATCTTAAAGAAAAAGCCGGCAGCCGCATGGTTTGGGTAGAACAGATGATGTCGGAAACGATAGATGAACAGCTGAAGCCTTTTGATTATATTTTCCTGGCGATAATAGTATTGCTTTCGGTGATACATGCCATAACAGTCGGTACGGTGCTGACCGGGCACTTTATAAAAAGGACATATGAGTTTGGCATCTACAGGGCACTGGGCATGAGTAAAGGCAGGATATTCAGAAAGTGTGCTTCAGAAATGCTGGCAACGGATCTGTGCGGGATAGCTGCGGGCATTTTGATAAGTCTGGTCTTCACATTTATGATGAATGAATTGTATTATATACCCAAAGGACAGTACCTTCCGTACTTTTCAAAGCTGGGACTATCAGCATTTGCGATATCGGATCTGTGTGTGCTGATACCTAATGTGATCAGCAGATCAAAAGCGATGTCAAAGGCGGATGTTACAGAGTTTTAAAGGAAGCTTTTTAATGACAGGTATCATTATTAAAGACATAAGCATTATGATATTGACTATCATCTCGGCAGTGGTATCGGAACATACATATCCGGTACTGCTGCTTGGCAGCGTTATTATGATCATTGCCACGATGTCATATATGAAGGATGATGAGGATAAGAGTGTCATTATCCTGCAGATGGTATTGTCTTTTGCTTTTGCGCTTGGACAGTGGTATAGCTGCCTTATATTTATGCTGCTGCCTCTAAAGCGCAGATGGATCGATACGGTGCTTGCCGAAGCAGTCTTTATATGTTCTGCTGTCGTAAGACTGATGATGTGTATGAGCAATGATATTGACATTGCAAACTTTCTGGCACATAAACTGGCAGAGATCATGATGCTGACAGCAGCTGCGGTCATTATCCTGCTCATTCAAACAGCATGGCAGAAGGAAGAAAAGAGAAGAAGAACCGACAGGGAACGACTTCAGCGTGCCAGCTTATCGGAAATGCATGAAATAAAAAGAAATAATGAAATGATCAGGCAGAGCTTTTATGAGAACAAAAACGCGCGGCTGATGGAACGTGAGAATATAAGCCGTAATATCCATAACAGCGTGGGGCATTCGATCACGGCCGCTATAATGACACTGGATGCCGCGGACATGCTCTTTGATAAGGATCCGCAGGAGGCGCATAAGCGCATGAATGATGCTTCGGGACGAATACGGGGCAGCCTGGAAGCGATACGCAGCGCTGTCAGGGCATTGGATACGGAGGATGAGGATGTTTCCATCAAAGACCTCTTATGCTATACTGACAATATCATAAATGAATTTACCATGGATACGCAGATAAACTGCGACCTGATAAAGGATCTGTACTCGGAGAGTCTGATGCTCCCGAAGGAACATGCGGAATTCTTAAGCGGGGCGCTCAGCGAAATGCTTACCAACGGGGTAAAACATGGCAAAGCAACACAGTTTATCGTAAAGATAACGGCGGATTCGACTCACATCCGGATGGAAGTTAAGGATAACGGGCACAGTGTTTTTAACAAAGAGAATGCTGATGAACTGATCAGAAACGGATTCGGACTTAAGAAGCTTGCGTCATACGCACAGCGCTGCGGTGGAAATACAGAGTTTAAGAATGAAAACGGATTCTGTGCGATGATAGAACTGCCTATGCAGATAAAATGAAAGAAAAGGAAAAGCTTATGTACAGGGTTTTACTTGTAGATGATGAAGAAATGCTCCTTGACAGTCTGGAGATAATACTGTCTTTAAATGACATGGAGATAGTGGGGAAAGCTCACGACGGTAATGAATGCCTTAAGCTGCTTAAAGATGTATCCTGTGATATCGCCCTGGTGGACCTGAACATGAAAGGTATGGGAGGGATCGAACTGATAGGGCATCTTAAAAAGAAATATCCCGGTATCCGCATACTGGTGCTTACCACGTTTTATGATGACGGTAATATCACCGAGGCGATCAGCAACGGCGCTGACGGATATCTTTTAAAGGACTCCGGGAAAGATGCCATACTAGGCGCTATATCCCAGCTTATGAACGGTGTAAGCGTGCTCGATCCCAAGGTCATGCAGCGGCTTACCGCGATGATGAGTAAGAATAATAATAAGTCCCTGTACGAGGAATTGACGGACAGGGAGCGGGAGATAGCTTCTTTGCTCGTGGAAGGCCTGAGCAATAAGCAGATAGCCGATAAACTTTTTATTTCAGAGGGGACGGTCAAGAATTATATTTCTTCGATCTATGACAAGACGGGGATACATGATCGGGTTAAGCTGGTAGTGGCGCTGTCCTGAGGATACTGTTATGATTTTTCACTCTCGCTGTCTTTGGGAACTTCCTTCTCCGGCAGTGTAAGCCTTACAGTTTCGATGCGCTGATTATCCAGTTTTTCGACCTTGAGTACGGTGCCGTCAGGCAGAGAGACAGTCTCGCCTTCCGCAGGCAGACGGTCATCAAGCTGTTCTATGATGATACCGCTGATCGAATCGTAATCTTCACTTTCGTAAGAAGTACCAAGCTGCTCGTTAATATCATCCAGGTTCATTGTGCCATCCACAAGATATTCTCTGTCGGAAAGCGGCTTTAAAAGTTCGGCTTCATCGGCATCGTATTCGTCCCTTATCTGGCCTATTATTTCTTCGACCATATCCTCCATGCTTATCATTCCTTCGGCAGTACCGTATTCATTGAGTACTATACAGACAGATTGGTTCTTTTTGCGCATTTCGTTTAACAGATCGGCGATCTTTTTTGACTCATAAGTATAGTAAGGCTCACGCATGATCTTGTTTATATGGAAGTGCTCGGGATCCTCGAGAAAGAGAAAATCCTTGATGTTGATAACACCCACGATATTATCGGGTTCGTCTTTATATATCGGAAGACGTGTGTACATATGCTCTTTGAAAAGAGCTTTTATATCGTCATAAGAGTCATGCAGATCTGCCATTATCATGTTTACTCGGGGGATCATGATATCCCTGGCTATCGCATCGGAAAATTCGAACATATTATGGATCATCTCGCGTTCTTCGCTTTCTATGACACCATCCTGATGTCCGACATCAACATAGCTTAACAGTTCGCTTTCGGTGATGCGTATGACTTTTTTGTTCGGATCAACACCCAGCAGACGGAGGATCCCGTTAGAAAGCTTATCGATAACAAAGATGAGCGGGGTAAGGATCACGGACAGGGCACGTATAAAGGGGGCGTAGCCAAGTGCGCATCGTTCATTGCTGCGAAGGGCCAGAGTCTTTGGGAGTATCTCGCCGAAAAGAAGGACAAGAAGAGTCAGTATTCCGGTCGCTATACCTACAGCCATGTTTCCGAAGAGTTCTGTGGCCAGCATGGTAGAAAGAGCGGAGGCGGAAATATTAACAACATTATTGCCTATGAGAATGGTGGATAGCATTTTGCTGGGATTTTCAAGTATCTTAAGAACGAGAGCGGCACGTTTATTACCTTCCTCTTTTAATATATTCAGACGTACCTTTTTAACGGTTGTAAATGCTGTCTCAGCTGACGAAAAAAAAGCTGACAGTAAAAGGAGTATGAGCAGTATGATAAAATTTATCAATTGCGGGGTTTCCATATTCCTCCCAAAGAGTCTTTCAAATAATATTATGAAATATTATCAGATATCCGGATTATATGCAAGCTTGCATAATAAAATGAAATGTGTTATAGTGTGGCTCGTGCAAAAATGCAAGTACTAATTTATGGAGGAAAAAATAATGAAGCATATCAAGAGCCTTGATACCAGAGATTTTAAGAAGAGCCTGCAGAAGGGCGGATGCGGTGAGTGCCAGACTTCATGCCAGAGCGCATGCAAGACAAGCTGCACCGTAGGCAACCAGAGCTGCGAGCAGGTAAAGAGTTCCAAGTAATCTGCAGGGATCGGTCAGGTAAGATAACTGGGGAACAGCGGTTAAACGCCACTGTTTCCCGTGTTTTGTTGTGAAAAAATATGGTACACAGATATAAAAGTCATGGTTACAATATAGTCCTTGATGTAGACAGCGGCAGCGTTCATGTAGTTGATGATGTAGTCTATGATCTGATACCGCTTGTAGAGGAAGCTCTGGAAAACGGGCTTTCTGATGAAGCAATAGCGGAAAGGCTGGGCGGAGGCCTTGCCGACATAGAGAGGAAAGAGGCGTTAGCGGAGATACTGGAGCTTAAGAATGCCGGCAGACTCTACGCAAGGGATGATTATGAAAAACAGATAGAGGCTTATACCGGCAGGGAGACAGTCGTTAAGGCTATGTGCCTGCATATCGCTCATGCCTGCAATCTTGCATGCAGGTATTGCTTTGCCGGAGAGGGTGAGTATTACGGCCCCTGCGGCCTTATGTCGTTTGAAGTCGGGAAACAGGCGCTCGATTACCTGGTGGCACATTCAGGAAGCAGAAAGAATCTGGAAGTGGATTTTTTCGGCGGTGAACCGCTTATGAACTGGGATGTGGTAAAACGGCTGGTTGAGTACGGACGTTCCATAGAAAAGGAACATGATAAGAACTTTCGTTTTACACTTACCACAAACGGTACACTTCTCACTGATGATATTCTGGAATTTGCCAATAAGGAAATGAGCAATCTGGTACTTTCCATAGACGGCAGAAAAGAAGTACACGATCGTATGCGGCCTTACCGAAAGGGGGGCGGAAGCTATGATGATATAGTGCCTAAGTATATCAAAGCCGCAGAATCCCGTGACCAGATGAATTACTATGTCCGGGGGACATACACTCATTTTAATACGGATTTTGCTGCAGATGTCATTCATCTCGCAGATCTGGGCTTTAAACAGATCTCGGTTGAACCGGTGGTGGCTTCTCCCGAGATGGATTATGCTCTTACGGATGAAGATGTGCCGGTACTTCTTGAACAGTATGACATACTTGCTTCTGAGATGCTTAAGAGAAGAAAAGAAGGTGATCCCTTCAATTTCTTCCATTTTATGATAGATCTTGAATGCGGGCCCTGCGTTTATAAGAGGCTTTCAGGATGCGGTGCGGGATGTGAATATGTTTCGGTTACGCCCTGGGGGGATATATATCCCTGTCATCAGTTTGTCGGTGAGGAAAGCTTTAAGCTGGGGAATGTGACTGACGGGATACAGAATACGGAACTTCGTGACAAGTTTCATAATTGTAACGTATATTCAAAGCCGTCATGTAAGGATTGTTTCGCAAAGTATTACTGCAGCGGAGGCTGTATGGCTAATTCACAGCATTTTACCGGAGATATTTACGGTGCTTACGAAGTGGGCTGTGAGCTTCAGAGAAAGCGTATCGAATGCGCTATAATGCTGAAAGTGGCTGCGGCCATGGAAGATAACTAAATTATTAAGTAAGTCTGGGAGGAAAGAAAATGAAAAAGTGGCAGGGTTTCTTAAGCCTGATCATCTTTATCGCTGCTATGGCAGGATGTGCATATCTTGTTATGTATGGTGTGGATGAGACAGGAGTAGGATCGGCAGCTAAGACAAAGCTCGGCCTTGATCTGGCCGGCGGTGTTTCCATCACCTATGAGGTGGTAGGAGATGAGGATCCTTCTAAAGAGGATCTGGATGATACGGTATTTAAGTTAAAGAAGCGTATCGATCAGTATTCTACAGAGGCAAATGTATATTCGGAAGGCAGCAAGCGTATCAGTATAGAGATACCCGGTGTTACGGATGCAAATGCCATCTTAAAAGATCTTGGCAGTCCCGGATCACTGTATTTTATAAAGGCTACCGGTGCCGATGGCAGCATGAACTATCAGCAGAAGCTTGATGAGAGCGGTGCTCCCGTATATACGGAAGAAGGCAAGGCGGTTTATGAACTTACCCGCCCCATTGATGAGATAGTTGCAGATGGAAGCGCCATACTTTCCGGTACCGATGTTGCAAGCTCTGAGGCAAAGGCGTATACGGATGAGTATAACCAGACTCAGAATATAGTCAGCCTTACATTCAGTGCAGAGGGCTCTGTTAAGTTCGCTGATGCTACAGGTGCCGCAGTGACCCAGAGCGGATTGAAGAGAACAATTGCCATATATTATGATAATGAGATACTCAGTGTTCCCAATGTAAATGAGAGGATCACCGGCGGACAGGCGCAGATAACCGGTATGAGAGACTTTAACGAAGCCCAGAACCTGGCTCAGAATATCCGTATCGGTGGACTTAAGCTTGAGCTTCAGGAGTTAAGATCAAACGTGGTCGGTGCCCAGCTCGGAAGTGATGCGATAAAAACTTCACTTATAGCAGGTCTTATCGGTCTTATCCTGGTAGTTCTTCTTATGATCTGTGTTTACAGACTTCCGGGCCTTGCAAGTTCTCTTGCACTTTGCCTGTACTGTATGCTTGTTATCCTTGTGATGAATCTGTTTGAAATGACCCTGACCCTGCCGGGTATCGCAGGTATCATCCTTTCGGTAGGTATGGCGGTGGATGCGAACGTTATCATATTCGCACGTATCAAGGAAGAACTTAAAGCCGGCAGCGATGTAAAAGCGTCGATCAAGGAAGGCTTCTCAAAGGCATTATCCGCCATTATTGACGGTAATATCACTACACTTATCGCGGCTGTGGTACTGATGCTGATGGGCAGCGGTTCGATAAAAGGTTTTGCTTATACACTGGCTGTAGGTATAATTCTTTCGATGTTTACAGCTCTGGCTGTTACCAGGCTTCTTGTTAATTCCTTCTATGCTATCGGACTTAAAGCATCAGGTCTTTACGGACTGACAGAGAAGGAGAAAGAGGCTCTTAAGGGCAAAGAAGAAAAGATGATAAGATTCCTTGATAAGAAGAAGCTTTTCTTCGGGATCTCCATCGGTGTGATCGTTGTAGGTATCATCGCAATGATAGCATTCAAGGTAAGTACCGGTGATGCACTTAATTACAGTCTTGAGTTTAAGGGCGGTACCGCATCAACAGTTGCTTTTAACGAGCTTCTGAGCCGTGAGCAGATAGAAGCGGATGTTATTCCCGAATTTGAAGCCATTACCCATGATGCTAACGTTCAGTGGCAGACTGTTAACGATTCCAACCAGGTAGTATTTAAGACAAGGGTTTTAAATGTTGATGAGAGACAGACGCTCAACAATGTGCTGCTTTCCAAATTCGGCGTACCGGAAGAAAAGATTACCACCGAGACCATTGGTTCGACTATCTCCGGAGAGATGAAGAGCGAAGCGATAAAGGCGATACTGGTTGCGGTAGTATGTATGCTGATCTACATCTGGTTCCGTTTCAGTGATATACGTTTTGGTGCAAGTGCCGTTGCAGCGCTTGTGCATGACGTTCTTGTAACGCTTACCTTCTATGCACTGGTGAGATATTCCGTAAGCTCAACTTTTATCGCATGTATGCTTACGATAGTCGGTTATTCTATAAATGCCACCATAGTCATATTTGACCGTGTACGTGAGAATATGACTGAGAATGAGAATCGAAAGAAGAAGAAACTGTCGCTGGAGGAAGTAGTAAACCAGTCTGTGACACAGACTCTTTCCAGGTCTATATTTACTTCCCTGACCACTGTAATAATGGTCATCATGCTCTTTATACTGGGTGTGAGTTCCATCAGGGAATTTGCTCTTCCGCTGATAATAGGTATCATTTGCGGTACATATTCATCAGTCTGCGTAACCGGAGCTCTGTGGTTTGTACTCAGAGAGAAGTTCCCGCCTGCTGAAGAGGATGAATAAAGTGTAAAAAAAAGCCCCGGCTTGTCTGCCGGGGCTTTTTTAATCCTGATCATCTGTTAAAGACGTCTGTATTCGGGAATACGGTTTTCATATATGCAATAGTATTTATAGCCTATATCTTTTAGAAGGCCAGAGACTTCATTAAAGTGCTGGCCTATATGTTCGCAGTCGTGGGCATCAGAGCCTATCGTTATGATCTCGCCGCCCAGTTCTTTGTAGCGTGAGAGTATGTCGCGCGAAGGATGAGGACCGCCCATGCCGTACGCATAACCGCTGGTATTGGCTTCGATACCCTTCTCGTTTTCAATCAGGAGCTTGAGTATATTATCGATATCCTCACCGTACTCTGCCATGGAAAAGCCGCTGTTTTTATTGGGGCCGTATCTTAAGACATAATCAAGATGTCCGTATACGTCAAAGTTCTGAAAGCCTTTTATACAATCGACGATATAGCGGAAATATTCGTGATAAGCATCTTTTTCATCACGTCCGTCAAAGAAGCTTTCCTTAATATACGGATCTTTTCCGTTGCAGAGGTGTGATGAGGCGATGATGAAGTCAAATTCGTGCTGCTTGCAGTACATAAGGTTCTTTCTGGAGCAGGTTGTCTGCATTCCCAGTTCTATGCCGAAGAGTATCTTGATCTTTCCTTCGTATTCCGACTTTAAGCGGAGCAGATCGTATAGATAAGCATCGGTATTCACTTCCCAGCTGCCGGGCTCTTCATCCGGCATGTAGATGAAGTCAAAATCCATATGTTCCGTGAAGCACATTTCGGTGTAGCCCAGAGAAATGGCTTTTTCCACCATATCACGCATAGGGGTTTCGGAATCTTTTGAATGTGATGAATGCAGATGGCAATCGGCTGTAACAGGCATATTTTTTCCTCCGTGGATTATTTTTTCTGTTTGAAATGATATCACGGATCATATGATAAATACAAGAAAAAAAGCTTGACACATATGCTTTATAACATGATAATTTTTATGGGGGTAGTCTGCCTGTTCTCAGGGCGGTGAAAGGATGAGGGGTATGGAACGTAGCGGAAATGAAAAATTCATTATTCTTCTTGTGTCTCTTGGATGTATCGGCCTTTTAATCGAAAATCTGTTATTGGACTGGGAATTCTGGGTCCCGCCGATCATAATGATCGCTGTAATATCTTTGTGGGTGATGAATCTTCTGGAAAAACCCAAATATGAGGTCAGGACGGTGATCTATTTCGTATATGCCATGCTGGCTGCTTTTTATCATGGTGTTCATGCATCCAGTTTTTTTGATGTGACACTTGTGATAACATTTGCAATGGTCGGTTTTTCACTTCTGGATCATGTTTATATGATGAATCTTCTGCTGATCGAATATATTTCCTTAATGCTGGTGCAGTTTATGATCTCATATTTCGATCACATTATTTCTACAGATATTTTAAGTATTTCCAGGATCGTTCTTCATGTGGCTGTCGCAGTGCTGATATATTTCAGCTGTGTCAGGGCTATCACCAACCGTAATGAGAATAAGAGACTGGATCAGAAAAAAAATGAACAGATCGAATCTTATGATGCGGATATGGAGGATTTCTTATCTAATATCTCTCATGAACTCAGGACCCCTGTCAATGTTGTTAACGGAATGTCGGATCTTCTTATCAAAAGAAAGGTCGGATATGAGGCGGGGGCTATCAAAAACGCCGGTATCAGGCTTTCGTATCAGATAGAAGATATTCAGGATTATACAGAGTGTAAAAGAAATAAAGTAGTTCTTGAAGAAGAAGAGTATATGAGCACATCCCTTATCAACGATGTTGTGACTGGTTTCAGGCTTATTGATAACAGTAACGATCTGGAACTGATAGTCGATCTTGATCCTAAAGTCCCGACCAAAATGAAGGGGGATGTAAACAAGCTTCATAAGATCTTCAGGCATTTACTTGAGAATGCTGTTAAGTTTACTAAAAGAGGTGGTATATACGTTAAGATGTATTCCGAGAATACGGAATACGGTGTTAATCTCTGCATTGAGATGACGGATACCGGTATTGGTATGGACAGCAGGACCACGCGTATTGTTTCGGAGGGAATGTATCAGGTAAACAAGAAGCGCAACAGGAGCTCCGGCGGGATAGGACTGGGGCTTTTTATAGTCTATGGATTTACGCACAGCATGGGTGGATTTGTTATCATTGAAAGCCAGAAGGGGGCAGGAACTACGGTAAGAGTCACTATACCGCAGAAAGTTGCGGAAATGGATCCCTGTCTTATCCTTTCCGATTCCTTTGAAGGAGATGTTCTTTTCCATGTGAGATCGGATAAATATAAGGTACCCAGGGTAAGGGATTTTTATCGTTATATGGCGTCAAATCTTGCAAGCGGAATAAAAGTCCCTCTGTACCCTGCGGAAAACCGCACAGAGATAGAGCGTTTAATGAAAAAGCTGAATGTTAAGATCATTTTCATGGGAGAGGAAGAATATGCGGAGAATTCATCGTACTTTGATGAATTGAGTAAAAAGGATATAGTTGTTGCGGTTTCGGCCTCGGATAAGTTCAAAGCCAATACCGGAAGCGGGGTCATTGTGATGCCTAAGCCTCTATATGCATATCCGGTAATAAAGATTCTTAACGAAGGAAAGGATGCAGATACCGGAAGTCTCTCGGCGAACAGGGAAAAGCCTGTATTTGATGGCGTGAGAGCTTTGATAGTTGATGATGAACCTATGAATCTTGTGGTCGCGACAGGATTGTTTAAGGATTATAAGATGATCATTGATACCGCCGGAAGCGGAAAGGAAGCCATAGGGAAATTCAGTGATAATACTTATGATGTGATATTTATGGATCACATGATGCCGGAAATGGATGGTGTGGAAGCCATGAAACGGATAAAGGCAGATGCGAAAAACCAGCACAGGGATATAAAGATCATAGCGCTTACAGCGAATGCCGTTTCAGGTGCCAGAGAGATGTTCATGAAAGAAGGTTTTGACGGGTTTATCGCAAAGCCTATCAATCTGGCAGATTTTGAAAGAGTGATGTTACGCGAACTTAAATCTACATCCTCAGAACGGAAAGGTAAGTGATCATCATGATTAAGAAAGTTATTAAAGACATTTTCAGTGCCATAAACGACCATAACAGGGAGTTTTCGGAAAGGGTATTTCTGATATTTACCATTATTTCCGAAATAGTTGTGCTGGTCGCTTTTGCTGTTAATATACTGATAAATGAGAATATAAAAGAATTGATAGTTATCGGTGCGACGCTTCTTCTTGTGCCGACGGTATCGATAACCTGCTTATATAAGAACAGGCTTAAGAATGCGGTGCGTATCATCGTTACCGGGCTTATATTGCTTGTTATCCCGGGGCTGTTCTTTTTCGGCGGAGGTGTTGAAGGCGGAGGCGTACTCTGGATAATCTTTGTATTCTTATATGTGGGGATCATGATCAACGGTATATGGCGTGCAATATCGCTGGTACTGATCACACTTCTTACCGGGGCTTGTTTCCTTGTCCAGTATTATTATCCCGAATATGTTACTCCTCATTCCCGTGAAATGTTTTTTATAGATTCATTTTCGTCAATTATCCTGTTGGGACTAATATGCTTTTTTATAACATGGTTTCAGACAAGGCTGTTTAAACAAGAAAACGACAGAGCGGGAAAAGAGGCTGAGAGGGCAGAGGAGCTTACCAGATCGCAAAACCGGTTTTTTTCGAGTATGAGTCATGAGATAAGGACGCCGATAAATTCGATCCTTGGGCTTAATGAGCTCATATTAAGAGATGAGAGCGCTTCTGATGAGATAATAAAAGATGCTCTGGGAATACAGGGATCGGGAAAGATGCTTCTTGCCCTTATAAATGATATCCTTGATTTTTCTAAGATAGAAGCCGGCAGCATGGACATTATACCTGTTGATTACCGTGTGGGGGATATGCTTTCCGATATCGTAAATATGATCTGGCTCCGTGCACATGATAAGGGGCTGGAATTCAATGTCAGCGTAGATCCCGAAGTCCCTTCGGTTCTTTACGGTGATGAAGTCAGGATCAAGCAGGTAATCATCAATCTTCTTAATAATGCGGTCAAGTATACCTCCGAGGGATCTGTGGAGCTTCATATAGAGAGCGGATATATCAGTGATGATACTGTAGAGCTCAGTATCTCCGTAGCAGATACAGGCATAGGTATCAAAAAGGAATCGCTTCCGTTTCTTTTTGATGCATTCAAAAGGGTTGATGAAAAGAAAAACAGATATATCGAGGGTACAGGTCTGGGACTCAGCATAGTAAAGCAGATCGTTTCGCTCATGGATGGAACTGTTTCGGTCAACAGTGTGTACGGAGAAGGTTCTGTTTTTACCGTGGTCGTAAGACAGGAGGTATCGGACCGTGCCGCTATAGGTGAACTGAATATCCATAATGAGCAGACGATTAAAAGATCTTCATATGAAGCGGGATTTACAGCGCCTGAAGCAAAGATCCTGATCGTAGATGATAATGAAATGAACATAGAGGTTGAGAGCAAGCTGTTATCGGCAACGGGGATGGATATCGATAAGGCGTTAAGCGGGCGGGAAGCTCTTGGCATGACAGTAAAAAAACGTTACGACACTATACTTATGGATCATCTGATGCCGGAAATGGACGGTATCGAGTGTCTTGAGCATATCAGAAATCAGTCCGGCGGTTTAAACAGGACTACTCCTGTCATAGTTCTTACCGCCAATGCGGGCAGTGATAACAGAGATCTTTATAACCGGAGCGGTTTTGACGGGTATCTTGTAAAGCCTGTTTCAGGTGAAGCACTGGAAAAGAAGCTTATCAGACATATTCCTTCCGACAAGCTGATAATCAACTCCAAGATGGTAAGGATGAGTGAAGATATCAATGCATCTGCCGGCTATTCCGGAAAAGCATCCGTGATCATAACCGCCAGTTCGGTATGTGATCTTCCGAGGAATGTGATAAAGAAACTGAATATTCCGATCATTCCCATGGTCATCCGTACCGAAAACGGTATCTTTAAGGATGGGATTCAGATGGATGCGGATGAACTGATCCGTTATATGGATAACGGAGGAAACGCAATGTCGTCTTCCATGGATGAGTCTGAATATACTGATTTCTTTGCCAATGCACTAAGACGTGCACATAATCTTATACATATATCTTTAACTTCCAGTATGAGTTCCGACTTTAAAATGGCTACCGAAGCAGCTAAGTCGTTCGATAATGTTACTGTTATCAATTCGGGATGTCTCTCAAGCGCAACCGGGCTTCTTGTGCTGATAGCGCATAAACTGGCACAGCAGAACTTAAGCGTTTCAGAGATAGTTTCCGAACTTGAAGGAGTAAAGAAGAGGATACACTGCAGCTTCGTCGTTGATACTACGGAATATATGGCACGGAAGGACTTTATAAGTCCGTTGATGCATAAAGTTGCCAAAAGTTTCTATCTGCACCCTGCCCTGAGTTTCAGAGATGACAGATTCAGCATAGGAGGTCTGTGGATAGGGAGCAGCAGAAGAGCATACAGGAATTATATCCATAAAGCTTTCCCGGTGGACATAATCCCTGATCCGGATATTGTTTTCATAACCTATGTAGATATCCCTATAGATACGCTTTTATGGATCAAGGAAGAGATAAGCAAGATCGCTTATTTTGAAAATGTTGTTTTCCAGCAGGCATCGGCGGCGATATCATCCAACTGCGGATCGGGAACTTTCGGAATACTGTATTTTGCGAAAGGGAATAAATCATACAGTCTTTCCAACTATATCGATACGGAAACTGAAGTAACCGTGGATAATGAAGACGATCCGAGTATAGGCGATTCACCGAAGTTTTCCATGGAAGCACTTGAAGAAAAGTATATGGCAGATACGGTACGCGGAGACAGTGAAGATAAGTGGTATTCGGATATTAAAGGGATCGATGCTGCGGCGGCATTGAAAAACTGTGCGGATGAGGAAACGTTTAAAAACATACTTAAGATGTTTTACGATAATATGGATGCTAACCGTTCGGCTCTGGATGGTTTTATAGCGGCCCAAGATTATCCGAACTACACCATAAAGATCCATGCGCTGAAAAGTTCGGCGAGACTGATAGGAGCTGTGGAACTGGGAGAAGAAGCCGCACTTCTGGAAGAAGCAGGAAAAGAAAAAAATACAGCATATATAAAAGAACACCATAAAGTCTGCATGGAGCATTATGAGAGCTACAGGAGTATACTTGCCGAAGTCATTAATAAGAACGGATTGGCAAAGGAGGAGGCAAATAAAACACTGATAGATCCGGATGAACTGAAAGAGTTATATTCTAAGCTGAAAACGGCTGTCAGGGAATTTGACAGCGTTGAGATAGATGCTATAGTTGAGAAAATATCAGGATATTCTCTTCCCGAAGACGAGGCAAAGAGGTTCAAAGCCATTTGTGAGAGGGCGGATGATTATGATTATGATGGTATTCTGACAGCTCTTGAAGGAGAAACATAAACAATGGAAACGATCATAAGGATAAATAACGCCGTTAACGGCTTTGCATGGGGAACATTCGGTCTGGTACTGCTTTTGGGAACCGGTATTATCTGTACGCTGATCACCGGCTTTTTTCAGATCACGCATCTGGGACACTGGTATAAAAAGACTTTCGGAAGCATCAGGGGAGAAGGCAGGATAGTTAACGATGCAGGTGCGCTGTCACAGTACAGGACTTTCTGTACGGCACTCTGTGCTACAGTCGGTACGGGGAATATCGCCGGAGTTTCCTCTGCGATCTGTGTCGGAGGTGCCGGAGCAGTATTCTGGATGTGGGTAGCCGCTTTTTTCGGGATGATGGTCAAGTATTCCGAAAATGTCCTTGGGATATATTACAGAAGAAGAAATGTGGAAGGGGCCTGGTCAGGCGGACCTATGTATTATCTTGAGGACGGAGTGGGATCATTAAAACATTGCAGGAAACTGGGAAGAGGCCTTGGGGTTATCTTCTGCATCCTGACGATGGTAGCTTCATTTGGTATCGGTAATATGATACAGATAAGCAAGATAACGATAAATGTTGAGGAGACTTTTTTCCGGGGAGTTGATAAAGGAACATTTCTTGGCCTTCCGAAAGTAAATCTGACTATAGGTCTCGTGCTCATGCTGGCTGCTGCGATCATTATTTTCGGAGGATTCAGACGTGTGGCTTTAGCATCGGAGAAACTGATCCCCTTTATGTGCTTCAGTTATATCCTGGGATGTCTTATCGTTGCTCTTATTCATGTCACAAAACTTCCGGCAGTTTTTGCCGCGATATTTAAATTTGCTCTTGGTCCGGAAGCTGTTAAAGGCGGTGCGGTCGGTACGGCTGTACAGATCGCGCTGAATACCATAAAGAGCGGATGTAAAAGAGGTATTTTTTCAAACGAAGCGGGGCTTGGATCATCGGTTATCGTGCATTGTAATTCCTGTGCAAGAGAGCCTGTAAAACAGGGGCTTTGGGGGATGGCTGAAGTTTTTGTAGATACGATCATAATATGTACTATGACTGCAGTAGTGGTACTTTCGTCGGATGCCGTGGATCTGAAGACAGGGCTGGTAGCAGCGGGGACAAGTGATGCTACCCTGGTTGCAAGGGCATTCAGGGATTGTCTTGGTAAGCCGGGGGAATGGTTTGTGGTAATGGCTATCGTGCTTTTTGCCTTTTCGACTTTTATAGGCTGGTCATATTACGGAGCGAAGGTTACAGAGTACCTCCTTGGTGTTAAGAGTGCCAGGGCATACAGGGTTATATTCGTAATAATAATCATATGGGGGTCTGTTACTGAATCCAGCCTTGCATGGGAAATATCCGATACATTTAACGGACTGATGATGATACCCAATCTGATAGGTGTGCTCGCATTGTCGCCGCTTATAGTCAAGCTTACACGTAATTACATAGAACGCAGGATAAAAGGAAAGGATATCGAACCGATGCTCTCATTTGATCCTGATCTGCAGAGGGATGCTATGAAAGCGGTCCAGAAGGGAGCTTATTGACAGGTTGTTGTCTATGGATTTCTTTAGTGCTAAAATATTACAGGTATTCAGTACCGTGAGATCAGATCAATTCTTTCGGAGGTAAAAAAATGAAAAAAAGAAAATCTCTTAAAAAAAGCCTTCTAACAAAGATCATCATCTATGTGGCGATCGCAATAGTGGCGATAACACAGCTCAGCATCAAGCTTGCAGCGGATAATATCCAGTCGCTTACAAACGGGATCCTTGTGAGGGAGTCTGCCGCCTATTCCGGAGAAATACACAAATGGTGGAACAGCATAGAAGACAGGGTTAGCCAGACCGCAAATATTATCAGGAACGTTTCCGATCTTTCTTATGAGGAGATGCAGGCTCTGCTTTTAAAGCTTACGGAACTTGATCCTGATTCACAGGATATTTATATTGCATATGGTGATACGGGAAAGTTCATCGATGGATCGGGATGGATACCCGATGACAGCTTTGTATTTACCGACAGACCATGGTATCAGGGAGCTCTGGCGGCAAAGGGAGATATCTATACTTCCGAACCTTACGTAGATGCCTCCACGGGAAAGACCTGCCTTGCCTGTGCAGTTATGATCAGGGACAATGTAGTGCTTTCAAGTGATATCAATTTTGACAAAGTGGTAGAGAAGGTTAACGGTTTTTCCTCTATTTCCAATGAAACCAAATACTATATGATCAATAAACAGACAAAGGATATACTGATAAGCAGTGAGCTTTCGTGTGTCGGAGAAACACTGGAAGCAACTTCGGAACCGGTGGCAGCAACACTTGGAGGGATATTTGACAGCATGGATAAGAGTGATTCGTCTCTCGAGAGTAAAGTGGTGACTGCTAAGTCCGCATCTGGTGCATATATGTATACCGCTACGGATATAGAAGGTACATCGTGGACTGTTGTCAGTGCTGCACCCAGCTCCCTGCTTAGCGATGCTATACTTAAGGTTATGATCATAACATTTATAGGCGGGATCGTTCTGATAGGTATTATTTCCGTTTTGATATACATCATAATAAGCAAGGCTATCAATCCTGTGACCACTGTGACTAAGAGGATAACGGATATAAGCAGGGGCGATTTTACCGTAAAGATAACGCCGGAGGGTAATAATGAGATCACTACGCTTTCGGAGAGTCTTAATGAGTATATAGACAATATGCGTACGACTCTGAACAGTCTTGCAGATATCTCCGGAAAGATGAACAGCAGTGCCGGTGAATGTTACAATATATCTCATACGCTTGCTGATGCTAACAATAATCAGGGTGAATCGATAGAAAGACTCAACTCTACATTAAATGATATGAATTCATCGATAGATGAAGTGGCGCGTGCGGCTACGGAACTGGCCGGAACCTCCGGTAAACTTGCGGAGAATGCGGAAGAAGTAAGAGGCCTTTGCTCTGAAATGCTTGATGCTTCCGCTAAGGGCAGGGAAGAAATGCAGATGATGACGCAGAATGTCACAACGCTTAATACGACGATAGGTGAACTTACCGGGCTTATACGCGATACCGCTCATTCCATAGAAGAAATAACCGGGATCACCGATACGATCAACGCTATTTCGGAGCAGACAAACCTGCTTTCGCTAAATGCATCGATAGAAGCAGCAAGAGCCGGTGAGATGGGCCGCGGATTTGCAGTGGTTGCTTCAGAGGTGGGAGCTTTGGCAAATCAGTCATCCGAAGCTACTGTTACTATCAGAAAGCTTATAGAAGGTGTGACGAAAAATATTGCCGATATCAACCGTAAAGCAGAGATATGCCTGAAAGATATGGAGGCTACTCTGGGCGGCGTGAACGGAGCAAACCAGTCATTTGAGAAGATATATAATGATGTGGCCAAGGCTACTGAGGGTATAGGTGATATAGCTACCGGTGTAGAAAGGATCAATGATGTTGCTTCCAATAATGCTGCCACCACAGAGCAGCAGGCAGCGGGGATAAATGAGGTGCTGGGTCTTAGCAATACCATAGTTGCCGAAAGCAATAAGCTTCGTACGGAGACCGATAATATCACAAGTATCTCGGAGAACTTAAACCAGTATTCCGTAGCGATCAATTCCGATCTGTCAAAATACACGGTTTAAACAGTATATATGCCTGCAAAAAGGGATCTTCGGATCCCTTTTTCATTTTAGGGCAAACTTGAAATACATATAAAAATATTATAGAATTACATGGCAGACATAAGTTGATACCTGAAAGAGAGGCGATTTGAATGAAAGTGAAGGAAGTACTGAAAAAAGGAATTGCAGGATTGATGACGGCTGCGATGCTTGTCGGAAACAGCGGCTTTGTACTTGCGGCAGATGAAGCTGAAGAGGATACTGCGGTGGAGGAAGCTGTAACAGAAGAATATTCATCTGATAAAGCAACAGCGGAAGAAAATGAAGCGGATAGCGGGGAAACGGTTCGTGGTGTGGGGGAATCACGGCAACGGGGTGACGGTACCTTAGATGATCCATGGAATCTTGCGTATGATGAGGATGTAGATGGTCTCCTTGGGCTTACCGGGGATTACTATTTTATCGAAACCAAAGATGACGGAATTTTAAGTATTCAGGGATGTGTTCCCGATGGTAATGCAATTCCCAGTGGCTGGATTACCGTTTGGGACAGTAATGGCAGTGTTTGTCTGGATGATGTTGTAAAAGGCGGAGATGAATACGGATTCAGTACTGCAGAAAAAAAATCATTTGGTGTTAAGGCCGGTGAGCGTTTCCTTCTGAGATTTTATAAAGCCCACGAAAACGGATATAAAGTATATCGTGTAAAGACCGGCTTTGAGAAGAGCGATCTGTGGGAGGCTGAGCCTGATTCGGAGAATTCCCCCAAAAAGATCGATCTGAATAAAGAATACAATGGAGTGATAATAAATAAATCCGGAGATGAAGTTGTAAGAGATTATGCTGATTATTATATGTTTTCACTCAAGAAAAAAGGAACTGTAGAATTATGGCTGAACAGTGCCTGGGCTTCTCATATAGACCTGTTTAAAAAGAACTATAAGGAAGATAATAAGATAGAGCATGCATTTAATAATAGTGGGAATGAAGCTGTGATAACCAAATCGCTGGCAGCCGGGGATTACTGTATTAGGATAGATACAGCGGGTACGTCCTGGACCGAATATAAATTAAAAGTAGCGGCAAAAGATGATGCCGGCAAGAGCAGCCCCGAGACAGGTACGGCTGTGATCATGGAAAAGGATGGTTACGAGTCTGTTGAAGTTCACTCTTTAAAAGAAGCCTTTGGTAAGATGACCGAAGCTAAGGACTATATCGTAGAGCTTAAGAGTGATATGGTTGGTGAAAAGCCTTTATCCATTCCCAAGAAACCTGCTTCGGTTACCTTATATGGAAACGGACATAGTATAGTGATAAAAGGCAATAAGATCACTTCAAACAGCCCGCTTACTCTGGAAGACGTTGTGATAAAAACGGTACACAGTAAAAAGGAAGGTGTGCCCGAGAAACTGTCTTTAAATGCAAAATCAGGACTTACGATTAATTCAGGTGTTGCCTTTGACGGTAAATCTGTAAAGATACAGGTAAAGAAAGATATGGTTCTTGCCGGAACACTTTCAGCTAATACCCTTATTGCCGATAAGTTTACTCTTGAAGCGGGGGCTGTTTATAATGTGGGAAGTGGTGACAGGTTCACCGTCAACAAAGAACTGATCGGCAAAGAGGGATCCGGGATATATCTTTATAAAGGATTTAAACCTTTAGTGCTTAAAGGAAAAGCAACAGGCATGTTAACATTCAACTCAGATGAAGATCTTGCCGACGGAACCCAGGTTATCTCGTGCAGTAAAAAGAATATGACCGGAGATAATCTGAGAGGTGTATTTGACTGTACAGGTCTTACGGCCAATGATGTTCCTACCTACCTTTGTTTCTATAAAGGTAAAGCATGCTTATTCGGAGAGTCGATAGAGTTTGGCGGAAGCCAATACTGTCTGTGGACAGATGCAGTCAGTGCCATGAATACGAATCTGAAAAGCGGAGAGAAAGAGCTTAGTATCAAGCTGATCGGTGATGTTAACATGATGGGCAAATTCCTTCTTCCGAAAAAGGGATATGAATTGCTTACGATAAACGGAAACGGACACAGCCTGACTTTTACAAGCGATATCAAGCTGACAGGTAATCTGACAGTTACGGATGATACAGCGCTGATCAAGGTTAACAAAAAGAATGAAAAGGTGTCAGGAAAGGTCAAAGAGGGGAAATTTAAATATAACGGCCCGGGGATATCTGAATAGGAGAAATGGATGGCCATTAATATAAGATCCGTAAAATGTCCCAATTGCGGGGCGACAGTTCAATATGACGGGAATACCAGGACCATAGGCTGCGAATTCTGCGGGGCTGTACTTGATATGACTGAAGTATACGGCCCTAAGATGGACCGTGAGCGTGATGATCGCCAGGACAGGCAGATAAGCCAGATCATGAACAGCATGAATGCTAAGGATTCCGGCGGACGTGGTACAGGCGCCTCCAATCGAAAAAAAACAGTTTTTACCGTATTTGCGGTGATAGGAAGCATATATGCGGTGCTTATCCTGATATCTGCGCTGACTTATGCAATCTATTTCGGCGTTGCCATGAAGAGCGCCTATAATAATTCGGGTTCTTCATCATCGGGTAGTACACGGGAGATAGACCCTTTTGATAATATTGAGATATCATATTACGGTATCAGCGGGAGCGCCACGGCAAGGCTGTATGACAGGAATACTTATGTCGTGTCGCAGATCGGAAAAAAGACTTCGGATATGGATAATCTAAGTAATGGTGATATTATCAGCGTAACTTATGAAAAGGACAGCGCTGTGCAGGGGGCGACCACTTATAAGCTGACCGAGACAAAAAAGACTTATACTGTGGAAGGGCTTGAGGAATATGTGAGTGATATCAATGTTATAGGTGAAGAAGACCTTGAAGAGATGAAGAAAAATGCGATAGCTCTGGCTAAATCGGAGTGTGAGAGTGATTTTTCCGAGTATCTGCCGGGGACTTTTGAGCTTTGCGCGATCTACTCCCTTATAAAAAAAGATTATTCACAGCAGAAAACGGTATTTGTCATATCCTTTGATTATGATGGGGAGGCGGGAGTCGGCAGAGGCTATTTTATGGCTGAATTTTCTAATATAACTGCTTTACCTACCGGGGAATACAGGATCAGATTTGATCCCGGATTATATCAGTACAGCAGGGAATCATATTATAAGGGATTTACCCTTACCTCCGCACATTCCACCTGGAATGCGGCATATACTGATATATATCTTAATAATAAAGCAGACTGGTATGTTTATGAGAATTATAAAAATGATGAGCTTATAAGGGATTGACAGGAGATCTTGTCGACATAACTTTGTAATAGCGCTTAAGGCTTTAACATTCTGAAAAATCTGCTTGAATTTTAACGGCCTTTGTACTAAAATAGTGGGCGATGTGAATAGTTCACAACTAATATCTTTTATGGAGGAATTAACAATGGCAGTAAAAGTTGCAATCAATGGTTTTGGCCGTATCGGTCGTCTTGCATTCCGTCAGATGTTCGGAGCAGAGGGATATGAGGTAGTTGCTATCAACGATCTTACTTCTCCCAAGATGCTGGCTCATCTTCTTAAGTATGATTCTTCACAGGGTAAGTATGCTCTGGCTGATACCGTTTCAGCTGGTGAGGATTCCATCACCGTTAACGGCAAGACCCTTAAGATCTACAAAGAGCCCGATGCTAACAATTGCCCTTGGGGTGAGCTGGGCGTAGACGTTGTTCTTGAGTGCTCCGGTTTCTACACCTCTAAGGAGAAGGCTCAGGCACACATCAATGCTGGTGCTAAGAAGGTTGTTATCTCCGCACCCGCAGGCAATGATCTGCCTACCATCGTATACAATGTAAACCACACCACCCTTACCAAGGATGATAAGATCATCTCTGCTGCAAGCTGCACCACAAACTGCCTTGCACCTATGGCTAAGGCTCTTAACGACCTTGCAGGTATCAAGAGCGGTATCATGAGCACCATCCATGCTTACACCGGTGATCAGATGATCCTCGACGGTCCTCAGAGAAAGGGTGATCTCAGAAGAAGCCGTGCAGGCGCTATCAACATCGTTCCCAACTCAACCGGAGCTGCAAAGGCAATCGGCCTTGTTATCCCTGAGCTGAACGGCAAGCTGATCGGTTCCGCACAGCGTGTTCCTACCCCTACCGGTTCTACCACCATCTTGGTTGCTACCGTAGAGAAGAGTGTTACCAAGGAAGAGATCAACGCAGCAATGAAGGCTGCTGCATCCGAGAGCTTCGGCTACAACGAGGATGAGATCGTTTCTTCCGATATCGTAGGAAGCACCTATGGTTCTATCTTCGATGCTACCCAGACTATGGTTGGCGCTGATAACCTGGTACAGGTTGTATCCTGGTATGACAATGAGAACAGCTACACCTCTCAGATGGTACGTACTATAAAGTATTTTGCAGAGCTGGGCTGAGAAATAATCTGAGCTAAGATCAAAATGCTTCATCAGCCGCGACACATCACAAATGTATGTGCTACCATACCGCGTGATAGGTTGAGACTATGAATCAAGATAAAGGTCCGGTCCGGTATATGCCGGCCGGACCTTGTTTGTTAAAGATAATAATTTTTTAGGAGGAATATAAAATGGCACTTAATAAGAAATCTGTTGATGATTTCAGCGCAAAGGGAAGAAGAGTACTCGTACGTTGTGATTTTAACGTTCCTTTAAAGAACGGCGAGATCACTGATGAGACCCGTATCAATGCAGCTCTGCCCACTATCAACAAGCTGGTGGCAGATGGCGGAAAGGTTATCCTTTGCTCTCATCTTGGCAAGGTGAAGGAAGGCCCTAATGAGAAAGAGTCTCTTGCACCCGTTGCAAAGCGTCTGTCCGAGAAGCTGGGCAAGGAAGTTAAGTTCATCGCTGACTATAATGTAACAGGTGATGATGCTACAGCTGCAGTTGCAGCTATGGCTGAAGGCGATGTTATCCTTCTTCAGAATACACGTTTCCGTGGCGAAGAAGAGACCAAGCCTGCAAAGGCAGGAGATAAATTCGCAAGCGAACTTGCTGATCTTTGCGATGATTATGTATGTGATGCATTCGGTTCTGCTCACCGTGCACATGCTTCCGTAGCAGTTGTTACCGAGAAGGTACGTGCTAAGGGCGGTAACTGTGCTGTTGGTTACCTTATGAAGAAGGAGATCGACTTCCTGGGTAACGCTGTAGAGAATCCGGTTCGTCCTTTCGTTGCGATCCTTGGCGGCGCTAAGGTTGCAGATAAACTCAATGTTATCAATAACCTGCTCGAGAAGTGCGATACACTTATCATCGGCGGCGGTATGGCTTTCACCTTCCTTAAGGCTAAGGGCTATGAGATCGGAAAGTCACTGGTTGATGATGAGAAGATCGATTACTGTAAGGAAATGATGGCTAAGGCAGAGTCACTTGGAAAGAAACTTCTTCTGCCTGTTGATACCACTATCGCTGACGGTTTCCCGGATCCTATCGATGCACCTATCGAAGTTTCCTTCGTTGATGCTGACAAGATCCCTGCAGATAAGGAAGGTCTTGATATAGGACCTAAGACCCAGGAGATGTTCGCTGAGGCCGTTAAGAGTGCGAAGACCGTTGTTTGGAACGGACCTATGGGCGTATTCGAGAATCCTACCCTTGCAAAGGGTACTATCGCAGTAGCCAAGGCTCTGGCTGAGACCGAAGCTACTACCATTATCGGTGGCGGCGACAGCGCAGCAGCTGTTAACCAGCTTGGCTTTGCTGATAAGATGAGCCACATCTCTACCGGCGGCGGTGCTTCCCTTGAGTTCCTTGAGGGTAAAGAGCTTCCCGGTGTAGTTGCAGCTGATGATAAGTGAGAACTTAATGAGCGCAAGCCAAAGGCGCAGCGCGAATTTAGTTCGAACTTACCCGATAAGCTTAATGAGCGCAAGCCGAAGGCGTAGCGCGAATTTAGCGCAATTCGGGTAGTGATAAACAGACTAAGGTGAGCGCAAGCCAAAGGCGCAGCGCGAATTTTCCAAAGGAGGACTTTTCTTATGGGGTTCTTTGACAGTATAGTTAATGCTGCCGACAATCTGGGGGCTAAAGTTAGCGGTAATGTTGATGCCATGGGCATTAATTCCCAGGTTACGGCTAAGGAGAAGGAGATGAACAATCTCTATGCCCAGCTTGGCATGGCATATTACAGTATCCATAAAAATGATCCGGATGATGCCTGCAGAAATCTTGTTCAGTTGCTGATGAACAAGGAGGCTGAGCTGAATAAGCTTAAGAGCGATCTGGCTGCCAAAAAAGCCGAGACCGCAGCAATAGGTCAACAGCCTTTTAACCAGCAGGGCATGTATCAGCAGCCGATGATGGGACAGCCCATGGGGCAACCTATTAACCAGCCTGTGATGGGACAGCCCATGGGGCAGCCTGTGAACCAGCCTGTGATGGGACAGCCCATGGGGCAGCCTGTGAACCAGCCTGTGATGGGACAGCCTATAGGGCAGCCGGTGCCGCCGGTCATCGTACCGGTTAACTCAGAGCCCGGCGCTGAAGAAAAGAAGGAAGATAAAGAGGAAAAGGCTGGGGAGATCACTGAAAACTCCGCGGATACTGCGAAAAAAGCAGATAACGAAGAAAAATCTTCCGAAGCAGAAAAGACAGAAGAAACTTCTAAAAATGAAGAAGCTGAGAAAGCTGCCGAGCCTGTTAAGGAAGAAAAAGCTGATGGAAAGACCTGCAGCGTATGCGGTGCCAGCGGTCAGACCGGTGCATTCTGCGGTAACTGCGGGAATAAGTTGGATTAAGGAACAAACATGTCTTAGCAGGAGAAAGATCTTACTGTTACGACATGAATAAAAAAAGGAGAAGAAAAATGGCAAGAAGAAGGATTATAGCCGGAAACTGGAAGATGAACATGACTCCCAGTGAGGCAGTTAAGCTCTGTGACGAGCTTAAGGATCTTGTAAAGAACGATGATGTGGACGTAGTTTACTGCGTACCCGCTATTGATATCGTTCCTGTAGCTGCTGCAGTAAAAGGCAGCAATGTGCATGTAGGTGCAGAGAATTTCTACATCGAAGACAAGGGCGCATTTACCGGTGAGATCAGTGCTCCTATGCTTAAGGATGCAGGTGTTGAGTATATCATCATCGGACATTCCGAGAGAAGGGATATTTTCGGTGAGAATGATGTGCTGATCAATGCAAAGGTAAAGAAAGCATTTGCTGCAGGGTTAAATCCCATCCTTTGCTGTGGTGAATCACTTGCACTTCGCAAGGCAGGAACCTATCAGGAGTGGATCAAGAGACAGATCAGCTGGGATCTTTCCGGTGTGACTGCAGATCAGGTGAAGAAACTGGTTATCGCATATGAACCTATCTGGGCTATCGGTACCGGCGAGACCGCTACTGCAGATCAGGCTCAGGAAGTTTGCAAGCTTATACGTGATCTGATAGCTGAAATGTATGATACCGATACTGCTGAGGCAGTACGTATCCAGTACGGCGGATCCATGAATGCAGGCAACGCTGCAGAACTTCTGGCTAAGCCGGATATCGATGGCGGTCTTATCGGCGGGGCTTCTCTTAAGCCTGATTTCGGAAAGATCGTTAACGCATAAGACAATTTAATATCGAATCTCAAAGAAGAGACTGATTCGGGCCCGGTCTCTTCTTTTTTTGTTAAAAAGAGTTTTACAAAAGCTCTGTAAACGTGTATTATAATATATTATGTTTAAAAGCCCCCGGTAACGGGAATGTTTTGGAGGAATGCAGTTATGAAAGCGTACAGGGAAATGTCAAAAGAAGAGCTGAAGGCAGAGCTGGAGAAGCTTAACAGTGAATATCAGAAGTATCTGGCTATGAACCTTTCTTTGAATATGAGCAGGGGAAAGCCCTGTAAGGAACAGCTTGATATATCTATGGGCATGATGGATGTGCTCAATTCAAAAGTGGATCTTATGTGTGAGGATGGTACCGACTGCCGGAATTACGGCTGCTTAGACGGTATCCCTGAGGCTAAACAGCTTCTTGGCGACATGATGGAGAATCATCCCGATAATATAATCATTTACGGTAATTCATCTCTTAATGTGATGTATGATACCGTTGCAAGGGCTATGACACACGGTATTATGGGAAGTACTCCCTGGTGTAAGCTGGATAAGGTAAAGTTTTTATGCCCTGTACCGGGATATGACAGGCATTTTGCGATAACGGAGTATTTCGGTATAGAGATGATACCTGTTCCTATGAGCCCTGAAGGACCCGATATGGATATGGTAGAAAAACTTGTTTCCGAGGATGCATCGATAAAGGGTATCTGGTGTGTTCCCAAGTATTCAAATCCTCAGGGATATTCATATTCCGATGCCACGGTCCGCCGTTTTGCAAGGCTTAAACCTGCTGCTAAGGATTTCAGGATCTTTTGGGATAATGCTTATTGCATTCATCATCTGTATGATGATGATCAGGATTACCTTGTTGAGATACTTGCAGAGTGTAAAAAAGCTGGGAATCCCGATATGGTATACAAATTCGCTTCCACTTCGAAGATAACTTTCCCCGGAAGCGGTATAGCTGCGCTTGCTACGTCGCTTAACAATCTTGAAGATATCAAGAACCAGCTTAAGAATCAGACCATAGGTCATGATAAAGTAAACCAGCTTCGCCATGTGCGTTTCTTTAAGGATATTCACGGCATGACAGAACATATGAGAAAGCATGCCGATATCATAAGACCTAAATTTGAGATGGTTGAAAAGGTTCTTGAAGACGGATTGGGAGGACTGGATATCGGTGAATGGACCAAGCCCAAGGGAGGTTATTTTATCAGCTTTGATGCACTTGAAGGCTGTGCAAAGGCTATAGTTCTTAAGGCTAAGAAAGCAGGAGTCGTAATGACGGGAGCAGGTGCTACCTGGCCTTATGGAAAAGATCCCAGGGACAGCAATATCAGGATAGCGCCTACCCTGCCGCCGGTTGAAGATCTTAAGAAGGCTGCAGAGCTCTTTGTACTGTGCGTAAAGATCGTCAGTGCAGAAAAAATATTGGGAGAATAAGTTGCAGGGGAGTTTATGGCGGAAAAAGTATTAAAGCCCGGTATGCCGCTTGAGCTGGTGGGGCGTAAATACAATCTGGATGATCCTGAAGCACAGGAAAAGAAAATGGCCAGCGCCATACATGACATCGATGACAGCGAGAATCTGACCATTACAAATCCTGTGATAAAAGCCCGTCTGATACCTGTTCATGCGGGTGAGAGGTTTAATGCCTTTTTCTTTGGGAGCAGGATATATAATGCGCCGATAGAGGTGGTCAAAAGCCGAAGCGAAGGTAATATCCGTGTAGTGGATATCAAGCTTACAGGGAGCCTGCAGAAATATGAACGCAGAGAATTTTTCCGGCTTGAAACCTCTATACCGGTCCGATATCTTGTCCTTACCGCCGAAAATGCAAACGAGTTCAGGGAAGCTACGAAAAACGGTACACTGCTGCGCATGCCCGGTTTTGAGGAAGGAACCACGCTGGATGTAAGCGGTGGCGGTATACGCTTTACAACCAGAACCGAAATGCAGCCTCAGGCCATGGTGATAACTCATCTCGTAGCGGAGACCCCCGATGGCGGAAAGAAGAATTATATTTTCCTGGGAAAGCTGGTCAGGACCGGATTGCTTAATAATCAAAAAGGACGTTACGAACACTGCATGCAATTTGTTGATATGAAGAGGGAAGCCAGGGAAGAATTCGTACGATTTATCTTTGAATGGGAAAGAGAGAAGCTGAAACGAATGAGCGGAAAAACCGATTAAAAACCACAATATGTTGTGACTTTTTGGGTAAAAGTTGTGTTTTTCTCTTGAAAAACACTGATAATAGTGGTATTCTTTGTGCAGACGGTGTGAAAGTGCCGTAAAATAAAACATTTGAGAGGAGAGAGAGATGAACAAGGCAGAATTAGTAGAAGCTATTGTAAAGCAGACCAAGCTTTCAAAGAAGGACGCTGAAGCTGGACTTAACGCATTTGTTGATGTTGTTAAGAAGGAACTGGCTAACAAGAAGGGCGATCGTAAGGTTCAGCTCGTTGGCTTCGGTACTTTCGAAGTGGCTGAGAGAAAGGCACGTACCGGCCGTAATCCTTCTACCGGCGAGACTATTAAGATCAAAGCTTCAAAGGCACCCAGATTTAAGGCCGGCAAGGCATTCAAGGATGCTGTTAACGGAGCTAAGAAGTCTAAGTAATCATTAATTGAAATAACTCTTATAAAGGTGTTCCCTTTCGGGAACACCTTTTTGTTTACATAATATCGCCGATGTTCACAAATTGTTCACTGGATTTTGAGGGCGTTGTTTGATAAAATAAGCATGTGATTTTCTGTTGTTTACCGGAAATGGAGGATTTATGCAGAAATACAATATAGGCGATCATGTTATGTATGGTGTTTCCGGGGCATGTCAGATAGTTGAGATAGGGCCGCTGGATTTTGGCGGTCCGGACAAAATCTACTATTCTTTAAAACCGGTTTATGATTCAAGGGATACTATTTATGTTCCTGTTACAAAAGAAGAAGAGATATCCAGAAAAGTAATGGGAAAGAAAAAAGCCCAGGAAACAGTCAGACTCATCGAGGCAGGGCACATGGAGGGCGGATTACCTGACCGGGAGGCATGTGATGCTATCTTGCAGAATGCCGACAGCGTGGAAGTAGCTAATCTTATCAGGCATCTCCGTAATGTGCGTGCCATTAACAAGAAGAACCATAAGAGTCTAAACATAACAGATGCGAAATATCTGACTTACGCTGAAAGGATAGTGATGAGTGAACTTGCGGTATCGCTTTCCATAAGCATGGAGGAATCACTGGCATTACTTAATAAAGCGTTGGGATGATACAGTGTGAACGTTTTTATCAAAGGGGCGTTAGCGCCCCTTTTGTATGTATTATAATATCCTGCCCGAAAGGAGAGGCTATATCATGGATGAGAAAAAAAGGATAAGGGAACTGACGGATCTTTTGAATGAAGCATCAGAGGCATATTATGCAAAAGATACCGAAATAATGTCAAATTACACTTATGATGCACTGTATGATGAATTAAAAGAACTTGAGGAAAAGACGGGGATAGTGTTTCCGGACAGCCCGACTCTTAAAGTGGGATACGAAGCAGTTGATTTCCTTCCGAAAGAGCCGCATGCATCACCCATGCTTTCTTTGGCGAAGACGAAGAGCAGGGAAGAGCTGGCTGCCTGGCTGGGAGATAAAGAAGGCCTGCTTTCATGGAAAGAAGACGGCCTTACCGTCGTGCTTACTTACGAAGCCGGAGAACTTATTAAATGTGTGACCCGCGGTAACGGTGAGATAGGAGAAGTTGTTACAAATAATGCCAGGACATTTATCAATCTGCCACAAAGGATCGAGTACAAAGGAAGACTGGTTTTAAGGGGAGAAGCGGTAATAGGATACAGGGATTTTGAACGGATCAATGACAGCATACCTGAAGAAGGCGCAAAATATAAAAACCCCAGAAATCTGTGCAGCGGTTCGGTCAGACAGTTAGACAGCGCGGTCACCGCAAAGCGAAGTGTGCAGGTGATAATATTCTCGCTTGTCAGCGCAGAAGGGATGGATTTTGACGGATCCATGGAAAAACAGTTTGCTTTCCTGGAAAAAAACGGCTTTACCGTTGTGGAGCATGAAAGAGTTGATTCTTCGAATGTTGTAGAAGCTGTAGGACGTTTTGAGCAGAAGATAGCTGATAACGACATACCTTCGGATGGGCTGGTATTGGCATATGATGATCTGGTGTATGCGGCTTCTCTGGGCAGGACAGCAAAGTTTCCCAGAGGCGCTATCGCCTTTAAGTGGGCGGACGAGACCGCTATGACAAAACTTAAAGAGGTGGAGTGGAATACATCAAGAACCGGCCTGATCAATCCTGTTGCTGTATTTGATACTGTGGAATTGGAAGGGACGGAAGTCTCCAGAGCGAGCCTTCATAACATCAGTATAATAAAACAGCTGAAGCTTGGCATCGGAGACCGCATCATGGTATATAAAGCCAATATGATAATCCCCCAGATCTCTGAAAATCTGGATAAGAGTGATACTCTTGCTATACCGGAAAAATGTCCCGTTTGCGGTTCACCTGCCTTTATAGAAAAGGAAGCTGATACCATGGTGTTAAGATGCAGCGGAAATGACTGCCCTGCAAAGGATCTGAAGGCCTATGTTCATTTTGTAGAGCGGGACGCCATGAATATAGAAGGCTTATCTGAAGCGACCATCGAAAAACTGATCTCAGCGGGCCTGATCCATGAGTTCGCAGATCTTTATGGCTTAGCGGACAGGAAAGAAGAGCTTCTCAGACTTGAAGGTTTTAAGGATAAGGCAGCGGATAAACTGGTTTCAGCTATAGAAAAGAGCAGAAAAACCAGTATGGCACGCCTTATCAATGCGCTCGGCATACCCGGAATAGGCCTGGCAAATGCTAAGCTCATCTCAAAACATTTTGATGAGGATGCGGCAAAACTTAAGGATGCAGATAAAGATGAACTTTCGGCTATTGAAGGAGTTGGGCCTGTAATGGCTGATGCTTTTTATTCGTTTATGCATGACAATGAAAAAATAAGGATATTTGATGACCTTCTGGCGCAGCTTGAAATTGAAAAGAGCAGCAGGGCGGATGGGGAGCAGCTGCTATCCGGGAAGACTTTTGTTATTACGGGAAATCTTCTTCATTTTGAAAACAGAAATGCACTGAAAGCGAAGATAGAAGAACTTGGAGGAAAGGTAGCGGGATCCGTCAGCAAAAAGACGGAATGTCTCATCAATAATGATGCGGCCTCCTCATCCACAAAGAACAAGGAGGCCAAAGCATTGGGAATCCGTATCATCACCGAAGACGAGTTTATGGCAGAATATCTGACTTAAACTCAGGAAATAGAATCCAGATCGTAGGGTGTGACCTGATATACATAGTAATTCAGCCAGTTGCTGTAAAGTATATTACAGTGTGAGCGCCAGGAAAGCTCGGGCTTTTTTTCCGGATCGTTATCCGGATAGTAATTGACAGGAATATGTATCGGAAGCCCTTTTGAAAGATCACGCTTATATTCGGCATCCAGAGTATATCTGTCATATTCCGGATGGCCCATAAGGAAGATCTGCCGTCCGTCATGTGTCATGCACAGGAGTATTCCGGCGTCATCCGATTCGGCAAGAACGCTTAAGCCCTCTTCGGCGTGTATGCGTTCCGGAGAGACGGTGGTATGCCTTGAATGAGGAGCACAGAATATATCATCAAAACCGCGTACAAGAGGCGTACGGCGATGCTGGACTCTGTGATGGTAAATACCGAAGAGCTTTTCTTTAAGCGCGATCTTCTCGATGCCGAAGTGATGATAGAGTGCTGCCTGTGCTCCCCAGCATATATGAAGGGTTGAGGTTACATGGGACTTCGACCAGTCCATGATCTCTACCATTTCTTTCCAGTAGTCTACTTCCTCAAAAGGCATCTGCTCGACCGGTGCACCTGTGATGATAAGACCGTCGAAGCGTTTGTCCCTGATCTCGGAAAAGGTGGTATAAAAGCTGTTTAAATGGTTTAGTGAAGTGTTCTGGGAAATGTGGCTTTCAACCATAACAAAGGTAACATCCACCTGAAGGGGAGTGTTGGAAAAAGCGCGAAGAAGCTGTAATTCGGTATCCTGCTTGATGGGCATGAGATTCAGGATGGCGACCTTCAGGGGACGGATATCCTGATGCATTGCCCTGTTTTCGTCCATTACAAATATATTTTCATTTTCAAGCTGCTCTTTTGCGGGCAGATCGCTTTGTACGCGTATTGGCATAGTTTTTTCTCCTGAGTCGATTTATGTTTTTGCACATTTGACAGTATAACACATAAGTGATAAAAAGTCTTGCAAAGAAGTATGAAAAATGAGAAAATACAGCTTATGATACGTGATTACTCGCAGGCCTGTGCCATATTGGGTGTAAGCGTCTCTGCGACAAAAGAAGAGATAAAAAAAGCCTACAGAAGCCTCTCAAAACAGCTGCATCCCGATGCACATCCGGCTCAGACCGCCATGGTCAGGGATGCATATCTTCTGGTGAAGGAGGCTTATACTTATATTGAGTCGTATCATGATAAATATGGAGATCCTGCCATGCAGAATACAGGCAGGATACTTGGAAGTCCCATAAGCTCATATACATCCTCAGATGAAAACGCAAGAAGAAAAAAGCGTTTTGATGAGGAATACCGCAGACGTAAGCAAAAGCACAAAGAGGAGCTTAAGGAAGAACTGAAGCAGAGACAGGATGAACTGCTGCGCAGTAAAAAAGAAAGAGAGATCCTTAATGAGATAAGGATGATCCGGCTTGCCAGGGCTATACAGATGGCAATGTCCGAATTTACGAATACGACAGGAGAGGGCTGAGATGGGAGTTGATCTGAGAGAGGATCTGTATAAGGTCAACCTGAATTATGTAAAAAAAGAACCGTATACCGGGAGTTTTAAAGACATGAGATTTAAACTGGTCAAATATGCTCCTTCAGAGGAAGAAGATCCGGTACTGAGGTTATGGTTGTGGCCCGGCCCATTATGCTTTGATAAAACCGAAGAAGAAAAGAAGATCGTAAAAGAATATCCGTTCAGTAAAGAAGGGCTTGAAGAGGCGGTTGATCATCTTATGGAGTTACAGAAGGAGGAATCATGAAAAAACGGACAAGTATCCGTCGTAAGACCCTGTTCCTTTTTTCAGCTTCTTTGTTTGTGCTGGTGGTCTTTTCGGTGGCAATGAGTTACATACTGTATTCAAATACGGGTTCTCCGGATCAGATTGATGCTGGCAGAAGGACATTTTTTCTGGTGTTTACCGTGTCTGAGGTATTAGCAGCCATTCTCCTGGTGTTTGCAGGTACGGTCTTTATAGAGATGTTTGTAACGAAACCTATTAAGAGGCTTACATCTGCTATAGAGTCGATAGAATACGGACGCGCAGAAGATTATGATGAGCGTGACAGTAAGCAGAGCCGTCTTGCATTAAAGAATCTTGGGATAGATTCAGGTGATGAAGTTGAAGAACTATATCGTGCCATACAGAAGTTCCAGATCGATACTTCGGAGTATCTGTTAGACATTCGTAAAGGGAACTGGGAAGAAGAGCATGATACGATGACCATGCTCGATAACAAAGATAAATTCGATAAAAGGGCTTCAGAAGTATATCCTTTTGTGGATCAGCTCTATATTGCCAGTATGAACATAGTTAATCTTCATGTGGTCAATGACAGGCTTGGAGTTGAGGCCGGAGACAGCATTATCACTAAAGTTGCAAGACAGTTAAGGCGCATCACTTCGGATAAGATACATACTTATCGTATTGTGGATGATCATTTCCTTATGGTACTTACAGGGTATTCCGAGGAAGATGCCGTTAATTTCGTAAATAACTGGGTGAAACGTGTGGGACGTTTAAACCGTGAATCGGATAATTTTGAAGTCAGGCTCGCATGGGGTGGGGCATATGGTTCCGGAGAGCTTGATGTTGATGATATCTATAAGCATGCCGATACCGAGATGTACTGCAATGAAGTGATCCTTAAAAAGAAACTGGAAGTTAAGGGCTGATGAGAATAGATCGGATGGATAAACTTGACAAGATCAACTTTTACCAGGCTATGCACTCGAATCTGGTAAAGTGGTGGTGTATCAATATGGTAGACCCGGAAAGTATGATCGGGGGTCCGGATGAGGATGAGCATCCCGGGATTGAAGATGGAGAAAATGTGCTGCTGCCTGGGCATGATTATGATCCCGATGCAATGGCGGAAGAGCTTTTAGCTGATGCACTTGGCAGTGATAATGATAATATGTATATGGCTGAAAATGAGGATCCTTTTGCAGATATGGATCCGGAAGCTGCGGCTGCGGCAATGGAGATATTTAACCGCCTGCAGGCGGAGGCAGCTGCTGATGAAGCAGCCAAACAGGCAGAGATAGAAGCGGCAAGACTGGCCGCAACATAATAGCTTACGGAGAAGTATGAGATCGGGAATATATAAACGTAAAGCAGAAATGCTGATCAATGATAAAGGAAAGCTGAAACGCTTCTCTGAAGGAGCGAAAAACTGGCTCGTCAGATTTAAGGATCTGCCTTTAGCGGGCAGCACGGCGCAGGATCTGATGGACATGATCGATCTGGTCAATGATTATGCGGATGGGAAGTATACGGCTATACCTAAGCGCTTTCTGGCAGCGATACTGGGGGCGCTTTTGTATGTGGTAAGCCCGATCGATCTGCTTCCGGCATTTCTGGATGATATACTGGTAGTCGGATTCCTTATGGACCGAGGAGTCGGCGCAGAACTAAAAAAGTATAATGAATGGAGAAATTCGCATGACGCGGGAACAGATAAAGAGATCTAATCTGGACATTCTGGCGGATTATCACAAAGGTCTAAGGAAAGATCCCCGGCTTCGTCAGCTTTTTTTTGAGCTTACACTAAAGTGCAATGAGCATTGTTTTCATTGCGGCTCGAGTTGTGCCGATAATATGCCGGACGGTCTTGAACTGTCAAAGTATAAAGAGATACTTGATGAAGTTAAAGAGAATTTCGGCAATAAAGTATTTATTGCACTGACAGGAGGAGAACCGCTTTTATATAAGGATTTTTTTGAGCTCACCGCATATATACATGAGCAGGGTTTTCCCTGGGGGATCACCAGTAACGGTACGCTGATCACCAAAGAAGCGGCGGAAAAAATGAAAGAGACCGGGATGAAAAGCATATCCTTAAGCATCGACGGGGTTAAAGAGACTCATGACCGCTACAGGGGGATGAAAGATGCATATGAGCTTGGGATGAGAGGGATACAGAATCTTATCGACATGGATTGTTTTAATATAATGGTCACTACAGTAGTCAACCATGAAAATATCAAAGAGCTTGATGCGCTGTTTGAGATATTTGATAAAATGGATATAAACGAATGGCGTTTGACCGGCTTAGAACCCATAGGCAGGGCAGAAAAAGCCGTAAATATGCATCTTACCGCTGATGACAACCGTTATATGATGGAGTTCATCAAAGAAAAAAGGAAGGCCGGATATCCTGTTACTTATTCCTGCACTCATTTTGTCGGACTTGATTATGAAGCAGAGGTCAGGGACTGGTATTTTTTGTGCAATGCAGGTGTTTATGTGGCAGGGATACTTGAAAACGGTGATGTTACTGCATGTCTGGATATACCGCGCAATGCTAAGACCATACAGGGTAATATTTTTGAAAAAAGCTTTACCTCGATATGGAAGGATCGTTTTGAGATATACAGAACGCCATTATCCGCACGAAACGAAAAATGTAAAAGCTGTCCCGAAGAAAAGTGGTGCAGAGGAGGGGCGTATCACAGCTGGGATTATGAAAATGAAAAGCCGAAAGTATGCTTTAAAGGAATACTTTTTTGACTGATATAAATTGGAGGATGTAATGAGAGAGGGAATATTCCGTCTGGGTATCGATATAGGATCCACTACGGTAAAGATAGCGATAATAAATGATAAAAATGAGGTGCTGTTCTCTGATTATGAGAGGCATTTTGCAAATATAAGGGAATGCTTAAAGGGACTGATCCAGAAAGCGCTTGATGAACTTGGGGATATGCGTATCCGTCCTGTGATCACGGGTTCCGGAGGACTTACGCTTGCAAAACATCTGAAAGTTATTTTTGTTCAGGAGGTACTTGCGGTAAGTACTTCTTTAGAGACTTTTGCACCGAAGACAGATGTTGCTATTGAGCTTGGCGGAGAGGATGCAAAGATCATTTATTTTGAAAACGGATCGGTTGAGCAGCGTATGAACGGTATCTGCGCCGGCGGTACGGGTTCCTTTATCGATCAGATGGCTTCGCTGATACAGACTGATGCAGCCGGTCTTAATGAATATGCAAAAGATTATAAGTCATTATATACTATCGCGGCTCGATGCGGTGTGTTTGCAAAAACAGATATACAGCCGCTTATAAATGACGGTGCAACCCGTGAGGATCTGGCTGCATCGATTTTTCAGGCTGTAGTTAACCAGACTATATCCGGTCTGGCGTGCGGTAAGCCCATACGGGGGTATGTTGCTTTCCTTGGAGGCCCGCTTCATTTTCTTTCGGAACTTAAAGCAGCGTTTATCAGGACTTTAAAGCTTGATGAAGAGCATATCATAGATACCGAAAAATCGCATCTGTTTGCAGCGATAGGATCTGCTCTTAACGCGACGGAAGAGGGGGAATGTACGCTGAAGGAGATGTGCGGACGTCTTAATTCCGATATACATATGGAATTTGAAGTCGAACGTATGGAACCGCTGTTTGCGACTCATGCAGATTATGATGAATTCCTAAAGCGTCATGATTCACATTGCGTAGAGACCGCAGAGATCGAAAAACTGTCAGGCCCTTGCTTTTTGGGTATAGATGCCGGATCAACGACAACTAAAATGGCTCTTGTTGATAAGGACGGAAAACTTTTGTATTCCTTCTACAGCAATAATAACGGTTCGCCTTTAGAGACTGCGATAAAGGCTTTTAAGGAGATGCGGCAGAAGCTGCCTGAGGGGGCGCATATCTATCGTGCCTGCTCTACAGGTTACGGCGAAGCACTCATGAAAGCGGCTTTCCTGCTGGATGACGGACAGGTTGAGACAGTGGCTCATTATTATGCGGCGGCTTTCTTTGATCCTGAAGTAGACTGTATCCTTGATATCGGCGGTCAGGATATGAAGTGTATCAAAATAAAGAAGCAGACGGTTGATTCGGTATTGCTCAATGAGGCGTGCTCCTCCGGCTGCGGTTCCTTTATAGAGACTTTTGCAAAGTCACTTGATTACAGCGTTGAGGAGTTCGCAAAAACTGCGCTGTTTGCACCCCATCCTATAGATCTTGGCACCAGATGTACCGTGTTTATGAATTCAAAGGTTAAACAGGCACAAAAGGAAGGTGCTTCAGTGGCGGATATTTCTGCAGGACTGGCATATTCGGTTATCAAGAATGCGCTTTTTAAGGTTATAAAGGTATCCGATGCATCGGAACTCGGAAAGAATATAGTGGTGCAGGGAGGTACTTTCTATAATGATGCTGTTCTGAGAAGCTTTGAAAAGATAGCCGGATGTGAAGCCATAAGGCCGGATATAGCCGGCATAATGGGGGCTTTCGGTGCAGCGCTCATAGCCAGGGAACGTTATGAAGACGGATATCAGAGCAGTATGCTGTCTTTTGATGATATAGAACATCTGGAGTTTTCTACAAGCATGGCGAAGTGCAGGGGCTGTACGAATAACTGCCGGCTTACCATCAATAATTTCTCCGGAGGCAGAAAGTACGTTTCCGGAAACCGCTGTGAAAGAGGAATCGGTAAGCCTAAAAACGCCAATAATATCCCTAACCTTTTTGAATACAAACTTAAACGTTTCTTTGATTATGAACCCCTTCCTGCCGATCAGGCATACAGAGGTACGGTTGGTATCCCGAGGGTTTTGAATGTCTATGAGAATTTCCCTTTCTGGGCCACCTTCTTTAAAGAGCTTAAATACAGGGTTATACTTTCACCTGTATCTACCAGGCAGATCTATGAGCTTGGCATAGAATCTATTCCAAGTGAGTCCGAGTGTTATCCCGCAAAGCTTGCGCACGGACATATACAGTGGCTGATAGAACAGAAGCCGGATTTTATCTTCTATCCCTGTCTTTTCTATGAAAGGAAAGAGACCGAAGGGGCCGGCAATCATTACAATTGTCCGATAGTTACTTCATATCCGGAAAATATAAAGAACAATGTTGAAGAAATAAGCAGGGGTGATGTGACATTCCGTCATCCGTTTATGAGTTTTGCATCAGTAGATACCATAAGCGCATCTCTGGTTGAGGAGTTTTCAGAACTGGACCGCAGGGAAGTGTGTGCGGCTATCGAAAAGGCCTGGGATGAACTGGCAAAGGCTCATGAAGATATGCATAAGGCAGGCGAAGATGTGCTTAAGTACATGGCCGAGAACGGGAAAAGAGGAATAGTCCTTGCCGGCAGGCCTTATCATATAGATCCCGAGATAAACCACGGTATACCCGAGCTTATCAATTCATATGATATTGCAGTGCTGACAGAGGATTCGGTGGCGCATCTCGGTAATCCCGAAAGACCGCTGATTGTTTCGGACCAGTGGATGTACCATTCAAGGCTTTATGCTGCGGCGAGTTTTGTACGTCTACGTGATGATCTTGATCTGGTACAGCTTAACTCTTTTGGCTGCGGTCTGGATGCGGTAACGACAGATCAGGTTAATGATATACTGTCGAGGTCGGATAAGATATATACCTGTTTAAAGATAGATGAAGTCAATAACCTTGGAGCTGCACGTATACGTATACGCTCACTTATAGCGGCTCTTGAGGTTAAGGAAAAGAGGCAGAAGGAACGCAAGATCGTTCCTACCAATTTCGAAAGGGTACTATATACCGAAGATATGCAGAAGGCCGGTTATACCATACTGGCTCCGCAGATGTCGCCGCTTCATTTCGATATGTTCGCAGCTGCTTTCGGTGCATGCGGATACAACTTAAAGATACTGACAAATGATAACAAGCATTCCGTGGATGTAGGGCTTAAATATGTTAATAATGATGCATGCTATCCTTCGCTCTGCGTTGTAGGACAGCTTATGGAAGCCGTACTCTCCGGTGAATATGATACGGACCATCTGGCGCTTATGATGACTCAGACAGGCGGCGGATGCAGGGCGACTAACTATGTAGGCTTTATCCGCAGGGCACTGGAAAAGGCCGGCTATGGCCATATCCCGGTCATATCACTTAATTTAAGCGGCCTTGAAGCCAATCCCGGATTTAAGTTGAGTCTTAAGATGGGAGTCAGAGTATTATATGCGGCGCTGTTCGGGGATATTTTCATGCGCTGTATTTACCGTATGCGTCCTTATGAACTTACACCCGGAAGCGTTGAGGCGGTACATCAGAAGTGGCTTAAACGCTGCAATGCCTTCATAACGTCTTCGCATCCTTCTTTCGGTACATATAAAAAGATGTGCCGCCAGATGATAGAGGAGTTCGATAATATCCCGATAAATGAGACACGTAAACCAAGAGTAGGTATAGTTGGTGAGATACTTGTTAAATTTGCGCCGACTGCAAATAATCATCTGGTGGATCTTCTCGAGCATGAGGGGGCGGAAGCTGTCGTGCCTGATCTGATAGACTTTATGTACTACTGTTTTTATAATCAGATCTACAAGGCGGAGCATCTTGGCATGAGCAAGAAAACTGCGCGAAATTCACTTTGGGGTATCAAGGGCATGGACTTTGTGAGAAAAGCTCCCACAGAGGCATTTAAGAAAAGCAGACATTTTGATGCACCTGTAAGTATATTTAAACTTGTTGAATATGCTAAGGATATCGTTTCCATAGGCAACCAGACGGGTGAGGGGTGGTTCCTTACCGGTGAGATGCTTGAACTTATCCATTCGGGCACCCCTAATATCGTATGTACACAGCCTTTCGGCTGTCTGCCGAACCACGTGGTAGGCAAGGGCGTTATAAAGATGCTGCGCAAGCATTACCCTCAGTCCAATATCGTGGCTATCGATTACGATCCCGGCGCCAGCGAGGTTAACCAGCTCAACCGTATAAAGCTGATGCTTTCAACAGCGAATAAAAATCTTAAAAAAGAACAGGGTTGATTTGAAGGCAGACGTTTTGCATATATAGTAGACGGTCGTTTTAGAAAAAGGAGAATATTATGAATAAGAAACACATTATCGGAAGAAGAATAGCAACGATGCTTCTTATGCTGGCAATGATCTTCGGTGAATTTGCAGAAGCTGGAATTAATGTTTTTGCTGCGGATGATGAACAGGAAAAAGATAAATATGAAGATGGAGAGACAGCAGAAACTGATGCTTTTTCAGATATAGCAGATACTTTTTCTGAAATGACAGAAGATGTTTTGGCTGACGAAATTGCAGATGATCATGCTGCAGCTACATGGGTCAGGATTGTAACCTCAGGAGGAAAGAGAGATCTGAGGACTGATTCGGATGGGTATTATAGCGGGAACGATGTTTCATTAAGTAATGGTGTACTTAAACTGAATAATTACAAAGCCTCAGACAATACCGGCGGTTATGCGGAAAAAAACAATATGGGAGGTAATGAAGAGGAATACTATGGTATTTATGCAAATGGGGATCTTATCATAGAACTTGAGGGGGAAAATTCACTTCAACTTGGGCTTAGCAGAGATGTTCCTGTTCAAAACGGTATTTATGTAAAGGGGTCACTCACTATAAGAAATGCCGTCGGTAAAAACGGCAGCCTGGATCTTGATCTAAACGGAAATCCGGGAAGCGGAAAAGCAAATACTACGTATGGTGTTTTGGCTTATGATGGCAGAGTCAGGTTTGAGGAACAGAACGGTGGTAAACTGGCGGTAAATATCGGTGGGGGTGCCGCTAAAAAGGATTCAGGGTCTAAGGGCTGGGCATATGGTATTAAAGCGGACGGCGGAAGTTTTACAATTACCGGAGGAAGTCTGAATATCAATCCGTCAGCGGGTGAGTACAGAACGTATGGCATTTCTTCAAGAGGGTATATTCAGAGCGGTGGTAATGTATCGGTTTCGCCTTCTGCATCTGCCGGCAGTTCGGAGAATGTAACGGTAGGTATCTATTCTTCAGCCGCAGCTGAAGTGAGTGGTGGTGAACTTTATGCAAAAAGCAATGACACTTCGAATGCTGAAAGAAGTGTCGGAGTTGCCGTGGATGGAAGTGTTACCGTTAAGACAGAGATCATCATCGAAGGTGGATCTTCATCAAAAGGCCAGAGCATAGGCCTGCTTGTATCCGGAGCAAGCTGCAAATTAAACCAATGGGCAAAAGCTACCATGAAAGGGGATGATTATGCGCTTCTTGTTCCGGCCATTGACATGGATGGTTATGCCTTTGTAAAACCTGTACAGGGTGTAGTCAAATTCGCATTTGAAGAAAATATAAAATATTATACTGTTTGTGATCCGGAGGGGAAGGCGGCAAAGGAAGTTCAATTTGATAAAATGGAGGGATATCCGCTATGGATCGGTGACCAGCAGGTCAATGATTCTAATAAGACTGCGATCCCCGGAGTGGATGGCAGTGCTTCTTATGATCCGTCTACGGGAACACTTTACCTGAAAGATATCAGTTCTGTGAAAGGGGGACATTTCTTCGGAAATGACGAATATTGCCGGATCTACTCTTCTGAAGATCTGATAATAGAAATAGAAGGAGATAATGATATTACGGCGACAGCTGAGTCGGATGTAAATTATCAATACGGGATATATGTTAAAGGAAAACTGAATATAAGAAATGCATCAGGAAAGAGCGGCTCTTTAAGTCTGGATCAGTATAATAATGGAAAAGAGGAATATAAAATAATAAACTGCTGCGGCATATATAGCGGAGATGCTCTTATTGTAGAAGAAATAAGCGGTGGAACAACAGAACTGAATATATTGGAGAATATTGTTGAATCATCAGCCTGTGGTCTCATGTCCGGAAAAAGCATAGAGATAAAAGGTGGCATATTAAACATAATCACTATGCCTGCATCAGCAATTTTGTCGTACACCCGCGGGATTTCGGTTTCATCTTATTCCCAAAGTGGTGGCACTGTTAATATAGAACCATATAAGGTGAACGGAGAAGAACTTAAGAGTTCAAATTACATGTATTGTGTTGAAGCTTCAAATATCTATGTTTCCGGCGGAGAATTAAATGCACATGCAGGATGGGGAAGCAGTGGCAGTTATGGTATCTTGTGCAATAAAAGCCTGAAACTTGAGAAAGATGCCGGGATAAACGCATTTGGCGGAAAAGCTGCATATGATGTTTATAGTTACGGTATTTATGGTAAATTTTCATATAGTTCAGGTTATACCATGGAATTTGGCGGAAAGCTTCACGCTGCAGGAAAGAAATTTGCGGTGGCTACACCCTTTATGCCGTATAATGATTTTATGGAAGATCCGGGCTCTCCTTTTTCACTGGCTGATTCAGCTAAGTTATTGCGGCCGGCTGGTGGGAAAACGGATGCATATGAATTAAATAATAATATGATAAGACGGTTTATCGGAGATGCTGACGGAAACGCTGCTGCTGAGGTTCTTATAGGGTTCGATAATCTGCATGAAGTGAAATTTGATCTTAACGGAAAAGAAGGGAAAGCTCCGGATACACAGTATATAGAAGATGGGAAAGCTGCCAGGGAGCCTTCTGTCCCCACTTCTGAAGGATATATATTTTTGGGCTGGTATAAGGAAAAAGCCTGTAAAAATATATACAGTTTTTCTGAAGCCGTAAAGTCGGATATCATTCTTTATGCAAAATGGGGGGAAGCTGCTGTACAAAGCTATACAGTCAGCTTTGATATGAATGGTCATGGAGAGATATTTACTCAAACAGTTGAAAAGGGAAAAACTGCAAGTGAGCCATCGGCACCTGAAGCAGAAGGATATGAGTTTGGAGGCTGGTATAAAGAGCAGAGCTGCAAGAATGCTTATGATTTCAGTACTCCCGTTAACGGGAATATAACCCTTTATGCTAAATGGACAATAATCAGGCTGACCGTAACGTTTTATATTGATGGTGTACCTTCTGCTGTATCGGTAGATTGGGGGGCTGCTGTTGACGAACCGGATACCCCGGAAAAAGCCGGTTTTGATTTTGAGGGCTGGTTTACTGAAAGTTCCTGCATAAATAAGTATAACTTTGAAACAGCTGTAAAGAAGGATATTTCCCTGTATGCCGGATGGAAAGAAAGATCAAAGGTTTATCATACTGTAACCTTTGATATGAAGGGACACGGAGCAGCTTTCGATATTAGTGTTGAAGACGGAGAGAAGGTTAAGAAGCCTGCTGATCCGAAAGCTGACGGATATGAATTTGAATTTTGGTGTATAGATGAAGGATGTAATAATGTATATGATTTTGATCAGGCTGTTACTGAGGACTTCACTTTATATGCCAAATGGGCGGAGGCAGAGTTTACTGTGACCTTTGATGGAAATGGTCATGGAACAGCGCCGGAAGATCAGACGGTTAAATCGGGAGGTAAAGTACAGGAACCTGATCCGCCCACGGCCCAGGGTTTTGATTTTGGCGGCTGGTTCACCGACCCCGGGTGCACGAGCAGATTTGATTTTGATACTGCAGTAACCGGAAGCTTCACTTTATATGCCAAATGGATTCCTAAGGTTTATTATACTGTAACCTTTAACATGAAAGATCATGGAAGCCCTATAGCTGCAAAGAGAGTAGAGAAGGGACAAGCTGTTGAAAAACCCGGTGATCCCGATGCAGAAGGGTATATTTTCAGTGGATGGTGTGTTGATCCGGATTGCAATACTGAATATGGTTTTGGTGAGCTTGTTACTTCGGACATAACCTTATATGCAAAGTGGACAGTGAAGCAGTTTAACGTAACGTTTTATCCGAATAATAACAGTGATGCACCATATGAAGTTAAGGTTGACTGGGGGACAAAAGTCAGCAGACCTGAAGCTGTTCTGAGAAACGGCTATGAATTTGACGGCTGGTATACTGATGAGGCTCTAACCAAAGAATACGATTTTGACATACTGGTAAAAGAAAGTATTTCTCTTTTTGCAAAGTGGGCAGAATTATATACTGTTAGCTTTGATAATAATGGCTATGGTACAAAGCCTGAAGATCAGAAAGTGAAGAAGGGCAGAAAGGCAGCTGAGCCTGCAGCGCTTGAAGAAGAAAACTTTATATTCGGAGGTTGGTATAAAGAAGCCACATGTGAGAATCGCTTTGATTTCGGTGAGGCGGTTAATGAAAATATTACTCTTTATGCGCTGTGGACTGAAAAAAAAGCAGATACGGAATATTATACCGTGAGTTTTGACCTGAGCGGAAAAGATGGTACAGCTCCGTCAAAACAGGTAATAGAGAAAGGCGGATATGTTTTCAGGCCTGCAGATCCCGAGGTTGAAGGCTGTGTATTTAAGGGATGGCATAAAGATGATGACAGCGAAAATATATTTGATTTTGATACAGCTGTTACTGAGGATATACTTCTTATCGCAAAGTGGGAAGAGTTGAAATATACTGTCTGCTTCGATGCAAACGGCCACGGAACCGCACCTGGTGATCAATCGATCAAGCATGGGGAAAAGGTTATTGAACCGGTCGCTCCGGAAGTTGAAGGTTATATTTTTGGCGGCTGGTTCAAAGAAGCTGAGTGTGAGGCATTATATGATTTTGAAAATCCTGTGAAAGCTGATATGACACTATATGCTTTTTGGACGAAGAAGGAAGTTGAGCCCGAACCGGAGCCTGAACCTGAACCGGAAAAAGTATATTTTACTGTAAAATTTGCTATGAATGGTCATGGCAAAGAAATAACAGATAAGAGAGTTGAACAGGGGCTGCCTGTAAACAGACCGTCAGATCCAAGGGAAGATGGTTATATCTTCGGAGGCTGGTATACTGATCCTTCCTGTAAGGATGGAACAGAATATGATTTTTTAGATCCGGTAAATTCTGATCTGACATTGTATGCTAAGTGGACAGCGAAAACTGACAATCCGGAAGGTGGAAGATCCGCTTTGGATTCATTGCCGTTTATCGATGATAAAACTGAAGATATATATCTTGTAAAGGGGCAGAGTTTTAATATTGGTAAAGGCTGGTATGTGAGTAAGACAGATAAGGACAGCAGAAAAATAGTCAGCATTAGCAAGAAGGGGGTATTCAAGGCTAAGAAAGCCGGCGAAGCGGTGATCTGTTATGAAGGCTCAGACAGGACTATCAAAGTTCATGTGAGTGTGCCTTCGTTAACTAAATCTTACAGGTTTACGATTGAGGATGTGAATGCTATATATACACAGCGGCTGGTTTTGTTCAATGACGATGATCTGCCGGTATACTGGTACAGTGCAGCACCTGATGTGGCAACTGTGGATCAGGACGGGAAGGTGACAGCCGTAGCAAAAGGCAAGGCAAAGATCACTGCATATATCAACGGCAAGGCGTATAATTGTACTGTTACGGTAAAGGAAAGAGTTACGCCTAAGAAGCGCACGCTGCATATGATAGCAGGAAAAAGTAAAAAGCTTACAATAATCGGTTATAAGAATCCTGTATGGATCAGCTCTGATGAGAATGTTTGTGCTGTGGAAAAAGGCAGGTTTAAAGCTGTTTCTGCCGGAACGGCAGTTCTCAGCGCGCAGACCGAAGCTGGGGTTTACACGGTTAATGTGATAGTTGAAGATATTAATATCAAGCAGATTACGTCGAAACTTGAGCCGGTTAGTAAAAACAAATACAAACTTTATCTGGATAAAGGTGAAGAGCTGGATATAGAGATTCCGGGAGTAAAGCAGTCTGTGATATTCAAGAGCAGCAAAACGGATATCGCCTTTGTCGATGAGAAAGGCCACGTGACTGCAAGGAAGGAAGGGACAGGTAAATTCAGCACAAAGATTTACGGCAAGACAATAACGATAAACGTAGTTGTCAGACCATAATCGTAGATATCCGGGGGGAAGTCTATGGACGAAGAGAACAAAAAGATAGCAGAGCAGCTACTGGGCAAGTGGTATGAGCAGTGTGAAAACGGTGCCGTACTTACAGTTGAAGAAAGAACTCTGATATATGAAAAGTACGGGGAAAAGAAGACGGCTTCGTATGCTCTTAAGCAGGATCCGGACAGTAAACCGGACTGGATCCTGTGCGCAAATGATATTCCCGATTCTTTTACCACATTTGTATATCATACGTCGGTCAATCCCGAGTATTGCGCTCTGACGACCAGGATGAACATGGTAGTCTATGATATGCAATACAGCCCGAGGTGTTTTGAGAGAGAACCTTATGAAGCGCCCAAATACGGTGAGGTGCATATCAATACAAATGAAAAAGCGATCAAGTGGTTTCAGGATTACCGCGTAAGAAAACTTTCTTTAAAAGTCCAGGTACCGTTTAAGGAGAGCAGCGGTATGATGGCGCCGATGCCGCCTTATCAGGGCTATTATACCTTTGATATAGAGCGGACACAAGACGGCGGTGGTATCATAAAAGCTGTGATGGATAAGGGCGGCTGTGCGCCCGGTTCCTTAGATACCAATATGTTCGGCGGTATGATGATGATGGCCGGGATGCAACAGCGTGGCTTTAAGGTACCGGATGTAGAGATAAGCCCTGAGGACATGAACAAGCTGGCTCTTTGTATAGCTAACGGAAAGCTGGATCAGATAAACGGTCTTGATGCATGGCAGGACGGTGTACCTGCGGCTGTGGAGAGCTTCGATCTTTCGATACAGTTTTATAAAGAACCGTATCATGCGAGAGCAAATCATATATTTGTTCCCGAGGAATGGAAAAAGGATGGATATAAACTTCATCTGTTTATCTTAAAGCTTCTGATAAAGGCCGGACTTGACTATGGCAGGATGGAATTCCACAGTACAAAGCCCATGCTGCGGATAGTTTCAAAAAGAGATAATGATGCTTACGGTATTTATCTGAGCCAGGAAGGTGGGGATAAGGAAACCGTCACCCTTAAAGGGGAAGTGTATGATTATGATGTGGAATATCCCGCCGGCAGATGGAAAACCTTCGGTGAGGTGCCGGAGGCGCTGAAAAACAGCCTGGATCTGTGGATGGAACAGGTCAATAAAGAAGAGAAGGCCAGGGGACTGTGGCTTTATGACGCAATGGCAAAGGTCCCGGAAGATAAAAGAACGGGTATGTGCCACGCAGCCCGCCTGCTGGGTGATTTCCGGGCAAAGTACGGAAAGGGCTTTTTCTGGTTTTTGATGCTCAGGTGTGAGTCTTACTATCTGCCGATAGAAGGCGGCCTTCAAAATGCAGATCCTTACGGAGATCACAAGACATACTGTTTCAGTACAACAGACGGACATCAGATGAGCGTGGCGGAATTCTATACGGACACGGAGAAGCTGATCGATATACTGATCAGGCAGCTTTCCGGCAGATATTCTCATGGACCCATGCATGATAAGCTGGTAAGTCCCGAATATCGTGAGGTCTTAAGAAAACGACTTACCACGCCTGAAACGCTGGGCGGTATGGGCTTTGAAATGTATGACGATGGCATGAAGATCAATTTCCAGTGTGACCTTGATGAAACGCGTCAGCCCTGGATCAGCGATTGCATGATACACTATGAAGATTCGCAGGATATTATAAATCCTGACTATGCTAAGCAATGCGGCGCAGCAAATTCCATGCCCTATTACGGTAATTTAATGTAAGATCCCGGGATCCGTCCGGGAAGGCTCAGGCTCTGACGGCAGGATTTTTTAGCCGGCCCGGACGGAGAAGAAGGATTTTTTTATTTGAGAAAAAAACGGGCGAACAAAAGTTCGGTTACCTGTTGACTTATGTCGACCTTTTTGTTAAAATAGCGCTTGTGCGTGTCAAAATATACAATATCTAGTGAGGAAGATATGGCTGTAGATAATAAGAAAGATAATTACGGCGCGGAAAATATTGTCGTGCTGGAAGGCCTGGAGGCGGTCAGAGTACGCCCGGGTATGTATATAGGTTCGGTTTCTACGAAGGGCCTGAACCATCTGGTTTATGAAATCGTTGATAACTCTGTAGATGAGCATCTCGCGGGGCATTGTGATCATATCTGGGTCACGCTTGAAAAGGACGGATCTGCCACTGTGGAAGACGACGGCCGCGGTATGCCTGTAGAGATGCACGCAAAAGGCATCAGCGCCGAGCGTCTGGTGTTCACCACGCTTCATGCAGGCGGTAAATTTGATGACAGCGCTTATAAGACCAGCGGCGGGCTGCATGGTGTGGGTTCCTCGGTCGTAAACGCTCTTTCAAGCCATCTTAAGGTGACAATTAAACGTAACGGTCATATCTATGAAGATGAATACGAAAGAGGTAATCCCGTCACGGAACTTGAAGCCGGGCTGTTACCTGTGATCGGCAATTCGAAAAAGACCGGTACCAAGGTAAATTTCACGCCGGATGACACGATCTTTGACAAGACCTGGTTCAAAGCTGAAGATATCAAATCGCGTCTTCATGAGACTGCATACCTGAATCCTAAGCTTACGATCTACTTTAAGGATCTGCGCGGGGCAGAGCCTGATGAAGTGGAATTCCATGAACCCGAAGGAATAAGAGGCTTTGTAGCCGCGCTTAATAAGGGTAAAGAAGCGGTACATGATGTGGTATATTTTAAAGGCGAACAGGAAGATGTCGAGGTTGAATGCGCATTTCAGTATGTCAATGAGTTCCATGAGATAGTTCTGGGCTTCTGTAACAATATATATAATGCTGAAGGCGGTACTCATATTACCGGCTTTAAGACCATGTTCACTACGGTCATCAACAGCTATGCAAGGCAGCTGGGCGTTCTGAAGGACAAGGATGCCAATTTTACCGGCCCCGACGTACGTAACGGTATGACGGCTGTTGTTTCGATAAAACACAGGGATCCCCGTTTTGAAGGCCAGACAAAGACAAAACTTGATAATCAGGATGCAGCCAAAGCTGTGAGCAAGGTTACCGGTGATGAGACCGTGCATTTCTTTGACCGTAACCTGGAGATACTAAAGAATATCATCGGCTGCGCAGAAAAAGCAGCCAAGATACGTAAGAGCGAGGAAAAGGCAAAGACCAATCTCCTTACCAAGCAGAAGTATTCATTTGATTCAAACGGAAAGCTTGCGAACTGCGGATCCCGCGATGCATCCAAGTGCGAGATTTTCATCGTCGAGGGTGATTCCGCAGGCGGCAGCGCAAAAACTGCCCGCAACCGCGAATTTCAGGCTATTCTGCCTATCAGAGGTAAGACACTTAACGTAGAGAAGGCAAGCATAGACAAGGTGCTGGCTAATGCCGAGATAAAAACAATGATCAATGCTTTTGGCTGCGGCTTTTCCGAAGGTTACGGCAATGATTTTGATATCAGTAAATTAAGATATGATAAGATAATAATAATGGCCGATGCCGATGTGGACGGCGCGCATATCTGTACGCTTCTGCTCACCCTGTTTTACCGCTTTATGCCGGAGCTCATACAGGAAGGTCATGTCTATATTGCTATGCCGCCCCTGTACAAGGCAGTGCCTTCAAAGGGAAAAGAAGAATACCTTTATGATGATGCGGCTCTGGCAAAATACAGAAAGACCCATAAGGGCAGCTTTACACTGCAGCGCTATAAAGGACTTGGAGAAATGGATCCGGAGCAGCTGTGGGAGACTACGCTTGACCCCGAACGCCGCCTTTTAAAGCGCGTTGATATTGAAGATCCCATCCTTGCATCCGACACTACGGAGCTTTTGATGGGCAGTGAGGTCGCACCGCGCCGCAGCTTCATCCATGAAAATGCCACAGATGCGGTACTGGATATATAAATGATCAAGAATGAGCCATGGCCGCAAAGACCCACGGCGTTTTAAGGAGTAGATATTAATGCAATCCAATGACAGAATCTTAAAAACAGAGTACAGCGAGGTAATGCAGAAAAACTATATCGATTATGCCATGAGCGTGATCATATCCCGTGCATTACCTGATGTAAGAGACGGGCTTAAGCCGGTGCAGCGCCGTGTTTTATATGATATGCATGAGCTCGGAGTGCGTTTTGACAGACCGCACCGTAAAAGTGCCCGTATAGTCGGCGATACCATGGGTAAGTATCATCCCCATGGAGATTCATCAATATATGATGCACTGGTAGTGATGACACAGGATTTCAAGAAAGGCATACCCTTAGTAGACGGTCACGGAAACTTCGGAAACATTGAAGGGGATCCCGCCGCAGCAATGCGATATACCGAAGCAAGGCTGGCGCGTATATCTCAGGAAGGCCTTCTGGCAGATCTTGATAAGGATGTTGTTGATTTTATACCTAATTTCGATGAGACGGAGAAAGAACCTTCCGTGCTTCCGGCGCGTTTTCCCAATCTGCTGGTTAACGGAAGTGAAGGTATAGCGGTAGGTATGGCAACAAAGATCCCGCCACACAATGTGGGAGAAGTTATCGATGCCACTATCGCATATATAAAGAATGAGAATATCACGAATGAGGGCTTGATGAAGTATGTCAAAGGGCCGGATTTCCCTACCGGAGGCATAGTTACAAATAAGGATGAACTGCTGCAGATATATGAGACAGGCAGCGGAAAGGTTAAGATCCGTGGTAAGGTAACGACTGAGAATGCCAAGGGAGGGCACATACTGTTAGTTATAACAGAAATCCCCTTCACTATGATAGGTGCAGGTATATCAAAGTTCCTCAGCGATGTGGCAGCGTTGGCTGAAAGCCGCAAGACCACCGATGTGGTGGATATTTCAAACCAGTCCTCAAAGGAAGGCATTCGTATAGTTATAGAGCTTAAGAAGGACACTGACGTGGAGAACTTCACCAATATGCTCTATAAGAAGACCAAGCTCGAGGATACATTCGGTATGAATATGCTGGCTATTGCCGACGGCAGACCCGAGACCATGAGCCTTAAGGATATCATAAGGCATAATGTGAACTTTCAGTTTGAATTAAACCGCAGGAAGTATACCAACCTTCTGGCAAAAGAGCGCGAAAAGAAGGAAGTGCAGGAAGGTCTTATAAAGGCCTGCAACGTGATCGACCTTATTATAGAGATACTCAGAGGTTCCAAAGACCGCCCGCAGGCTAAAGCATGTCTTGTTGAAGGTATCACTGAAGGAATTAATTTCAAAAGCAAAGAATCAAAGATAATGGCCGGTATGCTTCATTTTACCGAACGTCAGGCGGATGCCATACTTGAACTCAGACTGTATCGTCTGATCGGCCTTGAGATCGAAGCGTTGAATCGTGAATATGAGCAGACCACTGCGAATATTTATCGTTATGAAGATATACTCGATCGTCGTGAATCTATGGCACAGGTCATAATGGATGATCTGCAGGCTATGAAGAAGGTATATGCGGTTCCCAGAAAGACTTCCATAGAAAATGCGCAGGAAGCGGTATATGAAGAAAAGAAGATGGAAGAAATGGACGTTATATTCCTGATGGACCGCTTCGGATACTGTAAGACCGTGGATAATGCTACTCTGGAACGTAACAGGGAAGCAATAGAAGCGGAAAACGCATGGATAGTAGAATGTAAAAATACCGGAAAACTCTGTGCCTTTACAAATAAGGGGAATCTACATACAATAAAGGTATCAGATCTGCCGCATGGCCGTTTCAGGGATAAGGGTGTACCTATTGATAATGTGAGTAATTACAGCTCGCAGCAGGAGGACATCATATGCGTGCTTAATCAGTCAGAGGTGAGCACCTACAGGCTTTTGTTCGTCACAAAACAGGCTATGATAAAATACTGCACCGGCGACGAGTTTGATGTGGCAAAGCGTATGGTGGCTGCAACAAAACTTTCGGATGATGATGAGGTGGTAAAGGTAGATATTCTTTATGACCAGTCATATCTTGCAATGTTTACCCATAAGGGTTATCTTCTCAAGATAGATGCGCTTGAGGTGCCTATGAAGAAAAAGGCGGCCGTTGGCGTGAGAGGCATGAAACTTGAGAAGGATGATTATATTGAGATGGCTGTAGTGGGCAGTGCCCATAATGAACGAAATGTTGTGGAATTTCATGAAAAGAAGATAGATCTGGCTCTTATCAGGGCTCAGAAGCGTGATGCTAAGGGGACAAAGCTTAAATGATGCGTGTTATAGCGGGCAGCGCCCGTTCCCTCCAGTTAAAGACTCCAGAGGGAGATAATACAAGGCCTACAACCGACAGGGTTAAAGAAACTCTTTTTAATGTTCTTCAAAACGATATCCCCGGCTGTGTTTTTGTGGATCTTTTTTCGGGGAGCGGTGCTATAGGTATAGAGGCGCTTAGCCGCGGGGCTCAAAAAGCATATTTTTTCGAAATGGATAAGACAGCTATAGGGTGTATAGAGTATAATCTTAAACATACGAAGCTGTTTGATAAGGCGCTTGTTTTCAGACAGGATGCAGCTGCTGCATTAAGTTACGGAGTCAGGGAAGAAGCGGATGTTGTATTCGCTGATGCTCCTTACGGGCAGGGCTTTGATGAGCAGGTGCTGATATCGGCAAGAAATTCAAAGGCAGTCGGACCGGAAACTATAATAGTTATCGAAGAAAAAAAAGAACGTGATCTTTCGGATATTGCATCTGCCCTGGGATTTGACATTATCAAAGAAAAGGTCTATAAAACTAATAAACATATATTTTTCAGGAGAAAAGAATTATGAAGCATGCGATATATCCGGGAAGCTTTGATCCGATGACACTTGGACATTTGGACGTGATAGAACGTGCGGCACAGATGTTTGATACGCTTACGGTATCGGTGCTTAACAATAAAGCTAAATCTCCATTGTTTTCTACGGAAGAACGTGTTAAAATACTGCAGGAAGCAACATCGCATTTAAAGAATGTACAGATAGATTCTTTCAGCGGGCTGGTCATTGACTATTGTCACGAAAAAGGTGTGCATGTTGTTATCCGTGGCCTGAGGGCTATCACCGATTTTGAGTATGAGCTTCAGATGGCTCAGACGAACAGAAAACTATCTCATGGTGATGTGGATACGGTCTTCCTTACTACCAGCCTTGAATATGCTTACTTAAGTTCTTCTTCGGTAAAGGAGATCGCGTCTTTCGGAGGAGATATAAGTCAGTGTGTGCCGGAGTTTCTGGTTGACCGTATATACGATAAGTTTAAGGGGCGAAAATAACGATCATTACCTAAATAGATTTTTTCGGAGGGGAAAAAGATGGATAGGGTTAACAGCAGGCTTGAAAGCGTCATTGAACAGATGGAGCAGCTGATCGAGCAGAGTAAGCCGGTATTTTTAAGCAGTACACATATTTCTGTAGACAGGGAAAGGCTTGAAGATCTGGTAAGACAGTTTAAAAATAATCTTCCTGAGGAGATTGAAAAATACCGCAGGCTTTTATCAAATGCCGATATCGTTGAACAGGATGCCAGGGAAAAAGCTGACAAACTGATCGCTGACGTTCACAGACAGGCAAGTGAGATGATAAGTGAGTCTGAGATCACGAACCAGGCGACTAAAAATGCAGATGCGCTTGTTAAAGCAGCTGCTGAAGAAGCTGAAAATATAGTGAGCAAGGCGCGTTATGAGGCTGACGGATATCTGGCTTCGGCTCAGGCATATCTTAATGACATGCTTATTAATCTTAACGGCATAATCTATGATTGTATAGAATCTACGACAAGGAATACAAACAGGTTCCTTGATTCGTTAAATGTAGTAGGACAGACGGTGCAGGATAACCTTAATGAACTGAATGCCGTTCCGGCAGAACCCGAAGCTGCTGCAGCTGCAGAACCGCCAAGTATGTTTGAATCAAACCCGGATGCGGAAAGCGGGGATGTTCAGTGAGAGAACGTACTTATAAAGGTGCTTTCGGCTATTTAAATGTTCAGAGAAAGCGGGAGTGGATAAAGACCCTCCTGCTTTTTTGCATATCGTTCGGAATGCTTTTTTTAGGGATGGTGATAACAAAGCACAGAAATCCGGACATCTCGTGGTCGGCATCCCGTAATAATTTTCTTACCGTTGCAGCTGTGCTTGGTATCTTACCTTCAGCCAGGTTTATGATATCGGCGATAATGTTCGAAAAAGCGAGGAAATATTCCTGCCCCGGAAAACTGTTTGAAAAGATAGATTCATGCTGCCGCGCCTCTGTGGCTTATGAACTGTACCTGACAGCCTACAAGGAGGAATATCCTCTTTATTGCTGCGTATGTACCGAAAATGAAGTGCTTTCTTTCGGACCGTTCGATGAAAAAAAAGCAGGAAGAGGTGAGGAACATATCAAAGCCATACTGAAGAAGGAAGGCAGGAACGGAGTCAGCGTTAAACTGTTTACAGATGAAAAAGCTTTTATTGAACGTATACGCAAAACCTCTGATGCTTCTGATAAAAGTGATGAACTTCTTGGGATCATGAAGTCAGTTTCGATATAGTTATGCAGGAACTTAAGATCGAAAAAAAAGATGCCTCCCAGCGTCTTGATAAATATCTTAAAAAATTTCTGAAAGAAGCAGGGAGCGGGTTTATATATAAGATGCTCCGCAAAAAGAATATCACATTAAACGGTAAAAAAGCCGAAGGGTCTGAACTGCTTAAAGAAGATGATGTCATAAAGATGTTTTTTTCGGATGAGACCTTTGAGAAGATGCGCGGGAATGAGGAAGAAGATCCGGACGCGGATCAGCTTATTCTCCCCAGACTGCAGCCGGATATAGTATATGAAGATGAGCATATCCTCATAGTTGATAAACCTGCCGGGATGCTGAGTCAGTCCGATAAGAGCGGGGATGTAAGTGTTAATGACTGGCTGAAGATGTATCTTAAGGCAGAAGGCTATCCCAAAGAAGCCTTTACACCGGCAGTATGCAACAGACTGGACCGGAATACTTCCGGACTTGTGCTGTGTGCAAAGACTTATGCAGGCAGCCGTTATCTTTCCGGTATCATCAAAGACCACAGTCTCAGAAAATTCTATCTGGCGCTGGTTGAAGGAAAAATGAGCGGCAGAGCTGTTCTTGAAGGAATATGGCATAAGGATGAAAAGAAAAATAAGGTATCTATAAGACCGTTGCCAAAGAATGAAATGTCGGGTAAAATGTCCGATGGATATGTAAAAACGGCATATCGAGTGATACGTGTGATCGGTAGCCTTACACTGCTTGAAGTCGAGCTCTTTACAGGCAAGTCACATCAGATAAGGGCGCATCTTGCTTCAGCAGGACATCCGCTGGCCGGGGATGTTAAATACGGCGGTCATCCCTATAAAGGAAAGGGACAGAAACTCAGGGCCTATAAACTATGTTTCCCTGATACGGAAGGTGAGTTTTCATATCTTTCGGGGCGGGAGTTTACCGCAAAGGATATCAGCAGGGAATGGTAAGATGAAGATCAGGATTAAGAAGATATTATTATCCATATTGTTATGTATCAGTTTGACAGCTGATATTACAGCTTCTGTTTATGCAGGAGACGGTGATACCGTTTCGGAAGGTTCTGCTTCTGAAGATGCTGTTTCAGAAGGTTCTGCTTTTGAAGATACTGTTTCAGAAGACACTGTTTCGGAAGATACTGTTTCGGAGAATGTTCCGGAGATTTCTGAAAAACGTAAGGAGGAACCTGCCCCGGGGGTGGATACATTTGTATCCGGATATTTTGAGCTTCCCGGAAAGGAGGCGGTAAGCTGCGTTGAAGAAGGTATCGGTTATGGCCGAATAGAAGCAGAGCTTATTGAGCGTGTGGCGGAAGATGGTGAAGCTGATATAGTATTATCTTATGCGCCGGGCCGGGAAACGCAGATCGGCAGAGCATTTCCTTTCTCATATACGGAGAAGGAACAGCTTGAGGAATATTTCGGTACCAGATATCCCGTAAACCGGGATCAGAATCCTTACGGAAGCTGCTGGGCTCACTCGGCCATGGCTCTTATCGAATTTTATATGATCAATCATGGTATGCTCGGTGCAGGAACTGATATTGATCTCTCTGAGCTCCATACCATTTATTATACCTATAATCAGGGAAGCCCTTCACTGGCAGGAGATACCGGCGATATGGTGTTCTTTAAGGGGAGCGGCGGGATACTCAATGCCGGCGGCAATCTTGATTTTGCTTCGCAGACACTCATGTGTGCCAGAGGAGCGGTATCGGAAAATGAAATGCCTTATTCATTGGCAGCTTCTGTAAACAGCGGGACATATACCCCACAAGATAATGAGTTTTCATCTTTTGTAAGGCTTAAGAATGCCAAAGAGATAAATATAAAGAATACTGAAATAATAAAGCAGTGCATAATGGAAAACGGTGCTGTCGGCGCTTCTGTTTATTCGAGCGATTCGTATTACAGCTACCAGTATAATTCATATTATTGTGCTACCCAGACCAAGACAAATCATGCTATCTGCCTTGTCGGCTGGGATGATGATTTTCCGGCTGAGAATTTTAAGGCATCCTCCGGGAAATATCCTGATAATAATGGTGCATGGCTGGTAAGAAACAGCTGGAATGCCGATGGATCTGCTTTGTTAAGTTATAATGATTATTTCTGGATCTCGTATGAGGACAGCGGTCTAAGCAAACCAAACGGTTCAAGTGAAAAATCAGTCTGGACTTTTGACGTGGCTGATCCTTTGGAAATACCCCAAAACAATTATTTCTATACATCACAGATCCATTCAAAGAGTTAATGTTCTCGGACTCAGCAAAGACGGCACGGAATATGAGGTAAGCATCTATACCGGCGTGGATCCGCAAAAAGGGCCGGCATCGGGTGTGCTTGATGAAGCTTCGATAACGCGCGGTGTTCTTTATCTTGACGGGAAATATACGATAGATCTGAGAAAGAGTGTGAATGTTGCGGCAGGGGAGACCTTTGCTGTAGTACTTAAGCGCAGTGACAATTATACCGCATGTTATGAGAGAGCATATTCCAGGGACAACGGAATAGAGTATACCGTAAGCTGTGATAAATGCCAGAGTTTTTATTCCTCTGACGGCGTTGCATGGACCGATGTAGTAGGGTCTTCTTCAAACAATAACCGGAGCAATTTTGCATTAAACGTACTGACAGATGATACCGATGTCATAATACCATCTACGCCTTTTTCACCCTTGCCCAATATGGAAAAAGATACGGTGTATCTGGTAAAAGGACAGAGTTTTGTACCGCTGGAGGATGAAGGGTTCAACAGCACGGACAGCAATATAGTCAAGATCGGTAAAGGCGGTAAGATCACAGCGGTAAAAGTCGGAAAATGTGAACTTCGAAGTGCATCCGGACGAAACATCAATGTTTTCGTTACGAAGCCTGAGATTAAGGAAAAGAACGTAAAGCTTATAGCGGGAGACGAACTGGATCTTAATGACAGTATCGCGCTCAATGTAGATAATACGGATCTTTCCGATGAGTATCCTGCTTTCTTTTACAGTTCCGATCCGTCGGTTGTAAGTGTGAGGGGAAAAAAGGCAGTCGCGCGTTCGGCCGGAAGTGCGGTTATACGCTGCGTTATCAATTCAAAGACCTGTATGTTCAAGGTGAAGGTTTCCGAACATAAAGAGCAGAAGCTTTCCAAGAACGGTGATACACTGGTGCTGTCACCGATGCAGAGCGTGCAGCTTAAGCTGAGCGGATACAGCTTTAAAAATGTAAAATGGAGTTCGGACCTTGGAATGACAGAGCTTGCATACAGAAACGGCTGTGCAGACGGAGTAGTATTTATCGGTAAAACCGGCAGGCTCACTGCTATAGGCTCAGGTACAACACAAATAGAGTGTTCTAACGGGATCAGATTTACCGTTACGGTAAGAGAACCTTCGGAACGCGTATATTATCTTAATGCTTCGGGTAGCAGGAGACTTAAGATAAACGGGATAAAGAACAGCGAAGTATACTGGATCCTAAAAAAAGGAAAAGATGTCATATCGCTTGATGAAAAGGGTGTGGTTAAAGCTTTTGCGGCAGGCGAAGCAGAAGTGGAATGTTACTGCAATCCATATCCTGTTGAAGGCTCCGGTTTTCGGTTTGCTATAAAAGTATATGCCGAGAAACCTGCATTTATGATAAAAGACCGTCTGTTTTCCGCGGGCAAAAACAATTATATCCTTGAAATGAAAAAAGGAGAAAAGCTAAGGCTTTTATATCCTGCAGAAGAAGGGCATGCCCTGTATCAGCAGCCTGTTTATAAAAGTTCAAAACCGTTTAAGGCATTTGCAGATGAATATGGGTTCGTATATGCTGTTGATACGGGGGAGTCTGTTGTCAGTACAAAGATAAACGGAAAAACCTATAAGATCAGGATAAAGGTTGTTCCGGGTAAATGAGGTGGATCTGAAGATGTGTTCCGGGATCAGAAAACTGATTTGCATATCCATGACATGCATGATCCTTGCGGGCTGCGGTAAGGAATATGATATACCGCAGAGCGGGCTTGGAAGCGTTGATATAAGTAAGGACGGAAGAGTTGATGCAGTGCTCCTGGATGATTTTTCAAAAGATGAATATGTGGAAAGTGAGCTGAAAGCATACATTGACACTGAGCTGTCTTCATATAATTCGATTCACGGAGCCGGCAGCATTACATTTAACGGCAGTGAGCTGAATGATGGTATCATGAAGGTTAAGCTTTCATTTGCGTCTTTGGAAGACTATGATGCATTTATGCCGGATTCCCTCTTTACAGGAACGGTACAGGAGGCTTATGATAAGGGATATGATATGGATCAGGCTCTGGCTGTGGCAGATACTCCGGAACATATCATCGGCAAGAATGATCTGATGAATATGGCTGATCAGAGGATAATGGTGTTTTCCGGTAAAAAAAGTATCAAAGTACCGGGCAGGATAAAGTATTATACCCAGAGCATGAAGCAGACGGGGGAAGATACCGTTGAAGCTTCAGAGGACGGGACATATATAATAATATATTGAACGAGGAGGAACAGTTATGGAAAAGACATTGGACAAAGTAAAGAATCTTTGTAAAGGAAGGGGCTTTATCTATCCCGGATCGGAGATATACGGAGGTCTTGCGAATACCTGGGATTACGGAAATCTTGGTGTTGAGCTTAAGAATAATGTTAAGCGTGCATGGTGGCAGAAATTTGTTCAGGAGAATCCTTATAATGTGGGAGTTGACTGTGCAATTCTGATGAATCCCCAGACATGGGTGGCCAGCGGTCATCTTGGCAGTTTTTCGGATCCCCTTATGGATTGTAAGGAATGTCATGAGCGTTTCCGTGCAGATAAGGTGATAGAGGACTGGGCGCATGACAACGCCGTGGCTCTTGAGAGCAGTGTTGACGGCTGGAGCGGAGAAAAGATGATGGATTTCATCAGGGATAAGAGTATCCCCTGCCCTAACTGCGGCAAGCATAACTTTACCGATATCAGGCAGTTTAATCTGATGTTCAAGACTTTCCAGGGTGTTACGGAAGATGCATCGGCTACAGTATATCTGCGCCCTGAGACCGCACAGGGTATATTTGTTAATTTCAAGAATGTACAGCGTACTTCCAGAAGGAAGATACCTTTCGGGATCGGACAGATAGGTAAATCATTCCGAAATGAGATAACTCCCGGTAATTTTACATTCCGTACAAGGGAATTCGAGCAGATGGAACTTGAGTTTTTCTGTGAGCCCGGCACAGATCTTGAGTGGTATGAGTATTGGAAGAAGTTCTGTAAGGACTGGCTTCTTTCTCTTGGAATGAAAGAGGAGGAACTGCGTTTCCGCGAGCATGATCCTGAGGAGCTTGCTTTCTATTCAAAGGGAACCCAGGATATAGAGTATCTTTTCCCGACTATCGGATGGGGCGAACTTTGGGGCATCGCGGACCGTACGGATTATGATCTTACACAGCACCAGAATGTATCAAAGCAGGACATGACATATTTTGACGAAAATAAGAATGAGAAGTATATTCCTTATGTAATAGAGCCTTCGCTGGGAGCGGACCGTATGGTGCTTGCGTTCCTCTGCGCTGCATACGATGAGGAAAATCTGGGGACTGAGGAAGCTCCCGATATACGTACGGTGCTTCATTTCCATCCTGCAATTGCACCCGTTAAGATAGGAGTGCTGCCTCTTTCCAAGAAGCTCAATGAAGGGGCTGAAAAGATCTTCAATCAGCTTTCAAAGAAGTATTACTGCGAGTTTGATGACAGGGGAGCTATCGGCAAGCGTTACCGCCGCCAGGATGAGATAGGTACTCCTTTCTGCATCACATATGACTTTGATTCGGAAGAGGATCATAAGGTGACAGTACGTTTCCGTGATTCGATGGAGCAGGAGAGAGTTGCCATTGATGATCTTGAGGCCTTCTTTGCTGATAAGTTTACGTTCTGAAGTGTCAGGGGGATCTGATCATTTATAAGAAGGGAGGGGGTATGCAGGGAACAGACGGTAAAAATGAAAAGTCCCGGGCTGACAGGAAAGCTTTGAATGTTGTGATCCTTGTGGCAGAGCGTTTTATGTCGGAACGTTCGTTTTATGCCAGGATATGCCGGGAGCTGACGGTATCTTTATCAGCTGCCGGATATGCAGGCCACATCGAGGTCATATCACATGTCAATGAGGAAATGTGCATACTCCCCCGGATCATATGTGATGATGAAGCGCATCAGTGCGTGATGATCGGTGAAATGCATAGCTCTTATATTGATGCATTGCTTAAGGCGGGAGTAAAGCTTATATTTGTTGATTATGTGAATGAGGAATATGATGTGGATTCGGTTTCCGGGGATAATATGAACGGCGGATACTGCATGACACGTTATCTGGCGAAAAAGGGATACAGAAAGATCGCATTTGTCGGCAGTTACAAAGCAACAAGATCTATACTTGACCGCATGATGGGATATCTTAAATACCTGATGGCCAGGGATATCGAGATCAATAACAGGTGGATAATCCCTGACCGTGACAAGCTTGGCTTCCTCATTGACGTGATGCTGCCGGTTGATATGCCGGAGGCTTTTGTGTGCAACTGTGATGAGACAGCATACCGCCTGATAGCCAACCTTAACCGGTACGGATATAAAGTGCCGGAAAATGTTGCGGTCACCGGGTATGATGATTATGCGGAAAGGATCCCGGAAGGGGTGGAACTGACTACCTGGCATGTTAATACAGAAGAGATGGTCAGACAGTGTGTCTATATCATAAAACAGCGTACTAAGGATCCCGATTACCGTCACGGAAGCGTTGTTGTTAACGGAAAACTTGTTGAAAGAAGGAGTGTGTGATCAACAGGCACTTATGGTTGACAGAATATTTTCACTGTGATAAAATATCGACTGTTGTGTGTTAACCGCATCTGAGTAAAGGGAAACTCCGACCCTTATCCCGGATACGGCCGAATAATAAAAAGGAGGACAATCAAATGATCTCAGCAGAGAAGAAACAGGCGATCATGAAGGAGTATGCGCGTACAGAGGGAGATACAGGTTCACCTGAGGTACAGGTAGCTGTGCTCAGCGCAAGAATAGAGGAGCTTACGGCTCATCTTAAGGATCACCCTCTTGACCATCACTCACGCCGCGGTATGTATATGCTCATCGGTAAGCGCCGCGGACTTCTGAATTATCTGATGGAGAAGGATATCGAAAGATATCGTGCGCTGATCGAGAAGCTCGGTCTTCGTAAGTAATTTTAAAAAGAATAACGGATGCGGGATCGTTGCGGTTCCGTGTCCGTTTGTCTTTATCCATGGAAAGGAGATGCCGGCGAGATCACTGAAGAGTGCTCAAATGCTTTGAACATTGTTCAGTGTTTTCGAGGCGATCCTCTCCGGGAAGTATCCAAAGTAAGGTCGTAAGACCGTATCATGGCTTGTAAGAGCCGGAAAGAGAGGAAATATGTTCAAGACTTACAGTATTGAGATCGGCGGCAGAACACTTTCCGTTGATATCGGAAGGGTATCTGCACAGGCTAACGGTGCAGCCTTCATGCATTACGGTGATACCACGGTATTATCTACTGCTACAGCATCGGAAAAGCCCAGGGATGGCATCGATTTCTTCCCTCTGTCAGTTGAATATGAGGAGAAGATGTATGCCGTAGGAAAGATCCCCGGAGGATTCAATAAGAGAGAGGGAAAGGCATCGGAGAATGCTGTGCTTACAAGCCGTGTTATAGACAGGCCCATGCGTCCCCTTTTCCCCAAGGATTACAGAAATGATGTTACACTTGACAATCTCGTTATGAGTGTAGATCCGGCATGCCGTCCCGAGCTTGTTGCCATGCTCGGAAGTGCTGTGGCAACCTGCATTTCGGATATACCTTTCGACGGCCCCTGCGCAATGACTCAGATGGGGATGATAAACGGAGAACTTATCATCAACCCCACACAGGAACAGTGGGCTGCCGGTGATCTTAAACTTACCGTGGCATCTACCGCACAGAAGGTTATAATGATCGAGGCCGGTGCAAACGAGATCCCTGAGTCTAAGATGCTCGAGGCGATCTACACCGCTCATGATGTTAACCAGAAGATCATTGCGTGGATCAATGAGATCGTTGCAGAGTCAGGAAAGCCCAAGCACGAATATGTAAGCTGCGCAGTACCTCAGGAACTCTTTGATAAGATGAAAGAGATCGTTCCTCCCGAGGAGATGGAAGTCGCTGTATTTACTGATGAAAAGCAGGTAAGAGAGGAGAATATCTCCAATATACAGAAGCGTCTTGAAGAAGCATTTGCAGATAATGAAGAGTGGCTTGCAATACTTGGTGAGGCTCTTTATCAGTATGAGAAGAAGACCGTTCGTAAGATGATCCTTAAGGATCACAAACGTCCTGACGGCAGAGAGATAACCCAGATCAGAAAACTTGCGGCTGAGGTCGATATCATTCCCCGTGTACACGGTTCGGCAATGTTCACCCGCGGACAGACCCAGATCTGCAACGTATGTACACTGGCTCCTCTTTCAGAGGCACAGAAAGTAGATGGCCTTGATGATAATGTTAAGGCTAAGAGATATATCCACCACTATAATTTCCCTTCATATTCGGTAGGTGAGACTAAGGTGAGCCGTGGTCCCGGACGCCGTGAGATAGGGCATGGTGCTCTGGCTGAACGTGCCCTGCTCCCCGTACTTCCCGATGAGGAGGAATTCCCTTATGCTATACGTACGGTCAGTGAGACATTTGAGTCTAACGGATCTACGTCAATGGCTAGTACCTGTGCATCATGTATGTCGCTTATGGCGGCAGGTGTGCCTATCAAGAAGATGGTTGCCGGTATTTCCTGTGGTCTTGTTACCGGTGATACAGATGATGATTTTGTACTGCTTACCGATATTCAGGGACTTGAAGATTTCTTCGGGGATATGGATTTCAAGGTTACCGGTACAAAGGATGGTATCACAGCTATACAGATGGATATCAAGATCCATGGTCTTACAAGACCTATCGTTGAAGGTGCTATCGCACGCTGTCGTGATGCAAGGCTCTTTATTATGGAGAACTGCATGAAGCCTGCTATCGCCCAGCCTCGTGAGAGTGTTAATGAGTATGCACCCAAGATCATACAGATCACCATAGATCCCGATAAGATCGGTGAAGTGGTAGGACAGCGTGGAAAGACCATAAATGAGATAATCGCCCGTACCGGTGTTAAGGTGGATATTACCGATGACGGTGCAGTGAGCGTATGCGGTACTGATATCGCTGCCATGAATGATGCTGTTAAGATGATCCAGACCATCGTAACCGAATTTGAGGAAGGTCAGATCTTCTCTGGAAAAGTCGTAAGTATTAAGGATTTCGGCGCATTTGTTGAATTTGCACCCGGCAAGGAAGGCATGGTACATATTTCACGTATTGCCAACCGCAGGATCGATAAAGTTGAGGATGTTCTGTCTGTAGGAGATGATGTTAAAGTCATCTGCCTTGGAAAGGATCCCAAGAATCCCGGCAGATATACATTTTCGATGAAGGATGTAGAGCAGTAAAATGCTTATGATAACGGAGGCAGGGATAGATCTCTGCCTTCGTTGTTTTAAAGGTTTTGAATTAAGTTTAAGTAGCTAAAAAAACAGTTGAAAAATAATACGGCTTAGGTTATACTAGGCAGGTATTATCGCAAAGTTAAGACAATTCAGGAGGAAGAATCATGATTTCTGCAGGTGATTTCAGAAACGGCATGACGATCGAGCTGGATAACAGTGTTTATCAGATAGTTGAGTTCCAGCACGTAAAACCCGGCAAAGGTGCGGCTTTTGTCAGGACCAAGCTTAAGGATATCAAGAACGGCGGTGTTGTAGAGCGTACCTTCAGACCTACCGAAAAATGTCCTCAGGCACGTATTGACAGGAAGGAAATGCAGTATCTCTATTCAGACGGAGATCTGTTCAATTTCATGGATACCGAGAATTATGAGCAGGTAGCGCTTAACGCTGAAACCATAGGTGATGCGCTCAAGTTCGTAAAGGAAAACGAAATGGTTAAGGTATGTTCTCACAATGGTAATGTATTTGCTATTGAGCCTCCTTTATTTGTGGAGCTGGAAGTTACCGATACCGAGCCCGGCTTCAAGGGTGATACCGCTACAGGAGCTTCAAAGCCTGCTACGGTTGAGACCGGAGCACAGGTTGCAGTACCTCTCTTTGTTGAGATCGGTGAGAAGATCAAGATCGATACAAGAACGGGAGAGTATTTAAGCCGAGTTTAAGTTATGATCGTATAGGCGTTTAAGACGCCTTGTATAAGACCATGTAAGACAACAACGACTGCTGCGGCAGTCTGAGTTGTCTTTTTTATTTGCCGCAGGGACGCGTAAGGAAAGGATTCCGGCTGTTGCCGGATACGGCCCTGTATAAATAATATAGATCCGGAGGAATATAAAGATGGAAATGACAGAATTTCAAAATAAAGTTTTAAAGGCTCTGACGGAGTACGGAGGGCCTGAATATACGGTAAAGATAAGCCGTGTAAATAAAAATAACGGCATAGTTTTAACGGGAGTATCTATGTGCAGGCCGGGGTGCAGTATCACACCTACGGTATACTTGGATGATTATCTCGGAAAATATGAAGCAGGCATGGCTTTCGGTGATATCATAAATGATATCATTATGGTGATCAGGAATAATGAAAATGCGGTGGAGTTTGATGTGAGTGAATTTACCGAATGGGAGAAGGCAGAAACACGTATTGCATTCAAACTGATCAACTCTTCGAAAAACGAGCAGCTCTTAAAGGAGGTACCTTCGGTCCCTTTTATGGATATGTCCATAGTATTTTACTATCTTATAGGCGAGAAGTATTTCGGAAACGCTTCAATACTTGTCAGAAACACTCATTTGGAATACTGGGGAGCAGATACGGAAATGCTATATTCAGTGGCTCTGGCAAATACGCGAAAGATACTTAAACCACAGCTTCAGAATATGGGGGAGCTTATGAAAGATGTTTTTATGGAAGATATAAAGAGAAAATTAAGAAATTCCGGAGAATATGACAGCCGGATAGAAGCTGATGAGATAGCAAAAGAAGTAATAAATGACATACTTTTATCGCGGCAGGGTGTTCCGATGTACATACTCACAAATAAAAACAAGTATTTTGGTGCGGCCGGAATGATATATACCGATATACTCGGAAGATTTGCCGAAGAAAAAGATTGCAATATCTATATACTTCCTTCGTCTGTGCATGAAGTTATACTTCTGCCTGATATGGGATTCGAGAATGCTGACGAACTTAAAAAAATGGTATATGAGGTAAACAGGACCCAGCTTTCGCCCGATGAAGTCCTGTCTGATTCGGTATATTATTATGACAGGGAAAAGGGGGATATCAGTGTATTAAGGGGAGAATGCATAACTGCGATCGCATAAGAAATCTTCAATAAATATAGGCTTTTCGTTTAATTTTACCTTATTATAAATTGTAGACAAAGGGTGCAGATTGTGATATTATACACAGGATGCACCCGTAGTCTAATGGATAGAATGATGGCCTCCGACGCCGTTGATGCAGGTTCGATCCCTGCCGGGTGCGTTTTAATTTTTGGAGATTTATAATGGGCAGGAAAAACAGACAAAAAGCAGAATATGATAGTGTAAGGCGTGAAGAAAATGCCATGCCACCGCTTCCGGAGTATGAAGAGGGAAGTCTTGAGGCGAGAAAAGCGGATATACTCGAACAGGTTGGCCGTGAGATATCGGATGATGCGGGCGAAAGTATGCAGTATCGCAACAGGCCGGACATAATGAGAAATGCTTTCTATGCGGATGATATAATCGGATCTGTTGAACAGCCGGACACCGATGATGAAAACTATCAGGAAGAAGCATTAGCTCTTCAGGATGCGTTTGATGATGGAAAAAAGAAGAAAGGACTTCGTAACTGGATAGAGGCACACAGAGGTGCCTGTCTTGCAGTGGCATTGACTGTGATAGTACTATGCGGGGTATTGCTTGCAGTGTGGCTGCATTCAAAGAGTTCCGAAATGCCCGGGAAGGGAGTGGCGGTGTCACTTGATTCTGCTTCAGCAAATACTTCAACTATCTCTGAAGATGCCACATTGCTGGCAAATGATCCGCTGACACTTAATGAAGAGGCCGACCTTAACGAACTTATAAAGAAGTATTTTGGCGCCAGAGAGGATCGTGATATAGACACTTACTCAAGCCTGAGAAGTTATACCGACAGCCTTGAACAGGCTAAACTGGAAGCAAAGAGCGAATATATTGAAGGTTATCGGAATCTTAAGTGCTATACAAAGAAGGGACCTTATGAAGATTCATATATGGTATATGTTTCTTATGACCTTAAGCTTAAGGAATGGGATAAGACGGTACCTGCTCTGGAGACTCTTGTAGTGTGCAGAAAAGAGTCTGTCGGAGATCAGCCCGGAGAGCTTTATGTATACAGCGGCAGCTTCGATGAGAATGCTGTTGATTACATAAAGGCTGTTACTGCCCAGGATGATGTCGTGGATCTTTTCAAACGGATAGATACCGAGTATCAGGAGATAATGGATGCCGATCCCGATTATGAAGAATATATGGCGTCTTTAAAACAGCTGATACGTGACGGTGTTGGCGTAAGGCTTGCTGCGGCAGCTGATTCGGATGATGATGAAGATACCGTTTCGGATAATGAGCCGGATGCAGGCAATGAAGCGGATACCGGTACGGAAGATGATCAGGTAAGTGAGGATCAGGTGAAAACTGAGCCTGCAGCGCCGGTTGAATTTGAGGTTGAGGCTACCACCTATGTTAATGTGCGTGCTTCAGACAGTGAAAATGCTGACAGGATCGGTAATGTGGGGCCGGGAACAAAACTGACATGCAAGGAACAGCTTGCAAACGGATGGAGTCACGTGATCTATGAAGGCAAGGATGCATATATTAAATCAGAGTATCTTACGGTAGTAGGTGAAGAGCTTAAGGTTAAAGGCAAGGTAAATGTAATATCTACCGTAAATATCCGTGCTAAAGCTGATATTAATTCGGAATTGCTCGGTGTTGCTTTTGCAGGTACTACCTACGATATGATAGAGGATGAAAAAGACGGCTGGACAGCCATAGTATATAACGGTAAACAGGCGTTTATAAAATCTGAATATCTGGAAGTTCAGTAAAGAAAAACTTACTGTTTAAGAAATGATTTAAGAAGCGGGCTCTTGGGAGATTCGAATATCTCTTCGGGAGTGCCGCTTTCTTCTATTATACCTTTGGCCATGAAGATGACCTTATCGGAAACATTTCTGGCAAAGTCCATTTCATGAGTGACTACTATCATAGTATTTCCGGCTGTTTTCAGGTCTTTGATAACATGCAGTACTTCTTTTGTAAGCTCTGGATCAAGAGCGCTGGTGGGCTCGTCAAAGCAGAGTATACGGGGAGTTAACATGAGCGCTCTGGCTATTGCAACGCGTTGCTGCTGCCCGCCGGAAAGCTCACAGGGATAGGCGTCCATTTTTTCACTTAATCCGATACGTTCAAGGAGCTTGAGTGCCTGTTTGTCAAGCGCGGCATTAATGGCTCTTTTCTGCTTTGAATAATCAGATGTTTCTTCTTTGGCCTTCATCATGGCTGCAAGCGTAAGATTCTGAAGGACGGTGTATTGCGGAAACAGATTAAAGGACTGAAAAACCAGGCCGAAATTTATTCGGTTATGCCGGATAGCTTTAGGTGTCATCAGAGATGGATCCTCTGCATTGAATATCGGTTTTTCGTCAACATATATGCTGCCGCCGTCAGCGGTCTCAAGAAAATTAAGACAGCGCAGGAGAGTGGTCTTTCCGCTGCCGGAAGATCCGATTATGGAAAGGACTTCGCCGCTTTCCATTTCAAAATCAATGCCCTTAAGTACACGGGTTTCACCAAAGGATTTTGTAAGTTGTTCTACTCTGAGTAATGCCATTATCTATCTCCAGTATCTAGACAGTCTTTTTTCGAGTAAACCGAACAAGAGTGTTACAAGTGCGCTGAATGCAAGGTAGAAGGCTCCCGTATAGAACAGCGGCCATATTATAAACTGAAGCCTTAATATCTCGCTGGCGGCAAAGTATATCTCAACTACGGACACGGTACGCGCCAGAGCGGTGTCTTTAACCAGAGTAACAACCTCGTTGCTCATAGGAGCCACGATGTTCCGGATAACCTGGAGAAGTATTACCCTGAAAAATGCCTGGGTTTTGCTCATGCCCAGAACTTCGCAGGCTTCATACTGGCCTTTGGGAATATTCTCTATACCGCCTCTGAATATTTCTGCAAAGTAACAGGCATAGTTTATAACAAAGGCAAAAAGAGCTCCGCAAAAGTATGCGAGAGGAACGTTCTGATGAAATATCTCCCATTTGGTAAGAGGTCTGTCAAAGACGATACCGGGGAGATATACTACGATCATAAGCTGTAAAAGCAGAGGAGTGCCTCGTATGATATAGATAAAGGCGCGCATCAGAAAACGAAAAAGTCTGATGCGAAGACGTGACAGGCATGCGAACAAAAGGCCTAAAGGAATAGCAAAAAGCAGGGTCAGGAAAAAGAGGGAGAGCGTTGTGCCGAATCCCTGAGCAAGTTTTGCGGTTACACTGAAGAATGTTTCCAAACCCTGCGCCTTTCTGTACAGTGATTTATTTTACAGCCTGTTCATACAGCTCTTTCATATCATATTTATCGGCAAGAGCCGCAAGGCTTCCGTCGCTGATCATTTCGCTGATGATAGCATTTACCTTGCCGGTCATATCGGAACCGACACGGAAACCGATAGCATATTCCTCGTTGGCAAGCTCTATCCCGTCTACTATCTGAAGTGATGCAAAGTCTCCGCTTCCTACGGAAGCATTAGCCATAGTGTAATCGATGACGATAGCATCATAATTACCGGCGTTTAATGCTACGAGAGCATCCTGCTGGGAATTGGAAGCGGTATAGCTTGCGTTTTTTAATGTATCATCATCTACAATGGCGCTTTCACCAGCCGAGCCGCTTTCTGCTGAAAGCATTGCGGAGGCTAAGCTTGCTTTATCGGTATAAGTGCCGGCATTAGCATTATTTATAACAACGCATTGTTTGTTGAGCAGATAGGTATCGGTAAAGTCCATGTTTGCACGGCGTTCTTCGGTAACGGTAAGACCGTTCCAGATACAGTCGATGTTTTTGGACTTTAGCTCGGTCTCTTTCATATCCCAGTCTATGATTTGAAATTCGGGAGTGACACCAAGCCGGGAGCAAAGATCATTGGCAAATTCGGTATCGAAACCGGTAAGCTCACCTTTTTCGTCATAATAATTCATGGGTTCATAGATGGTTATTCCTATAACCATTTTACCGTTGCCTTTGATGTAATCGTAATCGCTTTCGGCAGCGGGAGCGCTGCTCTCGGCGGCCGGAGTATTATCGCTTGTGCCGCATGCGCAGAGTGTGCAGCTGCCTAAAACGGCCAGTATGGTCAATAGTTTCTTTTTCATGATTTTTTCCTCCGATCGTTTTATTTATGTAATGTTATAAAGTAATCCATAAGGTTGGACTGAAGAATGTAATCGTGTATCATTTCTTCGCCGAAATTGTCCTTGAACTCCTGAACATTATCGGCATATCCGTAGTCGGCTGCCAGCTTGAGTATATCTTCTTCACTTACATCAATACCTTCTTTTGCACCAATGGCATTATAGAGTACGGCGTGACGCATGGATTCGACAGCTTCAGCCATCATCTGCTCCTTGTAGGCTTCGATATCCATACCGTAGGACATGCTTATAAGACTTTCGGCGCTCATCTGATAAGTCTGTGAACTCTTATCTAATTGTGACAAAAGCTTGTTATAATAGGAGAGTATTAAATCATCCGAAATGCTGTTAATATGAAAATCAGTGTCGATGAAATCCCATATCAAAACCGAAAGCTGACTCTTTCTGTAATAGTCTCTCAGATCGGCAGCTTTTGTTAATTCTCCTCCGGTTATTGTTGAAGCCATTTCGTCAGTCAGTTCAGGTACTTTATTTCCTGTGATGATCTGGTTTAATGTTATCGCAAATACGGCAGGTTTTCCGGCAAGATCGGCGCTGTGATAATCGGCGGGGAAGGTTACATGTACATCCTTTGTCTCGCCGACCTTCATTCCGACTATGCCTTCGGTAAATCCGTCTATAAATGCACTTACACCTATAGTAAGCTCCTGGTCGTTTGCGGTTCCGCCTTCAAAAGCCACACCGTCCATGGTACCGACATAGTTTATGCTTACGGTGTCATACATCTGAGCGGTATCGCGGTTTGCTTCTTCAGGTTCAAGATAGTTGCTCAGAACGTTTTTGACTATAAGCGCATCAAGTTCTTTTTCATCAAGAACGGTCTCGTTATTAAAATATGTACTGTTTGTATAATTGTGTACATAGACCTCTTCACCATTCGGGCCGGTGAGCTTCAGCATTTTACCTTCTGAAACAAGTGAATCATAATCAAGATCTTCGTTTTGTATCATAGAAGGGATAGCGGGAACTCCCTCAAAAAGAACAGAATTATCTATCTGGATCATTTCGTTTTCGGCAGAAACTTCTGCATCGGGAGCAACAGGTTCAGCCGGTTTCTGATTTTGCTTGATCACTATGGCAATAACGATCACGGCTACAGCAGCTATGGCTAATACTATCTCGAATATGATGGCACGTTTGTTTTTGGAAAGGGTTTCTTCATCAATATCGGAAAGGGGATCTTTTGCAGTTTCATCTGCGGAAGCTGCCACGGTATTTTCGGAAGCATCGTCAGAGGAACCCTCATTGATCTCTTCGGTTGTTTCCTTTTCAAGTTCTTTTTCTGATTCTTTCATAATTACCTCTCTGAATTTTTTGAAACATCTCTGTTTGTCACAGAGTTGTATTCTATCACTTGGTGTGAATATTAGCAAGATATTCTTGCGCGATAGGGATTTTTAGGGTAAAATAAACTATCTGTATGTATATAGGCATCGGAGGGCGTGTTCAATGATACGACGAAAGAGAATAGCTCTTTTGATGGGGCAGGCTGATGAGTTCTATCAGGAGCGCTTTGCGAAAGGCTTCCTGAAACAGGCATTTTCGGATGATATGGATGTCTGTATTTTTTCCATGTATATAAAGTATCAGGATACCGTAGCACGTGAGATCGGTGATTCGAACATCTTTAATCTTGTTAACTACAGCCTTTTTGACGCGGTTGTGGTACTTCTTGATACAATTCAGACACCCGGGGTGGCAGATGCTCTGGAGGATGAGATCAAGAACAGATTTTCCGGACCGGTCCTGGTTGTGGATCTTGAGAGCAAGCATTTCCGTTCTATCTGGACAGACAGTTATACACCGGTGCGTAAACTTATCGATCATCTTATAGAAGATCATGGTTATAAGGATATAGCTTATCTGACAGGTAAAAAATGGCATGCACACTCTAAGCAGAGACTGAATGCATATAAGGATTCGATGATCGCGCATGGTCTTCAGATCAGGGATGACCGTATCAAATACGGAGATTTCTGGTATACCAGTGGCGGAGCATATTCCGAAGAACTGCTTAAAAACAGGGATGATATGCCGCGTGCGATCGCCTGTGCTAATGATCAGATGGCAATAGGCGTATGCCGTGTACTGACGGAAAACGGAGTAAGAGTTCCCGAGGATGTTGCGGTAGTGGGCTTTGACAGTGTGGAAGAAGGAAGGTTATCACCGTGTCCCATTACTTCCGCATATATTCCGGCTGCATCAACAGGCAGTCATGCGGCAAAGAGTATCAAGCGTCTGATGGAAGGAAAGGATATCAAAGATCCGGATACCGAGGTGGAAATTTATACCGGTATGAGCTGCGGATGCAGTTCTTATAAAATGTCATTCCGTCCGAAGCTGAGAGAAAAATGGGAGACGGAGTTATCGGAAGACGGCTTTTTCTCGCTTCATAATACGATGCAGGAAGATCTTATGAGACAGTTTGATCTTCAGGGCGCTCTGGATTGTATATACGAACATATCTATCAGGTAAAAGGTTTTGAATCTTTTCATCTCTGCCTGTGCGATCAGTGGATGACTCCCGATTATCTGACACAGGGAAGACTGCTGGATCATGGTTATACCGATCGTATGTTAAAGGCTCTTTCTGTTTATAAGGATGAGAAGACAGAAGATAAGATAAGTCTTCATGAAGGATTTGATACTTCGATCCTTCATCCCGAACTGGATGAATATCATGATTCACCGCGCGCCTATACATTTACCCCGATATTTTACGAATCAAACTGCCTGGGTTATGCGGTTATCAATTATGGGAAAGAACCGCGTTCCTATGATGAAGTTTACAGGCTCTGGATACAGGCTGTCGCCCGGGGACTTGAGAATGTAAGAAGGGCGATATTGTTTACGGCTGCGATCAATAAGGACAAAAAGGAAGTAAAGACCGAGCAGAAACTCTCTGCTGAAGAAGAGGAATGCATGCTCGAAGTCGGCAGGATCCTTGATGAGAACAGGCTTACTTATTACTATCAGCCAATAGTCAGTGCTGTGGACGGCAGTATCTATGCTTTCGAAGCTTTGATGCGGGCCAGGAGCGAGATGAAGATATCGCCGCTTCAGATCTTAAAATACGCTTCACATTTAAAGCGGCTTTCCGATGTGGAAAAGGCTACATTTCTTAATGTTCTCGGACAGATGGAGGCTAACGAAAAGGCTTTTGAGGGCAGGCATATCTTTATCAACAGCATTCCGGGGACAAAACTTTCCGAGGAAGATTATAAGAAGATAGATGCGATGCTTTCGGGAAGAGGAGAACAGGCCGTGATCGAGCTTACCGAACGGGCGGAAGTCGCGGATGATGAACTTGAGAAGATGAAGCAGCGCTATGCAAGGCTTGGGATAGGTACAGCCGTAGATGATTACGGGACCGGATATTCGAATGTGTCAAATCTTCTTCGGTATATGCCCAATTATGTCAAGGTTGACAGATCGCTTTTATCGGGGATTCAGGACAGCCCGCAGAAGCAGCACTTTGTCAGGGAGATAGTTACATTCGCTCATGATAATTCGATCCAGGTGCTTGCGGAGGGGGTTGAAACCGGAGAGGAGCTTCGAACCGTAATTAACCTGGGATGCGATCTTATTCAGGGATATTATACCGGCAGACCTGCTCCGGAGGTGCTGTCAGAAATAGAGGAACGTATCTCCGAGGAGATCAGGAAATATTATACGGAACGTATACAGGGCAGTGGCCGCCGTATTTATGAAACAGGTAAGACCGGGCGATTTGCGGCATCGGCACTGACCAAAGAAGGTTATAATATACTGCTTACCAAAGGTGATGTTTCCACATACAGGGATTTTGTGCTTAGCGGTACTCCCGGACAGCGCACGGATCTCAGGCTTGAGATCAAGTCGGGATATGAAGGACAGATAACGCTTGAACACGTATATCTTGGCAGTTCCAGACATGCGCCTATTATCGATCTTGAACCGGGAGTTAAGCTGACGCTTCTCCTTGTCGGGGAGAATATCTTAAGCGGCGGGGGCATAAATGTTCCCAAAGGATCTGCGCTTACGCTTATAGGTGACGGAGATCTCAATTTCCAGATAAAAAATAACGATTATTGCGGTATTGGCTGTGCAAACGGGGATGCAGGAAGGATAGAATTCTACCAGACAGGTACCATTATAATGGATGCCTTCGGAAACAGAGGTGTAGGTATAGGCGGTAAAGGTACCTGCGATATAGTGATCACACAGGGAAGATATGTTCTTCAGTTTAACGGAGGACAGGCCCTGGCTTACGGATCGTTTGATAAAGACTGTAAGATAGCCATTACCAATTGTGAGATGGATCTTACATTTGCCTGTGATGAAGCGTGCGGGGTCGGATCGTTTAATTCGGATGCCGATGTTAAGATTAAAAATGTATTCATCCATTTCTTCGGAAGCGGCAAATCCATGCTTGTTGCGGGCAGTATAAACGGAAGGCGGGCAAAAGTGCTTCTGCAGGATATAGGCAGTAATATTGATCTTCGGGCAAACAGGGCGAGTGGTGCGGGATGTTTCTTCGGTGATTCGGATGTGACTTTCAAGAATATATCCTATCATTTTACCGGCAATGGTATAGAAGCATATGCATACGGCGGTCTTGTCGGAGACGGAAGATTTACGGCTATCGATTGTGCGATCACCGTGCGTCTTCGTAATGAGGGCGGAAGAGCATGTACTTATAGCGAAAAAAATATCCTTATAGATCCCGGATGCAGAGGGGATTATACTGTTAACGGAGTTAAAGAAAGCTTTGGCGAAGTATGAAACGTAACCGTCTGATCTATTTTATCCTCTGGATATTTTCTTTGGTCGGGATAAGTTTTTATGGCGGGGCAGTGAGTTACGGTTTTTTTACGATGCTCACTATCCTGCCTTTTATTTTGTTTATTTATCTCCTGGCTGTTTTTGTTTTTTTCAGGATCTATCAGCAGATCGACAGCAGAAATCTGGTGGCTGGCCGGCCGGTCCCGTTTTATTTTACACTTATGAATGAATATCATTTCGGTTTCTGCAGTATTAAGGTGCATTTCTTTTCTTCATATTCCAAGATAAGTTCTCTGGATGATGATACCGAATATGAGCTGCTGCCCCATAGCGGCATAAAAAAAGATACACAGCTGATATGCCGGTATCGCGGAGAATATGAAGTCGGGATAAAGACGGTGGAGATCACCGATTTCCTCCGTCTGTTCAGATTCAGATATAATAACAAGGAAACCCTGCGTGTAGCGGTTAAACCTGATCTGATAAAACTGGAAGAGATAAAAAGTATGGATCTTTCGCAGACTATGTTCAGGAATGCATTCGTAAACCCTACGGAGCCGGATATAGAAGTCCGGAAATACTCGGACGGTGATGATGTGCGTATGATAAACTGGAAGGCGAGTGCCAGAAGCGGGGAGCTGCTTGTCAGAAAAATGATCGCCCGTGAACGGGAAGGTGTGTGTGTGATCAATGGCACTAAAAGGATAGACGGGGATATGTCGGTATATCTTCCGCTGGAAAATAAGATCCTGGAACTTACTATAGCATTAGCTTATTATTTTGCATCTGAGAATATATCTGTAAGCAGTTTATATCTTGATGGTGAGCTTCGTGAAAATAATGTTCGTTCGCTTGACGATTTTGATTTGTTTTATGAACGTGCTTCGGGAATGATATTCAGAACGGATTCGGATGAAGATAAGCTTTTGACTCTGTGCTCCCGGCATAAAGAGGTTTACAGCTGTAAGAGTGTCTTTCTGGTCCTTCATGAATGGAGTGCGGCTGCAGAAGAATTTGTGCATAGCTTAAGGGATAATAATGTTTTTACACTGGCCTGCATTATTGATAATGAGGTTAAAGATCATGAGGGTAATACAGGGATCCCCGGATTTGTCATGAAATATATAGGTGTTGAACAGGAGCTGGCGAGCGCAGGGATATGATCGGTTTTTTATATGATCTTATATATATATTTCCTATAGCGGCATTGGCCGTTAGTGTGTCAGCGGGCTTTTTGCAGCTTCCGGAAAAGAAAGCTGTTTATTATATAGCTGCGCTGCTGATACTTGCCTGCTGTTTTTCCGTAAAGCATATACGCGGAAGACTGAGATTTCTGCTGCCGGGTATAAGCCTGATGCTTCTCACCGGTATCCTTCTGATGCAGGAGAGAGGAACTCTGCTTGGATTTGTCTTTGATAATATCTGGTGTTTATGGACTCTGCTGATAGTAACGGCTTCATATGCAGCCGGCAGACTGATATCACAAAAGGAACTCCTTAAACTCGTTGCTGCGGTGATGATCACGTTTGGACTGATATATACGATGATCAGGGGACCGGTGCCGGATAAGCTTGAAGCTGCTCTGGCACTGATGATGATCGTGCTGATCATAACGGATAAAGTCCAGCTTTACTGGAAGAAAAGCGGCGGTGAAAACAGGAGAGGACATCTTGTTTCGATCGCGCCTTTTGTGCTTTTGCTGACAGCCGCCGTATATTTTATTCCGGCGCCGGATAAGGCATATGACTGGCATTTTGTAAAAGTCATAATGCAAAGGATATCTGACAGTATCAAATACGGAAACCGGCTGCTTAATGCTGATAAGGAAGAATATGCCGGTACGATGGGATTTAAGGATAAAGGAACATATTTCGGCAATCTGAGTGTTGATGATAAGTGTGTCATGCGCCTTGGAACTTCACGCGATGCGGGACGGGTTGTTTATCTTGCGGGCCGTATACTTGACAGTTTCGACGGCAGAACATGGAACAGCATCTATGAAGAGGAAAATCCGGATAAAACAGTAGACTCGCTTGAAACGCTCACGGCAATCCTTACCTATGACAGGACACATGCCATCGATTTTTATAAGCGTGTTCAGCTTACGGTTACTTATGATGAATTTAATACCGCTTATTATTTTGTACCGCAAAAGACGCTTGGGATCACTCTGCATGATGAAAAGGAGGGTATCGTAGCGCAGGGAGGAGAGTTAAAGAGTATTAAACGTCTTGGTTACCATACAGAATATGACCTGACATATATCAGGATCAATAGTACCAATCCGTCGTTTGACGTATTGTATGATAATGCTGCAGCGATCGATGAGGAAAACTGGATGAATACACAGGCTGCCTTTAAAAATGTCGGACCGCCCGTCATATCTTACTCCCGGTACCGTGAATATGTTAAAAGGATGCATGAGTATTACCTTCCGCAGACACAGATATCAGATCGTGCGGCAGAATATATATCTGAACTGTCCGAGGGTGCCGAAGATGATATGGAAGTACTAAAGCGTATCGAAAAAGCTTTGTCATCCATGCGATATACTTTGAACCCGGGAGAACTCCCGGAAAAAACAGACAGCCCCGCTGCGTTTTTAGACCGTCTTTTATTTGAAACACAGGAAGGGTATTGCACACATTATGCTACTGCGTTTGTTCTAATGGCGCGTAGTCTTGGGTATCCCGCCAGATTTGTACAGGGCTTTCTGGTACCGCTTAACGGACGTCAGCCTTACCCTGTAATGAGCTCTATGGCACACGCATGGCCGGAGGTATATATTGATAATGTCGGCTGGATAAGCTTCGAACCTACACCCGGTATAAAATATGATCTCAGCTGGCCTTTTATGAAGAGGGCAGAAGATATGGAAGAAGGAGTGGGAACGGCCGATCCGCACGCGAATGAAGAAGATGAAGCTGTTATACTGCCTGAACTGGATGAAGAAGAGAGATTAAATATCAACTGGCATGCGGTCATATTATCTGCGGTACTTGTTGCGGTCTTTATGTTTGTGTTTATACTGACAGACAGGATCCTGCGCAAAAGAAGACTTGAGAGGATGGCGCCGAATGAAAAAGCCGCAGTATACTGCAGATATGGCTTAAGGCTTTTGTCAGTTTTCGGACTTGTACCTGCCCGGGGAGAAACGCTTGAAGAATTCGGGATACGTGCAAAAGATCAGCTGTTTGATCCTGATGATCATGAATATGAATATCCGGAAAATGATGCGGACGGAGAAAAAACAGATCCTGCTGAGTGTCTGGATTTTATAAGCAGATATGAAACTATATTATACTCCGGTAAAACGGTAAATGATGAGGAACTTAACGGTATATTAAATAACATAGATGAACTGTTTTTAATGATCAGATGGTATAAAGGCTATGTAAGGACTTTATTTATAAAGCTGAAGTATATGATATGATACTGTTATGACGGGCGCATCTGCCGGTTAGCGTAATAAATGACAAACGGAAAGAGTTTTTCGTTTACCGTAATAATTCGGAAGGAGAATAAATGGATATGGCAGCTGAAAAGCTTAACAGTTTAAGAAATAATCTTCATGAGCATTTTGCCGGTAAAGAGAGTATTATAGATGATCTTCTGATATGTATCTTATCAGACGGGCATGTATTGATGGAGGATGTGCCGGGGGTAGGAAAGACCACGCTGGCCCGTATCCTTGCCAGATCGATCGACTGTGATTTTGGCCGTATACAGTTTACGCCTGATACTCTGCCGGGTGATGTTACCGGATCTTCCGTATATAACATGAAAACAGGAGAATTTACATATCGTGAAGGAGCGATCATGCATCAGATAATACTGGCTGATGAGATAAACAGGACTTCGCCGAGGACTCAGGCAAGTCTGCTTGAAGCAATGGCTGAAGGACAGGTCAGTGTAGACGGAAAAACATATCCGCTTCCGCAGCCCTTTATGGTCATAGCAACACAGAATCCTGTTGAATTTATGGGAACATATCCGCTGCCGGAAGCGCAGATGGATCGTTTTATGATGCGTCTTTCGATCGGTTATCCCGATGAGACGGAAGAAATAAGACTGGCCAAAAACTTTTTGGCGGGTAAAACCGTAAATGATGCCGCAAGTGTTTTAGGAACAGAAGATATCATTAATATGAAAGAAGCTGTTAAAAAAGTACATGTCAGCGACGGTGTGATCAGTTACATCAGGGATATCATAAGGCTTACACGTGAAGAAAACAGTTTTGTAACCGGAGCCAGTCCAAGAGCCATGCTGATGCTCATACGTTCATCGCAGGCCCATGCCTATATAAATGAAAGAGAATTTGTTAAGCCGGATGATGTGAAAGCGGTAGCTGTAAATGTGCTCCATCACCGCCTCAGTCTGACTCCGGAGGCAAAGATACGTAAAGAGGACACGGATCGTATACTGAAGGAACTGATACTTAAGGCCAGGATACCGACAGGAACATAAAAAAATATTTGATTTTTTCAAAAAAACAGATGCAATTATCTTCAATATCTGGTACAATGTGACAGGTTAAAACTACAAGATATTGATGAGAGGCTGTTAAATTGAAAAAAATCACAAAACTGGCTGCGGCCATGATCATATTAACTGTTGTTACTTCCGGGTTCCCTGTATATTCTGAACCCGAAACCATGTCTGATGGCGTGATCTTTGACGGGGAATATTACGCAGAGAAATATCCCGATGTTGTAGAGGTCCTCCAGACCGATGATACTGAGGCTTTATATGATCATTACAGGACATATGGCAGACAGGAAGGGCGTTTTCCTACAAAAGAACGTGAAGAGGCGGCGTCACAGAATGCCGTATCTGCCGATACCATATCCAGGAATGACACTGTAAAGAAGAAGGCGGTAAGCGATAATGATGTTCGTGAATTCTATTCACGTTCTGTATTCATCGGTGATTCTGTAATGACCGGCTATAAAATGTATGTAAATTATTACGATTCGCTGGCTTCCGACGGATACTTCCTGGCTACCAACAGTTATGCCACATTTCATGCACTTAAAGAAGAGAGCAATCTGCATCCTATGTGGCGCGGTGTCAAACAGCCTGTCTGGAAGAGTGTTTCATCCATGGAAGTTGACCGCGTGTTTATAATGCTTGGGACCAATGATCTGATATGCTGGGATGTAGAGCATACTGCAAAGGGGATTTATGATCTTGCTGCAAGGATAATAGAAGAAGTTCCGGAAATAGAGATACATCTGGTCAGCATGACACCTGCATATCCCGGAGCAGCTAAAAATCATCTTACAAATGAGAATATCAATATCCTTAATGCTACGCTAAAAGAAATGGCAGAAGATAACGGATGGGGCTATATAGATATCAATACAGCACTTAAATGCGGCGGAAAAGCCCTTCCTCCGGAGCTGTGCAGCGATGGACTGATCCACGAAACAGCAGCTGCTTACGGGATCTGGGATAAAGCGTTTAAGGAGTATGCACAGGAGTTCCTGCTTCTTAAGCCGCAGACGGATGAGGAGGATAAGTCTCAGTCAGAGCCTTTTTCCGGAGAACGTCCTTCATCTATGCGTACACGCTTATAGGAAGAGCGGCCGTAGGCATCGGTGGTCCGAATAAACTCGTATTTAGCATCAGGAGAAGACTTTTCTTCCTCATACAGGGAAATCTCTTCTTTTATACGGGGAATACTTAGCGGATAAGATAATCTTTCGGAAATCTCGGCTGCGGTGTATCCCGAATCATGAAGATGCCGTATGGCGCCTCTTGCCGCCATATCAAAACTCATATTTGAAAGTGCCTGATCAAATACTTTTTTTTCCATGAATAATATTGTGATGTTAAGGTCAATTGTTTTTTGATTCACTTTATGATGCTTACGGATTGCTCATGTTCGTGCGGGTCCCAAAATCATGAGCCGGATCATGCATGTTCGTCTCATGAGCTTTTGACCCGTCATCATATTATATCACGTTATGTTTAAAAAGTCCTTGGATAATACCGGGGACTTTTGTTATAATCAGACTGAAAAGATAAATGGGGGATCATATAATGAGCTATAAGCAGAAAACTTATATTGTCGATATGTTTCTTATGTGGCCGGTTTGCATGATAGCGATATATCTGCTCTTCGATCTGTGGGATATATGGGATCTGGCTTTTTTTGCAAATATGAACGGTTTTCTGAAATTTATTTTTGCGGCTGTGGCAGCTTTCTTTTCGGCTTTGCTTTTATTGATCTTTTTTCTGAATGCATATCCTATATCAAAAAATCACCTTGAAATAATGACGGAACTCGACAAAAACGGATATACTCAGCGCTTTTTTGAACTTTCCGAAAAGGAGATCAACCGTATCATTTCTGCGGGCAGGGTATATAAGGAGTATCGTTTCTTTGCAATGTATGTAATATTTCAGGCGGATGGATATCTTTTTAGCGATAATGTTTATGCTGCGATCGACAGTATAAACCGGCTTAATCTGAAGGATCTGCTGACATTTCTGAAAAAGATAGATAAAAATTCCTTTTTAGGATTTTTTGACGTGCAGATGGCTATATGTGATGAGCTGAATGATCCGTTCCGTGCTGAGGCGGTCATGCAGGATGCAGCACCGTATCTTCAAAAGGAATATGGAAAGTCTGTGGTCTATGATATGATGATAAACGAAGTCTATACGTTGTATTATACTTTGAAAGGCGATTCGGATAAAGCTATGGAATGCGCACAAAGCTGTATAAAAGGTGATGATCCTTATCGTTCTTATATCGGAAATCTTCTCATTGCCAAGGTTTGCCTTAAATGCGGAAGGCTGGAGGAAGCTTCGGAGCGTGTTGATGCAGCAGAAAAAAATGCAGTAAATCAATTGCGAAAACAGGCTCTGGAAAAAATGCGAAGGGATATTGAAAGAGTTAAGGCAGGGAATACGGCCATTTAGGGAATAAGCATGGAATAAGAAAAACAAGCAAAATGTGTTTGAAATTAATTGCTTTTGCGGTATAATGCATACATTATTATGTGCGGAGGGTTAGATATGTCCGAATACAATCTTGAAACATTTTCTGTGGAAAAAGCTATAGAACTGTATAAGGATAAGGTTGGAGCTATCCTTTTTGTGGATGCAAATGCAAATAAGATCAAGCCGTTGGTAAAAAACGGCATATTTAAGGATTTTGTCAGAGATGATTTCAGCTATACGGATCTTATCGAGAAGCTGTGGTATCATTTTAATAACAGTTCGCAGACTATCGTAGAGGATTATCAGGTATTTATTCCCACTTCCGGAAAATTCCGTGATAAGTACAGCAGAAGGGTAAATCTGATGATAGATGATGTCCTGCATGTTACACAGTTTATGGTATATCCCTTAGGTGATGACAGGTATCTTTTCTTTCTGGATGAGCTTGACAGGAGCATGTTCCATGATGAGGAGATAAACAATCAGATAAACGCCAATGTATATCTTTTCTCCATGTATATCGATATTGCCAGGGATACCACTAGCAATATCAGCGTGACCGAGATCTCCGATGAGGTTGTGAACCAGCAGCTTAAATACAGTGAATGGAGAATGATGATCGTAAATATGATAGCAAAGGAGTATCAGGCGCAGTTCCTTGAGGAGACTGATCCGGAGACTCTCAAAAAGAAATATGTTCCCGGACAGACCTGTTCATTTGACTGCATGATGATGAACCTTGAAGGCGTGTTCATCTGGGTCAAACTGATATTCAGCCGTGCCGAGACTAATAATGACGATGACTATCGTTTCGTTTTCATGGTAAAGAATATACATGAAGATTCGGTTGAGCTTCGTAAGACGTTAAAGAAGTATGAACATCTGGCATCCGTGGATTCGCTTACCGATGTGTATAATCATGGACGTATAGAGACCGAGTTTAACAATGCGGTGGTTGAACGTGCCAAAAATGAAACCAGGACATCCGTTATGATGCTGGATATCGATTTCTTTAAAGGCATAAATGATGAATACGGGCATGCCACTGGAGATGTTACGCTTAAGCATTTTGTAGAGATCTTAAATGAGAATATAAAAGATAAGAATGCAGTTCTCGGACGCTGGGGCGGTGAAGAATTTGTTATTGTCTGCTATGATACTCCGATAGAAAAAGCCGGAGAACTGGCCGAGGAGCTGCGTAAGAAAGTTGCAGAAGCTGAGTTTGAAAAGGCCGGTCATATCACCTGCAGCATAGGGGTTACGGAAATCGAAGCTGAGGATGAAATGAACAAAGCCTTTGAACGTATGGACAGTGCCCTTTATAAGGCAAAATCCGAAGGCAGAAACCGGGTGATCACGCGCTGACCATGACATATTATTATTGATTCATTACCTCATTATTGTTAATGATATTTTGGTATGGTAGTATTTTCAATGGATTTTTGAGGGAGGAAGTTCCTTCCGTGATAATGAGGAGGATGATGAAATGAGAAAAAAGCTTATGGCAGGGCTATTGTCTGCGGTTCTGCTGATCGGTTCTGTTCAGCCGGTTCTTGCATCTGATGATACATCTGTAACAGTAAGCGATAATGTTGTTTTTGAAGATACGGAAGCTTTGGCTGAGCTTCCTTCTTTTAGTGAAGATGCAGATGACATTAGCGGTGAGGTACATCCTGCTGCGGCAAAAGCGCCTGCCGAAAAGGCGACAGTTGATAAGAGCAGTGTCAGCTATTTTATGATCAACGCTAAACCCTTAAAGATAAATAAGATAACTTATGATCTTTATGCAGAGTTTTCTTATTATGATGTGGTAAAATACAGCGGAAATAAGATCAAGGCAGATTATGATCTGGAAGCGGAAATAAACAGGACTAATCTCGATCAGTTTGCGCGTGATATTTTTGGAGAGAACTATAAAGGTCTTACTGGTGTTGTAGAATATATATTCACAGGACATAAAAATAAGAAGACAGGTTCTAAAGCTTATTTTACTGTAAAATTAAAGGTAAATAAGAAAGAAGCAAAAAATAAAGGATATAAAGGAAAAAACCTTACAAGGTTAAAAAAAGGCATATCAAAGATAAACAGTGCAGCTTCAAAGAAAGCCGGCAGGATGTATTTCAGCATAGTTGAAGATATCCCGAAAGAAGGGACTCAAAAGCCGACCGGACCTGCAGAGCCTACAAAGCCGGGTGAACCCACAAAGCCTGCGGAGCCTACAAAACCTGCGGAGCCTACTAAGCCCGGAGAACCTACAAAGCCTGCGGAGCCTACAAAACCCGGAGAACCTACAAAGCCTGCGGAACCCACAAAACCCGGAGAACCCACAAAACCTGCGGAGCCTACTAAGCCCGGAGAACCCACAAAACCTGCGGAGCCTACTAAGCCCGGAGAACCTACAAAGCCTGCAGAACCTACAACAATACCGGATGAGCCGGTTAATCCCGAGAAGCCGGAGATCAGGGCTGTTAAGATCAATAAAACTAATTTCCCGGATCCTGCATTCAGAAACATCATTTCCGGGCCTGCTTATGACAAAGACGGTAACGGTACGCTTGATGAGAATGAGATCTTTTATATAAGGAATGTAGACTGCGAGAAATCCGGCGTTTCATCTGTTAAGGGAATAGAGTTTTTCCCTGAACTGGTCGGGCTCTGGTGTAAAGACAATAATATCTCTGAGATCGATATCAGTAAAAATGTTGAACTTACCGGTATATGGTGCTCCGGTAATCCTTTAAAAGAGCTGGATATGTCTCATAATAAAGAGCTGTTATGGGTATATTGCTTTGACTGCGAACTGACGGAGCTTGATTTTTCAAATACTCCCAAGATGGCATTTATCGAGTGTAATACCAATCCTATCAAGGAACTGGATCTTAGTAACTGTAAGGAACTGGAACATCTGACCTGCGGTACCTGCGAGCTGACAGAGCTTGATCTGAGCCACTGTCCCAAGCTTGCGCATCTTGATGCATTCAACAATCATCTGACAGAGCTGGATGTAACTGTATGCCCTAAGATGAAGCGCCTTGATGTATGGAATAATGTTATTAATGAGAAGACTCCTCAGGAAAAGAGGCTGGGCAGCATAGATATAAGCAAGTGCCCTGAACTTCAGTATTACAACTGTGCCGACAATGATGTTACAAGCCTGGATCTGAGTCATAATCCGGAGCTGTTCAAATTAAACTGCGCATATAATTCAACACTCACTTCATTGGATGTATCGAACAATCCGAAGCTTGAGATACTTATATGTGAGTGCTGTCCCATCGAAAGCATAGACCTTTCCAATAATCATTATATGCATTTTCTGCAGGCCTTTGGAAACGGCAGCATGACAGAATTGAATATCGGCCGGAATCCGTTCCTTATGAAGGCATATAACGAGGGGAAGAAAAAAGATGAAACGGCACATCTTGGAAAGGCAATACATTCATGGACGATAGATTACAGCTGGGACGATTCCACCACGGGAGGAGAAGTCGGATACGACAGCCTGCTGTTCATCTGCTTTGATGATGTGGTAGATCTCAGCATGGATGAAAACGGCTATACTCTTCCTTCACTCAGCCCTTATCCTTATTCAGACCTTGGGATATCCGAAGAAGGACTCTTGACCAGAGCTGAGGCTGTTCAAAAGCTCTATGAATTTGCCGGTAAGCCTAAGGCAGGCTTAAAGACTTCCCGTTTTACGGATGTTAAAGGGCATAAATATGAAACTGCTTTACTCTGGGGAGAGAGTATGCATATGCTTGCAGGCTTCCCCTATATACCGGGTGATGATTTTGAACCGGATGCATTTGTTACCAGACAGGATCTGATGTTTATGCTGATGCGATATGCCGAAAATACAAAAGGCATGAAGAGAGCCATCGATTTTGGACGTACCGATGACTACATCGACTACTTGGATATAGATTTCTGGCACTGGG